>CAYYLE010000001.1:0-14352 GCA_964472375.1 uncultured Rickettsiales bacterium
AAATACCAATGAAAGGGCAAGCAAGGTCTTTAAATCTTGCAATTTCAGTTGCTGTGTTAACATCGCACATTATTTTTTAAGGTTTGTTTTAGACTTGTTGATTTTACTTAGCTTTTAATCCTTCCATTTATTTTTTTGTAGGGCATGTTTACTTTGTAGTCTATAACTCTGCATTGCATTTGATTATTGGTTTATAAAGATTGTGCAAGTTAACAACATGCTTTAATTATTTTTTTATTGTTTTCTTGGTTAAGTTGTCTAGTATTCTAATTTCTTGGTTTCTAAATTCATTTATTAACTATTTTTAATTAATATTTTTGTTTACGGATTAAAAAAATAGTTTTTGTTTTAACTTTTCTTATAATTATTTATGCTTTTGGTTTAAATGTTTTTTATCGTTAACAACTAGCTATTTAAAAATAATACTTATAGACCTTAAAGAACTTTATAATCTATAATTTAAGTATTTGCTTGATGTTAAAAAGGTGTATTTTTTAAAAATTTTGCAATGATATTGCAGAAAAGTAGGGCGAAAAATCAATGCAATAAAAAAGCCTGCTAATAAACAGGCTTTGTAGAAAAATATAAAAACTTATTTATATTCGTTTAGTTTATAAAATTATAGATAAAAAAACCAAAGTAAATAAGGTAAAGCAACCAGCTACAATATCATCTGCCATTATACCTTTTTCACCTTCTAGGTTTTCTTCAACTGTTTTAATAAAGCTTACTTTTGTAATATCAAAAAATCTAAAAAGTACAAAAGCACTAACGCCAAGTATTAGGCTGTCACCAGAGATTAATAAAGGAACTAAAATACCTACAACTTCATCTATAACTATATAAGATGGATCTTTTACATTGTGTAAGCTAACCATCTTTTTTACAGCCCAAAAACCTGCAACTAAAGACGCAATAGCAAAAGTAAGAAGCAACAAAGGGTGAAGTTTATAAAGCAAGATAGCAATAACAAGAGTGAGGAAAGATGCTAAAGTACCAGGTGCTTTAGTATAAAAACCAGAATGACCAAAACTTGCAATTAATACATAAGGCTTGTTTTTAACTGCTTCTAACTCTTGTGGAATATGCTTGTAAAGTATACTGCTTTTAAGGTTTTTAATATTTTTGATGTGTGAAAATAAATTTTTTATTTTATTCATTTACCTACCGTATTTTGTATTTTTATACTTTATTGTAAATTAACTTTTATGTGTAAAATAGCAAGTTTTATAATAACATTTTTATTTTACAAAAAAAACTTTTTACACTCTTTAACACATTAACTATTTAAGTGTTAAAATCTATTCTGTATTGCAAACCAAATAATAAAAATACATCTATAGAAAACAAAAAGGAAGGAAAACAAATAATGTATAGCTCTTACATTCCTGCACTTATAACACCTTTTAAAAAAGATTTAAGCATAGACTATCAAGCATTTGAAAAGCTTATATCTTTTCATTTAAAAAACTCTATAAAAAGCTTTGTAGTAAATGGTACAACAGCAGAAAGCCCAACAACAACAAAAGAAGAAAAAATAGAGCTTTTAAAAACAGCTCACGGTATTATAAAAGATAGCAAAAATATAATATTTGGGGCAGGGTCAAACTGCACAAGCTCTACAATTGATTTTGTAAAAGAAGTAGAAGAGCTAGGCTTAGCAGATACTGTGTTGCTTGTTGCACCTTATTACAATAGACCGAATCAAGAAGGTTTGTTCCAGCACTTTAAAGCAATTGCACAAAGTACAAGACTTAATATTATGCTTTATAATGTTCCTTCACGCACTGCTTCATCTTTAGATGTTGAAACAGTAACAAAACTTGCAAAAATTAAAAATATTGTAGCTTTAAAAGATGCAGTTGATGATTTTTCTCGTGTTTTTCAATTTCAAAAAGAGATAGATAAAAACTTTAGTCTTACAAGTGGTGAAGATGCAACAGCATTTTCTTACTTTGCATCAGGGGGTAATGGCTGTATTTCAGTTTCAGCAAATGCATTACCTTCACAGTGTATGGCTGTTTATGAAAACTACAAGAAAGGTAACTACAACAAAGCAAGAGAGCTTCATACAAATCTTGTAAATATACACAAGCTAATGTTTTGCCAACCAAGCCCTGCACCTGTTAAGTTTGTTTTAAGTCTTTTAGGGATATGTAGCGAACATGTAAGGCTGCCTTTAACATCTTTAAGCAAAGAAAACAAAGCAATAATTAAACAAGAGCTAGAAAAACTAGAAATTATTTAAATAAAAAAGAGACCTAAAAACTTAAAAAAGTAAGGTCTCTTGTTTTGTTTGAAAAGTAGTTTCTAAATGTTAAGGAACTATTCTACATAATAATCTTTTAATGGGTTAAAACCATTAAAACCAATAGAGCTATATGTAACAGTATAAGCACCTGCTGATTGTATTATAATATCATCATCTTCTTTTAATAAAGTAGGCAGGTTATAGTTAGCTTTTTGGTACATAATATCAGCACCATCACAAGTAGGGCCTGCAATATATGCAGGAACTGTTTCACTACTGTTTTCATAATCTGTAAGTAGTTTATATTTTATAGACTCACCCATAGTTTCAGCCAAGCCACCAAATAAACCAACATCAAGATAAAGCCATTTTTTATCATTTTGTTCAATGTTTTTGTGGCTAAATAATACAACTTTTGTTTTAATAACACCAGCATCAGCAACTATAAAACGACCAGGCTCTAAAATAACTTTTACTTCATCGCTGTTTTTAATATATTTACAAATGGCATCTTTTACAGCACCTGCATAGCTTTCAATATCAGGTAATTTACTTCTGCTTTCTTGCATGTAGCCATATGCAGGGTAGCCACCGCCTATATTTAGTATTTCAAGTTTTATTTCTTCTTTTGCAAGGGTATTAAAAACATAAGAAGATTGTGCAATAGCAAAGTCCCAATCTTTATAATCTATTTGTTGTGAACCAACATGAAAAGAAACCCCATGTGCTTGCAAGCCTTTATTTTTAGCATCTTTAAGTAGTTGTACAGCAAGTTCTTTAGAACAACCAAACTTTTTAGAAAGTGGCCATAAAGAGCTATGTGATTTACTATTATCAACATTTATACGGCAAAAAACCTTAGAGTTAGGAGCATGTTTTGCTAGTTTTTCTAGCTCTTCTTCACTATCAAAAGCAAAAAGCCTTACACCTTTTTCATACGCTTTTGCAATCTCGTGAGATTTTTTAATAGTACTACCCCATGATATATTTTCAGGCAAAATACCTTGAGATAAACAAAGATTGATTTCATTTAAACTTGCAGCATCAAATTTTGATTGCTTGGCGTTCAAAAGTGTTAAAATTTGTTTAGCTGGGTTTGCTTTTAAAGCGTAGTAGATATCACAACCTGTAAAAGCACTTTTAATTTTATCATACTGATTTGAAACAACTTCAAGGTCTAACACTAAAAAAGGTGTTTCAAGTTCTTTATTGTTTTCAATAAAATTTTTAATTTTTTCAGTTATCATTTGCCTAAAACCTTGTTATTGTCTATTGTTTTTTTAAAAGCAACAAGATATTATATTGACAGATGAAATTATGTCAAAAGAAAACTTAATAAATTTAATAAAATAGACTAGTTAAGATAAAAAAATATGAAAAAGATATTATTGATTAATGGACCAAACCTAAACCTATTAGGTACAAGACAGCAAGATATTTATGGTAATAAAACGTTAAAAGACCTAGAAAACCTTTGTAATGAAACAGCAACCGTTTTAAGTATAAACCTAACTTGCAAGCAAACAAATAGCGAGAGCCAAATTGTAGAACTGATACAAAAAGCTGAAGAAAATAATTTTTCGGGTATAATAATAAATGCAGCAGCATTTTCACATACTTCAGTTGCAATATTAGATGCCTTATTGGCGATAAAAATACCTAAAATAGAGGTTCATATAAGTAATATTTGTAAAAGAGATAGCTTTAGAGGTAATTCTTATGTTTCAAAAGCAACAGATGGTGTTATAATGGGTCTTGGTTTTTTAGGCTATGTTTGTGCATTGTATGCTATTGAAAATCTTGCAAAATAGGTTATTATTAATAAAACATATTAAAAAACTACACTTTAATAAGATTTTTGTTTTTTAAAAGAACTATAATTTTGCTAAGGTGTTTAATCTGGAAAGTACCTTAGGTACAATAAAAATTAGCTATAATTTAATTAATATAAACAACTAAAAAGAGTTAAAGAGTTATGGGTGACAAAAAACAATTTAAAATTGATGGTAAATTTGCAGAAGAGCTTGCTAAGGTTATTAAAAAACACGGTGTTAATGAAATTGAAATTTCGCAAGAAAATTCTTACATTAAAGTAAGCAAAGCAGCAAATAATGTAGTAACAAGTGTTGTTGCACAAGATACTAACCAAGCTATGGTTGCACCTGTTGCAGTAGCAAAGACACATGCTGAACCAACTATTGAAAAATCAGCAGATACAGAAGACGACTACACAGCTAACCCTAATGCTCTTAAGTCTCCTATGGTTGGTACTGTTTATCTTTCACCAAGCCCAGAAGATGATAACTATGTTAAAGTGGGGTCTAAAGTATCAGAAGGCGATACACTACTTTTAATTGAAGCAATGAAGGTATTTAGCCCTGTTAAAGCACACAAAGAAGGTGTTGTTCGTAAAATACTTGTTGAAAACTCTTCTCCTGTTGAGTTTGGCGAGCCTTTAGTGGTTATTGACTAATTAAAAAATTTAAAAAAGAATCATTAAGGTGGTTTGCATATGATTGAAAAAGTATTGATTGCTAATAGGGGTGAAATAGCACTAAGAATTTTAAGAGCTTGTAAAAGTCTTGGAATCAAAACAGTTGCTGTTCATTCATTAAGCGATGCAGATGCAATGCATGTTAAGCTTGCAGATGAGGCTATATGTATAGGTAATAACTCTCCTGCTGAAAGTTATTTAAACAAAATAAGCATTTTATCATCAGCTGAAATTACAGGCTCTTCTGCTATTCACCCTGGTTATGGGTTTTTATCTGAAAATGCAGAATTTGCAGAAATGTGTAATGATTTAGGTTTTGCTTTTATTGGTCCTTCTCATGAGCATATTGAGTTAATGGGTGATAAAGTAAACGCTAAAAAAACTGCTATTAAGCTTGGTTTACCTGTTGTGCCTGGTTCTGATGGTGCTGTTGAAACCATTGAAGAAGCTTTTGAAGTTGCTAAAGAGTTTGGTTACCCTATTTTAATTAAAGCAGCATCAGGTGGCGGTGGTCGTGGTATGCAGGTTGTAGAAGCAGAAAAAGACCTAGCACAAGCTTTTGCTATTGCAAGAGCAGAAGCAGAAAGAAACTTTGATGATTCTACTGTATACATAGAAAAATATTTAAAAAACCCTATGCATATTGAAGTGCAAATAATAGGTGATAAACACGGTAATGTTATCCACTTAGGTGAAAGAGATTGCTCTGTGCAACGCCGTAACCAAAAAGTAGTTGAAGAAGCACCATCTATTGCAGTAACACAAGAGCAAAGAGAGTACATTTGTAACTTAAGTGCTAAAGCAATGCAAGAGCTTGGTTATTATAGTGCTGGTACTATTGAGTATTTGTTTGAAGATGGTAAGTTCTACTTTATGGAAATGAATACTAGAATTCAGGTAGAGCACCCAGTTACAGAAATGGTTACAGGTGTTGACCTTATTAAAGAAATGATAAGAGTTGCAAATGGTGAAAAACTAAGCGTTACTCAAGAAGATATCAAGTTAAAAGGGCATGCTATGGAATTTAGAATCAATGCCGAAGACCCTTTTAATAACTTTGTTCCTAACCCTGGTAATGTTAGTTATTATCACGCACCAGGTGGTTTTGGTGTAAGAGTTGATTCAAACACATACACAGGCGGTGTTATAAGCCCTTATTATGATAGTATGATAGCAAAACTTATTGTGCATGATAAAGATAGAGAATCTTGCATTAAAAAAGCACAAGTTGCTTTAAGGGAGTTTATTATTGAAGGCTTGAAAACCACTCTTCCTTTACATGAAATGCTTTTAAAAGACCCAGAATTTAGTAAACAAAGTGTTTCTATTAAGTGGCTTGAGGCATGGTTAGAAAAAAACAATTTAATTAAAAGCTAAGAAAGGTTTTAAAAAATGGCAGGAAGTTTAAATAAAGTTACATTAATAGGTAACTTAGGTAAAGACCCTGAAATAAGATTTACACAAACAGGAAACAAACTTGCTAGTTTTTCTTTAGCCACAACAGAAAGATGGAAAGATAAGCAAACTAATGAGTATGTTTCTAAAACTGAATGGCACAGGGTTACTGTTTTTAATCAAAACCTAGCAGATGTTTGTGAAAAGTATATTAAAAAAGGTCAGCAAGTATACCTAGAAGGTACATTGCAGACTAGAAAATATACTGATAACAACAATATTGAAAGATATGTTACTGAAGTTGTTATCCCTCAATTTAGAGGCGAAATTGTAATGCTTTCTTCAAGGCAAGACGCAAGCCAAGGTCCTTCTGATTATGCAAGCGACCCTTTTAAGGAATCTGCTCCTGGTGGTTCTTCTTCACAAAGTTCGGGCTCTTCAAGTTCTTCAGGCTCTAGTGCTTCTAACAAGTATGACGACCTTGACGACGAAATTCCGTTTTAACTTTCTGATAAAAACAAAGGCTAAGCGTTTAAAGTTTAGCCTTTTTATTGTTTCTTGCTATGTTTTATAAAGTAGGAAATGATTTTCACAGTGTTTTTTAACTAACACTTGCCTTGCTAAGCGATTTTAAGCGGATTTGCTTTACTGTTTTAATTTTTACAAAATACTAAATAATGGTAATTTACTAAATTTCTTTAGCTATTTAAACTACTTAAATAGTTGCATTTTGTGTGCAAAACCAAACATCAAGGCAATTAAAATTAAGCTTTATTAGTAACGTTCTTTTTTAGTTAAATGCCAACCGTTAAAATGAGGGCATTTGTAAACTTTTAAACTAACCCTTTGTTCTTTATATAAAATTTTTGCTCTGTTTTCAGCATCTTGCTTACTTTTGTAAAGCTCTTTATGTTCGCCATTGCTATTTTGGCATAAAGGGCATGGTTTGCTAGGTGTTATGCGTTCAGTGGGAGACAAATGCCAAAACCCACAAACATTACAATAATAAGGGGTTAAGCTTGTACCATAGTTATGAAATACATATGTAGCACCGCTTTCAGCATCTGTTTTATTATAGTACTCTGTAAGTGGAGCTCTTGTTCTTGTACTAAAGCAAGTTTTACTTTTACTATTCATTTATTGTTCTCTAGTAGGTATATTTTTACCGCAATGAGGGCATTTTTGCTCTTTTTCTTCTTTTAACTTTCTAGCTTCTGTAATAAAACCAGCGGTTAAAATTGTAGTAGGTATAGAAAAAGAAGCAAGCCCAATAAAAGCAATAAAAGATGTTAAAGCTCTACCTAGTGCTGTAATAGGGTACATATCGCCATAGCCTACTGTGGTAAAGGTTATAACACTCCACCACATTGCTTTAGGAATGCTTGAAAAAACTTCGGGCTGTACGCTATGCTCAAGCATATAAACAATAGAAGATGACCCAACCACAAGAAGAACGCAAAACATAGCAATTAAAGAAAGCACATGTTTTTCATTGTCTATTACTTTTTTAAGTATTGTAAAAGTAGTGGTTTTGCTAAAAGCATGAAAAAGCCTTACTATTTTAAGCAACCTTAGTATTCTGGCAATAAAAATACCTGATTGACTCATTGAAAAGAAAGAAACAAGTATTACCAAAAGGTCTAAAATTGCCATGGGAGTTAAAGCATATTTTAACCTCCCTAATATCACCCCTTTGTATTTACTAGAAACATTGATAACATAAAGCCTTGTTAAGTATTCGGCTATAAATAGGGTTAAAATAAAAAAATCAAGTATCAAAAAAACAAAGCGATAGTTTACATGAAGCTCTTGCACTGTTGAAATAGCACTAATAAGAATGCTTATTATAATTAAAACAATTAAGTATAGGTTGATTTTTTTAGATAGCACATTAGTGTATTTTCTACCCTCTAAAGCATCGTATAAAATTGCTTTGTATTTTTTTATTGATTTTATTAGCATGGTCTTAAAAAGTTATTTTCATTTTTGTGTATTCTATGCCACAAAGGTTTACTTGTTTATCTTTCTTAAACCCTAGTTTTTCATAAAAGCTAAACAAAGTTTCATTATTTACCACAATTGCAATATTGTTAAACTTATCATTTTTTGCTTTTTCTATGGCTTTTTCTATTAGTTTTTTTGAAAGCCCAAGCCCTTGAAAGTTTTTATCAACCGCTAGTGTATCAAGGTAGTATTCAGTATCTTCTGCTTCTTTTGTGTAAAGCATTGTAGCTTCTTGCTCTTTTAGTTTTTCTTTGTCTGCTTTAAGCTCTTTGTTTATTTTAGGTATGTTGTTGTTATAAAAAGAGCAAAGACTACCTTTATAACATGTACAAGAACCTACAATTTTATTATCTATTTTTGCGATTATAAAGTTCTCTTTAGATAATGTGTTTTTTAGTTTGTGGTTAAAAAAAACTTCTAGTCTTTGTAATACCTTTTCTTCACTTTCTTGCAATGTTATGTAGTATGCATACTCTTTTAATGCAGAAAAAGCCAAAGATGCACATTTTTTATAATCTTTTTCATTTGGTATAGTAAAAGTAATTTCCATAATGTAAACTCCCTTATGATTTTTTAAATATCACCTTGCCAACGGTTTGATATATTGTTTTCAATCTCAAGTAGGTCAAGAGCTTTGGCAACCGATGGTTTTACAATATCTTCAATGGTTTTTGGCTTGGTGTAAAAAGCAGGTAAAGGCGGGGCTATTATAGCTCCTAACTCTGTTGCTTTTTTCATTAGTTTAACATGCCCTAAGTGAAAGGGACTTTCTCTAAATAGTAATACTAGTTTTTTTCTTTCTTTTAGGCAAACATCTGCTGACCTTGTTATTAAATTATCATTATAGCTATTTGCAATAGAAGAAAGTGTTTTAACAGAGCAAGGTGCTACTATCATACCTTTGCGTAAAAAAGACCCACTTGCAATACTTGCACTAATGTTATTATTTTCATGCACTTTTGTTGCAAGGCTGTATATATCTTCAAGGTTTATTTCAAGCTCATGCTTTATAGTAAGTTTGGCTTTTTCACTAACTATTAAGTGTATGTTTTGGTCTAAATTATGTAGTGCTTTTAAAATTTCAACTCCATAAATAGCACCTGATGCACCTGTTAAGGCTAGTATAATAGGTTTGGTATTCATTTTGCTTTTTAACAAGGTTTTATTTAACAATTAACTAATTATACAAAAACTATTTTGCTAATGCTACTGCTTTACTTTATACTTAACTTTGTATTTTTTGTTAATTTTTTTAAATAGCTTTAAATGTTAAATTTGTTTCATAAAACCAAAATATCATTTGCTTTGCTGATTGTTCTGTTTTTGCAATCTTGCTCTCAAATTTACATAAAAGACCAAAGCCAAGTTGAAGAAAAACAACTTACAGAGGGAACAATAGAAGGTGTTACTATTTGTTCAGGTCTTTTAGCGAAACAAGAGTATATAGAAAGCCATGCAACATATATGTGCTTAAGAACAAAGCAAAAGCATAAGTTTGTTAGTAAAACAAAGTTTGCTGATTGTAATTTTGCAAGCCCTGTTGCGTCTAGCTACGAGTGTTTTAGCTAAATAGTGTTTAAAGTTGTTTGCGAAAATGTATTGATTTTTGTAAGTAAATAAAAGATAAAAAGGTTATTTGTAAAAATGGTATTAAAAATCACAGACGATTGCACAAACTGTGGTGCATGTGAACCAGAATGCCCAAATGGTGCTATTTTTGAAGGCGAAGATATATTTGAAATAAATCAAGATCTTTGTACAGAGTGTGTAGGGGCTTTTGATGAATCGCAGTGCGTGGAGGTTTGCCCAGCTGATTCAATTTTAAAAGATGAAGATGTGCAAGATAGCGAAGAAAGCCTTTTATTGAAATACAAAAAAATACATAATCTTGATTAAACATACTATTTTTTTTAAATAAAGTTTTTATTTAAAAAGCTTTTGGTTTGTTGTGTATTTTAGTGATAAAACTGTTATAATTTGAAAAGTATTAATTAGTTTAATAACTAAAACACGATAACTTAAGGTTTAAAAAATAGAAAATGACACAAATAAGCGAAAATAGAGTATTTTTAAAAGACTATAAAGAGTACCCTTTTAATTTAGAAGATATTCATTTGTATTTTAATATCATTTCTAAAGATGAAGTTACAATAACTACAAACTATTTCTTTTCAAGAAAAGATAAAACCTTAAAAGATAGCCTAGTATTAAAAGCAGGGTCTTTACTTAAGTTACTTAGTATAAAAATAGATGGCAATGAGCTTTCAGAAACTGACTATACTTTAAAAGATGGTGTTTTAACTCTACAAACAGATAAAGACGACTTTACACTACAAACTAGTGTTTCTATTAATCCTTCTGCTAATTCGGCCTTAATGGGGCTTTATTTTAAGCAAGAAATGTTTACAACCCAGTGCGAGCCAGAAGGCTTTAGGCAGATAACTTTTCACCCATGTAGACCAGATGTTCTTTCTGTGTGGAAAGTGCAAATAGAAGTTGGAAAAGGTAAGTTTAACACTGTGCTTTCAAACGGTAATTTAACTTCAGTAGAATCTTTAGAAAATGGTAGAGAGCTTTATACATATAAAGACCCTTATAAAAAACCATCATACCTTTTTGCAATGGTAGTTGCTAATTTAGCAAAAATAAGCGATGTTTACAAAAGTAGCATAGTTGATAAAGAGTTTGAGTTAAACATATACTCGGAAGAAAAAAACCTACATAGGCTAGAATTTGCTTTAAAATCTTTAAAACTTTCAATGCAGTTTGATGAAGAAGAATTCGGGTTGCCTTATGACCTTGATGTGTTTAACATTGTTTCAACTGATTTTTTCAACTTTGGTGCAATGGAGAACAAAGGACTTAATATCTTTAATAGCTCTTGTTTGCTTGCAAGTATTGATACAGCAACAGATGATGACTACTATGCTATTGAATCAATAGTTGCACACGAATATTTTCATAATTATACAGGCAATAGGGTAACTTGCCGTGATTGGTTTCAGTTGACTTTAAAAGAAGGTCTTACAGTTTTAAGAGACCAATTATTTTCTGAAAAAGTAAGAAAAAAATCTCATGTAACCATTAAAAGATATGAGAGAATGACAAATGTGCAGTTTTTGGAAGATAAAAGTTCAATGTCGCACCCTATAAGACCACAATCATACATTGAAATAGACAACTTTTACACCTCAACAGTTTATGATAAAGGTGCGGAAGTTTGCAGAATGCTAAGAACTATTTTAGGAAAAGAAAACTTTGTAAAAGCAGTAAAAGATTATCTTTCAAGGTTTGATGGCATGGCTGTAACTTGTGATGATTTTTTAGCTGTTATGCAAGAATATACAGAGCTTGATTTAAGCCAATTTAAGCTTTGGTATAGTCAATCAGGCACTCCTATACTTCATATTAGTGCAGAACATGATAGGTGCAATAAATATATCTTAAAAATAAAACAAGAAAACCCTAAAACCGCCGACCAAGAAGAAAAACAACCGCTACTTATACCTTTAAAGGTTGCGTTATTTTCAGATACTGGCAAAAAAACACTAAATATTGATGGTAAAAACCAAGGTACTGAAACCATTATCTATATAACAAAAGAGTACCAAGAGTTTGAGTTTAAGGATATTGAGTTTTTGCCAAGTCTTTCTATTAACAGAGGTTTTACAGCACCTGTTGAAATAAAATATGACCTTAAACCAGAAGAAATTAACAAAATAGTAGAGCTAGATGATGATAGCTTTAATAAATATTTAGTGTTAAAAAAATATATTATGAACCATATTTTAGATGCTATTGAAGCAGCTGAAAAAGGTGAAGAATATACAATCTCTAACAGAATATTTAAGATTTATCAAAAGTTTTTAGACCATCACTTTATCTCGTATATTGATTTAGTTAGTTATTATATTTCAATGCCAACTTATAGAGATTTAGAGCTTTGTTATATAAATAAAAATCAGCCAATCCCTGTTGATTTAATAGTAAAAATACTAGCTGATTTCAAAAAGGTTTTTGGGGTTTGTTTTCAAGATTTAATAAGCGACCAATACCATATTATAAGCCCTAACAACGATTCAGCTGATGTGCAGGTTGCTTGCCAAAGGTCTGCTAAATTAAAGTTCTTAGAGTATTTAATTGCTACTAAAAGCAATAGTTTTGATACTGAAGTTTTACAGCTTTATAAAAAGAATGACAACTTAACATTAAAAGTTGGTGCATTAAGAATAGCAAACATGCTAGAAAATGAAGAACTTCGAGAAGAGATTTTTGCATTATTTTTAGAGAAATACAAAGACCAACCTTTAGTAATAGATAAATATCTGGCTTTACAAGGTGCTTATAGCAACAAAAATGTTATTGCTAACTTAAAATCTATAATGGAAAATAAAGAGATTTTTGACCTTACAAACCCAAATAGAGTAAGGTATTTAATCGGTTCTTTTGCTTCTGCAAACCCTTTATACTTTCATAATTTAGATGGTAGTGGATATGAGTTCTTTAAAGATTGTATTATAAAAATAGATAAAGTAAATGGTTTTTTAGCAGCATCTTTAGCTAAAGTTTTAACAAGATGGAACTACTATGATAAAACAAGACAAGAGCTTATGAAAAAGACCATCAATAATATTTTAGCAATACAAGGTATATCAAAAGGTTTGAGTGAAGTTTTAAAAAGCAGTATAAAAGCTAAGTAATTACTATATAAAAAGAGGTTTGTTTTTATGTCTTTTAGAATAAAAGAGTGTGCAACTAAGCCATTTTTAGACCAAAAAGCAGGTACATCGGGCTTGAGGCAAAAGACTAAAGTTTTTATGCAAGAAAATTATGCACAAAACTTTATACAAGCAGTAGTTAACCATTTTGCAAAAACTAAAAAACCTAAAGAGCTTTCGGTTCTTGTTTGCGGCGATGGTAGGTTTTACAACAATACTGTAATTAAACAAATCTTAAATATTTTAGTAGCAAACTCTATAAAGTGTGTGTATGTTCCTAAAAATGGTTACATGGCTACACCTGCTGCTTCTTATTTTCTTAAAAAACACAATATAGATTTTGCAATAGTTTTAAGTGCAAGCCACAACCCTGCTGGTTTAAATGGTGATTTTGGTATTAAAATAAACATAAGCTCTGGGGCTCCTGCAACTTTAGAAGATATGGAAGGCGTTTACAAAGAAACCAAAAGTATTAAAACTTTTAAAACTTTAGAGCCTTTGCAAGATTTTAACATTACAGATTTACAAAGTTTTACTGCTTTGCAAACTGATATTGTTGTTAAAGATTTTGCAAGTGATTATATAGACTATTTAGAAACTATTTTTAACTTTAAAGAAATAGCAAGCTATATAAAAGAAAGTAAGTTAAATGTAGCATTAGACCCTTTAAATGCTGTTACCTGCATATATATGCAAGAGCTTTGTAAAAGACTTGGTATAAGTAAGGATAATGTACAAAATAAAGAGCTAAAAGAAGACTTTGGTCGCTATGCTGCTGACCCTAACCCAAAAGATGCCAAACACGCCTATGATATGATGGTAAAAGATAAAAAATTTGACTTTGCTTGTGTGTTTGATGGTGATGGCGACCGTGCAATGGTTTTAGGTAAAGGTGTTTTTGTTTCACCTGTTGATAGCGTTGCAATGCTTGCTTATTGGGCAAAAAAGCAAGATTATTATAAAGATAAAATTTATGGTTTTGCAAGAACTTTTGCAACTAGCTCTGCTTTAGATAAAGTTGCTAGTTATTTAAATGTTCCTGTTTATGTTGTTCCAACAGGTTGGAAATACTTTACAAACCTTTTAGACAATAAAAAAATAACCATATGTGGTGAAGAAAGCTTTGGTGCCAGCTCTTTTCACATAAGAGAAAAAGATGGTCTTTGGGTATTTTTATTTTGGCTTGATATTTTAAAAATAAGCAAAAAAAGTGTAGCAGGCTTGATGGAAGATTACTTTACAAAGTTTGGTAGAAGCTACTTTCTAAGGTATGACTATAACAAACTTAGCACAGAACAAGCTGATAAAATACTTGTAAACTTAGAAGAAAATAGCACAAAATGCATAAACACAAGATATAAAGATTTAGAGATTACAAAGGTCTACAATGCATCGTATTTTGATGAATTTGACAAAAAAGAGGTTAAAAACCAAGGTTTAATTGTTGAGTTTGGCAAAAATGCAAGGGTTGTAGCAAGAAAGTCAGGTAC
>CAYYLE010000001.1:14452-34794 GCA_964472375.1 uncultured Rickettsiales bacterium
GTTTAATTGTTGAGTTTGGCAAAAATGCAAGGGTTGTAGCAAGAAAGTCAGGTACTGCAACAGGTGCTGTAACTTTAAGGGTTTATATTGAAAGATATAACAGTAATGACTTTAATCTTGATTTACAAACCTATCTTAAAGACCTCCAACTATTTTTTGAAGATAAATCTAACTTTAGCGATATTGTTGCAAGTGATTATAAAGACCTTGATATAATAGGGTAGTAAAAAAGTCTTTTACTATCGCTTGTTCACTATTTAACGCCTGTAATTGTTTTTTTGGTTGCTTTTTACAGGCTTTATATTGATTTTTAGCTATAAATGTATGTGAAAGTTAAGATTTTTAATTTTAAAAATCTAGTTTAGTAACCAGTTTTAGTATTATATTTTTTCACAGATGAAAATGTTGTAAAGTAGCAATGTTTAAGATATTGTTTTGTAAAACAAAACAATAGTTAGCTTTATTATTTATTTTTTTATTGGTTGTATAGAATTAATTATTATAGGGCTTTGTTTTCAAAGGATTGGCAATAGGCTTAAAAAAATAGCATTTTAATAATATAAAATAAGATAGGGTGATTTTTTAATACAACTTATTTAATGATGTAAAACAGTTCAAATATTTAAGGGTGTTAAAATTCCCCTCACTTACTTGCCTTGCAGGGCAATAGGGTTTTTGTATTTAATATATTTGTTACAGGGAACCATCTAATGTCAGTAAAGTAACACTCTCTATATAGTCCAAAATCACAGTTTTCTTTTTTGTTTTTGCCATTTAATTTGCTGTTATACAGTTTAAGATTGCACACAATAAACCAATTGCTTTTAAGATTTCTAGAGAAAAGCTGTATAAGTATTTATAAAACTTTTCTTACTTACAATGTTTTAAATCCATTTTTTAAACAAACTTATTTAAGTTCATCTTGTGTTGATTTGTATCTCTTGTAAATTATACTATTTATAGCAGTTATCAGGGTTTACTATCATTCTCTTAAGATTTACATTAAATTTTATGCAGTGTAAAAAATAGTATTTTGATAAGATTTTATGTTGAAAATCTAAGCAATAAAAAAGCCCCAAAAAGAGGGGCTTTTTTGTATTTTTTTACAACATTTGCTACATATTTTAAAACTACATAACAAACTCGGTAGGAGCTCCTGGGCCAATAGGTATACCAAAAACAAAAACCCATAAATAGAACATTATGCTCCAGAAAATCATAAAGAAAATTGAGTAAGGAAGCATAACAGAAATTAAACTACCAAGACCAAATGTTTCATTTTTATATCTCTGTGCAGCAACTAATATAATGCCTATATAGCTGTTTAAAGGAGTAATAATGTTTGTTGCACTGTCACCAATTCTATATGCTAGCTGAACAACCTCTGGAGAATAACCAATTAACATAAACATAGGTATGAAGATAGGAGCAAGTAAAGACCATTTTGCAGATGCTGAACCCATAAATAGGTTTAAGAAAGCTGATACAAATATAAGTGCAACCACTGTTCCACCACCTGTTAAACCAACACTTTGAACAAAATTAGCTAAAGATACAGCTAAGATAATACCTAAGTTAGTATAACTAAAATAGTTAATAAATTGTGCCATAAAGAAAGCAAGAACAATGTAAGCACCCATTGACTTCATCGATTCTGTCATTGCATTTATAACATCATCAGAATTTTTAAATGTTTTTGCAGTAAAGCCATAAACTAAACCAGCACCTACAAAGAAAATAAATACAAAAGGCACGATAGATTTAAGGAAAGCAGAGCCTGCTAGTGTCATTGTATCTTGGTTTAATAAAACACCTTTTTCAGGCCAAATTGAAACACCAAGCATAGCAATAAAAAACAATAAGAATAAACCTGTTCTTGCTAAAGCTTTTTTCTGAAGGTTTGTTGTTTTTTCAACAACTACTTGTATTTTACCGCCTTCACCTTCGTTTTTATATTCACCAAGCATAGGTTCAACTATTTTTTCAGTAACAAGTGTACCTATTAAAGTAACTGCAAAAGTTGAAACAAATAAGAAGTAATAGTTTGCCTCAACACCTACTGTATAGCTAGGGTCTATTATTTTTGCTGCTTCTTCACTTAAGCCAGCAAGTAGTGGGTCTAATGTTCCTAAAAGAAGGTTTGCACTATAGCCGCCTGATACACCAGCAAAAGATGCAGCAACACCAGCAATAGGGTGGCGTTTAAAACCTAAGAATATAATTGCACCAAGTGGAATGAAAACAACATAACCAAGCTCACCAGCTAAGTTTGAGCATACACCAGCAAAAACAACAACAACAGTAACAAGCTTTTTAGGTGTAACTTTTACTAAAGATTTTAAGGAAGCTTCAATAAGTCCTGACCTTTCGGCAACGCCAACACCTAGTAAAGAAACAAGCACAACACCAAGAGGGGCAAACTCTACAAAGTTAGACACTGCATTAGTTAGGATATATCTTAAGCCTTCGCCAGTTAGTAAGCTTTTAACATAAATCAATCCTTCAGGTGTTCTTCCTCTTGCACCTTCTGGTCTTGGGTCTGCTATTGTTATATCAAGTACTGAAAATAAAAAGCTACTTGCGATAACAATAAGAATAAGATAAACGAATATCATTACAGGGTGGGGTAGTTTATTACCACCTTTTTCTACAATACTTAGTAGCCTTACTAAGATACTATTTTGTTTAGTGTCTACACTCATTTATATAAACCTCCTTTTTAAAGAGTTTAACAATTAACAAGAGTTTAAATAAGTTTTATAAAACCATAAAAAGCTTGTATCTAGGAACTGAACAAAAGCCCAAATAAACCTATTAAGAAAAAATTATAGCAAAAATGTAACAATAATGATATAAAAAATGCTAAAAACTAAGTATTTTTGCGTGATTTTTAGCACTTATTTTACAAAAAACTAGCTGTTATTTATGATATTTAAAAGTGTTTTTACATCATCATCAGATGTTGTAAAAGATGTTACAAGCCTTATTATAGTTGTAGTTTCTTTCTTTTCCCACTCATAAAACAAAACATTATTTTCTTGTAATTTAGTTAAAAGGCTATTTTTTATTTCTAAAAATAGATGGTTTGCATCTACATCGTACAAAACCTTTATATTTTCTATATTTTTTATACCTTCATAAATTGCAGATGCTTTGTTTAGGGCATTTAAAGCATATTTTTTATAAGTATCATTTTCTAGCATAGCTTTAACTTGACAAGATATAAACTGTGTTTTTGCAGTCATATGACCTGACCTTTTAAGCATTCTCTTAAAACTACTTTTTACATCATTTTTGTTAAAAAATACAATAACTTCACTATTTATTGCCCCTAGTTTTGTAAATCCTAAAGATATTGCATCTACTCCTAGTTTCCAAGTTAGGTTGCTTGGTTTTTCATCTGTTTTTGCTAAAATGTACAAAAATCTAGCGCCATCTATATGAACCTTTAGGTTGGCACTATGTGCAAGAGTGCATATTTTTTCTATTTCTGATTTACTATATATACAGCCATGTTCATTTAGTTGGGTAACGCTAACTACAGAAGGTACCAAAGAGCCATCAGGGTTTGTGTTATTTTTTAGTGTTTTTATTTTTTTCTCTAGCTCTTGTGGGCATATTTTTCCATTTTTAGATTTTATAGTTTCATAAGATGACCCATGGCAGAAAAACCCCAGTGCATTGCTTTCAGAATCCAGAATATGAGCACAGTCAGAACATATTACAGAGTTTGTTTCATTAATATAATTAGAAAGTAATAAAACATTAGATGCACTACCATTTGCTACAAAAAACACCTCTATATCATCTTTTTCAAAAAAGTTTTGCAAAAGATTTTTGGTTTCTTTGCTTACCTTATCGTATCCGTAGGCTTCATAGTATGTTCTTTCACTTACTTTATTTATTTCCTTAATTACTTCTTTAGTTGCACCATTTGTATTATCGCTTTTTAAATTAACAATATTTTTTTGCATTTCAAGACTCGCTTTTATTTTTTTGTATATATTTCCTTATATAATAACATGTATTTTTTAAAAAAATCACAAGTAGCAAGTGTTAAAAAAAATTGACACAAAGCAAAAATTAAAGCATACTATTGCAATCGTATTTTAACTTAAGTTTAAATACTTCAAAATAAACAGGAGATTTAAAAAAATGTTTGAAAATCAAGAAGGAAAAAAGGTTCCTCAAGTAACTTTTAAAGTTAGAGAAAATGGTGATTTTAAAGAACTAACAAGCAAAGAACTTTTTGACAACAGAAAAGTTGTTGTGTTTTCTTTACCAGGTGCTTTTACACCTACATGTTCTTCAACTCATTTACCAAGATTTAACCAACTTGCAAATGTGTTTAAAGAAAATGGCATTGATGAGATTGTTTGTATTTCAGTAAATGATGCTTTTGTTATGGAATCTTGGGCTAAAGACCAAGAAGCTAACAATGTTACTTTATTACCAGATGCAGATGGTGAGTTTTCTAAAGGTTTAGGTATGCTTGCAAAACACCCTGTGTTAGGTAATGAAAGAAGCTGGCGTTACTCTATGCTTGTAAACAATGGTCAAATAGAGAAAATGTTTGTTGAGCCACAAAAAGAAGGCGACCCATTTGAAGTTTCAGATGCTGATACAATGCTTAACTATATTAATGCAAGTGCTAAACTTCCTTCTTCTATTGCTATTATTTCAAGAGAAGGTTGCCAACATTGTTTAAGAGTTAAAGGTGCTTTAAATGCAAAAGGTCTTCCTTTTGAAGATATTGTTTTAGGTAAAGATATTACAACAGTAGGTGTTTTTGCTCTTTCTGGTAAGTCTACATTCCCACAGGTATTTATAGATGGTAAATATATTGGTGGTGCTGATGAAACACTAAAATACCTAGGCTAGTTTTCGGTTACTTTTACTAATTTTATTTATATTAGTTGTTAAACCCTGCTTTACATTTGCTAAAGTGGGGTTTTTTGTTATCTACATTCTGCAAAAACTATCATTATTTTTGATTTAAATCAAGAATATGTTGCAATGAAAAATAAGCTGTGATACATTTTTTAAGAGTAATATAATGTAAAAACAAATTGGGTTTTAATAAAATGCAAAAGATAACAGCTTTAGATATTGAAAAAATGGTAGCTATTTTTATTGATAAAGGCATGGAAGATGAAGTGCTTTCAGAAATGTTTACAAAATCAATAAAGAATAAAGAAGAACATATTAAAAGAGTAAGCTCATTTTGGAAATCAGAATTGCTAAATGAAGGCGATTATAAACAAGAAAACTTTAACCATACTCATAAAGGGCTAGATGTTAACAAAAATGTAGAGGTAGACAAAGAAGGAAACCACACGCTAAACAATGGTATAAAGGTTAAAAAGCCTCTTAGTAAAGAACATTTTATAAGCTGGATAAATTGTTTTGAGAAAAGTGCAGAAGCTGTTTTTAAAGAGCAAAAAACTGTTGAAATGATAGTAAACAGAGCAAAAGAAATAGCTAAAGAAATGCACGAGATAAAAGGCTAAAAAACCATGATAATAAACAGCTTGTACATATTCTTTTTAATACTTTTACCTTATGTTTGTTTTGCAAGCTGTTTGTTTGGATTTTATTATAGGTTTTGCGGTCTTTGCAAAACTTATAAACAAAATGGTTATTGCTTTGCAGAGGTTAAAAGTGGGTCAAACATTGTTATAGCAGGTGTTATAACATTAATTGCAATACATGTGTTAGGCTATTTTGCTGTTAAGTTTATCTTTAGTTTCTTAAATCTTTCATTAGATTCAATTAAAAGTACATCAAAAATAATACAAGCTATTGTTACTATTTTTGCACTTACTTTTGTTACTGTTTATATTTTTTACAAGCATAGAAAGAAAGTAAATGTATTTAGTAACATATTTAATAACCTAACAGCAATGGTTGTAATACTGCACACTGCATTAGGTTATTTAGGTATAATGCTAATTAATAACACACAAAACAGTGTAGAAAAAAAGCTAATGTTAAGCAGTTATTTTAAAGGTCTTATAAGCTTTGATATAACTACATACAATTATTTACTTAATGTGCACTATACAACAAGCTTGCATTTAGTTTTGGGCTACATGCTTATTGGTTTTTTATCTTACTCAACATTGTTTGACAAGCTTCACATGTTTATTTTAAGCAAAGTATTTAAAAAATCTTCTGCTTAAAGAATATGTTGCAAAAGAGTTTGTTTAAAATCATCAATTTGATTTAAAGCATTTTTAGTAATATAAGCTCTTTTGTCTTTTTTACTCATTTTATTTTTGCTTAGTTTTTCGTCATTTAGGTTTGCAAAAAGACCAAAGTTTATATTCATAGGTTGGAAAGTATCTTTATTTGCATTGCAAGTAACATGCAAAAGCAAAGAGCCAAGAGCACTTGTGCTAGGCGGTAGTACTTTTTCACTTTCTATATTTTTAAGTTTAGAAGCTACAAAGATAGCTGCAAGCAAACCAGTTGCAGAGCTTTCTACATAGCCCTCACACCCTGATATTTGCCCACCAAAAAATAGATTATTATAAACCTTGTGGCTAAGATTGTTGTTTAAAACCTGCGGAGAGTTTATAAAAGTATTTAGGTGCAATCCGCCAAGCCTTGCGAACTCGGCATTTTCCAACCCTGGTATTTTAGTAAATATTCTTTTTTGCTCTTTGTAATTTAGCTTGGTTTGAAAGCCAACCATGTTGTATAAAGTATCAAGCTTGTTGTCTCTTCTTAGTTGTACAACAGCATATGGTTTTTTATCAGGGTTGTGTGGGTTTGTAAGCCCAACAGGTTTTAAAGGACCAAATGTTAAAGTTTTTTCACCTCTTTCAGCCATAACCTCAACAGGCAAACAACCTTCAAAGTACGGGGTGTCTTTTTCCCAATCTTTAAAGTTTATTTTTTCACCTTTTATTAGTTCTTCTACAAAGTTTAAGTATTGTTCTTTGTCCATCGGGCAGTTTATATAGTCAGCATTTTCAGATGCATCTTCATAACGAGACTGACACCAAGCAACATTAAAATCAATACTTTCTTTATAAACAATAGGGGCAATTGAGTCAAAAAAGTTTAGTGATTTATGGTCATTTACCTTTTGTATAAAATCAATAAGCTTAGCAGAAGTTAAAGGACCACTTGTAATAATTGTTATTTTACTTTCATCATAGTCTTCTTCTGTAAACTCTTTGTTTATTATTTCAATATTATCTTCAGCTTTTATTTTTTTGGTAATATAGTCTGAAAACCCTTCCCTATCAACAGCAAGGCAAGAGCCAGCAGGTATTTGGTTAGCATCTGCTGATTCAATAATAAGAGAGTTAAGCCTTCTTAGCTCTTCATGCAATAGACCTATTGCACTTGTTTCTTTATTAGAGTTTCTAAAAGAATTAGAGCATACAAGTTCAGCAAACTTTTCTGTATTGTGTGCATTTGTTTTCACATGTGGTCGCATTTCATATAGCTTTACTTTAAAACCTAATTTACTTAAAAAGTAAGCAGCTTCAGACCCTGCTAAACCAGCACCTACAATTACAACATCGTTCATTTGATTAAAAGCCCTAATATAATGTTTTTTTAGTTAAATACTTTATTATAAATATAGTCTATATGCTTAAGGTGAGATTTACTTGTAAAAATTTCATCTATTTCGTTTTCAGTTATGTTTTTACCAATAAAGTCATGCTCAAGCAACGCGGTTTTAAAGTCAGTTTCTTTATTCCAAACTCTAAAAGAGCATTCTTGCAACGACTTATAAACAATATTTTTATCTAAGTCTTTATCAAGTAAATTAATCATAATATTTTGTGAAAATATTAAACCTTTTAGTTTATTAATATTTGCTTCTATGTTTTCTTCAAAAACAAACATGTTTTCTATAATATTTGCAAGCCTTTGTAGTGCAAAGTCGGTTAAAATTGTAGCTTGTGGGGCTATTATTCTTTCAGCAGAAGAGTGAGATATATCTCTTTCGTGCCATAGGGCTACATTTTCCAATGCAGGTAAGGCAGTAGACCTTATAACTCTTGCAATACCTGTTAGATTTTCAGAAAGCACAGGGTTTTTTTTGTGAGGCATGGCAGAAGAGCCTGTTTGATTTTTACTAAAATACTCTTGCACTTCTAAAACTTCTGTTCTGCCTAAATGCCTTAACTCAACAGCTACATTTTCAATTGAAGATGCAATTAAAGCAAGAGTTGCAAAAAGGTTTGCATAGCGGTCTCTTGGAATAATTTGGGTTGATATATCTTCACTTTTAAAACCAAGTTCTTTTGCTAAAAAGTCTTGAATATCTGGGCTAATGCTAGAAAATGTCCCCACAGGGCCAGATATGGCACAAACTTCAATTTCTTCTTTTGCCCTTAATAGCCTTGTTTTTTGTCTTTTAAATTCAGCATAAAATCTTGCCATTTTCAAACCAAATGTTGTAAGCTCGGCATGTACGCCGTGGCTTCTTCCCACTGTGCTTAGGTATTTATATTTAATTGCTTTATCTTTAAAAGATTGCAAAACTTTATCAAGGCTTTGCAAAATAAGCTCGCACGATTGTGAAAGTAAGCAAGAAAAAGCAGTATCTATAACATCAGACGATGTTAAACCTTTGTGGATATAATCAGAGCTTTTTCCTACATAGCTTTTAACATTATGTAAAAATGCTACAAAATCATGCTTGGTTTCAAGCTCTATTTTTTCTATTTCTTTGGCGTTAAAATTGGCTTTTTGTAGAATTTCTTGTAAGTTCTTTTCAGGAACCAAACCTTGCTTTTGCATTGCTTTAGTGCATATTAGTTCTATTTTTAGCCATGTTTTGTATTTATTTTCTAAAGACCATATTTCTTTTATTTCTTCACGGCTATATCTTGTAAGCATGTTTATATTTCCTTTTATATATTTTATAGTAAATTTAATTCTCTTAAAGAGCTAAAACCATTGCGAGAGATTATAATATGGTCTACTAGCTTAATTTCAACATATGAAAGAGCTTGAGATATGTTTCTTGTCATATCAATATCAGCTTTAGATGGATTGCTGTTACCTGAAGGATGGTTGTGAACTAAAACAATATTGCAGGATTGGTTTGCTATTGCTTTTTTTATAATTTCACGAGGGTAAATTAATAGCTTATCAATTGTGCCTTCTTGTACAATTTCTTCTTTTACAAGAACATTAGATTTATTTAAATAAAATACAGCAAGTATTTCTTTTTCTAAATAAGCAAACTTTTGGTGACAGTAGTCTATTACTTGTGTCCAAATTGCAAAAACAGGCTTTGTAGCAATAATTTTTCTCTTTGCCATAGTAACAGAGCAAGCTTGCAATAGCCTAAATATAGCCAGAGTATTGGTAGATAGGTTTAAAAATTCTTCTAGTTGATTGTAAGGGGCATTAATAACACCTTGCAAAGACCCAAAATGAGAAAGTAGCTGTTTAGCAAGCATTTTAGTGTCTTTACGAGGGATTGAATAAAATAACAAAAGTTCTAGTAAGTCTTGTTCAGAGCTTTCAATATTATTTTCAAAATTTTCTAAAAATTTTTCTTTTGCTCTGTTTCGGTGTCCATGCAACAAGGCTTTATCTTCTTTCATTTTTAAGTAAAGATTTTAAAACCATTTTTAGTTATACCAACAGTATGCTCAAACTGTGCAGAAAGAGACCTGTCTGATGTTACTGCTGTCCAGCCATCTTTTAAAACTGATGTTTGTTTTTTTCCTGCATTAATCATAGGCTCTATGGTAAAAACCATACCTTCTTCTAATGCAATACCACTTCCTTTTTTACCATAGTGAAAAATTTCAGGGTCTTGATGAAAGTCTTGCCCAATTCCATGACCTATGAAGTTTTCAACAACAGAAAAAAAGTTTGCATGTGCATGGGCTTGTATAGTTGCACCAATATCACCTGTTGTTACACCTGGTTGTAAAATAGCTATGGATTTATCAAGACATTCTAAGGTTACTTTTACAAGGTTGTTTGCTTTTATACTTGTTTTACCTATTTTAAATGTTTTGCTAGTGTCTCCATAAAAGCCATCTAAAATTACAGTAACATCAATATTTATAATATCACCTTCTTTTAGTATATCTTTTTCAGATGGAATACCATGGCAAACTACATGATTGATAGATGTACAAACGGACTTAGGAAAGCCATTGTAGTTTAAAGGGGCAGGGATAGCATTGTGTTTAATTATAAAATCGTGGCAAATATTATTAAGCTCTAAAGTGCTTATACCTTTTTTAACAAAAGGCTCTACATGCAAAAGAGTTTGTTTTGCTAGCTGACCTGCTTTTTCTAGCTTTTCAAAAGCAAGGTCGTTGTAAATAGGTATGCTGTATCTGCCAACTTTATGAATTTTTTTAACATACTTATTTAATAAAGGCAAAACACTCTCCTTAATAATTTTTATTTAGTTGTTATTTTTGTTTAAATTTTACTTTAAAATCAGATAATAAACAAAATAAATTACACAAGTAAAATATTTGTGATGAAAATACCACTAAAAGCACTATCAAACCTAATATTTAGTAGTAGTTGTGTGCTTTGCAACAAAAACAATATAGTTGCAGGGTCTTTGTGTTATACCTGTATTAAGCAACTTGAGCTTTTTAACTATGAAAATAAGTGCAAAAAGTGCCTTAATAATTGCAATAATGAAAAATGCACAAATTGTAATGATAGTTATGTAATAAAGCAGAGTTTTGCTTGTTTAAAATATAATATGATTACATCTTCACTTATTAAAAACTTTAAACATAAAGACCAAACAATATTACAACCATTTTTTACACAGCTTTTGTGTAAAACAGCAAAGCAAGAGTTAAAAAATATCAAAGTAGATATTGTTTGCCCAATGCCTTTGCATTATTATCGTGCTTTGTTTCGTCGCTATAACCAAAGTAGCCTTTTAGCTAAAGATGTAGCTTTATTTTTGCATGCAAAGTTTTTGTATAATTTAGTTCTTAAAATAAGACACACTAAAAGTCAATCACTTCTTACAAGGAAAGAAAGGCTAACAAACTTGCAAAATGCTTTTGTTTTCAATAAAAAACTAAAAGAGAATATAAAAGGCAAGAATGTTTTAATAATAGATGATGTAATAACAACAGGCACAAGTGCAAATGAAATTGCTAAGCAAATTGTAAAAAATGGTGCTAAAAATGTTTATGTACTTTGTGTTGCAAAATCTTTAAACGACTATAAAACCTAAGGCTTTTTGCTTCGTGGGTGAAAAATATTCTGGTTTTCTTTTAGTTTTAGGTTATCAAGCTTTACATACCTTTGCGTTGCCTTTAAAGAGCTATGCCCTAGTAATTGCTGAATATCTTTTAAATCACCACCTTCTTCAAGTAGCCTAGTTGCAAAGCTATGCCTTAGTGCATGAGGGGTAAAGCTTTCATCTAAAAATAAGTTTATTCTTACTTTTTCTACAATACTTTGTACGGTTCTTGGTGAAAGCTTATTGCCGTGTTTACCTATAAATACATATTCTTTATTTACAAGGCTTTCAGGCAAAAGATTTAGATAATCTTTTATAAACTCTGTAATATAATAAGGAAAAGGTACAATTCTTTGTTTGCCTCCTTTACCTTCAACAAGAATTATCTGCTCTTGATTTTTTAAAGGTAGGTCTTTTATTTTCATATCAAGCATTTCGCTTATGCGTAGCCCACAACCATACATTACAATAAAAAGCACCTTGTTTCTTTCTTGTTCCCATTTTTGTTTGCCTAGTTTTTTAGCTTCTTTTATAGAGTTTAGTATAGTATCATGCTCAAGAGGGCGGGGTAGCTTTTGCGTTGTTTTTAAAGATTGTATTAAGTCAACATTGCTTTCTTCAATTAGTTTATGGTTTTTTAGGTATTTAAAAAAATTACGAATACAAGAAAGCTTGCGGTTTATAGATACCTTGCCTATATTTTCTTTATTAAGGTAAGATAAAAAACTCCTAAAGTCTTTAGTTTCAATACTTTCTAGGTCTTGTATTGTAAGCTTGTATCCTAAATGCAAAGACATAAAATTGATAAATTGAGTAAGGTCTATAAGGTAATTTTTATAAGTATTTTCTGATAGTCTTTTTTCATTTTTTAAAAAATTAAGCCAATCTAAAATAGTATTTTGCAGTAGTTTTAGGCAATTTATTTGGCTTATTTTGTCAATTAGCTCTTTTTGTTTCATAATAGTTTATAATTAATCTTTATTAAAAAGCCCTTAAGTTTAAAAGTAAAATTAAATGACAAACACAGTACAGGTTCTTATTCCCACAAATTTAGATAATGTTTACGATTATAAAGTGCCTATGCATCTTAACATAAAAGAGCTTGATTTTGTAACTGTTCCTTTTGGTAGCAAGGTAAGGCTTGGTTTAGTTTGGTCTTGCAATAAGCCAGCATACGATGAAAGCAAACTAAAGTTTGTAAAAAGTAAGGTAGATGCTTTAGGTGGGCTTTTGCCTCAAGATAAAAGGTTTATTGAAATTTTTAGCAAATATAATATGGTATCTTTAGGCAATGTTTTAAGTTTAATTACATCAAGAGACGAAAGATACTTTACAAACCAAAGCCAAAGTGCCTTAGCTCTTGCAGAACAAAATATAAAAAGCGATACCAAGTTAACAAAAGCAAGAAATAAAGTAATTGATTTTTTAAAAATTACAGGGCAAGCAAGTAAAAAAGAAATACTAGAAAACACAAAAGTAAGCTCTGCTGTGGTAAATGCAATGCTAAAAATCAACCTATTGCAAGAAATTGAAGCAAAGCAAGATAATTTATTTAAAGACATTACTTACAACTATCAAGAAGTAAACTTAAATGAAATGCAACAAGATGCAACCAAGGCTTTAATTGAAAAAACAGACCAAAATTGTTTTTCTACAACTCTTTTAGATGGTGTAACAGGTTCTGGTAAAACCGAAGTATTTTTTAAACTTGCAAACCACGTTTTAAACAAAGGGCAACAAGTATTAATATTAATACCTGAAATTGCTTTAACAGAGCAAATGGTGCAAAGGTTTTACAATCGTTTTGGGGCAAAGTGCTACGAATGGAATGCAGAACAAACCATAAAAAACAAAAAACACATTTGGCAAGCCTGCTTATCGGGGCAAAATTGCACTGTTATAGGGGCAAGGTCAGCACTTTTTTTGCCTTTTAAAAACCTTGGCTTAATAGTGGTAGATGAAGAGCATGATTTTTCATACAAGCAAGAAGAAGGTATTGTATATAATGCAAGAGATATGGCAATATTAAAAGCAAAAACTAATAATATTCCTATTTTGCTTTCTTCTGCTACTGCATCTTTAGAAACATTTGTAAATGTTAAAAAAGGCAATTATGACAAAATTGAGCTAAAATCTCGCTTTAATGAGCTTGAAAAACCAAATATTAGCGTAGTTCTGCACAAAAAAAGAGCCAAAGATAGCAATAAATATTTTTCAAATGAGCTTTTGCAAGAATTAACAATAAATCTAGAAAATAACGAGCAAAGCCTTGTTTTTATCAACAAAAGGGGGTTTGCATCTAGTTTACATTGTGTTGCTTGCTCTTATACCTTGCAGTGCAGTAATTGTTCTACATTTTTAGTAGAGCATAAAAAAGAAGCAAAATTAAAATGCCATTATTGTGGGTATAGTACTAATATTGTAAAAAAATGCCCATCATGTTTAGAAGAAAATGGGTTTGAAAGATTTGGAATAGGGATTGAAAATGCTTATGACCTTTTAAGTAAAGAGCTACCTGATGCAAGAATTAAAATAGCATCTAGTGATACTTTAAACACAAGGGCAAAGATTAAAGAATTCATGACCTTAGTGCATGATAAAAAAGTAGATATTATATTAGCTACTCAAATTCTTGCAAAAGGACACCATTTTAAAGATTTAACATTTGTAGCAGTTTTAGATGCAGACCTTACAAGCAATTCTTTAGATTTAAAATCATCAGAGCGAACTTTTCAGGTTTTAAGCCAAGTAATAGGAAGAGCAGGAAGAGAAAAAGCAGGAAGAGCAATGCTACAACTTAACAACCTAGAAAATAGCACGCTTCCTTATATTTTAGCACATGATAAAGAAGGCTTTATTGATAACGAAATAGAGCTAAGAAAACAAGTGCAAATGCCACCTTTTGCCCAGCTGATTGCTATTATAATATCAAGTTCTGATGCAAATTTGTTAGAAAATGTAGTGAACAATCTTTATAAACATAAACCAAATGATAATAATATAGAGATTTTTGGACCTGTATCGCCTTTAATTTATAAACTAAGAGGTAAATATCGCAAAAGATTTTTGGTAAAATTTAACAAAGAAGATGGTGCAAAAGCAAGATATTTAATTAACAGTTGGTTTTCAAGTATTAAAGATATAAAAAAAGTAAGGGTTACATTTGATGTAGACCCAATAAGTTTCTCTATGTAGTGGTATTTTGTTAAAATCATTGTATTGAATATTGTTGAAATATAAGTTTTTTTCGGTTAAAATCTACAAAGATTATGCATTTTAAATGAGATAATTTTTATTATTTTTATAGCATCAGAAAATATAAGGTTTTTATATGGTTGATATGGACACCAAAGAAATTGTTAATTCTTATATGGACGCTTTATATGAGTTGGCAGACGATAACAAAACAAACCTTGACGACCTGAAAAAAGATTTAAATGTTTTTTCAGAAATGTTTCAAACTATTGCAGGTAATGACTTTAACACTCTTCTTTGTATTAATAAAAAGTCTTTTGATTCCCTTATTTGTACATTAAAAGAAAATGACAAAATATCTGATTTATCTTATAGATTTGCTAAGGTTTTAAACCGTAATCATAGCTTTTCTATAATGGTTTCTATAATAGATGGTTGGGATGTTTTTGTACTACAAAAACAAGGCTACAAAGAGTTAGAGCTTATAACTTCAATACCTTTAGAGAAAAAAGAACTAGAGATACTAAAAGAGCAAATTGCAGGTATTGTTAAAGATAAAATATATGTAACGCATAAAGTAAGGCCTTCTATAATAGGTGGCATTGTAGTGAAATACAACGACTTTTTGTTTGATGATAGTATTTTATGGAAATTAAATAATTTAGAAAATACAATGAAGGGGAATATGTAACCATGTCTACTAATGAAATTAGCACAACAGAGCTTATTAAACAGCAAATTAAAGACCTTGATATAGAAAGCAGTGTTGTTGAGTCAGGTGTCGTTGTTTATACAGGTGATGGTATTGTTAAAGCTTATGGTTTATCAGAAGCTTTTTTAGGTGAAATAGTTAAGTTTGATTCGGGTTCTTTAGGGATTGTTTCTAACCTTGCTTCTGACAGTGTTGGTATTATTATGCTTGATAGTGTTTCAGATGTTAAAAATGGCGATGTTGTAACAAGAACAAACCAAACTTTAAAAGTAAAATCGGGCATGCAAGTGCTTTCAAGAGTTTTAGATGGTATTGGTAAGCCTATTGATGGCAAAGCAGAGCTAAAAGCAGACCATGTTTTAGATGTAGAAGTTAAAGCACCTGGTATTATTGAAAGAAAATCAGTTCATGAAACTTTTCATACTGGTGTAAAAATTGTTGATGCACTTATTCCTATTGGGAAAGGTCAGAGAGAGCTTATAATTGGTGACCGTGAAACAGGTAAATCTAGCATTATTATGGATTCTATCCTAAGTCAAAAGCACTTTAACTCAAAAGCTAAAAGCGATAAAGATAAAGTTTTCTGTGTTTATGTGGCAATTGGTCAGAAAAGGTCTACTGTTGCACAGATGGTTTCAGAGCTTGAGCAATCAGGTGCTATGGAATATACATGTGTTGTTGCTGCAACAGCATCAGACACTGCAGCAATGCAATATTTAGCTCCTTATACAGGTTGTGCAATTGCAGAATACTTTAGAGATAATGGCATGCATGCAGTTGTATACTATGATGATTTATCAAAACAAGCTGTTGCTTATCGTCAAATTTCATTACTTTTAAGAAGACCTCCAGGGCGTGAAGCTTACCCAGGTGATATTTTCTATCTTCATTCAAGATTACTAGAAAGAGCTGCTAAATTAGACGAAGAAAATGGTTCTGGTTCTTTAACTGCTATTCCTGTTGTTGAAACACAAGGTAGTGATATTTCTGCTTACATTCCTACAAATGTTATTTCAATTACAGATGGTCAGATTTTCTTAGAAAGAGAATTATTTTACCAATCTATAAGACCAGCAGTAAATGCAGGTACATCAGTTAGCCGTGTAGGTAGAGCAGCACAAACAAAAGCAATGAAAAAAGTAAGTGGGTCTATTAAATTAGAACTTGCACAGTATCGTGATGTTGCTAAGTTTAGTCAGTTTGCATCAGACCTTGACGATGCTACCAAAAAGCAAATTGAAAAAGGTAAGCGTTTAACCGAGATTTTAAAACAACCTCAAGGTGTTCCTTATAAACTTTCTCAAGAAATTATGGCTATTATATCTGCTACTGAAGGCTTTTTAGATGATATAGCAGTTGAAGATGTACAAGATTATGAAGCAAAAATGCTTTCACAAGCTGAAGTTGAAATTGCTGATGTATTAGAAAATATAGATAATACTGGTGATTTTACAGATGAAGAAGCTAAAAAAATCAATAAGTTTTTAGCAGACTTTACTAAAGAGTATATAGGAATTAACTATGGCGAATAATCTTAAGGCTTTAAAAACACGCATTAAGACAGTTAGCTCAACAGAAAAAGTTACGCAAGCTATGAAGATGATTACAACTTCAAAGTTTGCGCAATCAAACTCTAGGCTTAACAAGTTGCGTGATTATTTTGAAGTAAATAACGATGTACTTAACATGATGTTTAAGGCATTTGCTTTAGAAACAGACTTAGATACTTTGCTTGCTAAAAAGATTTACGGTGCTTTAGATGGCAACACATTGCTTTTGATTGCAATATCTTCAGATAAAGGCTTATGTGGTGCTTATAATCATAATGTAAACAAAGCCTTAGAAGCTGAAGTTGCAAAGTGTAAAGAACTTGGTAAAGGTTATAAAATAATTGCAATAGGTAAAAGAGCAAGAGAATATACAAAAAACAACTATTTTGATAATATGGTTGATGTTCCTGCTTTAAACCTTGATATTAAAACTGTAAACAGTGCCTTTATAGCAAAGTTTAAACACATTTTAAAAGAAGAGCTTTTAAAAGAAGATGTTGTTGAAGCTAAAGTTGTTTACACAAAGTATGTTTCTTCTTTTGTGCAAGATGTTAGTGTTAAAGATATTGTTCCTTTTAGTGTAGAAGAAACTTCACCTACAAACGAGCAAGAAAGCAGTGAATTTAAATTAAAAGTTGAAACTGATATTAAGGCTACTTCTAACCTTGATAGAGTTTTTGATGATTATTTAGACCATATATTTTATTCGTCTTTGCTTCATTCGCTAAATTCTGAATATGCAGTGCGTATGATGACAATGGATAATGCTTCAACAAATGCTCAAGATCTTATTAAAAAACTAACATTAGAAGTTAACAGAACAAGACAAGCTGCTGTAACCAGCGAACTAGTTGAAATTATTTCAGGTGCAGAAGCTGTTTAGGTAAAAGATAATATAATTGTTATATTTGAGGTATAAAAATGGAAGATAATAAAAAAGGTGTTGTACACCAAGTAATGGGGGCTGTTGTTGATGTTAAGTTTAGCGAAGACAGTATTCCTGAAATTTATAACGCTTTAGAAGTTAACCTAAACGGCAAAAAGCTTGTTTTAGAAGTTATGCACCATATTGGTGAAGGCGTTGTAAGAACAATAGCTATGGATTTAACCGAAGGTCTTGCAAGAGGCGTTGAGGTTGTTAACACAGGTTCTGAAATTAAAGTTCCTGTTGGTAAAGAAGTTTTAGGTAGAATTATCAATGTTATTGGCGAGCCTGTTGATGGCATGGGACCTGTTGCAACTGAAAAAAGAGAGGTTATTCATAAATCTGCTCCTAAATTTGTTGAGCAATCTAGCCAAGCTGAAATCTTAACCACAGGTATTAAAGTTATTGACCTTATGGCACCATTCTTAAAAGGTGGTAAAATTGGTCTATTTGGTGGTGCAGGTGTTGGTAAAACTGTTGTTATTATGGAGCTTATCAACAATATTGCAAAATCAAGAGATGGTTTGTCAGTATTTACAGGCGTTGGTGAAAGAACTCGTGAAGGTAATGACCTTTACCACGAAATGATGGAATCAAATGTTATTACAAAAGGCGACCCTGATAAGTCAAGATGTGCGTTAGTTTATGGTCAAATGAATGAACCTCCTGGGGCAAGAGCAAGAGTTGCTTTATCTGGTCTTACTATTGCTGAATATTTTAGAGATGTAGAAAATAAAGATATTTTGTTCTTTGTTGATAATATCTTTAGGTTTACACAAGCAGGTTCAGAGGTTTCTGCTTTACTTGGGCGTATTCCTTCTGCTGTGGGTTACCAGCCTACACTTTCAACAGAAATGGGTGCTTTGCAAGAAAGAATTACATCTACTAAAAATGGCTCTATTACATCTGTGCAGGCTATTTATGTTCCTGCTGATGATATTACAGACCCAGCACCTGCTGCATCTTTTACTCACTTAGATGCTAAAGTTGTGCTTTCAAGAGAAATATCAGAGCTTGGTATCTACCCAGCTGTTGACCCATTAGAGTCTAGCTCTAGAATACTTGATGCTAAAATCATTGGTGAAGAGCATTATAGAGTTGCTATTATGGTGCAAGAAATTCTGCAAAAATATAAATCTTTACAAGATATCATTGCAATTTTAGGTATGGATGAACTTTCTGATGAAGATAAGAAAACTGTTTATCGTGCTCGTAAAATTCAAAGGTTCTTTAGTCAGCCTTTCCATGTTGCAGAAGTGTTTACAGGTACACCTGGTGTATTAGTAGACCTTAAAGACACTATTAAAGGCTTCCGTGAAATTTGCGAAGGTAAACATGATGAAATACCTGAAAATGCATTCTTTATGGCAGGAACTATTGAAGATGTTATTAAAAAAGCCTAAGGTTTTATAACCTTAGTGCTTTTGCTTTGGAGGCAAAAAGTATATGACTGATAAATTTCAAGTGGCTATATTTTCTTCAGAAGGTGACAGAATAGAAACCGAAGCTGGTTTGGTTATTTTGCCTGGTGTAAATGGTCATGTTGGTATAATGCCAGATATGATACCTTACACAACCCTTTTAAAATCAGGTTGTGTATATGTTGTTGATGATGCAGGCGCGCTAAAAAGAAGGTTTTTTATCAACAAAGGCAAGGCTTTAATGTCTGAAAATAGCCTTTCTATATCTGTTGACGATAAACTAAAAAATGTTGATAATTATAGCTTAGAGGACGCTCAAGCTGAAAAAAAAGAGTTTGAAGAGCTAATAAAAGAAACTAAAGAACCTTCTTTAGTAGCTGAATACAAAGAAAAGCTAGAAGGGATTGACCTTTTACTTTCTTTAAAAAAGGCAGATAATTACAGCTTTAAGTAAGCTTTTTAGTTAATAGTATTTTTCATAAGGCCACTTTGCTTTAGCTCTTTTTTAACAAGGGTTTTTTGCAATGTGGCTTTATTTTTATTTTAAGTAGCAAAAAAAGTGGTATAAAGTGAAAAAACTTTTTGTTGTTGACTTTTGTTTTCACTCTATTTTCTTTTAATATCTTTGCAGGTTAGAAGCATTTCATTTAAACTGTTTCTAACAGCCTTGAGATAGACTACTGCATTGACCTTGAAAAAAACCACCAAAGATGAAAGCAGTGGCTATATTTTTTTCACTATTTTTTAATTGATATAAAACCGAAATTGATGGCGTGCTATCTTTTGTAGAGCGTGTACAGTGGTTGCTTGCAATAAGTTTAGAGTTCAAACTGTAGAAGCATAGCTATATTCTAGGCAAATACAATAAGGGCTAAAGCACCACTAGAGGAAAAAAGTATTGGGATTACCATGTACCTTGTAACTCAAAAGCAGTAAGCTTTGATGTAGTAGCTAGTAAAATAATACAAATAGTTTGCAAAAAATATGTAGATATTAAAAGCTACAAAACCTAATTATAAAAACATTTTTTACCTCAATGTATTTTTATAAGCAAGATTTTAAAAAGCCTACAAATATAAGTATCTATCTAGTGCATTATTTTATTTTTTTGGTTGCAAAAATACAAACCTTGAAGCAAGAGATATTTTTTTAAAGCAGGGGGGGGTAGAAAGAGTTATTTGTTTACATAATAAAAAATATTAATTAGTATAAATTTTAATAACCAAAATAGCCTATTAATTGCTTTTTAGTGCTTTAACACACTTATTTTCTGCCAACTACATAAAAGCTAATTTTATTTAGTTTACAATTATATGTATTGCAAGCA
>CAYYLE010000001.1:34894-42510 GCA_964472375.1 uncultured Rickettsiales bacterium
GCCAACTACATAAAAGCTAATTTTATTTAGTTTACAATTATATGTATTGCAAGCACTTATACAATAAGTCATAATATATAACATTATAATCTTAAAAAACATGGCATAAAACACTATAAATTGTGTTAAAAGTTCTTAAATAGCATTAGTAAATATACATAAATACCAATATCAAAAAATCTTTTTTTAAATCATTTTAGTGTATTAAAACAGTTATAGTAAAAGCCCCATGAGCACCTAAAACTAAAGACCTTTCAATATCAGCAGTTTTTGAAGGACCGGCAATAAAGCCACCATTACTTCCTGTTTCAGTACTAGGAATATTTTCATAAGCTTCTAGCATATTGTTTACAATATCTTTTTTATTTAGCAAAATAACCACATGCTTGCATATAGCAGGCAAAACGCGATGGATAAAGTTTTTATACTCAACCCAAACTGCACCATTTTCGGCAACTGCTAGCTTTGTTTCTATAACTACAAGGTCAATATTTGCTAGGTCTTGCGGTGTTTTTGCATTATTATCGTTAAAGTTAGAAAGTGCTATACTGTGGCTTGTAGTGTTATAAACAATTTTAGCCTCATGTGTTTTACAAAGCTTTTCAACTTCACTTTCTATATTTTTAATATTTATTTCTTCAAAGCTAGCGCCAAGCTCTTGCAACGCTTGTTTAAAGCTTTCTTTTTTATCATCAAAGCTTGTAAAGTCTTTTAGCTCTATATTTGGCAGAGCTTTTTTTTCTTGTTTTTTTAAATTATTTTTTATAGATTTTAAAATACTTTCTCTACTTGGCATTTTTTATAACCTTATTTATTTTTTTTACTTTTTAGCTTTAGGGCTAAAAGGTTTTGTTAGTTTTGGCATATCTCTATGTTTTGCCCATTTGTTAAGCTTTTTATTTTCTAATATAAATTTAGGTAGTACTTTAGACCCTAAAACCATTGAGTGAGTTAGTATTTTCCATAAAAATGGGTTTTTCATGGCTATATAGCTGGCTTTCAAGATTAGTCTTTCACTAAAAGGCATTGTTTTTTTAACAATTGCACTTTGTCTATGGTGAAATAAAATATCATCTAAAGGCACCTTAACAGGGCAAACACATGCACACGATTTACACAAAGTGCAAGCATAAGCCATATCATTATATTTTTCAAAATCATAAAAAGGACCCAATGCACTTCCTATTGGACCAGGTATAATATAGTTATAACTATGTCCACCGCTTCTTCTAAAAACTGGGCAAGTATTCATACAAGCACCGCATCTTATGCATTTTAAAGCTTCTAAGACTTCTTCTTGCCCTAATAGGCTAGACCTTTTGTTGTCAACAATTACAATGTGCATACTACCGTTTTCTTTTGGTTTTGATATATGGCTTGTATATACTGTAATTGGCTGACCTGTGGCACTTCTTGCAAGTAGTGATGTAAAAACACTAAGGGTTTTAGTATTTGGCACAACTTTTTCTATACCCATAACAGCAACATGAAGTTTAGGCAAGCCCATTGTAAGGTCAGCATTACCTTCATTTGTGCATAAAACAATTTCGCCTTTATCAGCAACTGCAAAGTTTACGCCTGATATCCCCATATCAGCATTTAAAAACTCATCTCTTAGGTGTTTTCTTGCAGCGTGGGTTAAAAACTTAGGGTCGCTTTCACCTTTTGGTGTGTTTATATGCTCATGAAAAGTTTCACCAACTTCTTCTTTTTTTAAATGAATAGCAGGCACAACTATATGGCTTGGTTTTTCTTTTCTAAATTGTATAATTCTTTCACCAAGGTCTGTTTCTACAACCTCTATACCTTTGTTTTCTAAATAGCTATTTAAATGCACCTCTTCTGTTAACATAGATTTACTTTTAACAGCTTTTTTTACATTATTTTCTAATGCTATTTTGTGTATTATTTCATTACATTCTTTGTCGTCTTTTGCAAAATGTACAATAATACCTTTTTTCTTTGCATTTTCTTCAAACTGTATTAGGTATTTATCAAGGTTTGTAATAGTGTGTTGTTTTATTTCATCTGCAAGGGTTCTTAGTTTTTCAAAGTCTTTAACTTTTGTTGCAGCATTGTCTCTTTTATCTCTAAAAAACCATAATGATTCATCTTGCCATTTGGCTTTTTCTTCGTTTTCCCATACTTTGCTTGCAAGTTCGGCGTGTTTTTTCATCTTTAATTTTCCCATGTTAGTATTTCGGCTATGTAATACATGTTTAAATTAATATTGTGTCTATTTTTTAAACCTTCTAGGTGCATTTTGCATGAAACATCGGTAAACACAATGTTTTGCGAGCTTGCATCTACATGGTGCTTTAGTCTATCAAGCCCTGCTTGTTTAGAGATTGCATCTTCTTTTAAAGCAAAAGTACCACCAAAGCCACAGCATTCATCGGGTCTTTGTTTAAGGGTCTGTAGCTTTATACCATCTACTAGTTTAAGTAGCTTATAAACTCTACTTTCAGGTTTATTTTTGCTAGTGTTTTCAGATGCTAATAAAGGCTCTAAATGCCTTAAGTAATGGCAATTATAGTGTATTGATGTATTATAAGGAAAAGAAACCTTAAAAGGTAATTCTGTAAGGTTTAAAACATCTATTAAAAACTCACAAAGCTCAAATGTTTTAGCTTTTAGTTTTTCGTATTCTTCTTTTAATGGGCTATTTTTAAGGTAGTAGGGGAAAGTATCTTTAACCATTGCTTTACAACCACCTGAAAGCACTATAATATAATTTGCATCATCATTTTGATAATCTTTAATAAACTTATGTACAAGTTTTGATGCATCTTTTTTACAACCACTGTTTGCATGCATTTGCCCGCAACAGGTTTGATTTTTGTTGTATGTAACTTCAATACCTAGTTTTTCAAGCAAGTTTTGTGTAGAGCTTGCTGCATTTGGGTATGTTATTTGCATATAGCAAGGAACAAATAAACTAACTTTCATTTTTTCCAACTTTTTTTAATTGCTATTTTTTTCTTGTTATTTATACGATTTTAGTGAAAAATCATACTGTTTTAGTAATTTTTTATATTGTGTATTATATTATATCTTGTATTATTATTTGTACATAATTAAAAATTATATTTAATTATATTTTTTTAAACACAGATAAACTTTGGGTTTTATAAATGCATAAACAAGATAAAAAATATAACCTATTTTGTAAAGAAATAATAACCTTAATAGGTAGTAATAAGGTTTTTGATAGCTTAATTGATAGAATATCATACGGGGCAGAGGCTTCTTTTTATCACCTTACCCCAAAGCTTGTGCTTAAGCCAAAAAGTGAAGAAGATGTTATAAATATTATAAAAACAGCTAAAAAACACAACCTTCCTTACACATTTAAAGCAGCAGGAACAAGCCTTTCAGGGCAATCAATAACCAACTCTATACTAATTGTTGCAAGAGAAGGCTTTGAAAAAGTAGAGCTTTCAGACGATAAAGAGCAAGTTACTTTAGGTGTTGGGGTTATTGCAGGAAATGCAAACGCGTTTTTAGCACCTTTTGGTAAAAAAATAGGGCCTGACCCTGCAACTGTAAACCATGCAATGATAGGTGGTATAGTTAACAATAACTCAAGCGGAATGTGTTGTGGAATTGACAACAATACTTACAAAACAGTAAAACACTTAAGGTTTATTTTACAAGATGGCACACTGGTTGATACAGCATGTAAAGATAGTGTAAATACTTTTAGAAAAAGCCATAAAAGTATGCTAGAAGAACTAGAAAACCTAGCAAAAGAAGTAAGCGAAGATAAAGAGCTTAGCGAAAGAATAAAGCACAAGTATAAAATTAAAAATACAACAGGTTATAGCATCAATGCACTTGTAGACTATAAAGATGGTCTTGATATACTAGTGCATTTAATAATAGGCAGTGAAGGTACTTTAGCTTTTGTATCGCAAATCACTTATAGTACAGTGGTTGAGCAAACTATTAAAGCTACAAGTTTAGTATTGTTTAAAAATACTGAAAATGCATGCGATGCAATAGCAGAGCTTAAAAAAGCAAATGATAGCTATAAAATAAAAGATGATGAACTTGTTTCAGCTATTGAGTTTATGGACAGGCGAAGCTTAGCATCTGTTGAAGATAAAGAAGAGCTAAAAGATTTAGTTTTAGGCTTAGGTGAAGATGCAAGTGCGATTTTAATAGATGTGCGTGCATTTACAGATGGTGATTTAGATACAAAAATAGCAAAAATAACTAATATATTGCAAAAACAAAGCCCTTTAAAAGAGCCTTATTTTACAAAAAATAATGATGAATTTAACAGGCTTTGGGCTATAAGAAAAGGTCTTTTACCTTCAGTAGGTAATGTAAGAAAACAAGGTACTTCAGTAATTATTGAAGATGTTGCCTTTCCTGATGGGTCTTTAAAAAGTGGTACAATAGAGCTACAAAAACTACTTAAAAAATACAACTATCATAAAGAGACTTTAATTTTTGGGCATGCTTTAGATAGCAACTTACATTTTGTTTTTGCTCAAGATTTTCAAGATGAAAGTGAAATTAAAAGATACGATGATTTTATAAAAGAACTTGTAGAGCTTGTTGCAGTAAAATATGATGGTTCTTTAAAAGCAGAGCATGGCACAGGTAGAAATATGGCACCTTTTGTTGAAAGAGAATGGGGTGCTAAAGCATATTCTATTATGAAAAGTATTAAAAAAATAGTAGACCCTAGTGCATTAATAAACCCTGATGTACTTATAAACGAAGATAAAAAAGCCCACTTAGATAATTTAAAAGTTATAACCCCTACAAGCTCTATAATAGATAGATGCATGGAGTGTGGCTTTTGTGAAAGTGTTTGCCCATCTAGAGACTTAACCTTAACACCTCGTGGTAGAATAATAATAGCAAGAGAACTTGCAAGGTTAAAAAAAGAAGGTAAAACCACCGAGTACAAAGAGCTTTTACAAAAATACCAATACAATGGCATAGAAACTTGTGTAACTTGTGGGCTTTGCCAAAAAAGTTGCCCTGTGCTTGTAGATACTGGTAAGTTTATAAAAGAAATAAAAAATACCCAACACGGTGCAGTTGCAAACTCTTTAGCAGGTTTAGCCACTAAAAGCTTTCCCTTACTTTCAACGCTTTTAGAAAACTCGCTAGGAACATACAAAGCTTTAAATAATAACAGTGTTAAAAAATCTTTAAAGCAAGAAAACCCAAGAGAGTTTTTTAAGAATAAAAAAACACTATTACCGCAGGTAGACAGTTATTTTCCTTCTAAAAACAACCCTAGTTTTTCTAGCTTTGCCAAAAATAAACAAAAAAATGCAAATGAAAACGCTGAAAGCATTGTGTATGTAACAACTTGTATTAACAGGTTTTTTGGTAAATCTAAAGACCATTTTAAAGATACAAACCCAGTGTTTGAAAGTGCGTACAATGTGCTTTTAGGCTTAGGTTACAATGTTATTATTCCAAAAGATATAAAAGGTCTTTGTTGTGGGCTTTCTTTCTCTTCTCAAGGGTTTGAAAATAAAGCAAGTAGCAAAAGCCAAGAGTTTTTAAATTCACTTACAAAAGCAAGCAACAATGGTAAGTATAAAGTTGTTTTAGATAATTCATCATGCAGTGAAAACATAAAAAAACAACTGCAAAAAACTTTAGATGTTTATGATAGTGTTGACTTTATCAATGATGTTATCTTGAAAAATGCAAAAGTAAAAAACAAAAAAGATAAAATTGCTCTTCATATTACTTGCTCATCTAAAAAAATGAATCATGAAAACAAAGTAATAAATATTGCAAATACTTGTGCAGATAGTGTTGTTGTTCCTATTGGTATAGGTTGCTGTGGTGCAGCAGGTGATAAGTTCATAAATAGTCCAAGCATTGGTACAAATGCACTAAGAACACTAAAAGAGCAAGTGCAAGGTTGTCAGGCGGGGTATTCTAGCAATAGCTCATGCGAGGCAAACTTAAGCCGTAATAGCTCAATTAAATATTATAGCCTTTGGAGGCTATTAGAAGAAACACTGCTTTAATAAAGTAGTGTTTTTATTATTTTTTAAGTTTAACCGTTTTAATTTTTAAGGGAGAAAGATAACAATGTTAGCTTTAATCGGGGCATCGCCTTTAATTCTTGTTGTGGTTTTAATGACCGCATTTAATATGGCTGCTAAAAAAGCACTGCCTATTGCATATATTTTAACTGCAGTAATTGTTGTTAGTATGTGGAATATGGAGCTTAAAAGCCTTTTAGCATATACAACATTTGGGTTTTTTAAATCTTTAGATATTTTAATAATTATCTTTGGTGCTATTTTAATCTTAAATACCATGAAGTATTCAGGGGCAATGGGGCTAATTAGTAGTGGCTTTAGTGCAATATCTGATGATAAAAGAGTACAACTAATGATTATTGGTGTGTTTTTTGTGGCATTTATAGAAGGTGCAGCGGGTTTTGGTACACCAGCTGCTTTAGCTGCTCCTTTGCTTATTGTGTTAGGCTTTCCGCCTTTAGCTGCTGCTGTTTTGGCTTTAATACTTGATTCTTCACCTGTTTCATTCGGGGCAGTTGGTACACCTGTAAACGGTACTATAAGCACGCTTGATACACTTATAGCATCTTCAGGCACTAACAAAGAGGTTTTTGTAAGTGAGTTTATTAACTATTCTGCTATTTTGCATGTTGCAGGTGGTATTTTAAACATTCTTATTGCTGTTTTTGTAATGATTTTTGTATTTGGTGGTAAAAATAAAAGCTTTAAGTCTTTTGTAGAGTTTATTCCTTTTGCTTTATACTCTGCTTTGTTGTTCTTAATACCTTATTTAATTATTGCGTTTACACTAGGGCAAGATTTACCTTCTTTATTAAGTGGTTTTGTTGGTTTAGGTGTTTTAATTTACACTACTAAAAAAGGCTTTTTAGTACCTAAAACTATGTGGGGCTTTCCTGCTGAATCAGAGTGGCATAAAGACTGGAAGGCAACTTTAGATACTTCTCATAAACAAGAAGATAAAAAAGTTAACTTCTCTTTGTTTGTAGCACTTTTACCTTATATTTTAATAACTTTATTACTTGTTCTTACAAGAATTCCAAGCTTAGGGTTAAAAGAGCTATTGCTTTCTGTTAAGCTAACACTAAGCAATATTATGGGTATTGAAGGGCTTGATTATTCGTTGCTAATTTTATACTTACCTGGTACTGTTTTTGTGCTTATTTCTATTATTACTCACTTTATGCATGGCATGAGCAAAGAAGAAGTTAAAGCATCATGGAAAGACACAACAAAGCAGGTTTCAGGTGCATTTATAGCATTATTTGCAGGTATTGCAATTGTGCAGGTAATGTTAAACTCGGGCAATGCTTCTTTGGGTATAGATAGCATGCTAACTGTTATTGCAAAATCAATAGTAGACTTTGCAGGTAAAGGCTACCTTGTAGTTGCTCCTTTTATTGGTATATTAGGTGCTTTTATTTCAGGGTCTAACACTGTTTCTAATATCTTATTTTCTGCATTGCAGTTTGAATCAGCTTTACTTTCAAACTTACCTGTTAGTATTGTTGTTGCGTTGCAAAATGTAGGCGGTGCAGTAGGTAACATGATTTGTATAAACAACATTGTAGCTGTTTGTGCTACAACAGG
>CAYYLE010000001.1:42610-47247 GCA_964472375.1 uncultured Rickettsiales bacterium
CCTTTTAATTGCTCGTTTAGGGTTTTTATTCTATCACGAAGTTCCAAAGCTTTTTCAAATTCAAGGTTTTTAGAAGCAACAAGCATTTCTTTTCGTAGCTCTTCAATGCTTTTGTTGAGCTCTTCAAAATTCATGTGCTGATATTGGCTTTCTTCAGTTTTAGATTTGTGAGATGCAAAACCGATGTTAATATAGTCTCTACTTGCAGCATCGACGTGTATATCATCACCAATTTCAGATATAACAGTTTTTGGGGTAATACCGTGTTTTTTATTCCATTGCATTTGAAGGTCACGCCTTCTTTCAGTTTCCATCATTGCAGCTTGCATGGATTTTGTGATTTTATCACCGTATAAAATTGCTCGACCCTGACTATTTCTGGCTGCTCTTCCTATTGTTTGTATTAAAGATGTACGAGACCTTAAAAAACCTTCTTTGTCAGCATCTAAAATTGCAACTAAAGAGCATTCGGGGATATCAAGCCCCTCTCTTAAAAGGTTAATACCTACTAAAACATCAAACTCGCCTTTTCTAAGGTCTCTTATTATTTCTACTCTTTCGCTTGTATCAATATCAGAGTGCATATATCTTGCTTTTACACCGTTTTCATTTAAGTATTCGGTTAGTTTTTCAGCACTTTTTTTAGTAACAGTAACAGCAAGAACTCTTTGGTCTTTTTTTGCTAGTTCTTTAGCTTCAAACATTAAATCATCTACTTGGCTTTCAACGGGTCTTACTATACATACAGGGTCTATTAAGCCTGTTGGTCTTATTATTTGCTCTACAACTTCACCTTCTGTTTGGTCTAGCTCCCAATCTGCTGGGGTGGCTGAAACAAATACAGTATTTGGTCGTATATTATCCCATTCTTCAAAGTTTAGCGGTCTGTTATCAAGGCATGAAGGTAGGCGGAAACCGTATTGTGTAAGGTTTAGCTTTCTGTTGCGGTCAGCACGGTACATAGCACGAATTTGAGGCACACTAACATGGCTTTCATCTACAAATAAAATGCTATCTTTTTGCAGGTAGTCAAATATATTGTATGGTCTTCCTGTGTGTTCTATATTGTGTAGGTATCTACTGTAATGCTCAATACCACTGCAATAACCCGTAGTTTGTAGCATTTCAATATCAAGCCTTGTTCGTTCTTCAATTCTCTGAGCTTCTATAAATTTTTCATTATCTTTAAAGTATTTAATTCGCTCTTCTAGTTCTTTTTCTATTTTTGGTATAGCTTTTTTTATTTGCTCAAAAGGGGTTGCAAATAAAGATGTAGAAAATAAACGAATCTTTTTAAGAACCTGCTGTTTTTTGCCAGTTAGAGGGTCTACAATGTGTAAAGATTCTATTGTATCGCCAAAAAACGATACCCTAACCGCACTTTCTTCTAAGTGGGCTGGGAATATTTCTAAAATATCGCCTTTTACTCTAAAAGTACCCCTTTTAAACTCTATATCATTTCTTTCATAGTGCAGCTCTACAAGTTGCTTAGCAAGATTTTGGGGTGATATATCTAAATTCTGCTCAAGGTCTATTTTTAACCCTGAATATGATTTAGGGTCGCCAATTGGGTAAATAGAAGAAACAGAGGCAACAACAATGGTGTCTTTTCTTTCAATGCACGAATACATTGCAGAAAGCTTCATTTGCTCTAGGGTGTCGTTAATTTTTGAATCTTTATCTATGTAAATATCAGAGCTAGGGACATAAGCTTCTGGTTGGTAATAATCAAAGAAAGAAATAAAATATTCAACAGCGTTTTCAGGAAAAAAGTTTTTCATTTCTTTATAAAGCTGGTAAGCAAGAATCTTATTGTGTGCCATTATAATAGCAGGACGGTTAGATTTTTCTATAACTTTTGCCATGGTAAAGGTTTTACCCGAGCCTGTAACCCCTAAAAGAACTTGGTTTCTTTCATTGTTGTTGATATTTTCAACAAGTCTTTCAATTGCACGAGGTTGGTCGCCTGATGGCGCGTATTTAGAGTTCAGTTTAAACATATGATTTAGCCTTTAAAGAAGGAAGGAAAAAGGTAGTGTTAAAAACAATAGGGAGGAAAGCAAGATAACTACCTTTAAGACCTTCGGAAGATAATAAATAACCTTCTGTTGAAGATGTTAATATATTATTATTCATAATACCAATGTTAAATCAACAAGCTAACTATGTATTTATTGCATGTTAACAGGTTTCTAGTTTATTTTTATCTATTTTAGACAATAAAAATTCTTGAAATTTTAAAACAGCAGGGATTTTTGTTTTTTGTTTATCTATTGCCATATAGTATGTTTTGCGTTTTAAATCTACTTGGTTGCATATTCTAACAAGCTCATCTTTTTCAGTTACCATATAGTCAGGAAGTATTGATATACCTGTGTCTCTGCAAGCAAGCTCATAAGCCATTTTAAAAGAATTAACAGTTATTACCCTGTCTTGTACATCGTTTAAAACTTTTTTATATTCAGTGTTTATTATTTCATCTTTGCTTGTTTTGTTTCTTATTATATAGTGTTTATCAAGGTTGTTTATACATTTAGGTGTTCCGTGTTTTTCTAAATATTTTTTAGATGCAAAGACATAACTTAAAGATGTAAAAAAAGGTATAACATCTAGTTTGCTGTTTTCAGGCTTGCTGGCTAAAAAATAAACATCAATATCAGATTCGGTTATAGAATCTCTGCAAAAGGTTAAAGATATTTGTATTTTAGGGTATTTTTGCACAAATTCTTTAATATAGTCAGAAAGCACTGAAGTACCAAAACCAAAAGGTGCATATATTACAATTTCACCAACTGGTTCTGTTCTGCTAAGTGATTGGTTGATTTCTTGCAATGATTTGTTAAGATTTTCAACAAAAACGTCAACAACTTTATATAATTCCTTACCTTGTTTAGTGATTTTTACCCCAGAGCGGTCGCGGGTAAAAAGTTGAACCTTTAAAGCAGTTTCTAGGTTTTTAAGGTTGCGACTAACAGAAGATTGGTCGCTTCTTAATAAAGTGCTTGCATCACTAATACTTTTTGATTGTGCAATAGCATGAAAAGTTTTTAGTAAATCCCACTTAATATTATTTTTAAACAAAGTAAGAACCTTTTTTATTTTTCATCAAATAATGCAATATATTCCATTACTTCAATAGATGCCATACAACCACTGCCTGCTGCTGTAATTGCTTGCTTGAACTTTTTGTCTTTCACATCACCACATGCAAAAATACCTTCTATATTGGTTTTTGTACTGTCTGGTTTTGTTAAAATATAGCCTTGTTCATCAGTTTTTATTATATCTTTAATAAAATCTGTGTTTGGTTTATGCCCAATTGCAACAAAAATACCATCTACTTCTATTTTAGTTTCTTTATCGTCTATTGTGTTTTGTAAAACAATGCTTTTAAGCTTTAAAGGGTTTTCATCACCTTCTGCTTTTATTATGGTGCTATTCCATATAGGTTTAATATTTTCTTTTGCAAAAAGTCTTTTTTGCAGAATCTTTTCGGCTCTTAGCTCTTCTCTTCTGTGTACAAGATGTACTGTTTTAGCTAGTGTGCTTAGGTATAAAGCTTCTTCAACTGCTGTATTGCCACCGCCTATTACTGCTATTGTTTTGTTTTTGTAAAATGGTCCATCACAAGTTGCACAAGCAGATATACCATAGCCTTTGAATTTATCTTCATTTTCAAAACCAAGCCATTTGGCACTAGACCCTGTTGCAATTACTACTGTTTTGCTTTGTAAAACCTTGCCATTGTCTAGCTTTATGTGAAATAAATCACCTTCTTTTGTTATGTTTGTTACAATGTTGTAAAGAAAGCTACAACCTGCTTTTTCAGCTTGTTCTTGCATATTGTCCATAAGTTTTGGACCTAAAATAGATAAAAAACCTGGGTAGTTTTCTACATCTGTTGTTGTGGTAAGCTGACCACCTAAAGAAAGCCCAGTAATTAAAGTAGGGTTTAGCTCTGCACGGGCCAAATATATAGCACAAGAATAACCAGCAGGCCCAGAACCTATAATAATACAATTGTGTATTTCATTATTTTTCATTTGCTTTTGCCCATTTTATTTTTAATTTTTTGTATTTTGCTATGAGTAATTATTTGTTAACAATAATTATATTATATTTAGCAAGTGATTATAATTTTTTTAATAGCTTTTTTGTAAGAGGTTTTTTGTGAAAATAGATGATATTGATAAAAAAATGCTAAATATACTACAAAAAGAGGGTAGGGTTTCAAACCTTGACCTTTCTAAAAGAGTAGGTATTTCAGCATCGCCTTGCTTAAGAAGGTTGCGTTTTATGATTGATAGAAAAATCATAAAAGGTTTTTTTGCAAAAGTTGATATAAAGTTGTTTAATAAAAAAGTATTTCTTGTAAGTATTAATATTGAAAACAGCAACAATGCAGAAGGGTTTGAAAAATATGTAGAATCTATTGAGCATTTTAAAGAAATCTACAAACTAGCAACAGAAAAAGACTACTTAATAAAAATGCTAGCTTCTGATATTTATGAGTGTAAAAGCATTTTAAAATCTAGCTTTAGTGAAAAAAGCAAAATTAAAAAGATTAGTGTTTTACCTGTTTTAGATACCTTAAAAGAAGACCCTAGTATCAGTATTTTATAAAAAAATAATCAGAA
>CAYYLE010000001.1:47347-64278 GCA_964472375.1 uncultured Rickettsiales bacterium
AAATAACTTTTTAATGTAAACATGCTTTTAAAGGCTTTTATTGCAATAAATACTTATTTTTTTGTAAAAGGTTTAAGTATCTTTAAACTAATAAGTTAATAAGCAATAAAAAAGGTCTACTTGCTAAAAAACTAAAGCAAAAGACCTTTTGTTTTAAAAAACCCTATTGGTAATAAAAAATATTTTTTATTTATATTCTATTTTTAGAATTTCCCAAGATTTTTCTTCTTTATTTGTTGTAATGTCAACAATATCACCAGTTTCTTTTTGTAATAAAGATTTACCCAAAGGCGAAGAAAGAGAAATAAGACCTTCTTCTAGGTTTGCTTCTGCATCGCTTACTAATTGGTAGGTAAACTTTTTGTCTGTATCAAGGTCAATAATTGTTACAGTAGCACCAAACATTACTTTATCACTTGTTATTGTAGCTGGGTTAATAACTTGAGATTTAGCAAGTATAGCCTCTATTTGAGATATTCTACCTTCAATAAAGCCTTGTTTTTCTCTTGCGGCATGGTATTCAGCATTTTCAGATAAATCACCATACTCTCTTGCTTGAGCTATCATTTTAATTACACTTGGTCTTTCAACAGTTTTTAACTGGTTTTTTTCATTTTCTAACTTTTTATAACCTTGCTCGGTTAATGGAATTAGGTTATTCATTGTTTTTCCCTGTATTATTTATATATAGGTTATCAACTTTCCGACAAACAAATATACAACTAGCAAGCAAACTTGTAAATATTTAACTTCACAAATTGAATTAAAATAACTTATTAGTTGACAATTTATTATTTTTTTTATATAAACATTGTTGTTGTAGTCTTATTATTTAAGACCAATCGTTTCAAAAGAATGATACTAGCATGAAAGTTTTTACTTTACAAAATTAAATTTTATATAAAGCTAGAGTTATTATTTTTATATTGAAGCTTTAAATGTATTTACTTAGTATTTAGGTAGGGAATTTTGGAGCTAAATCCACAAACAATAGAATATATAAAAAATAAAGTATCTATTTTAGATGTTATATCTCCTTATGTTAGTGTAACAAAAAAAGGTAACCGTCATGTTGCATGTTGCCCTTTTCATAATGAAAAAACACCATCTTTTAGCATAGATTTAATGAAAAACATCTACCATTGTTTTGGCTGTGGTGTGCATGGCGATGCTATTAGTTTTTTAATGGAGTATAGTAACTTATCATTTGTTGATGCAGTAAAAGAGCTTGCAAGCAAAGCAGGTGTAGAAATTACTATAAGCAGGCAAAACTCACAAAAATATGAGCAAAAGAAACAAGAAAAAAACAATCTTTTTAGTGTTATGGAAAGTGCATTAGACTTTTTTTGTAATAATTTGCAAAAAAATGAAAATGCGTTAAGTTATGTAAAATCACGCAAGCTTTCAGAAAAAGAAATAAAAGATTTTGAAATTGGTTATAGCCTTGATTCATTTTCTGCTTTGTTTAGCCACCTTACAAATAAGGGCTTTAGTAAAGAAAGCATTATTAAATGCGGTTTAGCAATTGAAAAAAACGGCAATGTGTTTGATATGTTCCGTAATCGTATTATGTTTCCTATTAAAAATATTCAGGGCAAGGTTATTGCTTTTGGGGGTAGGTCTTTTGATGGGCAAGAACCTAAGTATATAAACTCTAAAGAAACGCCTTTATTTTCTAAAAAAGAGATATTATACGGGCTTTTTAATGCTATAAAATCAGGCAGTAAGTTTAAAAAAGATTATGTATTAGTAGCAGAAGGTTATTTAGATGTTATTAAGTTACATAAATACGATTTTAAAAACGCTGTTGCCCCTTTAGGTACAGCATTAACAGAGCAACACATAGAGGTTTTAAGCAGGTTTTCGCCTAACCACATGCTTTGTTTTGACGGTGATAAAGCAGGGTTTAATGCAGCTTTAAAAACTGCTCTAATATACTTAAAAAACACCCATTTGCAAGTCAATGCTCGTTTTATATTGCTACCACAAGGGCAAGACCCCGATGATTTTTTAGAAAGCAAAGGCGGGGAAGCTTTTGATAAACTAGTTGCAAATTCAGATACTTTATTTGAGTTTTTGTGGAATTCAGCGGTTTTAAATAAAGATTTAGAAAACCCTGATACTTTAGTTTATGTTAACAAAAAGCTTAAAGAGTATTTTGCAAATATCCAAAATGCTAGCGTTAAGCAAATCTACACCAATGAGCTTGAAAAAAGAACAAAATACAGAAGGAGAAACAGAAGAGGCTATAACAATAATTCTTTTGGCAAGGTAAGTTTAAGCCAAGTTATAAAAGAGCTTAATACAGCTAAAGAAAGCCAAGAAACAATGAAAGAAAAGATATTATTAGCATATTTGTTAAAACAGCCCTATCTAGTAGATGAGTATAATGATACATTATGCAGAATAGAAATTAAAGATAGTACACACCAAGAAATTTTTGGCGACCTTTTAAGTGTAAGCTTAGAAGATGGAGAAGATTTAAACATAGAAGAGCTTTTTAAAGATAAAGAATACTATGTATATTTAATACAAAAGGTGCTTTCTAGTTATGTTTTAAGCATGGAGCCACAAATCTTGGGTACAGATACCGAAGAAGTAAAAGAATCTTTTGAAGGACTAATAGAAAGTTTTAACTCTAAAGCATTTGATGAAGATGTAAAGTTAGCTTATGAAGACTTTAAAAACAAAGATTTAAAAAGTAATGCTTATAGCAGGTTAGTGAATTTAAAAAATTACAAAGGTAATTAGGTAAAAAAGATAATGAAAAACAAAACCATTGATACTACTGAAGTTAAAAGAGAAATTATTGAAAAAATATACAAAACATATGAGGAAAAAGGTTTTGTAAGCTATAAGCAGGTAGATAAAGAAGTAGCAGAGCATTCGCTTGATAAAGATGATTATGTTGATATTTTAAACGAACTTTCTGATATGCATGTATCTTTAAGTGATGAAGAAGAACGTGCAGACTATGAAAGCAGTAACACTGATACAAGTGGGTATATATCAACCAAAGATGACCAAAGGCACATAAACCAAGCAGATGACCCTGTAAGAGTTTACTTAAAAGATATTAGTAATGCTAACTTACTTTCAAGACAAGGAGAGGTTGCAATTGCTAAAAGAATTGAAGCAGGTAAAAAACTTGTAAGAGATTCTATTTTCCGCTCTATCCCTGTTTATTGCATGATTTTATCTTGGTATGAAAAAGTAGCAAACAAAGAAGCTAATTTTTCTGATAACCTAGATATTGTAGACCTTTGGGGTAGATACCCAGAACTTGGTGATATTGCTAAACTAAAAGCAGAAGATGACGATAAAGACAAAGAAAAAGTAGAGCTAGAGGAAGATTTAGAAGAAAGTGAAAGCAATGTTCCTATCCGTGTTGTGGAAGAAAAAATTAGAAAAAATCTAATGAAAGATTTTACAGCACCGATTAAATTAATTAAAGAAACAGTAGAGCTAAAACAAAAGCTTTTAAAATCAAGCTCTTTAAAAACACAAAAAACACTACAAGACAACATTAATAAAAATATTGATAAACTAAGCAAAGAGCTTGAGGGTTTTTGCTTTAACAATTCTTTTGTGGAAAATATTAAAAAAGAAGTTTTTAATATTAATGCTAGTTTGGTATCTCAAGAAGGTAGTTTTTTAAGGCTTGCTTCTAAAAATGATATTAAACACACAGTGTTTATGAAAAGCTATCCAAAATTAGAGGGTTTACTTTCTTTAGAAAAAATAAGCGATTTAGGTAGTAAGTGGGCTTCTTTAGTAGAAAAGCACAAAGAAAATGTAGAATGCATGGTTAAAAAAATCAATGAAGTGATTTTACAATACAATGCAGATGTTTTAGAGCTAAAAAGAACCGTAAAAATGATTGAAAAAGGCGTTTATGAAAGCTCAAGAGCAAAAAAAGAAATGGTAGGGGCAAACCTAAGGCTTGTGATATCTATTGCTAAAAAATATAATAATAGAGGCTTGCAGTTTTTAGACCTTATTCAAGAAGGCAACATAGGCTTAATGAAAGCTGTTGATAAATTTGAATATAAAAGAGGGTTTAAGTTTTCAACCTATGCAACATGGTGGGTAAGGCAGGCTATTACACGCACAATAGCTGACCAAGCAAGAACCATAAGAGTGCCTGTGCATATGATTGAAACTATTAACAAAGTAAACAGAGCAACAAGACAGTTTGTGCATGAAAACGGCAGAGAGCCAACAAATGAAGAGTTGCAAAAAATTCTTAATATTCCGCTTGATAAAATTGTAAAAACATTAAGAATAGCAAAAGACCCAATAAGCCTTGAAATGCCTGTAAGTGATGATGAAAACAAACTAGGTAATTTTTTAGAAGACAAAAAAGCATTGCAACCTATTGATTTTGCAGTTGAAGAAAGCTTAAAAAAATCAATTGGGCATATTTTAGGTACTTTAAGCCCAAGAGAAGAAAGGGTTTTAAGATTAAGGTTTGGTATTGGCTCAAGCTTAGATAACACCTTAGAAGAAGTAGGTAAGCAATTTTATGTAACAAGAGAGCGTATTAGGCAGATAGAAGCAAAAGCAGTAAGAAAACTAAGGCATCCTAGTAGGTCTAAAAAACTAAAAAGCTTTATAGAAGATTAGGTTGCTTTATAAAATAAGGTTTTTTAACAAAGCTTAATTTGTTGAGGTTGATTTTGTATGTTAAAATTAATTTTTATATCTTTTGCTTATTTTTTATAAATTAAAAAAGGAGAAAGTCTTATGTCTACACCTCATATTAATGCTAAAAAGGGTGATTTTGCCAAAACTGTTTTACTACCTGGCGACCCTTTAAGAGCTAAGTTTATTGCTGAAAATTTTCTTGAAGATATTAAGCAAGTTACCAATGTAAGAAACATGCTAGGCTTTACAGGAAAGTATAAAGGTAAAGAAATATCTGTAATGGGTAGTGGTATGGGCATACCTTCTTGCTCTATTTATGCTAAAGAGTTAATCACTGAATACGGCGTGCAGAACCTTGTAAGAGTAGGCTCGTGTGGTGCAGTGCAAGAAGATGTAAAAGTGCATGATATCATAATTGCAAGTGGTGCATCTACTGATTCTTCTGTTAATAGAATGAGATTTTTAAACTGCGATTATTCTGCTATTCCAAGCTTTGAGCTTTTACACAAAGCCTATGAAAAAGCTAAAGAGCTTAATCTTTCTGTTAAAGTTGGTAATATATTTTCATCTGACCTTTTTTACCACCCTTTAGAAGATATGGTTAAAAAAATGCAAGCTATGAAGATTTTAGCAGTTGAGATGGAAGCCGCAGGGCTTTATGGTTGTGCTGCTGAATTTGGTGCTAATTCTTTGGCTGTTTTAACAGTAAGCGACCATATTATAACAGGTGAAAGTTTATCATCAGACGACCGTGAAAAACTATTTAAACAAATGATGGAACTTTCATTAGAAGCTTTTGCTTAATAATATTTTTTACTAATAATACTACTAAAACAAAAACCCGCTTTTTTCTAGCTTTATAGGTTAGAGGAAGTGGGTTTTTTTAATGTTTATTATCAGATGGCTGTGAAAAACTAGTAAAAAAAGAAAAAAAGTATTTCTTCCCATACATATGTAATATTTATAAATGGTATTAACGCCCAAACAAGCTCTTTGAATCCATCCCAAAATAAGTGGTGTTGTAAACCATTTTATTATGCTAATTATTTTTATATATAACATCAAAAAGGCAAGAGCTTCAAAAGAACTTGCAATAACTATAAGCACAATAAACTAGAAGATAACAATAAATATAATATTTACAAAGTTTGGAAAATCGTCAAAAATCATTCTATTTCCTTTTTTATTTTTTAACACAAGAAAAATTATAAACCCCTCGGGGGGGGGGGTAAGTCAAGGTTGTTTTTACAAAAAATATCGCAAAAGTTGAAAAAGTATTGTTTTTGTATGGTTATTTATAGAAAAAATCAAAGTTTTAACAACAAAAGCTAGAAGATTTTTTTTAACTTTTACTAAAAAAATTATCTAAAATCTTCTAAATAGCTGTTGTTTTAAAGCTTAAAAAAATGGGGTAGAGTTACCATTGTTTTTTAAGGTATGGTTGATAATCACCACTATACTTGCGGTTAAAATCTTCATCGCTTGAAAAACAAAGAGCAAAGAAGTGAAAAAAGCTAAATATTGCAGGAATAAAAGTCCAACAAAATATCAGGCTTACAATTCCTCTAATATTTTTTGTTTAAATAAAACCATTGAATACCAAAATAACCGAGAAAAAATGTTAAAAGTATAGCAACTATTCTACTTTTTTGAGCTTTTACAATAACTACTTGGGCTGGGTTTGTTTGGTTCATTTTATTGATTAATTCCTTTATATTGTTTTATTGCTATATGCTTGTATATACCGCAAAAATGTATCAAATAATACTTAATACCATTAAACACAACAAGTAAATAAAAAGCTAGCACAAGTTAAGTGTAAATAAATATCAATATTGAATAAAAAAAGACTATAAAAAACACCAAAGCACTTTTTATAGCCTTATAAATTTAAATAGGGTGGGGTAAAGTTTTACTTACTTAAGCCCAAGTTTACTTAAAACACTAACGCCAGTTTCAAAGCTTTCAAGCTCTAAATAATCAGCAAAAGTTTGGGCAATAGAGCTAAAACTATCCATTTTGCCAAAATTTACGCTGTTTTGCATAGCTTTATGGAAAAAAATCACAGGAACAGCTTCACGAGTGTGAGAAATACCCTCATAAGTAGGGTCGCAACCGTGGTCGGCTGTTATGCAAAGCAAATCACCTTCTTGTAGGTTTTCTAAAATTTTAGGCAAGTATTTACTGTCAAATTCTTCAATAGCATTAGCATAGCCTTTTACATCTCTTCTATGTCCGTATACCATATCAAAATCTACAAAGTTAGACATTATAAAGCTACCGTTTTCAGCAACTTTCATAGCCTCTAAGGTTTTGTTACAAATATCTTCATGTCCACTTGCTTTATATTTGTAACTTACGCCTTTATGTGCATAAATGCTTGATATTTTACCGATTGCATGCACTTGGTTGCCTTTGTTATAAACTTTATCTAAAAGTGTATCTTTAGGGGGTAAAACAGCATAATCATCTCTGTTGCCTGTGCGAACAAAGTTGCCGTTTTCATCTTGTATAAATGGGCGAGCTATTACTCTGCCAACATTTAAGTTTCTTTCATCTAAAATTTTTCTTACAGATTTACAAAGATTGTATAGGTTTTCAAGCCCAAAGGTTTTTTCATCGCAAGCTATTTGAAAAACACTATCAACAGATGTGTAAAAAATAGGCAAACCAGTTTCTATATGCTCTTGCCCAAAGGTTTCAATAACTTCAGTGCCAGATGCATGCCTATTTGCCAAAGAGCCCTTAAGGTTATTTTTTGCAAAAATTTCATCTAAAAGGTCTTGCGGAAAGCAGTTTTCTTTGTCTTCATAATATTCCCAATCAAAAGGAACGGGTACACCTGCAATTTCCCAGTGTCCGCTTGGGGTGTCTTTGCCTTGACTTACTTCGTTTGCAAAGCCATAGCAAGCTATTGTTTCTTGCTCTTTTACATTAGCAAGCTTAGAGCCATTGTTACTTTCATAAGCCTTACACATACCAAGCTTTGCAAGGTTTGGTATATCAAGAGGGGTTTTTCTCTCGTTTAGGCAATATTTTGCAATGTTACCTAAAGTATTTGCACCTTTATCTCCATATTTTTCAGCATCAGGTGCGTTGCCTATGCCTAGAGAGTCTAAAACAAGTAAAATAGCTCTTTTTTGCTTCATAGTTTTTAAGCCTTTATAGTTTGTTATTTTGTTTTAAAATAGCTTTAACAGAAATACCACCTTTACTTTTTAGGGCTAGTATTTCTTTATTTTTTGTTGTCCATGTGCTAAACCTTGCAAGGTAGTGGGCTACTGTATACCCTTGCTTATTCATTAATGAAAGCACCTCTACATTTTGGGTCTCCCATCTTCTGCTAAGTGCAAGCTTGTGTGCTACGGTCATATTATTTTTACTATCTGCTAGTTTTAGTATATCAAGGTCGTTTGTTACCCAAGTTTTGTGGTATTGTGCAAGCAAGTGAGCAACAGATGTATTTTCATTGTCTTGCAATAATAACACTTTTTTATCTTGTGTTGTAAAATTAGCATTATAAAAAGCTAAATAATGGGCAACTGTTTTACCCTTATCATCTACAACTATTTTATAAAGGTCGTAAGATTTTGTGTCATAAGCACTTGCCATTAGCCCTTCAATTTCTAAAAGGGTGTAGTAGTAGCCATCACTGTCGGGTTTTTCTCTTTTTTGCGGAATTTCAACCCCATTTAAAGTAAAAGAAAATAAAATTATTAAAGGTAATAATAAAGATTTAATTAAGGTTTTCATGCTTTTTCCTCCTTTTATATATAAAAAATATATAATGCATAAAATATAAAAAGCGATATTTTTTTAATTTAAACTAAAAAGTTAATTTACTAATAAAATACCGCTATTTTATATAACCTATATTACCACAAAATTATTTTATATACTCATAAATAAGCTTAGTATCATCTTGTGGTTTAGCTTCAGATAATTTAAAAGCAGAAGTTAATTGCTTTTGAGCTTTTAAGAAATCATCTTCATTTTTAGCGTGGATTGTAGCAATTACATCACCTTTATTTACATAAGTGCCAAGCTCTAAAAGATTAGAAAGACCAACTTGATAGTTTAGCTTATCATCAGGGTGTGAACGCCCACCGCCCAAAGAAACCACAGTAAGCCCAACTTGTACAGTATCATAAGAGCTTATATAACCGCTTTCTGTTGCAATTACATCTTTAATATAATCTGCTTTACCTAAGTGGTTTTCATAGTTTTCTACAAAATCAGAAGGCCCACCCATAAAACTAACCATTTTAGCAAACTTCTCTAAAGCTTTGCCGTTTTCTAGATTTTTGGTTACTTGTGTGAAAGCTTCTTCTTTAGTTGGGTAAAGTTTAGCAAGGGTTAAAACATCAACAGCTTGTTGGATTATAAGCTTTCTTAAACGGCTATTTTTATGCTTGTTTTGTAGTATTTCAAGCGATTCAACAACCTCTAGCGCATTACCTGCTGATTTGGCAAGTGGTTGGCTCATATCTGTTATAAGGGTAACAATGTTTAAGCCAGTATTATTTGCTGCATTTGTAAGGCTTTGGGCTAGTTTTTTTGTTTCTTCATATTCAGGGATAAAAGCACCGTTGCCTGTTTTTACATCCATTACAAGCCCATCAAGGTCAGGCACTAGTTTTTTAGATATAATAGAGGCTGTAATAAGTTCAATAGAGTATGCTGTTGCACTTATGTCTCTTACTGCATATATTTTCTTATCAGCTGGGTTTATATCTTTTGTTTGTGTTGTAATACAACCACCAACTTCTTTTAAAGATTGTTTTAGTTTTTCAACACTAATTTCAGTTTTATACCCTGGTATAGATTCCATTTTATCGGTTGTGCCACCTGTATGACCTAAGCCTTTACCTGATATCATAGGAACATAAGCACCACAAGCCATTAAAAGAGGTGCTAAAACTAAAGATACAAGGTCGCCAACTCCACCTGTTGAGTGTTTATCAACAACAGGTCCGTGCAGGCTTGCTTTATCCCATTTTAAAACAGTTCCCGAGTTTTTCATTGCATTTGTAAGGTGTGCAACTTCTTGCTCTTGCATGCCGTTTAACACCACAGCCATTGTAAGGGCTGCTATTTGTGCATCTGCTACTTTACCTTCTGTTACACCTTTTACAAAAAACTCAATGTGTTCTTTGCTAAGTTCTTTCTTGTCTCTTTTTAGTGCAATTACATCTTGTGCTAGCATTTAAAAATCTCCCTATTTTAGCTGATATTTGAATAACGCTCTATTAAAGTCTGTAAAAGCGACGATGCTCCTATTCTAAACTTTAGACTACTAAATTCTGATTTTGGTAAATATTTTTTAAAAAGCTCACTGTAAAGCATTGCATCTTCAAAGGTTTTCACACCACCTGAAACCTTTAAGCCACAATCACTTGAGTGTAAAAATATTTGTTGTAATATGGTTTCAACAGCTTCTTGTGTAGCGCCTACACTTGTTTTGCCTGTGCTTGTTTTAATAAAATCTACATGGTGTTTAATGCACAATACACATGCAGTTTTAATTTCATCTTTAGTAAGCTCACCGCTTTCAATTATTATTTTTAAAACCTTATCACCACAGGCTTTGCGAACAATTTCTATATAGTTAGCAACTGCCTCACTATCACCTTCTTTTAGTTTTTTATAAGGTATTACAGCATCAATTTCGTCTGCCCCTTGGTTTATTGCATATGTTATTTCTTCTACAACATCTTTTATGGGTAAATCACCACTTGGAAAGTTAACAACAGTAGCAACGGTTGTTGTTTTGTTTGCAAGCTCTTTTAAGTAAGATTTTGCATAAGAAACAAACTGTGGGTAAACACAAACAGCAGCACAACGAGCAATTTTGTAAGATGCACTTTCGCAAAGCTTTTTTACTTTTTCTTGTGTATCGTCTTCAGAAAGTGTTGTAAGGTCTATTAAACCTATTGTTTCTTTAATTTGTAATAGCTTGTTCATGATACTAATAATACCTTTTTTAATTTTGTTTTACATAAATATAACAATACTTGCAATACAAGCACTAAGGAAGTTTGATAAAGTACCTGCTATAAGTGCTTTAAAGCTTAGTTTTGATATTAAAGCTCTTCTTTCAGGTGCCATACCTCCTATGCCGTTTACTATAATAGCCATAGAGCTAATATTAGCAAAACCACAAAGGGCAAATGTTGCTATAACATTAGCTTGCTCTGATAATGTTGCTTTTATAGCTACTAAGTCGCCATATGCCATAAACTCATTAAATACTATTTTTTTACCAAGTAAAGATGCAACAGCAAAGCTTTCACCCCAAGGAACACCTAAAATATAAGCAACAGGAGAAAGCACAAAACCTAAGATAGCTTCAACCGATAAACCTTGTAAACCAACTAAAGAACCTAAAGAACCTAGTAAAGCGTTTACCATTGCTACAATTGCAATTAAAGCTATTAACGCAGCTGCAATGTTTATTACAAGGCTCATACCTTCAGATGCACCTGTTGCAATAGCTTCTATTAAATTGCTATTTGGACGGCTTTTTTCTTTTAAAACTTTATTAACATCATAATCGTCTTTTTCTTCATTAGGAATTATGATTTTTGCAATTAGTAAAGCACCTGGTGCAGCCATAAAACAAGCAGCTATAATATAATCTATTGGTACACCCATACCAGAAAGCCCAAGTAAAATACTACCTGCAATAGACCCTAAACCACCTACCATTACAGCAAATAGCTCGGCTCTTGAAATACTACCAAGTAAAGGTTTAATGAAAAAAGGAGCTTCTGTCTGCCCTAAAAATATATTAGCAGCGGCAGAAAGAGACTCTGGCTTTTTTGTTCCTAAAACTTTTTGTAATGCACCACCTATGCCATTAACTATAATTTGCATAACACCTAAGTGATACAAAGCAGCTGTTAAAGCAGAAAAGAACACAATAACCATTAAAACATTTACAAAAAATATAAAACCTACACTAAAATTAGCAAGCGGACCAAACACAAACTCTGTACCTTGTGCAGAAAAAGACATAATGCTATTTACTGCTGTTGTTGCTTTATTAAGAACAGAAGTACCAAAAGATGTTTTAAAAACAAGTATTGCAAAAGCAAACTGAATAGCTAAAGCACCTAGTACGGTTCTTATATTTATATTTTTTTTATTTTCAGAAAGTAAATATGCAACACCTAAAATTGCAAATAGACCAATAAATGACGACATTTTAAAAAAAGCTCCTTCGTATAAAAATTAAAAACCTTACAGATTAAAAATTCTAACCACGAAAAAAGCACAAGCAAATAAAATTACAAACAAAATGTATGGTAATGTTGAAATACGGCAATGCTCTTTATTTTTTTCATTATTTATATAAAAAATGCTATTATCAGTTGTTAGAAAGTTTATACTGTAAATATATTATATGTTTTAAGTGTAATTATTTCAATCAATAAAAATCATTTTATTAACAAATTATTAAAAAGTTTTGGTGTTTTAAACTATGGATAAAATTAAAATCTCTGGTCTTAATAAAGTAAGTGGAATTGTAAACATAAGTGGATCTAAAAATGCATCTTTACCTATTATAGCAGCTAGCTTGCTAACAGATGAAAAAGTTACCCTTAAAAATATACCTAACCTTACAGATGTAAATATATTATTAGAGATTTTAGAAGGTTTTGGTGCTAAAACAACCGTAAACTATGAAGACAACGGCACTTTAGTTATTGATAACACAAACATTACAAACTTTAGTGCAAATGCAGAATTAGTTGCAAAAATGAGAGCGTCTATATTGGTTTTAGGCCCGTTACTTGCAAAATACAAAACTGCTAAAGTTCCTTTACCAGGTGGCTGTGCATTAGGTGAAAGAGCAATTGACTTACATATAAGCTCATTGCAAAAAATGGGTGCTAGTTATAGCCTTAGCCATGGTTGTATAGAAATGGAAAGCAGTGGGCTAAAAGGTGCTGAAATTGAATTCCCTTTAGTGTCTGTTGGAGCAACAGAAGCAGCTATAATGGCAGCTTGCTTAGCAGAAGGAGAAACAAAACTAATAAATGCAGCAAAAGAGCCTGAAATTGTAGACCTTGCTAATTTTTTAATTGCTTTAGGGGCGGATATTTCTGGGCAAGGCACTAGTATTGTTACTATAAAAGGTAAGAAAAAGCTAGGCTCTACCACATATTCTGTAATTAGTGATAGAATTGAAGCAATGAGTTACATTTGCCTTGGTGTGGCAAACAATACAGAACTAACTGTTAATAATGTAGAGCTAGAAGACCTAGAGTATTTTTTACGATATGTTGAAAAAGCAGGGGTAAAATACAAAGCAGAAGGTAATTCTGTAACTGTATTCCCACATAGTGGTCTTAAAGCTATTGATATTACTACAAAGCCTTATCCTTATTTTCCAACCGATGCACAGCCTTTATGGATGGCAGCAATGTCGGTTGCAGATGGTAAATCATTAGTACACGAAACAATATTTGAAAACCGTTTTACTCATGTACCTGAATTTAGAAAATTTGGTGCAGAGCTTGAGATTTTAAATAACCATAATTGCATGATAAAAGGTGTAGAAGACTTAGAAAGTGCAAATGCAAAAGCTACAAACTTAAGAGCTGGTTTTGCTTTGCTTATTTTAGCATCTATTGCAAAAGGTGAAACTGAAATAACAGGTGTTCATCATATTTTCAGAGGTTATGAAAACTTGATTGAAAAACTACAAGGCTGTGGCGTTAAAGCCGAGTTTATAAAAGCTAGCTAAAAAACACTAGTTTACAACAAGTTATTTAATTGCTATGCTTGTACTGTTTAATATTATTAATTTGACAAAATAAGGGGTTTTATGTCAAAAGATAAAGATTTAATAGAAATGGAAGGCGAAGTTATTGAAGTTCTTCCTAATATTACTTTTAGGGTTCAACTTACTAACGGTAGTGTTATACTTGCACATAGCTCGGGTAACATTAGAAGAAACCGTATTAAAATTTTACTAGGTGACCTTGTAAAAATTGAAATGAGCCCGTACGACCTTACCAAAGGTAGAATTACTTATAGGTCTACAAACTCAAAATAGTTAAAAAGTTTATTAAAACTACTATTTTCTATTTTTTTTAAAACTTACCTTAAGGCTTAAAAAGCAATGAGCAACAAAGCAAACCATCTTATTCTTGCATCTTCTTCTGATGCAAGAAAAGAACTTTTAAAACAAATTGGCATAATTCCAGATGGTGTTTTTTCTTCAGATATTAATGAAGAGAGGCTAAAAAAAGAGCCTGTGCATTTGTATGTGCAAAGGTTAGCATTAGAAAAAGCTAAAGTTGCTAAAAAAAGCTACCCAAATTCTTATATTATAGCAGGAGATACTGTTGTTTATAGCTCTTATAAAGTTATAGGAAAACCAAAAGATAAAGAAGAGGCCAAATCTATTTTAAAATCTTTAATGGGCAGGGGGCATAAGGTCTATACTGGCTATTGTGTTATATCAGAAAGTGGAAAAATTATAAACAAATACTGCATGAGTAGGGTAAAATTTGGCACTTTTAGTGATTTAGAAATAGAAAACTACCTAAAAAGTGAAGATTACTTAACAAAAGCAGGTGCTTACAGCCTTGTAGGCAAAGCTAGTTTGTTTGTTTCAGAAATTATTGGTAGTTATAGTAATGTTATAGGTTTACCGCTTGATAAAGTTTATAACTCTTTAAAAGGTCTTGGTTACAAATCTTATTTAAACTCAAAATAAAAAGATGGAATATAAAGACCAAGCTATTGTTTTAAGAGCTACAAAATACGGTGATACTTCTGCAATAGTTTCTTTATTAACCAAGCATCATGGTGTTATAAGTGCTTTTTTAAAAGGTGCATATGGCAAAAAACTCCGCTTTGCAACTGAAGTTGGCACTATTTTAGAAATTGATTACAAAGGCAGAGAAAACAGCATAGGTTACATAAGACCAAGTTTAGTTTTTTTCACCTCTGCTTATATTTTAGATTCTCCTTTAAAGCTTTTTGCTTGCAGGTCGGCTCTTGATTTAATTAGGGCTTTTTTTAAAGAGCAAGATAATATTGAAAGCTTTTACTATTTAACCAAAAATTTTTTAAAAGATGTTGTGCTAAATAAAAGCTGTTATATGAGCTATATAGAATGGGAGCTTAAACTCTTGCAAGAAATAGGCTATGGTTTTGACCTTTCAACATGTGTTGCAACTGGCAAAACTGATGATTTGGTTTTTATCTCTCCTAAAAGCTTTAAAGCAGTAAGCAAGCAAGCTGCACAAGGTTACGAGCATAAACTCTTTACCTTGCATGATTTTTTTATAGCCCCAAGGGAAATAAACTCAAGCGAGTTTAAAGACGCTTTGTATATTTTGGGTTATTTTTTAAATAGAGCATGTATAGACCAAGGCATTGATGTTCCTTTAGCACGAGATAATTTTTATGAAAAAATAAAAGTAAATAATTAATATATATTATTGTTGCTTAAGTGCAAAAATAGTTAATTTTTTGTCATTTATTTTTTTGCTATACATTTGTTTAGGTGAATTTAAATTTATACTATATCAATAGTTTTGGTTAAAAAGTATTTTTTATAAGGGTTTTAATATTAAAATACTTTAAAACAACTTCCCTTATAGCTTTGGTCAACTTTAAAGCTAACTTGCAAAAACTCTTGTTTATTAAGGGTTTTAACAAGGTTTTTATATACATTTTTATCAATATAGCAGTTGATATTAGCAATAGGGTTTAGTAAAAGTGTAGCTTTTATGTGGTTAAAGCATATAGCTTCAATAGCTTTGTTGTTAAGGGTTGTTGTTGCTTCACAAAAAATATTTTGCATAGATTGCAGGGTTCTTTTTCGGCTGATTTCTAAAAGCCCAAGCCTAGTGATGCTAAAAACTTTAATATCACTATCTTGTGCAAAAAGCTCTCTTGCTTTGTGTAGAAATTCTATTTTGTCTTCTTTTTGCCTTAGGTTTACAGTGTCTACAATTATTTGCCCTGATATTGCTCTTTTGTAGATGATATCTTTTACTTTTTTTAAGGCATTTAGGTTAAATTTAGTAGGGGTTTTTGCGTTGCCATTAAGGTCAAAATAGCTAAAGTCTTCAGTTTCGTGCAAGTTTATATTAAGGTCTTTACTTGCAAAAACTTCTTTATCTTCAAGAGCTATAATTTCATTTTTTAAGTCATTGCTTAGGGTGTTTTGTAGGTTTTGGCTATCTACTATAATTTGCTCTTTTGTTATAATATTAGCCACTAAGTTGCAAAAATACCTTTTTTGTAGAGAAAAATCAGCAAAAACAATCTGCAAGTTGCTTACATTGTACTTTTGTAAAATAGCAAGCAATGGGTTTTGTTGCAATAATAAAATATTTTTTTGCCCATTTATTATATTCTGTAAAAGTAGGCTAAGGTGTTTTACTTCATTTTTCACCTTTTCAATATCATGGTTTAAAATATTTTTATTAAACTCTAAAATATAATCGTTGTGTTTTAGCTCTTCTAGGCTATAATTTAGCTCTTCTTTTTTAAAGTTTTGTAAAGTTATAAAGCCTTTATTTTTGGTTTCTTCATTGTATTTTAAAGATGTAAAAAAACCATTTAAAACCAAGCCTTTTTTAAATAAAGGCATCTTGTTTTTACCTGCTACAATTTTAGAGCAATAAGCAAGCAAGCTTTTTTCTAAAATACCTTTGTTTTTTAATACCAATGCATTTTTTATTAATGAATTTTCAGCATAAAAAGAATTAACAGATAAAAGCTTATTGTTTAGCTCAAGATACGCTAAAGACCCATAATTTAAACCATTTTCATCAAAAAATAAGGTCTCTATAAGCTCACTTTCTTTAAAAACCATAAAAATATGATATTTAAAATAATTTGCTACTTTAATTTGTATATTCAAAAATAACCTGCTTGTTGTTTGTTGGTTTTATTAAATTTAACACACTTTTAAAATGCTTATATGTACTTTTTGGCTGTTTTTCAAATGTATTATTGCAAGAACCTTATGTTTATAGTCTAGGTATTAAAAAAGCAATTTTTTTATTAAAAATACTTTTGTTGTTTAAGTGTAAATACTTTGCAACACTAAAAGCTTTTAAAAAGCTATAAAACTTTGTTATGTTTTTTTACTTTCATATTTACTTACAAAAAAAACACGGGGGTGTGTACAACAATCTACATTTGCAATCAAGTACATGAAAGTATATAAAAAGCAACCTTCCCTAAAAGGTTTTAAAAAAAATAAACTTATGATAGATAATAACTAAAATACTTTATGGTGCAAGGTGTAA
>CAYYLE010000001.1:64378-68708 GCA_964472375.1 uncultured Rickettsiales bacterium
AAAAAATAAACTTATGATAGATAATAACTAAAATACTTTATGGTGCAAGGTGTAAATAAAAATCAGACAACAAAAAACCCCTAAAAGAAGGGGTTTTTAAAAATCTTTAATGCAAAAGTTTTTTAAAAAAACTTAGTTGCTGCTAGAAGTTTTATTGATACCGGCAGCTTCTTGCATTTTAGCAATCATTTCTTGATTTTTTTCATCATTAATGAAAACAGCTAAAGCATAAATGAAAGAATTAACAGGTAAAACAACTGTCTTTTCAACATTTAATACAGGAGGAGTTTTGTCGTCTGTTTTTGGTTGTGTTGTGTCTTGGTTGCCCATTACAAGTTTAACTAAACCATTGTTGATTTGAATAGACATAATAGCATCAAAAAAGATATTTTTGCTCATATTAGTATGTTCCTTAAGTTTACACTAATTAAAATTTAATAAAAAATTATTGGTGCTTTATTAGCACACATACATTTTTAATTGTTATAGCTAATTAAGTCAACAAATAAATAATATTATTTTTAGTTAAGGCATTTTATTTCAAGTGGTTCATATTTTGTTAGCTTTTTACCAAGCTAAAAACTTAACTTGAATTTTTTTGATTTTCTGCTATAATAGTTAGTTGCTTAAGAACTTATTTAAAATAATATTTAAACACGAAAGTGTAATAAGTATTAAACACAAAATGTAGGACGCTACAAATAAATAATTTATCATTTAAGCAAACAAATTAATATATTAGTTTTTTAGATAGACAGTTAAACAGCCAGATAGACAGATAGTTAAAAATATGCATAAGTACAGAACACACAATTGTAACGAGCTTTCTTTAAACCAACTAGATGAAAGGGTAAAACTTTCAGGGGCAATACACAGAAAAAGAGACCACGGTGGTATTATCTTTATAGACCTTAGAGACCACTTTGGTATAACTCAATGTGTATTTGACAATGAAGACCTTGCAAACCAAATAGAAAGAGTAAGAGTAGAAAGCATTATTACAGTGGTGGGAACTGTAAAAGCAAGAAGTGATGAAACAATTAACGAAAAAGTAGCAACAGGTAAGATTGAGCTTTTTGTAGAAGAATTAATTGTTGAAAATCCTTCACAAGTGCTTCCTTTCCAAGTGGCAGAAGACGACAACGCCCCTGAAGAAATGAGGCTAAAATACAGGTTTTTAGACCTAAGACGCGAAAAGCTACATAATAATATTTTAACAAGAAATAAAGTTATTAGCTTTATAAGAAACAAAATGTACCAACATGGGTTTGATGAGTTCCAAACACCTATTTTAACATCAAGCTCACCAGAAGGTGCAAGAGACTATGTAATACCAAGCCGTAAGCACCCAGGTAAGTTTTATGCATTACCGCAGGCACCACAGCAGTTTAAACAACTACTTATGATGTCAGGTTATGATAAATACTTCCAAATTGCTCCTTGTTTTAGAGATGAAGACGCAAGAGCAGACCGCTCACCAGGTGAGTTTTATCAGCTTGACCTTGAGATGTCTTATGTTACTCAAGAAGATGTGTTTCAAGTAGTAGAAGATGTTTTGTACAGCACATTTAAAGAGTTTGCAAACGGTAAAATAGTTGATGATAATTTTGTAAGAATACCTTACAAAAAAGCAATGGAAGACTACGGCACAGACAAGCCTGACCTAAGAAACCCTATAATAATAAAAGATACAACCAAAGCTTTTGAAGGTAGTGATTTTTCATTATTTAGCAACCTAATTGCAAAAGGTGCTTTTGTTAAGGCTATTAAAGCCCCTAATACAGCATCTAAACCTCGTAGTTATTTTGATAAACTAAACGATTGGGCAAGAAAAGAAGGTCAAGGCGGTTTAGGTTATATAATATTTGATAAAGACCAAGCAAAAGGACCAATAGCAAGCAAGCTAACAGAAGATAGACTAGCTTTAATTAAAGAAACAGTTGGTTTAGAAGATGGCGATAGTGTTTTCTTTGTGTGTGGTAAAGATGAAAAAAGCATCAAGTTTGCAGGCGTTACAAGAGATGTAATAGCAAAAGACCTTGGCTTAATAGATAGCAATATCTTTAAATTCTGTTGGATTGTAGACTTTCCAATGTATGAAATTAACGAAGAAACAAATAGAGTTGATTTTAGCCATAACCCGTTTTCTATGCCGCAAGGTGGGCTAGACGACCTTGAAAACAAAGACCCTTTAGATATCTATGCTTTTCAGTATGATATTGTATGTAATGGTATTGAGCTTTCAAGTGGTGCAATAAGAAACCACAGACCTGATATTATGTATAAAGCATTTGAAATTGCAGGCTACTCTAAAGAAGATGTAGATAGTAAATTTGGCGGTATGATTAAAGCATTAAAGTTTGGTGCTCCTCCTCATGGTGGCTCTGCCCCAGGTATTGACCGTATTGTAATGCTTTTAACTGATTCTTTAAATATCAGAGATGTTATTGCTTTCCCATTAAACCAACAAGGTGAAGACCTTTTAATGCAAGCACCTAATACTATTGAAGATATTAGATTAAAAGAACTTAGTTTAAAAATAAACATTAAAGAGCAAAAATCTAAAAAGTAGTTTTTGCAACAAAACAAGTAAAAAACATGGCTAAAAGTAGCACAAAAATAAGCAAAGATATCAGCTTTGAAGATGCTTTGCTAAGGTTAGAGCAAATTGTACAAAACCTAGAAGATGAAGATGTTCCTTTAGAGGATTTAACAAGCTTTTATAAAGAAGGCAATGAGCTTTCTAAACACTGTTTTGAGCTACTTGAAAAAGCAAAGTCAGAAATTGTTATTGCAGAAGAAAAAGATTAAAAAATAACTTTGCCTAAAAAGGGTTAGATAAATGAAACAGAATCTAGATAGATTTGTAAAATTATTTGATAAAGAATTAAAAAGTTATTTAGTTTCTAGGCAATCTCCTAATAAAGAAATACTAAATGCTATGGAATACAGCACTCTTGCAGGCGGTAAAAGGCTAAGACCTTACCTAGCATACCTTGTAGCTAAAAGCTTTGGTTGCCTTGATTTTAACGTTATTCAAGCTTCTGTTGCTCTTGAAATGATACACTGCTATTCGCTAGTGCATGATGACCTACCTGCAATTGACAACGATGATACAAGAAGAGGCATAGCATCTTGCCATATTAAGTTTGGTGAGGCTATGGGAATTTTAACAGGTGATGCACTTTTAACAGAAGCATTTTTTGTTTTAAGTAGAGGCGACTATATAAGAAACCTAAGCTCTGCAAGCAAACTTGACCTTATTAACTGCCTTTCTTACTATGCTGGTATATCAGGTATGATTTCAGGGCAAGTTATAGATATTAACCAAAAAGATAGCTCACCTGAAGAGTTATACATGAAAGACACCCTAAAAACTGGCAAACTTATTAAAGCATCTTGCGATTTTGGTCTTATACTAGCAGGTATTGAAGGGCAAGACAGAGAAGCTATTAACACATTTTCTGATTATCTTGGGGTTTTATACCAAGTAGTTGACGATATTGAAGACACAGATCAAGATGAAGTCTACAACAAAACGCTAAGCAAAACACAAGGTGAACGCCCAACTGTTGTTACTATGTATGGTTTAAGTGAAGCCAAAAATATTGCTAAAAAGTTTGCTTACCAAGCTGTTAAGGCACTAGATTCTATTGAAGCTGACACTGAAGAGCTTGAAGAAGTTGTTTACTATATACTTTCTAAAGCTGTTGATTTAAAAAATATTTAGCTATTTTTTTACTAAAAATATTACTTAATTTAAGCACTTCTAAGACCTTTGTAAGCTTAGCGGGGGCTTTTTAAAGAGTTTGTATTGTTATAAAAAGCAATAGGTATCGTTTTAAGCCTTTATTGTTAATTTTTTCTCATCAATTTTTTATATAAAAAATTTATTTCTCTCTCTATCTTTCTTATATTTATCATTTTTTTACTTTCGCCTATTTTATTTATTCAAATCTTTTAAAGTTAATTAGTGTGTAAAGAATGAGTTAGTGGTTTTTAAGTTCTCTATTTATTTTAAAGCTAAATATTGTAAAGGTTATTTTTCATTCTTTTGATTTTGTGTATTTAGTTAAAGTTTATTTTAAATCTTTTGTACAAATATTTATACAATATCTTTTTACCTTCTCCTTTAGTTTTTATTTACACTTTTTTTAAAGCAATGCTTTTATTTTTTAGCTTTATAAATTTGTATTAAAACCTAAATATAGCTAGTAAAAATTAAGGTTGGAAGACTTTTTTATTAAAGACTACTTTTATAAAACCCTAGATATTTTTGATTTTAACCTTAAATAAAGTACAAAATTATTTTTATAAATCTGCTTCTTTT
>CAYYLE010000001.1:68808-104392 GCA_964472375.1 uncultured Rickettsiales bacterium
TTTGATTTTAACCTTAAATAAAGTACAAAATTATTTTTATAAATCTGCTTCTTTTGCAATTTACCCTAAACTTATTAAAAGTATTTATCACTAAGGTTTTCTCATCAATCTCTTGTATAAAACTTTTTGCATAAAGCCTTTTAGATAAAGGTATTTTTTTTTAATTAAATATTTTTCTTATTAATTTCCTATTTTTATCTATACATATAAGGCTTTTAAGCAACAGTATTTTATTTTTAAAGCAGGTTAGGGGTGCAAGTTGTTTAAAAAAAATATAAACATAAAAACATTACTAGAAAAGCTATATGTAAGTATTGCTTTACTAAAAAAACTTTATAGGGGGCAAAAATATATGAATAAATTATGCATTAACAACACAAAGGTTTGTAAACTATTTAGCAAAGATTGTTATTTAAACAACATCTTTTTTTAAACTGCTTTCTATAACAGCTTGTTTTAGAGATTAAAAGTAATGAAACACAACAAAACTAAAAAATACATGTAATAAATTATGCATTAATAATACATAAAAAAGCTTTATACCTACTAAAATAAGCAAAGTATTGAAAACAGCAACAAAGATTGATTGAAAACATCTAAGGGGTAATAAAATTTTTAAACATAATAAAAAGCGTATTTGAATCAAAACTAACATTATTAGCAAGGATTCAAACACGCTAATTACTTACAATAAAAAAGGATTTGCTTAAAAATGAAAAATGGTGACCCCAACGAGAATCGAACTCGTGTTTCCGGCGTGAAAGGCCAGCGTCCTAGACCGCTAGACGATGGGGCCACTAACAAGCAACAGATATTATTCTAACATCTAAAAAATCATTTGCAAGTGTTTTTTGTAAAAAAAATAAACTTTTTTATAAAACAGTGTAAAAAGGTTGTTGCTTTAAGGGTTTTTATAATTAACACTTATTTAAAGTAGTGCTTTTAATAGCTTGTTTATTTATTAATTTTTATAACTTTAATAAAAACAAATTTTTATTAAATTTTATTAAATTCAAAGTGTTTATATGTTATATTATGCTGATAACTAAGAAATAAATTAAAGAGGGTTGTAACTCATGGATAACAATATTAATCTTAATAATAAATTAATGCAGAACTTACCTTTTATAGTAATACCTTTATTGCTATTGTTCTTATTGCTTTCAGCTTCTTTTTACAATGTTCCTGTGGGGCATAAAGGGGTTGAGATTCGCTTTGGTGCAGTAACAGGAAAAGTATACGATGAAGGTTGGGGTCCTAAGTTCCCTTTAATAACAAAAGTTACTAATATTCCTGTGCGTATAGTGTTAGGAAGAGCAGTAAACACAGCAATTTCAAGAGATTTACAAACAGTTCAGGCTGATATTAGTATAAACTATGCTTTAGATTCAGCTAAGGTTGCTTCTATACTAAAAACAATTGGCGACCATGAAATGGTTTGGCAAAGAATAATTGCACCAAACTTACAAGAAACTGTTAAAGCAGTTACTGCACAGTTTTCAGCAGATGAGCTTATTACAAAAAGAAGCTCGGTTTCAGAAAGAATCTCACAATCTATTAAAGATAGAGTTGCAGATTATGGTGTTGAAATTAGAAACATAAACATTGAAGATTTTAGATTTTCAGAAACTTTTACAGAGTCTGTTGAAGCTAAAGTAAGAGCGGAGCAAGATGCTTTAAGAGCACAAAACGAGCTTAAAAAAGTTCAGTTTGAAGCAGAACAAAAGCTTACACAAGCAAAAGCAGAAGCAGAAGGTTTAAGAATTCAAAGAAGTGCTATATCAGAGCAAGTTTTAAAGCTAAGAGAAATTGAAGCTAAAAAGGCTGCTATTGACAAGTGGGATGGTAAACTACCAAACTATATGCTTGGCGATGCTGTTCCTTTTTTAAATTTAAATAAATAATAAAAAAGTTAGGTTAATAAGTTTTATGCAAGAAAGCGTTTTTAATGTGGCAGAGTATTTACCAGTTTTAATTTTCATGGCACTTACCTTTGCATTAACAGTTATTTTGCTTATTGTTTCTTATATTATTGCTCCGCAAAGGTCTTATGATGATAAAAATGCAGAGTATGAATGTGGGTTTGAGAGCTTTCAAAGCAGTAAAAAGCAATTTGATATAAGATTTTATTTGGTTGCAATACTTTTTATTATATTTGATTTAGAAATTGTATTTTTAGTGCCTTGGGTTGTAAGTTTAGATGCAATAGGAAACCTTGGTTTTTGGTCTATGATGGTGTTTTTAAACCTTTTAATTATAGGCTTTATATATGAATGGAAAAAAGGTGCGTTGGAATGGGAGTAAAAGATAGCTCAAGCAAGTTTTCTTACAAAGATATAGCTTTTAAAAAACAAGATGATATTATATTTTCCTTAAATGAAAGGCAAGAGCAAGGCTTTGTTGTTACTCAGATAGATAAGCTTGCAAGCATGGTGCGTGCAAACTCAATTTGGCCTATGTCTTTTGGTTTAGCTTGTTGTGCAGTTGAAATGATGCACGCTTTTGCAGGAAGGTACGACCTTGACCGTTTTGGGTCAATGCCACGCCCAAGCCCTAGGCAATCAGATGTTATAATAGTAGCAGGAACCCTAACTAACAAAATGGCAAAAGCTTACAGAAGGGTTTACGACCAAATGGCAGAGCCTAGGTATGTTATATCTATGGGGTCTTGTGCAAATAGTGGTGGTTACTATCATTACTCTTACTCTGTTGTTAGAGGTTGCGATAGAATAACCCCTGTTGATGTTTATGTTCCAGGTTGCCCACCAACTGCCGAGGCTTTGGTGTATGGACTGTTTCAACTACAAAAAAAGATTAAAAGACAAGGTCGTCTGTGGCGTTAGTAAAAATATTAAAATAGTGTAATTAAAAAATGGCAAAACCTTACTATATTCCTAGTGAAGAAAAGAAAAAACACCTACTTGAGCTTAAAGCATATATAGAAGAAAACCTTAAAGATAGCATTATAATAAGCAAAATAGAAAACAATGAGCTTATTGTAAAAATCAAAAAAGATGAAATCGCTAACTTGGCTTATTTTCTAAAAAATGATAGAAAATTCCGCTTTGAGCAACTGATTGATATTGCAGGGGTTGATTATTTAGTAGGCGATGAAAGATTTGAAGTTGTATACCAGTTTTTAAGCGTATCTTCAAACCTAAGGCTTACTGTAAAGCTTTCAGTAAAAGAAGATGTTTTAGTTCCTTCAATTTGCTCTGTACATACTTGTGCAGATTGGTTTGAAAGAGAAGTATGGGATATGTACGGTATTCCTTTTGAAAACCACCCAGATTTAAGAAGAATCCTTACCGATTATGGTTTTGAAGGGCACCCTTTAAGAAAAGATTTTCCTTTAAGTGGCTTTGTAGAACTTAAATACGATGAAAAGAAAAGAAAAGTAATTTATAAAAGTGTTGAGCTAGAAAAACCTTATAGAGAACTTAATAAGCTTGGTCCTTTTCAAGAGCAAGAAGTTTTGCGTGTTTCTGATATATTAAAAGAAGATAAGAAGGATTAAAACATTGTCTGAAAAATATATAAAAAATACAGTTATCAATTTTGGTCCACAGCACCCAGCAGCACATGGTGTTTTAAGGTTAGTTTTAGAGCTAGATGGCGAGCTTGTACAAAGAGCAGAGCCACACATAGGCTTGCTACACAGAGGCACTGAAAAACTAATGGAAAACAAAACATACATGCAAGGCTTACCTTATTTAGATAGGCTAGATTATGTTTGCCCGCTTTCTTATGAGCATGGTTTTGTTTTAGCTATTGAAAAACTACTAGGGACTGATGTTCCTATAAGAGCCCAATACTTAAGGGTTTTACTTTTAGAGCTTACAAGGGTTAACAACCATTTATTTGTTATTGCAGCATCGGGTTTAGATGCAGGTGCAATGACTCCTTTTGTGTGGGCTATGGAAGAAAGAGAAAAAATCGTTGAAATTTTTGAAAAAATCTCTGGTGCAAGATTTCACATGAACTACTTTCGCCCAGGTGGGGTTGCAAAAGATGTAAGTGAAGATGTGTTTGAAGATATTAAAGATTTTTTAAAGCAGTTTCAGCCTATTTTTAAAGATATGCTAGACCTTTTATTGCACAATAGAATCTTTAAACAAAGAGCTGTTGATATCAGCACTGTTTCTAAAGAAAAAGCTTTAGAATATGGTTTTACAGGCCCTAATTTAAGAGCATCGGGAATTGCATGGGATTTACGAAAAGCACAACCTTATGAAATCTATGAAAACCTTGATTTTGATGTTGTATGTGGTGAAAAAGGCGACAACTATGATAGGGTTTTAGTAAGAGTTGGTGAAATTGAAGAAAGTATTAAACTAATCAACCAATGTATAGAGCAAATTCCAGATGGTGCTATAAAAGTAGAAGATAGCAAAATATCACCACCTTTAAGAGCAAACATGAAAACATCAATGGAAGCTTTAATACATCATTTTAAAATCTTTTCAGAAGGTATTGTTGTGCCAAAAGGTAGTACTTACATGGCTGTTGAAGCCCCTCCTGGCGAGTTTGGTGTTTATTTAATATCAGACGGTAGTAATAAACCTTATAGGGTAAAACTAAGAGCCACAGGTTTTGCTCATTTGCAGGTGTTAAAATACTTAATGCCTGGTTATCAGCTTGCAGATATACCTGCAACAATAGGTACTTTAGATGTTGTATTTGGTGAGATAGATAGATAATGAGTGATTTTACATTTACAGAAAAGAATTTAGAAAAAGTAAAGCAAATACTTGCAAAATACCCAAGTGATAGGAAAGCAAGTGCTGTAATGCCACTTTTAATGCTAGCACAAGACCAAACCGAAGGTCAGTTTGTTAGTGTTGAAGCAATGGATTACATTGCTAAAATGTTAGAAATGCCAAAAATTAAGGTATATGAAGTTGCTAATTTTTACACTATGTATAATACTGAAAAAATTGGCAAGTATCATATTCAGGTTTGTTCTAATATCTCGTGCTTTTTAAGGGGTGCAGATGCAATATATGAGCATATTCAAAAACACTTAGAGCTTGAAAAGAAAGGACAAACTACAAAAGATGGTTTGTTTACACTTTCTAAAGTTGAGTGTTTAGGAGCTTGTGTTAATGCACCTGTTGTACAAATAAACAAAGACTACCACGAAAATATAGATAGCTATCAAAAAGCTATTAGTTTAATTGAGAATTTAAAAAAGTAAACCCTAAGGTTTTTTATATATGCTAAAAGAGGAAAATAAAGTATTTAATAATCTACTAGGAGAAAAAGGCAAAGGATTAAACACTGCTTTATCTTTAGGTGATTGGAAAAATGCTTCTAGCTTTATTAAAAAAGGTCGTGATTTTATAATAGACGAAGTAAAAGCTTCGGGATTAAAAGGAAGGGGTGGTGCTGGTTTTTCTACTGGTATGAAGTGGTCTTTTATACCTAAAGATGGTAAAGAGCATTACCTAGTAATAAATGGTGATGAAGGCGAACCAGGAACCTGCAAAGATAGGGAAATACTTAGAAATGAACCTCATAAACTTTTAGAAGGTATTTTCTATGCAAGTTATGCAATATCTGCAAATGTTTGTTACATTTATGTAAGAGGTGAGTTTTACAATGAATCACTTGCTTTGCAAAATGCAATAGATGAAGCTTACAAAGATGGATTACTAGGTAAAAACGCTTGCAATAGTGGGCATGATATTGATGTTTACCTGCATTTAGGTTCAGGTGCTTATGTTTGCGGTGAAGAAAGTGCATTAATAGAAAGCCTTGAGGGCAAAAAAGGTCAACCAAGGTTAAAGCCTCCTTTTCCTGCTATTTTTGGTTTATATGGCAAGCCAACTGTTGTAAATAATGTAGAAACCATTGCAACAGTGCCTGCAATACTAAAAAAAGGTGCTAAGTGGTATAGTTCTTTAGGTGTTGATGGCTCTTGTGGAACTAAGCTATTTTCTATATCAGGTTGTGTAAATAACCCAATAACATTTGAAGAAGAGCTTGGTGTTCCTTTAAAAACAATGATAGAAGAGCACGCAGGTGGTGTAATAGGAGGGTGGGAAAACCTTCAGGCTGTTATTCCAGGTGGTTCTTCTGTTCCTATGCTTCCTGCTAATGTTTGCAAAACTGTAAAAATGGATTATCAATCATTAGTAGATGTAGGAAGTGCTTTAGGCACAGGTGCTATTATTGTTATGGATAAATCAGTAGATATTATTAAAGCAATATCTATTTTATCTGATTTTTACCACCATGAAAGTTGTGGTCAATGCACCCCTTGTCGTGAAGGCACAGGATACATGAGACAAATAATGAAAAGAATGGTAAAAGGCGACCTTACAAGCAAGGAAGTTGACGAGCTTTACGCCCTAACTAAAAAAATTGAGGGGCGTACCATCTGTGCATTAGGAGATGCAGCAGCATGGCCTATACAGGGTTTAATTACATCTTTCCGTGGTGTAATAGAAGATAGAATTATGCAAAACAGTAAGAATGGCTAGATAAATTAAATGGTTAAGATTTTAGTAAATCAAAAAGAATATGAAGTAAAAGAAGGTCTTACTCTTATGCAAGCTTGTGATAGCATAGGCGTGCAGATTCCTAGGTTTTGTAACCACAATAAGCTTTCTGTTTCAGGTAGTTGCAGAATGTGTCTTGTTGAGGTAAAAGGAGAAAGAAAGCCTGTTGCTTCTTGTGCTGTTAATGTTAGGGAGAATATGGAAGTTTTTACAGAAAGTGAAACTGTAAAGGGCATTCGTAAAGATACTATTGAGCTTTTATTAATTAATCACCCGCTTGATTGTCCAATATGTGACCAAGGTGGCGAGTGCGACCTGCAAGACCAATCTGTAAAATACGGATTCTATAAATCAAACTTTAAAGATGAAAAAAGAAGCGTAGAAGAAAAAAACCTAGGTCCTTTAATTAAAACTGCAATGACAAGATGCATTCAGTGTACAAGATGTATTAGGTTTTTAGATGAAATCGCAGGCACCAATGAGCTTGGTGGCATAAACAGGGGTGATAGATTAGAAATCAGTAATTATATTGAAAATGCACTAACTTCAGAGCTTTCAGGTAACTTGGTTGATGTTTGCCCTGTTGGTGCTTTAACAAATGCTCAATTTGCTTTTAAAGCAAGAAGTTGGGAGCTTTCTTCTACATACTCTTTAGATGTTATGGATGCAACAGGCAGTAATATTGCATTGCATCATAAAGACGAGCAGGTTTTAAGAGTTGTTCCTAGAATCAATGAAGAAGTTAACGAATATTTTGTAGCTGATAAAGCTCGCTATACCGTTGATGCTTTAAATATTCAAAGGCTTGATAAACCATACATTAAGCAAAGAGGTCGTTTAGTAAAATCTAGCTGGAAAGATGCTTTTGCAACTATTCATCAAAAGATGGAAGAAAAAGGCTTGCAAAGTATTCATGCAATTGCAGGTGAGTTTGCAAATGTAGAAACCTTAAAAGCTATGAAGGACTTTTTAGATACTTTAGGCAATAACAAGTACGATTATAGAGAAGAAGAAAGCTTTTTAGACAATAGTAGTAGAGCTAACTACTTGTTTAATTCTTCAATACAAGGTATTGAAAAAGCAGACTATTGCTTGATAGTTGCAAGCAATGTTAGGAAAGATTCACCTATTATCAATGCAAGAATACGCAAACAATACCTAAACAAAGGTTTAAAAGTTGCTTTTTTAGGCACTGAAGGTACTGACTTAACTTACAAATATAACTATTTAGGTAGCAATACAAAAGCTTTAAAAGAGATTTTGCAAGGAAGCCATGAAGTTTGTAAAGACCTAGAAAAAGCTAAAAACCCTATGATTATAGTAGGGCAAAGTGTTTATAAAAAAACAAATGGTGCTTCTATACTGCAAACCCTTGTTGAAATTGCTAATAAATACGGTGTTATAACAGAACATAAAAACTTTTTTAACACACTGCATACAAAAGCATCTCATGTTGGTGCATTAGAAGTTGGCTTTGTTAACAATGGTGCTTCTAATAGGGGTTTAATTCAAGATATTAAAACAAAAGGTGCTGAAATCCTTTGGTTGCTAGGTGCTGATAATATTGATAGAGAAAGCATTCCTAAAAATGCTTTTATAATCTACCAAGGGCATCATGGTGATGAAATGGCTTTAAATGCTGATGTTGTATTGCCTCAAGCTTGCTTTCATGAGCAAGATGGGGTGTATGTAAACACTGAAGGCCGTGCCCAAGAGGCTTTTAAGGCAGTAAACCCTGTTGGCAATGCTAAAGAAGGATTTAAAATCATTAAAGCATTTGCACTTTATTGCGGGTATGATTTAGAATACAACACAAGGCAAGAGCTAATTAACAAACTTGCAGAAGAAAATCAAGTTTTTGCAAACCTAAATACGCTAGTTTTTGCAAAAACCCCTGTAAAGCTAAAAGAAAACCAAGATATCATGAAAGAAACAGAGCTTTTAAACAACCTGCATGATTATTATCAAACTAACTTAATAAGCAGGCTTTCAGAAACTATGGCACAGTGCTATATTGAAATCACTAAACAACAACAAAAAGTTTAAAAATGTTAGAAAATATTCAATCTGTATGGGAAGCGTTTGCAGCAAACCAGCCTTTATTTGACTTTACAATTTTAGTTATAAAAGTTTTTGCAACTATTTTGTTTTTAATAGTAATGGTTGCTTATTTAACATTATTAGAAAGATGGGTTTTAGGTGCTATACACAACAGAAAAGGACCTAATGTTGTTGGGCCTTTTGGTTTATTACAGCCTTTTGCTGATGCTTTTAAGGTTTTATTAAAAGAAACTATATTACCTTCTAAAGCTAATAAGGTTGTATTTTTGCTTGCACCTATTGTAACTTTTGTAGTAGCTACAATCGGTTGGGCTGTTATTCCTGTTTCAGATGGCATGGTTTTTGCAAATGTTAACCTAGGTGTGCTTTATTTAATGGCTGTTTCATCTTTAGGTGTTTATGGAATTATAATGGCAGGTTGGTCTAGTAACTCGCAATATGCTTTTTTAGGTGCTATTAGGTCTGCATCGCAGATGATATCTTATGAAGTTTCTATGGGTTTAATAATTATGTCTGTAATCTTGTTTACAGGCTCTTATAACCTTAGTGATATTGTAAACGCACAGCAAAACGGTTGGTTTGCATTAAAGCTTTTTCCTATGGCTGTATTATTTTTTATCTCTATTGTTGCTGAAACAAATAGACACCCATTTGACTTACCAGAGTCAGAAGCTGAAATTGTAAGTGGTTACCATGTTGAGTATTCAGGCTTTGCATTTGCCTTGTTCTTTTTGGGTGAATATGCAAATATGATATTAATGTCAGCTTTTGCAACTACCTTATTTTTAGGCGGTTGGTTGCCTTTGATAAACTTTTGGGTTTTTGCTAAAATACCTGGGTTTATTTGGTTTGTGTTAAAAGTTGTATTCTTGCTTGTAATCATGATTCAACTAAGAGGCACACTTCCAAGATATAGATACGACCAACTAATGAGGCTGGGCTGGAAGGTGTTTTTACCACTTTCTTTAGGAGCTCTTATATTTCTTTCTGTAATAGTTAAATTTTTTTAATAGGTAAAGGTTTTTAAATTAAAATGATTAGACGCTTAAAAGATTTTTTACTAATAGACATGTGGAAAGGGCTTTTATTAACAGCTAAATACATGTTTTTTAAACCTAGTATTACAACAAACTATCCTTTTGAAAAAAGTAAAGTAAGCCATAGGTTTAGGGGTGAACATGCTTTAAGAAGGTACGAAAACGGCGAAGAAAGGTGTATTGCTTGTAAGCTATGTGAAGCTATTTGCCCTTCGCAGGTTATTTCAATAGAATCAGGTATGAGAGAAGACGGCTCTCGTAGAACTGTTTCTTACGATATTGATATGGGTAGATGCATATATTGTGGCTTATGCGAAGAAGCATGCCCTGTTGATGCAATAGTTGAAGGACCAAACACGGAATTTGCAACAGAAACAAGAAAAGAGCTTCATTATAATAAAGAAAAACTTTTAGCAAATGGTGATATTTGGAAAGATTATATTTCTGAAAGATTAAAAATAGATGCACCATATCGTTAAATTAAAGAGAGGACTAAAATGCTTATAGAAGCTTTAATATTTTACATTTTTTCAGCTGGTTTATTGTGCTCTGCTTTAGCACTTGTGCTTGTTAAAAACCCTGTACATTCAGTTTTACTTTTAATACTTAGCTTTTTTTATGGTGCTGGGTTAATTATGCTTTTAAAAGCAGAGTTTTTAGCTTTAACCTTAATTATTGTTTATGTTGGTGCGGTTGCTGTTTTATTCTTGTTTGTGGTTATGATGCTAAACATAGAAGAAGAAAAATCAAGAAAAATCATTAGTTTTAAAAATGTTTTTTCAGGGTTGCTTTTGGTTTTAATTTTAGCAGAGCTTGCTTATTATCTTAACTTAGGTGTGTTTGAAAATTCAGCTAATATACAAGGTAAAATTTTAATAGATTATAGTAAAAACAATATTAACCAAATTGGTGAAAACCTTTACACAACTTATTTTTACCCTTTCTTGTTAACAGGCTTGCTTTTGTTTATTGCTATGATTGGGTCAATTGTGCTTGTGTTTAGAAAAAAAGAAGATATTTACAGACAAAATGTTGCTAAGCAAAACGATGCAGACCCTGTACTTAGAATTAAAAAAGTAAAAGTTGAAACAGAACAAGGAGCAAATTAGTTACAATCATGGTTAGTTTTTTAGAAATAGGTTTGTACCATTATTTAGTGGTTTCAAGCACCCTTTTTGTAATAGGTGTTTTTGGTCTTTTGGTTAACAGAAAAAGCATAATTTCGGCTTTAATGTCTTTAGAGCTAATACTTTTTGCAAGTAATATTAACTTTATAGCTTTTTCTTCTTATTTAAATGATTTAGTAGGGCAAATTTTTGTACTTTTTGTTTTTGCAGTTGCAGCAGCAGAAATTGCAATAGGGCTTTCTATTATAGTGCTTTACTTTAGAAATAATAATTCGTTATCAATGAACGAAATTAACTCAATGAAAGGTTAGTAAGTAAATGTATATATTGGCAGTATTTTTACCTTTAATAGGCTTTTTGTTAGCTGGTGCTATTACTTTTGTTGCAAGAGGCAAAGAAGGGGCTTCTTATAAAAGGCTAGAGGTACTTTCTTGGTATGTTACAACATTTTTAATGTATATATCTACTATTATTATGCTCTTTATATTTAAAAATGTTGTAATAAATGGCAATGTTTATAATATAAAAATAATGGATTGGATAAAACTAGGCAACTTATCAGCCGAGTGGGCAATTTATCTTGATACACTTTCAGTTGTTATGCTTTTTGTGGTTTCTATTGTTTCATCTCTTGTGCATACATATTCTTTTGCATATATGAAAGGCGATACAAGTATTCCTAGGTTTCAATCTTACCTTAGTTTGTTTACATTTTTTATGTTTATGCTTGTTACTTCAAACAATGCATTGCAAATGTTTTTTGGATGGGAAGGCGTTGGCTTAGCGTCTTACCTTTTAATTGGTTTTTGGTTTAAAAAAGAAGAAGCAAACCGTTCTGCAATTAAGGCTTTTGTAGTTAACAGAGTAGGTGATGTTAGCTTTATTATGGGTATTTTCTTTATCTATATGGTTTTTGATTCACTTTATTTTGCTGATATCTTTAACAGCCCAGGGCTTGAAAGCCTAGAATATACTGTTAACCTACACTTTTTTGAGCTTAAAGGCATTACAGTTATTTGCTTACTACTTTTTGGTGGTGCTATGGGTAAGTCAGCACAGCTTGGGCTTCATGTTTGGCTACCTGATGCCATGGAAGGCCCTACACCGGTTTCGGCTTTAATTCATGCTGCTACAATGGTTACAGCAGGTGTGTTTATGGTTGCAAGGTTTTCATATCTTTTTGAGTATTCTGAAGTTGCTCTAGCTGTTATTACGGTTTTAGGTGCTTTAACAGCTATTTTTGGTGCAAGTGTTGCTTGTGTGCAAAATGATATTAAACGCATTATTGCTTTTTCTACCGCTTCACAGCTTGGTTATATGTTTTTTGCTTTAGGTGTTTCTGCTTACCAAGCTTCTATGTTTCATTTAATGACCCATGCCTTTTATAAAGCTTTGTTGTTTTTAGCAGCAGGTTCAGTGATTTATGCACTACACCATCAGCAAGATATTAACAAAACACCAAGAAAGCTTTGGAGGAGCATCCCTGTAACATATGCTTTAATGTGGGTTGGCTCTCTTGCTATTGCAGGCTTTCCGCCTTTTGCAGGGTATTACTCTAAAGATATTATCTTAGAAGCAGCTTTTGCATCAGGCACTATTTTTGGTAAGTTTGCTTTTGCAGCAGGTATTTTAGCTGCAACATTAACAGCATTTTATTCATGGAGGTTGTTGTTTAAAGTTTTTCATAGTAATAATGCTGAAAATAATGAGCTTTACAAAGACCATGAGATAAAAGAAAGCAATTACCTTATGCTTGTGCCTATGTTTGTGCTTGCAATTGGTGCTATTGCTTCTGGTTTTTATTACTACAATGATTTTGTAGGGTCTTTACAAGGTAGCTTTTGGAAAGATTCAATTTTTGTTCTTTCAGAGCATAACGCACTAGAAAAAGCCCATTATGTTCCTACAATAATTAAAAAATTACCTTTAATTGCAAGTTTACTTGGTTTGCTTGTTAGTTATATTTTCTACATAAGAAAGCCAATAATAGGCGAAAATATGGCGAAGTCTTTTAAAACTTTTTACAACTTCTTGTATAAAAGATGGTATTTTGACGAACTTTACAATATTTTATTTGTAAAGCCTATGTCTTATGTATCTAATATTTTATGGAAAAAAGTTGATGTAAACTTTATTGATAGATTTGGTCCAAACTTTGCATATACACAAGTTGCAAATTTATCTAGGGTTATTTCTCGCCTACATAGTGGGGTGATGAGCCACTATATAATAGTTATGTTGTCTGCAATATTTGTTGTTGTAGCTTTATTTATATTTAAGTAAAAGGAATAAATATTCATGTTTGAAATACCAATACTTTCTTTGTTATTTATAATACCTATTTTTGGTATTGTTGTTGTATCTTTTGCAGTATCAAACAATACTACATTAGATAAAAATGTAAAGAATATAGGGTTGCTTACTTCTTTTACTAACCTAATGCTTTCTTTACAAGTGCTTTTTATGTACAATAAGTTTACTTCTGCTTTTCAGTTTATAGAAAAGATAGTGCTTATTAAAGCTATTGATTTTTCTTACCATATTGGTGTAGATGGTATATCTTTGCTTTTTGTAATACTTTCAAACTTCCTAATTTTCATTGTTATTCTTTCTTCTTCATATTCTATGAAAAGATATAAAGAGTACATAGTTTCTCTTTTATTTTTGCAAGTTGCAATGATAGGAATGTTTATATCACTTGATATTATAATGTTTTATATATTCTTTGAAGCTGTATTGATTCCTATGTTTATCATTATAGGTATTTGGGGCGGTAAAGATAAAATATACGCATCTTACAAAATGTTTTTATACACATTTTTAGGCTCTATTGTAATGCTTGTAGCTATTATTAAAATAATACTTGTTGCACAATCTTCTAATATGCTAACTTTAATGACAGTAGTATTTGATGAAAACCTACAAAAATACCTATGGGTTGCTTTTTTCTTAGCTTTTGCGGTAAAAGTTCCTATGGTGCCTTTGCACACTTGGTTGCCAGATGCCCATGTGCAGGCTCCAACAGGTGGGTCTATTATCTTAGCAGGTGTTTTGTTAAAGTTTGGTATTTATGGGTTTATAAGGTTTTCTTTGCCTTTCTTTCCTTATGCAACACTAGAGTTTGCACCTATTGTGCAGGTTTTAAGTATAATTGCCGTTATTTATACATCTTTAATAGCTTTTGTACAAACAGATATTAAAAAAGTGATTGCTTATTCTTCTATTGCTCATATGGGTTTTGTTACAGCTGGTGTGTTTTCGCTTAACACTATTGGTATAGAAGGTGCTGTTTATCAATCTATAAGCCATGGTGTTGTTTCAGGTGCTTTATTCTTGCTTATAGGCTGTATTTACGACCGTACAAAAACAAGAGATATAGTAGATTATTCAGGTCTTGCTCATAAAATGCCAAAATATGCATTATTTTTCATGATTTTTATGCTTGCTTCAATAGGTTTACCAGGTACAAGTGGCTTTGTAGGTGAGTTTCTAATTCTAACAGGGGTAATGTCTTATAATAAACTTGTAACTTTATTGCTTGCAACAGGTATAGTGCTTTCAGCTGTTTATATGCTTAGGCTTTATAAGAAAATGATGTATGGAACTTTGCATAGTGGTTTAACAGAAATTAAAGACCTTACAACAGTAGAGGTTGTTGCATTTTCAGCACTTGCTTTTGTTGTAATACTTATGGGTGTTTATTCGGTATTTTTCTTAGATATTATACATGTTTCTGTGTTTGGTCTTGTAGAGCAAGTAAACAATAGTTTATTTTTACAAAATACCTCTATATATTAAAAATTAAGTTAAAAAAGGTAGATAAAAATAATGATAGGTTTTTCTTTTAGTGAACTAATAATGGTTATTCCAGAGCTTTATTTGATTTCTGTTGCTCTTATTGTTTTACTAGTTGCAATATTTACAAATGAAACAGCTAACAATGGTTATAGTGTATCTTTTTTAAAGGGGTATGATATTGCTATTTTAACAATTGCCTTAACTCTTGTGCTTGTGGTTTCTGTTAGGTTTGTTTCTTTCAGGGCTTTTAACGATATGGTTATTTCTTCTTTTGCCATAAATATTTTTAAAGCAGCAATTTTGTTTTTTTCACTTCTTACTATGGTGTTTTCACGAAGCTATATGATGTCAAGTAGTGTAAGAAACTATGAAATGACAATAGTTGCCTTGTTTGCAATACTTGGCATGATGTTAGTAATAAACGCTAATAACTTGCTTTCTCTTTATGTTTCTTTAGAAATCCAAGCAATAAGCCTTTATATACTAATTGCTTCTAATAAAACTAATAAGCTATCAAACGAAGCAAGTATTAAGTATTTTGTAATGTCAGCTTTAGGTACTGCTTTGTTCTTGTTTGGTGCATCTTTTATTTATGGTGCAACAGGTTATACAGGCTTTAATGATATTAAAACAGCACTTGCGTATGGTAACTTTAGTAATCAGCTACTTATACTTGGGCTTGTATTTACAATAGCATCTCTTGCTTTTAAGCTTTCTTTAGCTCCTTTTCATATGTGGGCACCAGATGTTTACCAAGGGACTTCATCTCCTGTGGTTTCTTTAATTGCTGTGCCTGCTAAAATTGCTTTTGTTTATGTAACAGTAAACTTTACATTTGTTGTATTTAACCAAGTTTTTTCACAAATTAGTATCTTCATTCAGGGTTTAGGGGTTGCTTCTATTCTTGTAGGCTCTATTGCTGCTATTAACCAAATTAACCTTAAAAGGCTAATTGCTTATAGTTCTGTTGCAAATATTGGTTATTTAGCCCTTCTTATAGGTAGTGTAAAAGATACTATGCACATAGACACCGTATATTTTTACATTATTGTATATGCACTTACTACCTTGCTTTTTATCTCTTTAACCATGAACATAAAAAGAAATGGCAGTTATATTGTAAACATTACAGATTTAAAAGGTCTTGCAAGTAAAAAGCCTCTGCTTTCTTTTGCAATAGCGGTTATAATGCTTTCTTTTGCAGGTATCCCGCCTTTAGCTGGTTTTTTTGGTAAGTTTTTTGTGTTTTATCGTCTTGTAGAGCTTGGTCAAGTTGAGCTTGCTTTATTTGGTGTTATTATGAGTGTTGTATCTTGTTTTTATTACCTAAGAATAGTAAAAATAGTTTACTTTGAAGAAGATAAAGAAAGTAGATTTACTACTGTGTTTTCACGCTATGTAAGTTTTATATTTTATCTATTAATTGCTTTACTTGTTGGCTTTATTGCATTTATCAGCCCTTTATTAACAGTTATAGTAAAAGATTTTTATTAAAAAAAAGAGAGTAAGGAAGCAAGTTGTTTTGTATAAATGAAACACTTAAAAGTACATCTTGCAGTGTAAAAGAAGCAATACAAAATGGCTTTGCACCTTCTTGCCCTTTTGCTATTTTTGCATATGAACAAACGCAAGGTAGGGGTACTTTTGGTAAAAAATGGGCTTCTCCTGTTGGGAACCTATACTTTACCTTTGCTTTTCCTGCTTTTTTAGTTAATAAAAGCTATGATGATGCAACGCTAAATAACTTGGTTAGTGTAATATCATCTTTAGCCTTAAAAGACTTATTAAGCTATTTTTTACCTATAAAAGATGTAAGTATTAAATGGCCTAATGACCTTATGGTAGATAATAAAAAAATTGCAGGAATTTTAATAGAAAAAGTAGAAAACAAGCAAGAAGAGGTTTATTTTTCAATAGGGGTTGGTGTTAATGTAAACATACTACCTAGTGTAGAAAGCCCAAAGTTTTTGCCTACTTGTATAAAAGATTATAATTTTAAATCGGTTAATCTTTTAGAGATTGCTAGCTTGCTAGATAGCCTTTTATTAAAATATTTTAATGAGTTTTTTGAAGATAGCCTAAAGGCAAACACATTGCTTGCAAATTATAAAGATAGCTTATTTCCTTTAGGTAAAAACATTGTTTTTAAATCTGCAAATAATATATATGAAGGTATTTTTATAGATATTGATAGCAAAGGTCTTGTGATACTAAAAGAGCATGAAACAGGTGCTTTAAAACACTTTTCTTCAGGAGAAATTTTGTATTATGGAAGCTAAAAACAACTTGCTTTATTGCCTAGATGTTGGCAATACAATGACAGAAATTGCAATAGTTGAAAACTGTAATGTAGTTTATAAAAAACATATTTCAACCCAAAGTATAAAAGATGACCATAAAACAGTAAAGCTACTTTTTGAAACCAAACACCTGCAAGATATTGCAAACAACAAAAATAGCAATGTTATGGCTTCTTCTGTTGTGCCAGAAATTAATGAAAACCTAAGAACATACTTTAAACTAATGGGTTTTAATGATGTTGTTTTTATAAAAGATGATGTTTTACCTATAAAGTGTGATTTTAAAAAAACAGGTGCAGATATTATTGCAAAATCTTTTTATCTAGATTCATTAAAAAAAGAAAGTGCATTAATATTAGATGTAGGTACAGCAACAGTAATGCAGTATGTTAATAACAAAAGTATTGAAAAAGTAGCAATTACAATAGGTTTTGGCACAATATACTCTGCATTGCATGCAAAAACTAGTTTGCTACCTTTAATAACTCCCGAAAGAGTAGAAAATGTACTGCAAAACAATACAGTTGCAAGTATTAAAGCAGGTACATATTGGGGTTATGTTGGCTTGCTTAATATGTTTATAAAAAAAGCAAAACAAGAGCTTAACTCTAAAAAATTTGATATTTTTTTAACAGGGGGGTTAAGTAAACTTTTAGTGAAAGATTTAGATTTTGACTTTAAGCATGACCCTGATATTATTTTTAAATCTTTAAGTTATATATACAACGAAGTTGTAAGAAAAGGATAAGTTACAAAATGGACGAGCAAAACAATATATTGTTTACCTCTCTAGGTGGTGTTGATAAAGTAGGAATGAACTGTTATTTATACGGTTTTAAAAACAAAAATGGCGAAAATAAGTGGATACTAATAGATTGCGGTATTGCATTTTCAGATTTTAGATATAATTTTATACCTTCTTATTTACCAAACTTAGATTTTATAAAAAAAATAAAAAAAGATGTTTTAGGTATTTTTGTAACCCATGGTCATGAAGACCACATAGGTGCTTTTCCTTACCTTTGGAAAGAATATTTAAAAGATTTACCAATATACGCAACCCCTTTTGTTACCGATATGGTAAAAGAAAAACTAAGAGTTTACAAAGGGCAAATAGAGTTTAAAGAAGTTGAAAACAACAAAGATTTTTATATAGACGAGCTAAAACTAAGGTTCATTACTAATAATCACTCAATTTCAGAGTCAAGCTTTTTACACATTACACATAATGATAACAGTGTACTACACACAGGTGATTGGAAAATACTAACCGATGATATTTTAGAAAACTTAAAGCCTTTGGTGGAAAAGGTTGATTTTTTAACCTGTGATTCAACTAACATATTAAACAAAAGCAAAGGCAAAAATATTCCTGAAAGTGAGCTAGTGCAAGGTTTTGATAACCTATTTACTAATGCAAAGCAAGCTATATGGATAACACTATTTGCAAGTAATGTTGAAAGAATATCAAACATTATTGAACTTGCTGAAAAGCACGGCAAAAAGGTTGTGTTTTTACTTAATACATTTAAAAAATATATTAAATATGGCATAAAACATGGCTACATTAAAGAGTCTAAGGCGGTTATAACTCTTGATGAACTAAAAAACTATGACCGTAAAGATGTAGTTTATGTTCTTTCAGGGTCGCAAGCACCACAACGCTCTATTTTGTGGAGTGTAGTAATGCAAGAAACCTTTAAGGTGAAACTAGAAACAGGAGATGATTTTGTATTTTCTTCTCGTGTTATTCCTGGTAATAATCTAAGGGTGCAAGCGGTTGTTAACAAGCTTTATAAAATGAAAGTAAATGTACATACAAGTGATGATTTGCACACAACAGGGCATGCTTGCTATGAAGATATAAAACAACTTTATAGTTACTTAAAACCAAAAGTTGTAGTGCCAATGCATGGTGATACCCAGTTTATTTATGAAAATGCAAACCTTGCAAGGTCTTTAGGGTTTAAAGCAATAGAACCACATATAGGTGAGCTTTTATCTATTAATAAAGATGGTTCTTACACTGTGCAAAAGCATATAGAGTGCGAAAAACTAGTAGGGGAAAGCAACAGGCTTTTTAAAGTAAGTGATGATGTTGTTAGAAAAAGAGATAAAGTATCTTTTGAAGGTTATGTAAGCCTTACAATGGCACTAAACAATAAAGATGAGCTTAAGTTTTTTAACCTAGATACAATAGGGCTTTTAACATCAAAAGAGCAAAATGAAAAGCACATAGAAGAATTTTTAAAAGCTGAAATCATGCACAACCTTAATAATACAAGCGATAAAAAAGAAAATGTGAGGCTTGTTATAAGAAGGTTTTTTAGATACAGGTATTTTAAAAGACCTATAATAAACCTTGTTTTACTAAAAACCCAAGGTATTGATGCTATAGAAAATAAAAATTAATTTATTTTTTTAAATTGTTTGTTTTCATTTTTATTTGTTAGTATTTTTTAAATCTATTTTGTAAAACTTTTTGGAGGCTTAATGATATTTTTGCAAAACTTATTTTTATTTTTATTTATGATAACTATTCTTGTATTTGTGCATGAGTATGGTCATTATTATTTTGCAAAAAAGTTTGGTGTGTTTGTAGAAAAATTTTCACTTGGTTTTGGCAAAGCGGTATACTCAAAAAAAGACAAACACGGTACAGTTTGGGCTATTGCTCCTATTCCTTTAGGTGGGTTTGTAAAAATGAGGGGTGAAATGAACTACAGCCAAGCAGAAAGTTCTGACAATAGCTCTTTTAATAGTAAAACATTGTGGCAAAAAACTATTATTGTTGGGGCTGGTCCTTTTGTTAACCTTGTTTTTGGGTTTTTGTTATTTCTTATTTTTGGCTTGTTTGCAAGTGCAAAGCAGTTTCAACCTGTTGTAGGTAGTGTATTAGAAGATAGCCCAGCACACATTGCAAATATGCAAATAAATGATGAAATAGTAAGCATAAATGGGCAAAGTGTAAAAACTTGGGCTGATATATCACAAACCATTGCAAAGCAAGATTTAACCCAAAACTTAAACATTGTGCTTAAAAGAGATGAAAGCCTACAAAGTATTAGTCTAAAAGCAATAGAGCAAGAAACAGAGCAAGGTAAAAGACCTATTATAGGGATATCTTATAGCAATAATCATTATACATATAGTGGGGTTAGTTTTTCTAAGGCTTTAAGTTTTTCTTTTAATGTTTTTGTAGATTTAAATAAAGAGATTATAAGTTGGTTAAAAAGGGCATTTTTGGGCAAAGTAGCACTAGATGAAGTAGGAGGACCTGTTAAAATTGCTCAAGTTTCAGGTGATTTTTACAACGCAGGAATTTTAAACTGGATATTTTTTATTGGTGCATTGTCTATAAACTTAGCTATAATTAACTTATTGCCAATTCCTGCATTAGATGGTGGGCATATAATGTTTTATGCAATAGAAGCTATTACAAGAAGGAAAGTTCCTGCTAAAATTATAGGCTTTTTAAGCACTTTAAGTTTTTTTGTGCTTATGTCTTTTATGCTTCTAATTACTTTAAGAGATGTATTAGAATTATTTTAGTATGAAAATATTTACAAAATTTTTATTAGTTTTTATTTTATTTATATCATCTACCAAGCTCTTTGCTCAAGTTATACAAGAGATTAAGATACAAGGTCTTAGTGATAATAACAGAGACTTTATAGAGTCTTACACTAGCATAGAAAAAGGCGATAGCTATGATGAAAGAATAATTGCTGAAGAAATTAAAAAACTATACGACACCGACCTTTTTTACGATATTGTTTCATCTTATAAAGATGGTATTCTAACTGTATCTTTTAAAGAAAATAAACTGATTGAAAATGTTTACTTTTCTGAAAATAAAGAGATAGATAAGGATACCTTACAAGGGGAAACACTTTCAAACCCTAGGTCGCCTTTATCTCTTAATAAAGTTAATGTAGATGTACAAAGAATTATAGACCTTTATGCAAGAATAGGTTATTTAGATGCTAAAGTTACACCAAAAATTAGAGATAAAGGCTTTAACAGGGTTGACCTTGCTTTTGTAATTGATGAAGGTAAAAAAACTTATATTAAAAAGATTGATTTTTACGGCAACAAGGCTTTTACACAAAGAGAGCTAAAATCTGTTATTTTAACTAAGCAAAAAGGCTTAATGTCTTTACTTTCAACAACAGATACCTATGATTATAACCGAATTCAGTACGATAGAGAACTACTTAGAGAGTTTTACCTAAACAATGGTTACCCAGAGTTTAAGGTAATTGTTATAAATTCAGAAATAGACCCAAGTGATTCTAACTTTGTAGTTGGTTACAATGTATCTGAAGGCAATAGATACAAATTTGGCAGTAGTTCTTTTCAGTCAAGTCACCCTAAGGTGCAAAGTGAAATTTTAGATAAGTTAAAGCAAGAATTTTCATTAAACTCTAAAGAATGGTTTAGTAGGCAAGAAGTAACAAGAATGGAAACCCTTATTCAGCGTGAGCTAGAAAGCATGGGGGTGCAGTTTTTTAGTGTTTCTAGCAATATTAAGCTAAATAACTTTGCAACAACTGTAGATGTTGATTTTAATATTTCTCAAGCTAGAAGGGTTTTTATAGAAAAAATAAACATTAAAGGTAATCATAAAACCAACGAAAAAGTAATAAGAAGAGAGCTTACAATCTCAGAAGGAGATTCATTTAGCCAAAGCAACTTAACAAGGTCTCGCAATAAGCTTTTAAGTACTCAATACTTTAGCAATATAGATACCCAAGTAAAAAGAGGTAGCGAAGAAGAAAAAATAGAGCTAGATGTAAACCTAGAAGAGCAACCAACTGGTTCAATATCTTTGGGGGCAGGGTTTTCAACACTAGATGGACCTAGTATAAACTTTGGTTACCAAGATATCAACTTTGCAGGTGAGGGCGAACTTTTAGAGCTTTCAGGTTACCTAGCTAGTGAAAAATCAACCCTTACTTTAAAAAATTCAGATAGTAATTTTTTAGATAGAGACCTTTATTTTTCTCCTGCTATTTTTATATCAGATACCGATTACCAAACAGAAAGCTCTTACAATACAAGGTCAATTGGGGTATCTTTTGATTTAGCATACAAGATAGTAGACAGGCTTACACAATCAGTTGGGTATTCATACCAAACAAGGCAAATATATGAAGTTGGCGATAGTGCATCTTATTATGTTCAGCAAGAAGAAGGCTTAAGTTATATATCTTTAATAAGCCACAGAATAACATACGATAAAAGAGACAATACTTTTTATACTAAAGAAGGTTATTATATAAGGCTTAATACATCATTTGCAGGGGCATTTGGCGAAGGTACTGAACACTATATGAAAAACAATCTAACAGGTGGTGTTTTCTACAATATTTATAAAGATATAGTTGCATCAATATCTGTTGATACAGGGCTTATGATCAATGCAAAAGGCGATAAATCAAGCATTCTTGATAGATACTACTTAGGTAGTTATAACTTTAGGGGTTTTGATTCAGCTGGTATTGGTCCAAGAGACCTTTCAACAGGAGATGCACTAGGTGGTATGCAATACTATGTTGTTACAACAGAGCTTAAGTTTCCTTTACCTTTTGTAGATAATTATGGTATTGTTGCATCACTGTTTGTAGATTCAGGTACTTTAACAGGGCTTGATTTTGATTATACGTCATCAAACATTGTAGATACAGGTAGCTTAAGGGTTGCTTGGGGTATTGGTATTGCATGGAGGTCTCCTTTTGGGCAAATAGGGTTTGACTGGGGCTTTCCTATCAAAAAAGAAAGCTACGATGAGACACAGCTATTTAACATAAATGCAGGAACTAGATTTTAGTTTTATTAAAGGTCTATTTTTTGTATAATCTTAGCTGTAATACTTATTTTTAAGTTGTTTAATTTTTTATCTTTTTAGGAGAACTTTAATGAAAAAAGTCTTTTTTGTTGTGTTGGTTGCTTTGTTTTCAGGCAATTTGTTTGCAGCAGATGATTATGGTGTTGTAGATATTCAAAAAATTAACCAAGAGGCTGCTGTTTATAAAAATTTACAAAGCCAAATACAGCAAAAGCAAAATAGCTTTCAAATAAAGATAAGCAATGCAGATGCTGAAATAAAATCAGAAGAAAAAAAGCTGTCTGATTCTAGAGACACACTTTCACCACAAGAGTTTGAAAGAAGAAGAAAAGCTCTAGTTGCTAAGTTTGAATCAGAGCAAAAAAATATGCAAACTGAAAGACAAGCAATTAACGAATCAATTTCTGGTGCTGCTTTAGAAGTGGGTAAAAAATTAGAAGAAGCTATTGCAGAAGTTGCAAAAAATAAAAATCTATCAATTGTTTATGTGAAGAATTCTCTTGCTTACTATTCGCAAGATAAAGATGTAACAAAAGAAGTTATATCTGCTTTAAACAAAAAAATATCAAGAGTTCAGTTAAAGTAAAGAGGGCAAGATGAACACTTTTTTTAAAGCAATAGATAAAAAATTTACTTTAGAAGAAATAGCAGAGCTTACAGATTCAACCGTTGGCTCTTCTTTATCTTCACAAGACCAAAAAGATGTTTTAATTGAAAATATAGCATCTTTAGAAAAAGCAAACGCTACAAATATTGCTTTTTTTGCAAACCCACAATATTTAGACCAATTAAAAAAAACAAAAGCAGGTGCTTGTTTTATATCTAAAAACTATGTTTCGCATTTACCAAGCTCTTGTGTTGCTATGGTATCGCAAAACCCTTATGCATCTTATGCTAGGCTTTTAAATATATTTTTTCCTCGTCATTTAGAAGATAGTTATATATCTGAAAATGCCTTAATTGCAAAATCTGCAAAAATTGGTAAAAATGTAACAATTAAAGATGGATCTGTAATTGGTGAAAATGTTGTAATAGGAGACAATACAAGCATTGGCTACAATACTGTAATTTACGATGGTGTAGAAATTGGTAAAAATACTAAAATACACTCATCTGTTTCTATTAAATATGCTAAAATAGGTGCAAATGTAGTAATTTACGATGGTGTAAGAATAGGGCAAAAAGGCTTTGGTTATGCTGCTTTTACCTCTGGGCATATACCTATTAGGCATGTTGGTGATGTTGTAATAGAAGACGAAGTTGAAATTGGTGCAAACTCTTGTATTGATAGAGCTGTTTTTGAAAGCACAATAGTAGGAAAAGGCACAAAAATAGACAACTTAGTACAAATTGCGCACAATGTTGAAATAGGAAAACATTGCGTACTTGCAGCACAAGCAGGTATTGCAGGTAGTACAAAAATAGGTGATTTTGTATCTGTTGCAGGGCAAGCTGCTACTGCACCACACCTTAAAGTTGGCAATGGTGCTAGCTTAGGTCCTAAAACAGGTGCGTGGACAGATATAAAAGAAAAAGAAGTAGTAATGGGTTACCCTGCTGTTCCTTATAATCAGTTTTGGAGACACCAAGTTATACTAAAGCAACTAAGTAAAAATCATTCTAAAAAGTAAATTAAATATTAAGTAGAGGTAGCAAATGTCTGAAAATAAAGTTATTTTAAATACTCAAGAAATCATGGAAAGAATTCCTCACCGCCACCCATTTTTATTTCTTGATAAAATTGTAGAATTTAGTAAAGAAGATAAAACAATAACAGCTGTAAAGTGTGTTAGCTATAACGAAAACTTCTTCCCTGGACATTTTCCTGGTCAGCCTATTATGCCAGGTGTTATTATGCTTGAAGCAATGGCACAAGCAGGTGGTGTTTTATTTACTTTACTAAAAGATATTAAACAATCTGAAAAAGAAGTTTCTGTTTACTTTATGTCTATTGATAAAGTTAAATTCAGAAAGCCTGTTGTACCAGGTGATGTTTTATACATTAAGGTATCTATTTTGCAACAAGTTGGTAAAGTTGTAAAAATGAAAGGTGAAATTTTTGTTGAAGATAAGCTAGTTTGTGAAATGGAATCAAAGGCCATGTTTGCAGAAGGTGAAGAAAACAGAATATCAAAATAAAAGGTTATTGTTAAATGACAGGAAATATTCATCCAAGTGCTATCATATCTTCTGATGCTAAAATAGGTAAAGGTGTAAAAATTGGTCCTTATTGCGTTATAGAAGATGATGTTGTTCTAGAAGATAATGTTGAACTTAGAGCTCATGTTGTTGTAGAAAGTGGTACAGAAATTGGTGAAGGTACTGTTATTTACCCTTTTTCTTGTATTGGTGGTAGACCACAAGACCTAAAATACAATAATGAAAAAACCAAGCTAATAATTGGTAAAAACAACCAAATTAGAGAAAGCTGTCTTATACACAGAGGTACTGTTTCAGGCAATGATGCAACAATAATTGGTGATAACAACCTAATTATGGGGCATGTTCATATTGCACATGACTGTATTGTAGGTAATAATGTTGTAATCTCTCATAGCTCTAAACTTGCAGGGCATGTAATTGTAGAAGATTATGCAATTTTAGGTGGTCAATCAGGATTTCATCAGTTCTGCCGAATTGGTAAGCTTTCTTTGGTTGGCGGGCATTCTGCTGTAACACATGATGTTCCTCCTTTTACTATTTATGCATCAACCCGTACAGAGCAAGTTATAAACGGTATTAATTTTGTTGGTTTAAGAAGAAGCGGCTATTGCAACAAAGATATTTTTGTTTTAAAAAATTGTGTTTCAAAAGTTTTAAACAATAAAAGCCAGACAAGAGAAGAAAGCATAAAAGAACTTATAGCTTTAGATGAATACAAAAACAACGAGCTTGCTAGATATTTTGCTAGTTTTATTTTAAGGCAAGATAAACATGCAAGAGGTATATCAGCAGAGCTTGCAAAGCAGTAAAAATATGTCTTTAAAAACAATTTATCTTATAGCAGGCGAAACTTCAGGCGACTTTATGGGGGCTAAACTCATGAAGGAGATTAAAAAAAGGCATGGAGATAGCGTAAAGCTAGTTGGTGTAGGTGGTTATTATATGGAAAAAGAAGGACTTTCTTCTTTATTTCCTATATCTAAAATAGATATTATGGGCTTAGCTGAAGTTTTGCCTAAAATTCCTGTTGTTTTAAAATCTTTTAATGATATTGTTAAAGATATTTTGGCAAAAAAACCAGATATTATAGTAACCTTAGATGCAACAGGATTTAATAAAAGAGTTATTAAAAAACTTAACAAGCATAACTATAATGCTTTAAAAATTCAATACGGTGCTCCTACTGTATGGATGTACAAAAATATCAATATTAACCCTTTAAAAGGTATTTTTGATAGAATTCTTTGTATTTTCCCTAATGAGCCTAAATATTTTAACAATGAAGGCATAAAAGCTGATTTTGTAGGCAACCATCTTCTAGAGCAAGAGCTTGTGAAAGCAGAAGATAGCTTTTTGCAAAAATACAATATAGATAAAGATAAAAAGCTTGTTTTGTTTTTACCAGGTAGTAGAAATATGGAGCTTAAAAAACTAGCACCTATATTTTTAAATGTTTATAAAAAATTCACAAAGCACGAGTTTTTTGCAATAAGTCAAGTTAGGTTTGTGTTGGTTCCACACCTTAAAGAAAAAGCTATAAAAAAATATGGCATACCAAAAGAGTTAATAATTGATTTTGAAGATAGATACAAAGCTTTTGCACAATCAAGTCTTGCTGTTGTTGCATCAGGAAGTGTTACACTAGAGCTTGGTTTGTATAAAGTGCCAACTATTGTTGCTTATAAAATAAGTAAGCTAACAGAGTATATTTTAAAAAAGAAAATCAATGTTAAATATGCTACTTTGTTTAATATTTTTAATGATGAGATGATTATTCCTGAGTTTTTGCAAGAAAATTGCACTGAAGAAAATATATTTAATCAGCTAGTTAGCTTGCTAACAACATCTAAGGATATTAATGTATTTGATAGCAGAGTTAAACAAACACTTTTAGATTTTGGGTATAAAAATAACCCAACAGAAAAAGCTACTGATATAATACTTTCAGAGCTTTTTAAAACAACATTATAAGGAGATTTAAAAAAATGAGTAATATATATTTTGGTCATACTATGATTAGAGTAAAAGATTTGCAAAAAAGTATTGATTTTTATACTAAAGTTTTAGGTTTAAAAGTTACAAAAAACAAAGAATTCCCTGATGGTAAGTTTACTCTTGTGTTTTTAGCATATAGCGATGATGAACAAAGTCCAGCTATTGAGCTTACTCACAATTGGGATAATACAGAAGACTATGATTTAGGTAATGGTTTTGGTCATACTGCTTTTGAATCGTCTGACATTGCATCTATTGTAGAAATTGCAAGAAAAGAAGGGTATAAAATAATCAAAGAGCCTAGCCCTATGAAGTTTGGTGGGTCTGTTATTGCTTTTATGGAAGACCCAGACGGATACAAAGTAGAGCTTATACAAAAAGGTTCTTTAGAGTTTTAATTTTAAAAATCATTAGTATCTTATGAATAAAAAAATAGATCTACAGCAAAGGATTATTGATAGGGTGAAGTCTCAAACAGAAAAGGATGCAACGCCTTCTTCTGTTTACAAGCCCTATTACAATGCTTTAGATAAACAAAAAAAAGCTAAAGAAGAAAAAACACCTGTAACAAAACCCACCAAACCTTTGGTGGAAAAGCAACAAAAGCCTTTAAAGCCTAAACCTATAAAACAACCTAAAGTTGCTTCTTCAGGTTTTTTTCTGTCTTCAATTTTTGGTTTTTTAAAGCCAAAACGCAAGTTGAAGGTTCCTGTTTTATACCCAGAAAAACAACCAAAAAAAGCTAAAAAAAGCTCTATATTTAAGATTTTTATTTTTGCTTTACTTAGTTTTATGTTTGTTACATTTGCAGGGTTTTTTTTGTACATTATTGTAACTTTAAGTAGTAATGATATATCTTATGGGCAAAGTGGCGATGCTAACAAGCAGTTTTTACATGTTGCTTCAAGAGAGTCTGCACAGCAGTTAGACAAGCTTGCTCATAATTTTGACGTTAATTTTGCAACTGTTGATGAAAGAGGGCGTAATGCAATTAGTTTAGCACTAATGTATAATTCAAATACTGATATTGTTCCTCGTTTAATATCATACGGTGTAGACCTTAATGCAAAAGATGACCAAGGTTATACCCCTTTAATGTATGGTTTTTTATCTTACAAAAGCCCCGACTTGTTACTTGATTTAATTAATCTTTCAGCAGATGTTAATGCAACAACTAATTCAGGCACATCTATATTAATGACTGCAATTGCAACAAATACAGATATAGGATTAATAAAGCTACTTATTGCAAAAGGTGCTAATATTAACTACAAAAATAGCAATAATGTATCTGCATTAATGATAGCAGCTAAAGAAACCAAAGACCCAAATATAATTACATTGCTTTTAGAACAAGGTGCAGAGCCTTTTGGTGAAGACAAAAAAGGCGTTACTGCCTTAGATATTGCCAAAACAAACCCAAACCTAGAGGGCAGTGAAGCTATAAAAGATTTGGAAATGCGATTTAGAAAACACAACGACCCAAACAGTGGAGATTATTAAAAAAACTAAAAAAGCAAGGTTTCAATTTCCTTGCTTTTTTATTATTCAGAGCTTTTTTATTGTTAAATACATAAAAGATAAAAGTATACAATGCTTGATTATAATCAATAATTCTGATAATCTATTATAGATTACAACTAAGCAAAATAATTTATTTTTATGAAAACACTTGATAATGCAGAGGTAGGAAAAAACTACGAAATTGAAGGTTTTGCTAACTTTTTACCATTTAATGAACAAGAAAAACTAATATCTTTTGGTTTTACAAAAGGGCTACAGGTAAAAGTTGTAAGAAAAACAATATCGCAGAAAACAATCCAAGTTTGTTTGGGTTTTTGTGATTTAGTTTTAAGAAGCAAAGATGCTTGTAAAATCCTTATTAAGGATTTGTAAATGAAAGGTTTAAGCTTTTTAGGTTATGCTAACTCGGGAAAAACTTCAATTTTCAACTCACTAACCAAGCATAGAAAAAAAGTTGGCAATTATGCAGGTGTAACAACAAGTGTTTTTAAAGCAGATATATTTTTAAAAGACAGCAAGTACAAAGTAGTAGACTTACCAGGTATAAACTCTTTTAATGGTATTACAAGCTCTAAAGATGAGATAGAAGCAAGAAAATATATTGAAAAAAATAAAGACGATTTATTTTTAAATGTGGTAGATATTTGCCAGCTAGAAAAACATTTAATGTTAACTTTAAATGCTATATTGCTTGGTTATAATATTGTTTTAGTTGTTAACAAAATAGATAAAACAAACTTAGATAAAAAGAAACTAGAAAGTATTAAAAATAAGTTGCAAAAAGAGCTTTCTATTCCTGTTGTTATGGTTTCTACCAAAAAGCAAACAGGCTTAGAGGAACTTAAAAAAGAAGTAGAAAACTTTAACAATACTCAAAATACAAAAAAAGAAACAACCCTTTTGCAATGTGTACAAAAAGCAAAGCAAATATGTAAAAATTTAGGTGATTTACATATAAAATCAAAAAAAATTACAAGAAAAATAGACAATATTGTTTTAAATAACTTTTTAAGTGTGCCAATATTTGCTCTTTTTATGTATTTACTTCTTTTTATTACAATGGTAATGCATTCTGTGTTTGTAGACTTAATAGACGAACTTGCAGGTATATATTTTATAGACTTACCAAGCAATTTACTTGCTAAGCTAAATATACCTAAAATACTTGATATTGTAATAGTGCAAGGGTTTGGAAGCGGTATACAAACCGTGCTTACATTTATACCTATAATCTTTACATTGTTTTTCTGTTTAGCAGTTTTAGAGCAAAGTGGTTATATGGCAAGGCAAATATATATTACAGATGGTATTATGCAAAAGATAGGTCTTTCAGGTAAATCTTTTGTGCCTTTAATTATGAACCTAGGTTGCACTGTTGCTTGTTCTTCTTCTTGTAGAGTGCTTGAAAAAGAACAGGATAGAAGGCTTACCTTAATGCTTGCCCCTAGTGTTTCTTGCAGTGCTCGCTTAGCTATTTATGTTTATTTGGCTTATATTTGCTTTGGCAATAATGCACTTAATGTTGTTTTTTTAATGTATGTGCTTGGTATTTTGTTTTTGGTTACAAGCGGTGTTTTTCTTTCTAAAAGCCTTATAAAAACAGATAAGCAATCATTTATAGTTGAGCTACCAATCTACCAAGTACCTAGTTTTAAGTCTATTGCTTTTAGCTCACTTTTAAAGCTAAAAAGTTTTTTAATTGGTGCTGGTAAAACCATAGTGCCTTTAATTGCTTTAATAACTTTACTAAACTCTGTTTCTTTTAAGGGTAAAATTATTGAAGAGTATAGCTTAGATAAAAGTATTTTGGCTCAAGCTTCACAGTTTATTACACCATTATTTAATCCTATTGGTATTTCAAACAATAATTCAGAGGCAACCTTTTCTTTAATAACAGGATTTTTAGCTAAAGAGGCTGTTGTTGCAACTTTAAACTCTATGTACTTTTCAGAGCTTGAAAGAAATGATGAAAGAACTATTTTGCAAAGCACACAAGAAAGCTTTATAAACTTTAAAGATAATTTATTAAGTATGGATTACTTAGACTTTTTTGGCTTTGAAAGCTCTAAAGAAAGCATAGGTGATAATATGGCTTTAAAAAAAGCAGTGCTTTTAGAAAAGTTTGGTTCTATATATGCTATTTTTGCATTTTTGATATTTCTATTGCTTTACACACCTTGTGCTGCTGCTATGAGTTCAATAGTAAGTGAGATTGGTAAAAAATGGGCGTTAGCAGTCGCTTTTTGGAGCTTTTTAAATGCTTATTTAATGGCTTTTGTTTATTACAACATTGCAAGTACATTTTTTGGTTTAAAGTCTATTTTGTTAACTGCTTTTGTATTGGCACTTTATACCTTTATATTCTTTATTTTTAAAAATATAGGCAAAAAATACGAAAACAGTGATGATAAATTTATAGTAGTTGCTAAAAAATGTAAGTAGATATCTTTTTTGTTATATAGCTTGATAAGATTAAAATATAGCTTTATAATTAGCACTAAATATTTTAAAAACTTGTAAAAGAATAATTTACAAAAAATGGAGTTGTTCATTGTTGTTAAAAGGTAATATTCTTATAGCTCAAGGTGGAGGCCCAACTGCTGTAATAAATGAGTCTGTTGTTGGGGCAGTTCTTGAATCTAGAAAAATAGCAGGTCCTGATAGAAAAATATACGGTGCTAGATTTGGTATTAGGGGTATTTTAGAAGAAGATTTTATAGACCTTAGCCAAGAGACCTCTCACAACCTTGAGCTAATTGCAAAAACACCTTCTTCTGTACTAGGCTCTACAAGAGACAAGCCAGATGATGAGTATTGCACTAAAATAACGGCTATTTTAAAAAAGCATAACATTGGTTGCCTTTTTTATATAGGTGGTAATGATACCTCTCGCACGCTTGATATTATTGATAGAAAGTCTAGAGAAATTGGACATGATATTAAGTGTATACACATACCTAAAACAATAGATAACGACCTTGTGTTAAACGACCACACCCCTGGTTTTCCTTCTGCTTCTCGCTATATTGTAAACTTTTTTACAGGTATAAACCTAGATTTTCAGGCTCTTCCTGGTATTTATATAGCTGTTGTTATGGGAAGAGATTCTGGTTTTTTAACCGCTTCATCAGCACTTGCTAAAAAATACAAAGAAGATGGACCGCATTTAATATACATACCTGAAAACCCTTTTAGTGTAGAAAGATTTGCAGAAGATGTAAAAAAAGCATATAAAGAGCATGGTTTTTGCATTGTTGCTGTATCTGAAGGTGTAAGAGATGAAAAAGGTGAGCTTTTAGCAAAAATGCTAAATAAAAATGAAGATGTGTACGACCAACATGGTAATTACTCTTTAGGTAGTGCCAATAATACACTTTCTAACTACTTGTGTGATATTATAAGAGAAAAGTTTGACAATGATAAAGATCTTAGAATAAGAGCCGAAACTTTGGGTCTTTCTCAAAGGGTTTTTCCTGAAAGTATATCAGATATTGACCAAAGAGAAGCAAGAGAAGTTGGCGAAAAAGCTGTTAAACTTGTTAACAAATATAACAGAAGTGGTTCTGTGATAATTGAAAGAACAGGCTTTTACTCTGTTGATTATGACTTTGTAGAGCTAAAAGACATTGCAGGTAAAACAAGAAAAATGCCGAGTAATTTTTTTGATGCAGAAAAAAACTGGGTTACTAACGATTACCTGTTATACTTAAGACCTCTTTTAGGTAGAAATATGCCAGAGGTTTTTAAACTAAGAAAGAATTAAAATAAAATATTTAAGGTTTTAAGATGAGATTATTACTAGTATTAACAGCTGTTTTATTATTGCAAGCTTGCAGTAGTTTTAATATAAGTTCAGATAAAGACAAGCTTGTTTCTTATTATTGGGCTATTCCTGAAGTAGGCAAAGCAGATAAGTATTTTTCATTTGATAAAGATAAGCAAGTATCAGGCTTTTTAGGTTGCAATGTGTTTAGAGGCAGTGTTGCTATAAAAGGCAATAAAATTAACTTTTCGCAACTTGCAATTACAAGAAGAGCATGTTTTTCTACAGAAAAAATGCAGGCAGAGCAAAATATGATAAAAGTTCTAGAAAATGCTAGTTTTTATGAAATTGATGAGCAAAACAAATTAACTATTAAAGATAGCAAAAATAAACCTTTAATGGTTTTTGAGGCTTTTGAAGATTATTCTTTTAGAGAAGAGTAAAAACCTAAAATGTGCATAAAGAGTATTTTAAATGGGTGTTAAAAAGAAACTTGTATTAGGGTCAGACCATAGAGGGTTTGAGTTAAAAAAACATATTATTGCTTATTTAGAAAAGCAAGGGTATGAGGTTTTAGATGTGGGCTGTTTTTCTTCCGAGCAAGTTGACTACACAGATGTTGTTGAAAACTTTGTAAACAAGACCTTAGAGCTACCTAAAAATCAAATTTATGGTGTTTTAATATGTGGTACAGGTATTGGTGTTTCTATGGCTGCAAATAGGTTTAAGCATATTAGGGCATCTTTAGTGCAAGATACAAGAGAAGCAACACTAACAAGAGAGCATAATGACTCAAATGTTTTGTGTTTGTCAGCAAGCAAGCAAAACAGTACAACTGTTAATAGTATTTTAGAAAGTTACCTAAATACAGAGTTTTTAGCAGGCAGGCATGTAAAAAGAGTTAATAAACTTTCTTGCATGAGTGATTGTTGTAGTGTTAAGTAGCTTTTAAAAAAAGCTTAAATTTGTTTAAAAAAGTACAAAATAAAATGAAGGGGGTTCTATGACTTTACAAAATGTTGATAAAAGTGTTTTTGACCAAATACAAAAAGAGTTTGAAAGACAACAAGATAGCATAGAGCTTATAGCTTCGGAAAATATAGTTTCTAAGGCTGTTTTGGAGGCACAAGGAAGTGTGTTAACCAATAAATATGCAGAAGGCTACCCAGGAAGAAGATACTACGGTGGTTGTGAGTTTGTAGACAATATTGAAAACTTAGCAATTGAAAGAGTAAAAGAGCTTTTTGGTTGCAAGTATGCAAATGTACAGCCACATTCTGGCACACAAGCAAATTCAGCTGTTTATTTTTCTTTGCTAGAGCCTTATGATGTTATTTTAGGTCCTTCTATGTCTTCAGGTGGGCATTTAAGCCATGGGTCTTCTGTTTCTTTTTCAGGTAGGTATTTCAAGGTTGTATCTTACGAGGTTGAAGAACAAAGCCAAACAATTAATTATGAAAATATAAGAGAGCTTGCAATAAAACACAAGCCTAAGCTTATTATTGCAGGGTTTTCTGCTTATTCTCGCACTTATGATTTTAAAAAGTTTAAAGAAATAGCAGACGAAGTAGGTGCATATTTATTTGCAGATATTGCCCATGTTGCTGGTTTGGTTGCAAAGGGTTTACATCCAAGCCCTGTTGGATATGCTGATGTTATAACAACAACAACGCACAAAACTTTAAGAGGGCCTAGAGGGGCTGTTATTTTAACAAATGATGAAGAAATAGCAAAAAAGATTAATTTTAATGTTTTTCCAGGTAGTCAGGGTGGTCCTTTAATGCATGTAATAGCTGCAAAAGCTGTGGCTTTTAAAGAGGCTTTAAGTGAAGATTTTAAAACATATATGCAAAATGTTTTAAATAACATGAAAGTGTTTGAAAAGTATTTTAAAGAATATGGGGTTAGTATGGTTTCTGGTGGAACTGACAACCACTTGCTTTGCTTAGACTTAACAAGCTTTGGTATTACAGGTTTAGAGCTTGAAAAAGCACTAGATAGCATTAACATAACTTGCAATAAAAACGGTATACCTTTTGATAAGAAAAAACCTTTCATAACATCAGGTATTAGAATAGGCACACCTTACATTACAAGTAGGGGTTTTGATGAGCAAGATTGTAAAGAGATTGCTACAATTATTACAAATACTATTTTAGAGCTACAAAAAAATAAATCATTAAGTGATGATTATATAAAAGAAAACAAAAATAAAGTACTACAAATGTGTAGCAAATACCCAATTTACAAAGAAAATATAGCTTAGAAAAAATGACACTTGCAAAGGTTTTTCCTCGTTCTGCATCACGCCTTATAGCTGTGCAGATTTTATACTCTTATAACTACAATAAAGATGCAATAAGCCCTTTGATTATAGACCATGTGCTTTCTAGTAAAGTTTGGCAACTTGATATTCAAGACATTGATGAAGTTGATATGAAACAGCTTGATAAAAAGTTTTTACTTGATATCTTGCAAGGTGTACAAGAGCATGATGATTATATAACAAAAGTTATTGAGCAATTTTTAGTTAATATAACCTTAGCTGATTTAAACCTTCTTACTGTTGCAATACTAAAGTGTGCAATATGGGAAATTGTATTTAACAGCAAAGAGACTGAAAGAGGTATTATTGTGGCTCAATATGTTGCTTTAGCATCTTGTTTTTATGTTAATAATGAGGTTTCTTTAGTTAATAAGCTTTTAGCTACCATATCTCAAGAAATGAAAGCCGACTAAGGTTAAACTATAAAGCACATCTGTTTACAATGGTTGTCTAGGTTTAAAAAAATAGCAAAATCATTTAAGTAAGGTATTTGTAAGCTTTTTGCTTTTAAATACCTTTTTTATTTGGAATTTTTCTTGATGGGTTGAAGTAAATAAGTTTGAAAAATACCTTAAGTGAAAGCAAAGCCTTTAAGAAAGGTTGCTAGGTTAGTTTTTTCTAGTGATTTTTAGTACCAATGTATAATACAAGTTAATAAGATTACATTGAAAACAAAGTACCTAAGTGTAGAAATCTTTTTTAAGAAACAGAAACTAGCTTTTATTTCATTAAAATAATCTTTTTAAGTAAATATTGTTAGTTAGTGTTTTTTTAATTATCCGCTTAGTGAGTTAATAAAATAATTTTATTAAAACAAAGAAACAAAGGTAGAAAGACAGATTCAAGTTTTTATTATTTAAACAACAAACATTATAAATACTTTATAAAAAGCAAATAAACGCCCTTTAAGATGCGAGAGATAGGGGGGGGTTGGTGTTTGTTTAAAAATATATTTACTAATCATTTCTTTTAAGTGCAGCATTAGATTTTAACCTAGCACCAACAATGCAATACATTGCACAAGTATAGGGCTTTATTGTTGTATCTTTAAATAAATAAAAAAGAGACAAACTTGCATTGCATGGGTTTGTCTCTTTTGTTTAAAAAAGCTGATTAAAAAACTTTTAGTTTAAAAT
>CAYYLE010000001.1:104492-115349 GCA_964472375.1 uncultured Rickettsiales bacterium
ATGGGTTTGTCTCTTTTGTTTAAAAAAGCTGATTAAAAAACTTTTAGTTTAAAATCTATAAGTTTTCTTCTTTAGCTTCTAAAGTATCTAAAACAGGAGCTTGTTCAACTACTTCAGAGGTTTTGCTTTCTACATTTTTTGTATTTAAGCAAGAGTGCGCAATTGAAGTACTAGAGCTTAAAGTAATGCTTGAAGTACCTTCTGCAACACATATTAAGTTGTTTAAAGTATCTTCTTTTTGCAATGATTTAAAATAAGAGCTTTGTAAAAAAGAACTATTTGGTACAACGATAATATTCAAATCTTTATCATTTGTATTTGTGTTGAATTCTGTTTCACCTTCTAAAGAAAATACAAAGTATTGATCTTGCTGAAAGAAAGCCTCTTTAGAGCCATAAACAGAAACAATTCTCTCTTGCTCTTCTTGTGCTAGTAGGTTCCAGGGAGAAATAGAAGCACCATCAATATTAGATTGCGTAAATTCTCTATAATTAGCAAGCAATCTTAGTTGTTTAGTGTCTAGGTTGATATTTATATTATTAATATGAAAAACCTTAATATTACCTAAACCAAGCTGAAGAATTAAGTTGTCTTCATTGTTTATTAAAGAAAGGTCAGTTTTGTAAGCATCTTCACTAAAAATAGCCCTGTAATAATCTTGTCCTTTACTGTTTTTTGTGTAAACAAAAACATAATACAAGCCACCTAAGACAACAAGTACAATCAATAGAAGCAATGCTAATATTTTATTGCTTAATAATTTCATTTTTCAAACACCTCTTTATTTGTAAAAATTTTGCATTAATATTCTACCATATAGATTTTTTCAATGTTATACATTTTTAATCAATTTGATTTTTTCACCATAATCAGAAGACGAAAATACATAGTTTCCTGCAACAATTACATTAGCACCCGCGTTTTTTACAAGTTTTGCATATCTTTCATTTATACCGCCGTCAACTTCAATATCTAAGTTTGGGTTGTATTTTTGTGCCATATTGTAAATATTTGTTATTTTTTCAAGCTGATTTTCTAAAAAAACCTGCCCTCCAAAACCAGGGTTAACACTCATGACAAGGGCTAAATCTAACTCTTTTAAAAGGTATTTTATACTTTCTTCAGGTGTTGATGGGTTTAGGGCAACTCCTGCTTTTAGCCCCTTGCTTTTAATGTATTTTATAAGTCTATCAGGGTGTTTTTCAGCTTCTACATGAAAGCTTATAAGGTTTGCACCTGCATCTACAAGGTCATCTATTAAAAGGCTGGGGTTTTTTACCATTAGGTGAACATCAAAAAACAAATTAGTGTGCTTTCTAATAGCTTTAATTATAGCAGGTCCAAAGCTTAAATTAGGCACAAAGTTATAGTCCATAATATCAAGGTGCAAATAATCAGCACCTGCTTGCTCTATTTTTTTAACTTCTTTTTCAAGGTTGGCAAAATCAGCACTTAAAAGTGAAGGAGCTACTTTAATATCCATAAAAAATAAACCTTTAACTATTAATTTAATTAAAAAAAAGACCTTATTTTACAAAGGTCTTTAATTTTTTTGATTATTGCAAAGCTTGCTTAATTTTTAAAGCAATTTTAGAGGCGTTAAAACCAAAATGCTCAAAAACATCCTCTGCTTTACCAGAAACACCAAATTCTTTTATATCAAATACTAGTTGGTTGATAGAAAGCAAGTGTCTATAAAGGTCGGAGTGCGATGCTTGAATTAAAACGCTTAAATTATCTTTTTTAATAACGCTATTTTTATAATCATTGCTTTGTTTTACAAATAAATCATAACAAGGCATTGATATTAAATTAGCCTTAATTCCGTGTTCTTTCTCTAAAAGATTTAATACATTTTTAGCTAAAGTAACCTCACTACCGCTTGCAATTAAATCAACCTTTGCATTGTTATCTAAAACTACATAAGCACCTTTATAGGTTTTATTTGCTTCAATATTTGTAGAAAAATCATCCCTTATAAGGTCTAAGTTTTGGCGAGATGTAACAAAAGCACTAGGGGTTTTAGTAGTATGCAAGCTAGCTAAAAGGCTTTCAGCACATTCTACAATATCACATGGTCTAAAAACATTAAGGTTAGGCACTAGGTTAAGCCCTGCAAGTTGCTCTACTGGTTGGTGGGTTGGTCCGTCTTCACCAACTCCTATTGAATCATGGCTTAAGATATATAAAACATGTCTTTCCATTAATGCAGAAAGCCTTATTGATTGCTTCATGTATTCGGCAAAAATTAAGAAAGTTCCACCATATGGTAAAATATTGCTATAACTTGCTAAACCATTCATAACTGCACCCATTGCATGCTCTCTTATGCCATATGCTAGGTGGTTGCCTTTGTAGTTATCTTTGGTTAGGTCTTCATTAATGCTTGTTTTGGTTTTAACAGATGCAGCAAGGTCGGCACAACCACCTAAAACAAGTTCTTTATTGCTTGTTACAAGTTTATCAAGCACTTTATTCATTGTATTTCTGCTTGCATCAGCTTTATTTTCTTGCAAAGCTGTTTTTACAAGGTTTTGTAAGCTATTTTCAAGCTCTTTGTTGTAAAAATCATGATTTTTAATATTTTCTAAAGCTTTTAGGTCTGCTTTTTGCTCCCAAGATTTGTATTTTTCAATATTTGTATTAGTAATTTCTTGCCATAGCTCTTTTACATTAGTAGGAACTTCAAAGCTATCATAATCATAGTCTAGGTTTTTCTTAGCTAGCTTTAGCTCTTCTTTGCCCAAAGGTGAGCCATGTACAGAAGATGTATTTTGCTTATTAGGGCTACCGTAACCAATTTTTGTTTTTACAGCTATAAAGCTTGGTTTATCAGATTCTTTAGCTTCTTTTATGGCATCTTCTATTGCTTTATTGTCATAACCATCAACACTAATTGTATTAAAGCCATAAGCTTGCATTCTTGCAATGGTATTTGTGCTATCAGATGCTGTTACATTGCCATCAATAGTTATATTATTGTCATCCCATAAAACTATTAGCTTATTAAGATTTAAGTGAGAGGCAAGAGAAAAAGCTTCATGGCTTATGCCTTCCATTAAACAACCGTCGCCTAAAATAGCATAGGTGTAGTGGTTTATAGTTTCATTATCTGTTAGTGCGTTTAGCTTTTTTTCACCAAGCGCTAAGCCAACAGCCATAGCAATGCCTTGCCCTAAAGGACCTGTTGTAACTTCAATACCATTTTCTTGCTCAATTTCAGGGTGCCCAGCTGTTAAGTAGCCAAACTGCCTAAAGTTTTTAACTTGGTCAAGTGTCATGTTTTTATAACCTGCAAGGTGTAAAAACGAATATAGTAAAGTAGAGCCATGCCCTGCTGAAAGCACTAGGCGGTCTCTATTTTCCCATTTTGGGTTTTGAGGGTTAAAAGATAAAAACTTACTAAAAAGTACCGAAGCAGCATTTGCAAAGCCCATAGGCATTCCTGGGTGCCCAGAGTTTGCTTGCTCTACCATATCAGCCGATAAGAATCTAAGGCTGTTTGCAATATTGTTTATTTCTTTATCATTTAAGTTTTTCATAAGTAGATGTTACCTTTCTTAATTTTTTAAGGTATTTATGCATTTATATTGTTTTACTCAACATTGATTGTAGCATAACAAAGGCTTTTGATTCTATTTTTTTAACAATATTGTGCTTGTTTTCTCGCTTGCTTTGCAAAATACTGCTACTTATTAGGTGATTTGTTGTAAAAAATGTAAAAATAAGGTAGTTTTTTACAGAAAGTAACAAAAATAATGGGGTTTATTTTGCTTTTATGTAAACACATTAGATGAAAAGTTAAATATTTGTGAAGTATTTTAACTTTTATGCTTGTGTTTTAAAAAGGTTGGTGTAATACTATTGTGTGCTTTTGGTGTTAGAGGGCAACTTAAGGATTAATTAAGCTTGTGGATTTTTATAAATTTTACAATGTTTGCTTTGGGTTTGTTTTTTACATTTATTTATTAAAAAAGCGTAATAAAAACAATTTAAAAAATTTCATTTGATAGGAGATTTAGAAAATGAATAAGAGTGAACTAGTTTCTGCTATTTCTTCAAAATCTGGTTTAACAAAAACAGATTCTGAAAAAGCTTTATCTGCTTTTATGTCAGCTGTGAAAGAAGCTTTAGCTGCAAAAGAAGATATTCGTTTAGTTGGTTTCGGTACTTTTACAGTTACTGAAAGAAAAGCTCATGAAGGTCGTAACCCTAAAACTGGTGAAACTATCCAAGTTCCTGCTTGCACTATACCTAAGTTTAAACCAGGTAAAGATTTAAAAGATTTCATTAAAGATTGTTAATTAGCTTTAACAAATTTTAATAGTTATTTAAAAAGCACTTTAAGTTTAAAGCATATTACTTAAGGTGCTTTTTGTTATTTACTAAAAAATAATATTTTAAGAAGATAAAATGTTAATAGATACACATGTACACTTTAGTTTTAAAGAACTAGGGGAAAATAGCGAAGAATCATTGAATATAATAAAAAACGCTAATGAAAATGGTGTTTCTGCCTTTATTAATATATCTACTCAAGAAAGTGAGTTTAATCAGATAGTTTCTTTTGCAGAAAGTAATAAAAGTGTTTTTGCAAGTGTTGGCATACACCCTTGTAAGGTAGTAGAAGATAAAGATATTACAGTACAAAAGCTTTTAAACTATGCAAAAAACAAAAAAGTAATAGCAATAGGCGAGTGTGGGCTTGATTACATAAAAGGTGCAGAAGAAACCAAAGAGCTACAAAAACAAGTATTTTTAACTCACTTGCAAGCTTGTAAAGAAAGTGGTTTGCCTGTTATTATCCACAACCGTGGTGCAGATGATGATATATACAACATACTAAAACAGTTTATTGAAGAAAACGGCAAAATAACAGGCGTTGTACATTGCTTTAGCTCAAACCTTGATTTTGCTAAAAAAATTATAGAGCTTGGTTTTTTAATATCTTTTACAGGTATAGTAACTTTTAAAAACGCACAAGATATTCAAGAAACAGCAAAAAACATACCAATTGATAAAATATTAGTAGAAACAGACTCTCCTTACCTTGCACCTGTTCCTTATAGGGGCAAAGAAAACAATCCAAGCTATGTAAAATATGTTGCAAGCCATATTGCAAAGCTTAGATGTATGGAAGAAGAAGAGTTTATAGAAAATACTTACAAAAACTTTTTAGCCTTGTTCCCTAAGGCTAAAGACTTTATAAATAATGATTGGAATAATTAAATGAATATAATTAGTAATTATAATTCTTTGTCTAGGATTTTTCATTTAGCAAAATCTTTGATTGTGGCTTCTTGTTACTTGTGTTGTTATAGCTATACAATAGCAAGCTATACATTTACAAATTATTTAGGCAAAATAGATTTTTACAAAATACACACAACACACAAATTTTTAGGAATTATCTTACTTATTGTTATTGTGTTAGGTCTTGCAAATAGGGTAAAAAATGGTTTTGCTTTTCAAGCAACTGATACAGGGTTTGAAAAACTAGCTAAAAGAGTGTTTTTTAGCTTAATGTATTTAGTGTTATTTGCAATTGTGTTTTCAGGTATACTTGCAAACTACGAGCCAAATATAATTTTTGTTAAAGTGCCTATATTGTTAGAGGGTTTAAGTGTAAAATTATTATTTTACAAAATGCATATAGGTATTGTGAAGTTTTTGTTGCCTACAGTGCTTTTAATACATAGCTCTATGGCTTTGGTTGGGTTTTTGATGAAAAAAGATACTATGCAAAAATGTTTAGAAAAAATAAAGAAACAAAAAATATTACTTTGCATTAAAAACAGTTGCAAAAAGGGCTTTAGCAACTAGCAAAAGCTTGGTTTTTAGTGTATAATAATGAGCTTTTAAAATAAAAGGAAAAATATAAAACTATGAAAATAAGAAATATCGCTATTATAGCCCACGTTGACCATGGTAAAACAACACTTGTAGATGAGCTTTTAAAACAAAGCGGAACATTTAGAGACAACCAAGCTTTTGATGAAAGAGTAATGGATTCAAACGACCTTGAAAGAGAAAGAGGTATTACTATTTTATCTAAGTGTACTTCAGTTTTTTACAAAGATTACAAAATAAATATTATTGACACCCCAGGTCACGCCGACTTTGGTGGTGAGGTTGAAAGAGTTTTAGGCATGGTTGAAGGTGTTATTTTGCTTGTAGACTCTCAAGAAGGTGCTATGCCACAGACAAGGTTTGTAACACAAAAAGCACTAAGTTTGGGCTTAAAGCCTATTGTTGTTATAAACAAAATGGATAAAGAAGGAGCAAGACCGCAAGAGGTTTGTGATGAAATCTTTGACCTTTTTGTAAACCTAGAAGCAAACAATGAACAGCTTGATTTTCCTATTCTTTATGCTGCAGCTAGAGATGGTTGGGTTTCTAATGAAGAAACAGAAAAAGCAGAAGATACAAGTGCATTGTTTGAAACTATAATATCGCATGTTAAAGAACCAAAAGCAGAGCTTGATAAACCATTTTCTATGGTTTGCACTATGATATCTAATGATAACTATGTAGGCAAAACCCTTATTGGTAAGGTTGAAAGTGGTAGCTTAAAAGTTGGTGATACTGTACATGGCTTAACAAGAGATGGCGATGAAGTAGAAAAATCTAAAATTAGTAAAATCATGGTTTATGAAGGCTTAGCACAAAAAAGTGTAGAAAGCGTTCAAGCTGGTGAAATTGTATCTATTGCAGGGCTTACAAAGTCAACAGTTTCAGATACTATTTGTCACTTAGAGCATGAAACAGCACTAGATGCAAAGCCAGTAGACCCGCCTGTGCTTTCTATGATATTTTCTGTTAATAACTCGCCTTTTGCTGGTAAAGATGGTGATAAATTAACATCTCGTGTAATTAGAGAAAGACTTTTAAAAGAGCAAGAAACTAATGTTTCTATCAAAATTAATGAAACAGAAAGTGCAGAGTCTTTTGAAGTTGCAGGTAGGGGAGAGCTTCAACTTGCTATTTTGATTGAAAACATGAGAAGAGAAGGGTTTGAACTACTTGTAGGTAGGCCAAAAGTTTTGGTTAAAGAAGTAGATGGAAAAAAACAAGAGCCTATGGAGACCGTTCAAGTAGATGTTGATGAAGACCTTTCAGGTACTGTAATTGACACACTGCAAAAAAGAAAAGCCCTAATGGAAAACATGCAGGTGATGAGCGATGGTAGGCAAAGAATAACCTTTGTGGCACCTACAAGAGGTTTAATTGGTTATTATAGTAAGTTTTTAACTGATACCAAAGGCACTGGCACAATGGCTAGGATTTTCCACTCTTATGAAGATTGGAAAGGTAAAATTGATAGCCGTCATAAAGGTGTTTTACTTTCTATGGTGCAAGGTAAGGCTGTTGCTTACGCTTTATTTAACCTTGAAGATAGAGGTATTATGTTTATTTCTCCACAAGAAGAAGTATATGTAGGCATGATAATAGGTGAGCATTCTAAAGAAAATGATTTAGAAGTTAACCCTATTAAAGGTAAGCAGCTTACAAATATGAGAGCATCAGGTAAAGATGAAAGTGTTGTTTTAACACCTGCTAAAAAACTTTCTTTGGAAGAAGCTATTTCTTACATTCAAGATGATGAGTTAATTGAGGTTACCCCTAATCATATTAGATTAAGAAAAAAATTCTTAGACCCAAATGAAAGAAAAAGACAAAGCAGAAAAGAGCAGTAGTTTTTAACCTTTTAGCTTAAGTTTAAAAAGCAATTAAGCGGTTAGGTAGGTACCTTTTGTAAAGGTGCTTTACTTAATCGCTTTTTTTACTATCCTTCTATATTTTTTAAAATAGCATGAGCTAATACATGCTTTGCAAAAGTTTTTAATTAGGTTTTTTGTTATTTTGCTTTTATCTTTGCTGGTTATATTATTTGCTATATTTTCATAAAGTTTGTTTTTATACATACTTTGTTATTTTGTGTTATATTAACTTTAAATATTAAAAAAATTTATAAAGGAATATTAATTATGAAGTTAGTTTGTTTTAAAACTTGTCCTTTTGCACATAAGGCTTTAACTCTTATAAAAATGAAAGATATAGATTGCCAAATTGAGTTTATTGAAAAGGAAAATAAGCCAGATTGGTTTTTAAAGCTTTCACCTGAAGGCAAAGTTCCTTTGTTGGTTTTAGATGAAAGTAAAGGTAAGGTTATTTTTGAATCTGACGCTATTTTAGAATACTTAGAAGAAGAATTTACCCCTAAAGTAATGCAAGGCGATACTTTTGAAAGAGCAAGAGCAAGAGCTTTAAACTACTTAGTTAGTTCTTTTTTCCCTGTGTTTTTTAAGATATTTGAAGCAACAAACGAAGAAAAGCTACAAAATACTTTAAACACTTTAATTGAAAACCTAGCAAAAGTTGAACCTATGCTAAATGCAAATACAAAATATAGTGCAGGAGATAGTCTTTCGTTTTCTGATGTTGCTTTGTTTGTTATTTTATCAAGAGTTGATATTTTGGAAAGAAGGTTTAATTGTAAGATAACCCAAGATTTATCCAATATCAACAAGCTAAAACAAAACTTACTTAATACTAAGCTTGTAGAAACTCTTGTAGAAGATTTTGAAGAGCTTTTTATTGCAAAGTATAAAAAAGATAACTCTTTCATACTAAACCAATCTAAATAGCTTTGTAAACCACTATTTTTATAGTTTTTAGCCCTTTGCTTTTTGCTTAAAAGTTTAAAGGGCTTTTTTATACAGTTACTTTGAGCTTGTGGGGGTTATTTTTATATTAAGCATTGTTTTGTGTATAGATTGCTCTAGTTTGATATACTTTTAGCTTAATTGTTTTGTTAGGTGAGTTTATTTTAATTGCTTGCATCTTTTATTTATTAATATTTATGATGATGTCTTATTGCACATAATGTATTACATCTATAAGGTATATCTAAAATAGATTGATTGCTTTAAGTATTTAAAAAGCTATTAATGTGGTTTATGGTTTAATTTAGGCTTTGCTTGTTTACTTTTATATTTAAAAAAGTTCTAAAAGGCTAGGCGTTTGCATAAACAAAAAACCTTGTTTTTTACCTCACTGTTTTTTTAAATAGTATATCTATATATTGTTGCAAAATATATTTAAGTAGTTTTCTTTCTAATCTTTGCCATTTAATTTTATTTAAAGGTGTAGAGATTATTTTTTTAGTATTGTTAATTCTTAGAAAAAAAGTTTGTCTATAAGAAGCTATAAAGACAAACAATCTTTAAACTTTTGCTTAAGGTGTAGAAAAGTTTAACACTTGAGATAAGCTTTTAAAGTACATGCAGTTTTGAATAATAGTTAGTAGCTTTATATAGACTTTTTTCTGCAAGCTAGTATTTTGTGATGTTGTACCCTCATCTAGTGCTATAAATTAAATTCTTCAAAAGTTAGCTCTTTCTGTAATATATTAATAGAGCAAGTGCAAAACTACTAAAGTAGTAGCACCTTCAATGTTACAGCCTTCTACAAAGTTGTAAACAACAGAAGAAAGGTGAGGTGTTAACTTATTTTCACTGTTGTTTTTACACATGCAATAACAAAGTTAAAAACAATAAAAAACAAGCTAAATAAAGTAAGTTTTTTATTTTTTAAGATGTTTTGATTTTATTATTTTTTTTATCATCTTAGGTAAAAAACAACCCCTTGTTGCAATGTTGGTAATTAATCTTTGTATAAAGAAATTTTAACTGCAGACAAGAGGTATTTTTATATAAAAGGTGTTTTTTATTCTGTGTTAAAGATACGGTCGCCAGCGTCTCCCAAACCAGGAACAATATAGCCTTTATCATTTAGTTCTATATCTATATCAGCCGAGTAAACAAGGCAATTTGGACAAGTTTCAAAAATTTGCTTAATAGCAACAGGGGTTGACAAAATACCAATTACAATAATATTTTTAACCCCTTTATTTTTAAGATGCTTAATAGTATGCACAACAGTGTTTCCTGTTGCTAGCATAGGGTCTAAAATCAACGCTGTTTCATCTTCATGGATTTCAGGAATATTTTCATAATATTCATTGGTTTTTAGAGTTTTATGGTCACGAGAAAGCCCGATAAAGCCAACCTTAGCATCAGGTAGTAGCTTTTGCAGGGGAGACATCATAGCAAGACCAGCTCTTATAACAGGAATAAGAGTAACTTTATTAGCTTTTATGCCTTTGTATTCTGCGATAGGGGTTTGTACTGTTTTTGGTTTGCTTTTAAGGTTTTTTAAAGCCTCTGCTGCAACAAGTAGGGTTATTTCTTCAACTACTTCTCTAAAGTTTTTAGAATCTGTTTCTCTGTCTCTTATAATCGTTAGTTTATGCTTAACAAGAGCATGCTCTCCAAGGCAAAAAAAATTTTTAAAATCTGTTGTCATGTTTAAAATACTTCTTTTTATTTTTACGCTTTAAAAAAACCTTAGTTAAACAAAGTTTGCCTAACTAAGGTTTGATAACTAATTAATATTAGTAATTTTTACTTTGTACTATAACTATAAACTATTTTACAAATTTTAGCTTATATAAGCAACTAGCAAGTAAAGATTGTATCCCTTCTAGGTCGCCAATAAAGAAAGAATCAGTAAAATCAGATTTAGCATTTTCAACTTTTTTATAAAGCTCTTCAATGTAAGTGATATTATCTTCAATTTCATTTACTTCATAACCTAGGCTTTCTACTTTATAACCTAAACCTAGATATTTTTCTATAATATCGTCTATGGCACTATCAAGCTCTTTGTAAAGCTCTTCTAGAATCATGTGGGTTGCATATTTACCATCTTTTTGCAAAATATGTGCAATTTGAAATTCTGATTTTGCTTTTAAAAGTACATTAAAAATATTACTCATTTGCAAATCTCCTTTTT
>CAYYLE010000001.1:115449-147620 GCA_964472375.1 uncultured Rickettsiales bacterium
GATTTTGCTTTTAAAAGTACATTAAAAATATTACTCATTTGCAAATCTCCTTTTTTATCAAATATAATTACTTGTATTATACAGTTTATATAGTCTTATTAAAAGTTTAGGCAAAAAGTTTTTTAAAAAAACCTTAACTACTACCTATTACATAAACAAGATATAAAGCAATAATTAAAGCAAAACTATAATGTTTTTTAACACTTAGCTCACCTTTAGGCAAAGCAAGCACCATCCAAGAGATTATACCAAGGGCAAAGCCATTAATAATAGAGTATGTAAGAGGCATTGCAACAATGGTTAAAAAACAAGGCATAGCAGTTGAAGAGTTATTCCAATTAATGTTTGTTATGTTTTTAAACATTAAAAAACCAACATATATTAAAACAGGCGAAACAGCCCAGCTAGGAACCATTAAAACTAACGGAGAAAAGAAAACAGCAACAAAAAACAATAAAGCTACTGTTAAAGCAGTAAGCCCTGTTTTTGCATTGCCTTCAATAACACCAACAGAACTTTCTGCATATGCAGTAACGGTTGATGTACCTAAAGCAGCCCCTGTTGAAGTTGAAATTGCATCAACAAACAATGCTCTTTTTTGCTCTTTAGCACTTAGCTTTTTAGGTCCGTTAAATAACCCTATAAGAGTTCCGGTGGTATCAAAAAAATCAGCTGCAAATAATGTTAATAAAACAACTATAAAAGTATAATCAAGTCTAAAAAAAGGCGAAATATCAAACTGCATAGCAACACTAGAAAGCGAACTAGGGTAGCTTATTATGTTACTAGGTAGCTCTGTTGTGCCTATTAGTAAAGAAATAACAGAAAGCACTAAAATAACAACAATAGAAGTAAATATTTTTAGATATTTGCGTACGGCAAACATTAGTATTGTAGCCAAAAGAGCCAAAAGCACGGTAATATCTTTTAAATCGCCTTTTGTAACAAAAAAAGCATTTTCAGTTGTTATGATTTTTGCATTAACTAAGCCAATTGTGCAAATAAACAAGCCAATACCAACGCTTATTGCATGTTTTAAATCATCAGGAAAGTTTTTTATAAGGTCTTTTCTTAAAGGAGTAAGAGATATAATTATAAATAAAATACCAGATAAAAAAACAGCACCTAAAGCTTGTTGCCATATTATGCCCATGCCTAAAACTACGCCATATGTAAACCAAGCGTTTGTGCCCATGCCTGGTGCTAATGCTATTGGTAAATTAGCATATAAGCCCATAAAAGCAGTTGCAAGTGCTGCTGAAAGTGCTGTGGCTATAAAAACACCTTGAGGCGACATTGATGCATCTTGCAGAATTAAAGGGTTAACAATTATAATATATGCCATTGCAACAAAAGTTGCAAAACCTGCATAAACCTCTTGTTTTACAGTGGTTTGATTTTCAGAAAGTTTAAACCTATTTTCAAAAAATTTAGATAAAGCATTCATGTTAAAATAAGACTCCTTAAAGCTTAAGTTGTGAGAGGAAACAAACAAAACCAACATTATTTGGCTTTGTTAAACTAAATGATAGCAGAGTATTAAAAGTTTAGTTAATGCTTTTTGGTAAAAATTAGGCAAAAAAATAACATAAGGCTTTGTTTTTTATTAAAAACCTTATGTTTTAGTATTTTTTCGCAAAAATGTGGTGTTTTTTATTCTTCAGCGTCTAAGTCTTCTTTAGTTAAGAAGATTTCTTCTTGCAGAGTTTTGCGGTTAGATTTAATGAAAGACATTTTATTGTGTTCTTCACAATATACTGTTTTTTCATCTACTTTTTTACCACAAAATGTAATATGGTCTTCACCATAAGGCCACACACATTGGTCGCTTGCAAGTTCAGAAAGCTCGTATTTAGAAAAATTTTGCTTAGTGGTTTCTTTGTTTGCAGTAGGTTTTGCTTTAGCTGTTGTTTTTTTTAATCCTAGTCTATTAACCTTACCAATTACAGCATTTTTAGTTAGTGAAAGATGTTCGGCAATTTTTGTTGCAGTGTAGCCTTTTTCACACCACATTTCTTTTAATAGTTCGGTTTTTTCTTCTGTCCATGCAGATTTTGCTTTGCTCATTTTAGTCTCTTTTTTAAGTCTTTTATGTGTCGTTTATATATAGGGCTATTTTTAACAAAATGCAATAAATATTTTATCATCTTAGGTTAAAAATTAGCCATAATACCTATTGTTGCTCTTCTTCCTGCATTATTATATCCATATACTAATTCTTTAGTGTTGTTTAAAGCATTGTTTACTTGTATATAGTAGCTAAAGTAACTAGATGGATTTTTATAATTTAAAGATACATAGCTATCTACATAGCTTGGTAAATAAATGGTATTTATAGTATCGTATATTTCACTATTGTAAAATAATGCAATATCAGTGGTTAAATATTTATATCTAAAGTCTGTTGCAAGCCCAACCCTATGGGTAGGAATACCATGGGCTTTTTTATGGTTGTTTTGCTCATCTTCTGCATCTGTATAGCTATAAGATAGTGTAAACCCAACATAATTAGAAGGTAAAAGCCTTAATACACCATCAAAACCCTTGGCGTAATATCTACTATCTATGTTTTGGTATTTGCTTTGTGAAAATATAATTTGGTTATCTACAACGCTATAAAATAAACTTGTTTGCAGGTAGCTATTTTTATTAAATAAGTTGGTTTTAAAGCCTGTGTTAATGTTTTTTGCCTCTTCCGTTTCAAGGTCTTTATTACCGCCATAGGTAGAAAATAACTCATTAACAGAAGGCATTCTAAAGCTTTTTCCTGCATTAATAAAAACTGATGTATCTTGCGTTATAAGGTAAGCACTTTTAAAATCATATGCTATATAGTCTTTTACTGCATAGTTGGAGTTTGTATAGCTTATATTAAGGTTAGAAATTAATTTATTAGCCTTAAATTCTTGCCCAATAAAAAGCGTGTAATAGACCATTTTGTCTTCTAATTCTGTTTGGGTAGTTTCATGCCCTTCAAAACCAAAGCTTGTAGTAAAGTAGCTATAATTCATATTACCTTTGTACTTTAGGCTTAGTGTGTTGCTTTCAGTCTTGTAAGGGTCAAAGTTTGCATCATACCATTGCCCTAGGGTATTTTCGTAGTATTTATTGTTATTGTAGTTGTTAAAAAAAGCTAAATAACCGTTGTAGTTATTGTAATCTTGGTTTAGTTTAATGTAGTTAAAATTAGAAAGTGAATCTTGCTTGCAGCTTAGGCAATCAATACTTTGGTTTTCTATATAATCCCAATCATCGTAGTTTGCAGTATATTGTTTAGCCATGGAAAATAGCTCTAGGCTTAGGTTTTCATTAAGGTCGTAAGCTATGTTAAAAATAGCATCTTTACTTTCTATCCCATCTCTTTCACTGCCATTTTTTGCAAGGTTGTAGCCTTTGGTGTTTTTGTAAGATGTAGCTAAATAGGTAGAAACAGCACCAGTTCCTAGGTTGATTTTAGCATTTGTATAAAAGCTATTGTTGTTGCCGTAGTTTAATGTGGTGCTACCGCTTGTGTTTCTTTGGTATAGGTTTGTTTGCAGGTTAATAACCCCAGCAATAGCAGAGTTTCCATAAAGCCCACTTTGAGACCCTTTATAAAAAGAAACCGAGCTAAAGTTAGAAATACCTAGGTTGTTAAGGTTTGTTACTGCATTGGGGCTTGTTTGGTCAAATATTGGTAGGTCGTTAATTAATAATAATGTATGGTTGGTTTTTAACCCATTAATATTTACATAGCTTGGTTGAGAAGGTGATGAGCTAATATTAACACTAGGAATTAATCTGATTTCATTTAGTATTTGGTTTGGGGTTTTGTTGTTTAGGTCTACCTTATATTCGTCATTTAAAACTGTTTGGTTTTCTTGTTTTTTATCACCAACTACTTGAATAAGCTCTTGGTTTTGTACTGTTTCTTTACTGTTTAGGTTTGTTAAGGTAAATAAAGGTAAAACAAGACATATAATGCCGTGTTTAATGGTTTTAAAGTTTAATTTTTTTGTTTTTACAGGGTAAAGCATAGTTTTAAAAGCTCCTTTCTAATATTCCCGTTAGATGAGTAAAAGTAATTTAAAAAGGGTATCCTGACTTGTTAGCATTGGTTAAAATTATTTTCGTTAAAAAACCTTCCCAAAAGAATATCCTTTCAGTGGTAAAATAACAAACCTTAAGCAGCATAACTTACAGTTGCGGGAACAGTTAAGAATTTTCATCTTATTCCCCTTATTAATTACTTATAAGTATCAAATACTAACTTTATTTTTATGCTATGTCAAGAGTTGATTTTTATTAGTGTATTTTGCAAGTATGAAGGTGATTTAATTCTAGTGTTTTATAACATTTTGCTAAAAATATTTGCAGAGCTTATTGCGGTAGTTTTTATAAATCATTTTTTGATAATATAACAAGATGTAGTCTTTTACTGGCTTGCAGGCCATTTTATTTTTTATTTTTGTAAATTTTAAGAAAGAGGTGTTTGGTTGGTTTGTAAGATTGGCTTAAAAAAGCAAGTATGTGTAAAGCTTGTATTGCTTTGTAAAACTTTTACAATAGTTTAAAAAGATACTTACCTAGCTTTTTAGGTAGATATATTTGCTTTGCTTTTGATAATAATAGGTATGTTGTTGTGTCTATGGTTGTTAAGGAAAGTAAACCATAGTTATTTATAAGATTGCATTAAAGGTCTTAAAACATGCAAAAACCTTTTATTTTAATACCTTAGGGTTATTAAATTACAAAAATGTTAAAAATACAAAAACTATTTATACTTTTAATGCAGCTGCTTTACAAAATTAATTATCAGCTTGCAAGGTAAATGGTTTTTGTATAAATCTTGTTTTGCTGATGTTTAATATTGTTAATTTGCAAGAAAAAAAAGGTGTTTATCCTATTAAGGATAATACTACTTAGTTTTTAATGTTAACAATCTGTGTATTGCTTATCTTAGCATGATTATACGTTGCTTACTGTTTTTGTGTATAGATTTGTTTTTGTTAAGGTAGTTTACATAAGTAAATCCTTGCCCGTTAACAGCGTTTTTGTCAGCACCGTATTTAATTAGCATTTCAGCAACAATATGGTTATCATTCATGTAGCAAGCAGCCATTAAAGGGGTGTTTTCATATTTATCTCGTGCATTTACAAAAGCACCGTGTTTTAAAAGCTCATGGGCAATTTCAGGGTTTTTGTTATAAAGGCATGCTATAAACAATGGAGTCATTCCAAAGCTATCAACATAGTTAACCTCGTAGCCAAACCTTATAAGAAGGGTGATAATATCTTTATTTTCATTTAATGCAGACAAATAAAGAGGGGTTACTTCATTAAGCTTGCCGTTGCGGTCTGATATCATATAATACTCATACAAGTTGATATTATATGATAGTAAAATACTAACAACATCAATACTTTTATTGAACTCACAGGCAAGCAGTAGGCAATTGTAACCATCTCTGTTTATTTCATCGTACTTTGCACCTTTTTCTATTAAAAGTTCAAGTATTGTGGCGTTGTTGCAGTATTTAGCTGCTATCATAATAACGCTAAGGTCAAGCTCTTGTGAAATATGGTGAATATCAGCACCTTGTTTAATAAGGTAGCTTACAATTTCATAATCGCTTTTTATACAAAAAATTTGCAATAAAGAAAGTTTATTGTTGTATTTTTCATTAACCAATGCCCCTTTTTCTATAAGTAGTTTTACTATTTCAAGGTCGGTAAATGTGTAGTTTATAGAAAGATAAAGCAGGGTATAGCTTAGATTTTGTCTATCTGATGGGTATTTTTCAAAAAGCATATCTTTATATAAAAGATAGTGAACTATAAAAGATTTTGAGTTGTGTTGTAATGCAAGCTCAAGCAAAGACATTCCTTTAAGCTTGTATTTTTTTAGCTGGTGCAAGCTTTTATCTTTTGTTTCGTTAATTAAAGCACCAATATCAGATTTTATAATAGCATTAAAAAGTCTTGAGTGCTTTTTTTCGTATTGTTTTTCAAAAAACCAATAAACAACCATACAAAAAGAGCTGGCAAGAGAAATTAAAAGTAATAAAGGTAAGAGATATAAAGTGTTAAAGCTACCAAAGTAAGCCAAAGCAAAGGCAAAAAAAGGCATGCACCACAAAGCAACTAAGAAAGATTTTACAACCTTGCTATACTTATACCTTTTTTTAAATTCCATAACCTTTTGTGCTTTTTTTGGTAATTAAACTTTTAACTAACTTATAGTCCTTTTTAGCCTTTTGTTATTACAGGTTTTGGGGCTTGTTTGACTTTTTTAGGGGCTTCTTCTTTTTTTACATTGCATTTAGCAAGTTCTGTTGCAAGGTTAATCATTACATTTTTGTAAAGGTCTTTAGTTGGTTTTTGGTTAAAGCCCAATAAGTCTACTTTTATTTCTTCAACTTTTGTTTTAACTCCAAAATTAAGCTCTTTAGGTATTTCATCATCTCTTATTAAACAATTAACATCAGATGTTTCAATAAAATTAAGGGCTTCTTCTAAATACATAACCTCTGAAGGGCGAGATGCTCTTACTCTATCACCACTGTGTGTATGACCGTGGTTCCCGCTTGTATCTTCTGTAAAAATAGAACCTACAATATTAATACCAAATGCTTTTTGAAAATACCCTAAAGAATTATGGTAGGTAATAAACTTTTTGTTTTGAGCAGTTCTTAAAATATTATTAACTTCTTTAGATATTGTAAGTAGATCGTTTTGAGCTTTTTCTAAGTTTCTTTTATATTGGTTAGCGTTGTGTGTATCTATTTCTATTACTTTTTCATAAACTATAGTAAGGATTTTTGAAGCTTGTACAGGGTCAAGCCATATATGATAGTCGTTAAGGTTTGGAGGTGATACCTTGTTTAAAAATTTATCCATATCATAAGCTTTGTAAGGTGCAATTGATATACTTTTAGCTTTTGCAACTTCTACTTTTTTACTTACAGGGATAGCATTTATTAAAAATGTTTCCATTTCATCAGCTATCATAAAAACAATATTTGCTTCTTGTATAGTTTTAATTTGTGATGGTTTTAGTTTGTAATCATGAATGCTTTTAGATTCATTGCCTGTTATAAGCAAGGTTGGTTGGTGTATGCCATCTGTAACCATTAAAACAAGAGAGTACAAAATAGGATTAGAAACAACAACTCCTGATAGAGTTGATTCTTTAATCATTTTCTTTCTTTCATCAATCTTATAAGCAAAAAAAGCAAAGCTTACAAAGTAAGCAATAAGGAAAGTTCCTAGTATAAATTTAATTTTAAAACTTCTATTTTGGTTTTTTCTCATTTTAATATTATTCTCGTTAAAATGTTATTTAATAAACACAGTATACAATAAAACATAATACAGTAAAATCATATATTGTTTATGTTGGTTTTTCAAGCTATAATACTTGGTATTGCAATAGGTAGCTTTTTGCTAGTTGTTTTTTTAAAAATATCACAATATACATAAAGAGTTATGCACGGTAAAAAATTAAGCAAGTTAAAGCTATTTTCTTTAATTATAGTTTTGTTAACTTTTAGAAACTATGGTTTTGCTAATGAAAACTCTAGGTTTCAGAATGAGTTAGATTTCGGTGATTTTAATAGTTTTGATTATACACAAGCAGAGCAAGAAAGCAACTCAAGCTTTGATAATTTTGGGCTAGAGTACAGTGCACAAGAAAGCAAAGGTGCTAAGCTTTTGCAACACAAAATTATTTACGACCCAATAGACTTTATAAATGAGCCACTTTATTATGGTAATTATCACTTATTTTCATCAGCAGAGGTTTTAATAAGCCCAGCTTATATTTTCTTTGATGATGGTAAGCCTTCGCAAAACTCTTTTGTTTATTTATCAAATACTATAAAAAACTTAGGAGCACCTGTAAGTGCAGTTAACTTTTTACTAATGGGTAAGTTTAAGTTAGCAGGGTTAACAAGTACAGCGTTTTTAGTTAACTCTACAGTTGGCGTTTTAGGTATTTTTAACGCATCAGATGCTTTATTTGGAATTTCATCAAAATATAATGCACAATTTGGTATAACAACAGTTTACTACACAAATTTTGAAGGATTTTACACTTTTATTCCTGTTTTAGGACCTAATCATTTATCAGATTTAGTTGGTTTTGGGGTTGATTTATTTTTTGACCCATTTTTCTACTTTGTGCCTTGGTTTAGTGTTTCAGCATCTTTAGCTCGTAGAATGGAATCTTATTTTTCTTCTCGTGCAGGGGTGGATTTACTAATTAGCCTTTCTACAAGTGAGTATTTAGGGGCACAATCTTTGTATTATCAAAAAAGACGCCTTATGGTAGATTTACTTAGAAAAGATGAGTTTATAAACTATTATAAATAATTTTTTGGTATAATATACTAATTTAGTTGGTATAATATAGATATAGTGCTATATAAATGTTGTAATTGGATTAATTTTATGTAAAATATAAAACCTTGTTATAATTTATGTAGCAAATGGTTTAGTAGTATATTTTAGGAAGGAGAGTTTTTAATGTCAAAACATTTAGTTCCTGCACTTGGCTTTCAAGATGTTGCATTGCAAAAATATATTATGAGTGTTTCTCATGTTAAAATTTTGAGCCACGAAGAAGAAAACAACCTAGTAGAAAGATACTATACAAATAACGATTTAGAAGCAGGTAGAGAGCTTGTAGTAAGCCATTTACCGCTTGTTTTAAAGCTTGCTTTTGGTTACAAAGGCTATAATATATCGTTGGTTGATATTATATCAGAAGGCAATCTAGGGCTTTTAAAAGCACTAGAAAAGTTTGACCCAAAGCTAGGTAACAGATTTGCTACTTATGCGTCTTGGTGGATAAAAGCCCATATAACTGATTTTATACTAAACTCTTGGTCTTTGGTTAGGGTTGGTACTTATTCGGCTCGTAAAAAGCTTTTCTTTTCTCTTAATAGAATTAAGAAAAAACTAAAAATAGAAAGCAAAGATATTAGCAGCCTAGAAGCACAGGCTATTTCCGATGTTGTTGAAGGTGTTTCATCTAAAGATGTTGTTGATATTAACAATATGCTTAATAAAACAGACCTTTCAATAAGTGCTTCTGTATCTAAAAACCTTGGCAGTGATAATGTAGAGGTTGAAAGTATTTTGCCTTCTTTAGAGCTTAATCCAGAAGAAGAAATAGCAAATGAACAAGAAAGCATTTTTTATAAACAGCTAATTATGGAAGTTTATAAAAACCTTAATGATAGAGAAAAGACTATTTTAGAAAAAAGATACTTAGGTGATGAAACCTTATCTTTAAAAGAAATAGCAGACGAAATTGGCATAAGCAGAGAGCGAGTAAGACAGCTTGAGCAAGATATTATTGCTAAAATACGCAAAAAATTAGGTGCTTATTTGCCGGCAAAGTCTAAAGATTTGCTTTTAGATGCATCTTAAAAAATAGATATATATATGTAGTTTTTAAATAGGGTTAAAAGGCAGGTTGGCTGTTTTTTAACCCTATTTTATAACTAGAAGGTGATTATAGTGTTTTTACTTTTAATAGTAAGAAAGAAGTATGTAACAAACTCTTTATGGTATTAAGCTAGTTTAGTTAGCTATTTCTTAATAGCTTTTAACAAAAAAAAGTAATTTAAAAGGGCTTTAAGGCAAAAATATTTGCTTTTTAGCTCTTTTTTGCATCAATTTTGTGTTTTAAGTATTAGGGTTTTTAGTGTGCTTAAATAGGGTGGTACAGGTTTGGCTTACTATAAGCAAAGGTAAATATTATGACTTTTTGATTCGTAAATAGAATGATGATGCACAAATTGTTGTATTTGCCTCATGTTTAGTGTTCCCATTTATTTCTTTAAAGAAGATGTACATAAAAGGTTCTTGGTTGTAACAACAAGAAAACAAGCTTTTTGTTAATACAGCAAGCTTAAGGATTGTTAAAAGGTATAAGTATGCAATAGTATTTTGTATAAAAAACTATTAGTAGGGTACTGTAAAGCTAAGCGTTTAAAAAATCAGTAATTGCAAATATTTAACTGCAAGTAGTAACATATTGTTTTAAGTGGTTTAAAAAGGTGTGTGAAATCAAGTTATTTGGTTTTTGCTAAAGAGTAAACTTTTTAGCCACTTAAGAGGATTGAAAGTAAAGCAAATAGAAGGAAGAAAAACCCCAAGCCAAGACAAGATGATTGGTTTTTAAAAGCATATAAAGCTATATAAGGTTTTTGTTTAATAAAATTAGGGTTTGCTTTGCTCTTATTTGAAAAAATAAATTATGTATACAGAAGAGATACAGAGTTGTTTTTTTGGCAGAGACCTTTTTTGTTTTTAAAAAAGTGTAGGAATATTTAAGATAGGTAAACAAAAACCCCAAACTTACAAAATATTGCAAAAATGGGGTTTTGAAAAAAATATTAAAATGTAGCTTTTATATTACATTTTAAAGCCGATTGCAGGGCCAAAACTACTAATTGCAATACTTACCATAAGAATTGCAAAAACTATTAAAATAGCAGCTAATGTAGAGTTTGTTCTTGTTTTTTCAATATTTGTAATACTAGAGTTTGTGGTTAAAGTATTTACTTTATTTGCAAAACAGGTAACAGACCTATACATAAAGCCTAGTAAACCTTCTTTAAAAGTAATTATAGCTTTTTCTATTTTTAGATAAGCTTTGTGTAAAAGCTTGTAGAAAAAATCAGAAGAAAAGCTATTAAGGTTTTTAGGGTTAAATATATTTCTAGTAAAGTAAAAAACTAAAACAGCAGGCACAATGTACATTAATTGGTTAACATAATAAGCCACTATTTTACTATAAGAGTAATAAGCAAGCTCTTTAGTGCTTAAAACCAAGCCAAGTAGTTTAAAAGGCAATAAGGTAAATAAAGTACTACTTGCAACAATAATAAACATTGCAATGTACATTGCTTTACTAACAACAACCTTTTCTTGCGATGTTTTATTGTTAAAGAAAACAAAATAAGGCAATTTAAAGCCAATGTTAAATACAGTTAAAGCAGTTATTAAAGCAGTAAAGTAGTAATAAGTGTTTGCATATATATGGTTTGCATGATGCAAAGAGCTACTTATGAACATTTTTACTGCAACAGTAGACGTTAAAGGAAAAGCTAAACTAGTTAAAGATGCAAAAACCAAAACAAAAGCAAGTATTTTGTTTTGCTTGTAGTTAAAGCTTAGATTTGTAAGGTTAGCATCTTTGGTTTGTTTATGCTCCATTAAAGAGCCTACAACCATAAACATTAAAGATTTATAGATAATATGGGTAAAAGCAAGCATTATTGCAGCTTTGTATAAGCCAAATCCAATTAAAGAAACCATAATACCTACTTGGGTGATAATACCATAACCAAGCATTTTACGGCTATCTTTAATAAAGCAGGCACAAATTGCACCAAAAAGGCTCATTATAATACCAATTATTACAAGGCTTTCTAAACCATTAAAAAACTTAAATAAAACAACCACACTTGCTTTGGTTGTAAAAGCAGAAAGGAAAATAGAAGCAGAATAAGAAGCTTTTGAGTAACCATCAATAAGCCAAGAAGAAAAAGGAACAAGTGCAACATTAATAAGTATAGAAAGTAGTATAAATATATTAACATGGTTAAGCATATTAGTGCTTTGTATATCTCTTATGCCAAAAACATACAAGCCAGAAACCCCAATTAAAAGCAAGCAACCAGATGCAAAGTGCATAGCTGTGTATTTTAAACCAGCTTTAAAGCTTTCTTCTGTTTTGTTTGCAAAAATAAGCAAAGCAGCAGCAATAGCCATTGCTTCCCATGTTATTACAAGAACATAAAGGCTTTTTGTAGCAACTACAACAATTGCAGAAAGGTAATACAAAACAGAAAAAGCACTTTCTATTTTACTAAGCCTGTTTAGACCATAAATAGAGCCTGTAAGCATAGCTAAAGAAAACATTATAGATATTGCTTTAGTTTCAGCAGAAAAAGCAAGCATAAACAAGCTACTTGTAAAGTTATCTTTAGAAAGCAAAAGACCTGTTAAAACAATAATAGGCAACATAATAGGTATATATTTTGTAGTTTTTATATACCTAGAAGGTGTTGCAAAGCTAACAAGTAGTAAAAATAAAGATGTTAATATAACTAGGTTTTGCGACAATAAAGCCATTTTCTTAAAATCCTTTTAAAAACTCTTAAAACACATATTTAAATACAAAAATCTTAAATGTAAAATCAAAAAACAATAAAATAACACAAGCTGTTGTTATACATATAGGCAATAACATTTTAATATCAGCTTCTTTATGGTCATAGTAATGCTCTTTGGTTTCTTCTTTAAAAATAGCAATAAATGCAAATTTAAGCAGGTATAAAACATTTAGTATTGTAGAGATTAACAAAGTGAACATAACAAAGTAGTTGCCTTCATACATTGCCACTTGCAAAATTGAAAACTTACTAACAAAACCAATTGTTCCTGGTATACCAATTAATGATAACGAAGCTATAAAGAAAGCAGTTATTGTTATAGGCATTCTTTTAGCTATACCAGCAATTTCAGATATATTCTTTTTATGGGCAGTAACAGCAATAGCACCTGCAACAAAAAACAGAGTAATTTTTGAAAAAGCATGTGCAACTATATGAAACATAGAAACAAGTGCTGAAAGTTGTGAAAACATAGCCATTGCCATAATAATATAAGAAAGCTGGGCAATTGTTGAGTATGCAAGCATTTTTTTAATATTATCTTGTTTTAAAGCAATAAAAGACCCTGCAATTATTGTAAAACAAGCAATAAGTAAAAGACCGTTTGAAAATATAAAGCTTTGTTGAAAAGCATCGCTATTAAAAGATTGCACCCCTAAAGCAAGTGTTACAACTTTTACAAATATAAAAACACCTGATTTTACAACAGCAACAGCATGTAGTAATGAGCTTACAGGAGTAGGGGCAACCATAGCAGCAGGAAGCCATCTGTGTAGTGGCATAAGTGCAGCTTTTGCTAAACCATAGGCAAAAAGCATAAGTAAGCCAAAAAGCACAGGCGGTGATATTAAAGCAGAGTTGTCAAGGTTTGGTATGTATGTGAAGTTTCCTGTTAGGTAGTAAAGACCTAAAATAGCAGGCAATAAAAACAACACAGAAGAACCCATTAATATACCAATGTATATTCGCCCTGATTTTTTTGCTTCTTCGTTAGCGTTGTGTGTAACAAGAGGAAATGTTGCAACTGTAAGCATTTCATAAAACAAGAACATTGTTAATAAAGAGCCAGAATAAGCAATAGCTAATGTAAAAGCAATAGAAATTGCAAAAAAGAAGTAAAATCTAGTTTGGTTTTTTTCTTTATGCCCTCTCATATAGCCTATTGAGTAAATTGAGGTAATAACCCACAAAAAACTAGCAAGCATTGCAAAAGCAAGACCGAATTTGTCTAAACTAAAAAGTACAAAAGAGCTATTTGAAGATGGTGTGCTAATGCTAATAATATTAGAAAGAATATGCTCTCTTTCTAAAAATATTAAAGTTGTAAACAAAAGTGTTGTTAAAGCATTGATTACAACAAAAGAGTCCCTTATGTTTGGTCTGTTATTAAGTAGTAAAATAACAAAACCACCTATAATAGGAAGTAGTATAGATATTATTAAATAAAAACTAGGGTCTTTTAAACCAAGTAACATTATGTTTTTCTCCTTACCTTAAAGCTAAAAATTAGCCAATATAAAACCAAAGTATTACAATTGCAAAGCCTAATAAAACATTTAGTGAAACTACAAAGTAGTAACCTATGTTCATACTTATTGAGCTTTTTTGATAATTTGCATTTGTTTTTGTAAATGTTCTTTCATTAAACCACATAGATTCTACTGCCTTCCATACATATGCTACTGCAAGTAAAGAAGAAGCAAGTATTGTAGCTATTAGTATAACACCTGTTACAAAAGATATGTGTTTTGCAGCTAAAATACTAAGAACTAAATAGTATTTAGAAACAAAACCAGCAGTACCTGGCACACCTATAATGCTTAACCCACTTACAAATAAGCCAAAGAAGATGAAAGCATTATAAAAGCCTTTTTCTTTAATGTCTTTAAATGTGTAAAGACCGCTTGCATGTATTATATTTGCCCTTGTCATAAATAGTGAAAGCTTTATAATTCCGTGGTTTAAAACGTGTATAACAGCAGCATAAAAAGCTATTTTTGTTCCTACTGCAAGTGCTATAAGTATATATCCCATTTGCCCAACAGAAGAAAGTGCAAGCATTTGTGCAAAATCATTAGACTTTAAAGCAAGGTAAGAGCCAACTAAGGCACTAACTGCACCAAAGGTTAGAAGTAATGCAGAAAATAAAGAAAAACTATTTATAGGTAAAATAGCAATATTTAAAACCTTTAAGAGCACAAATATTTTTACAATTATAAAAACTATTACCTTAGTTGCAACCGAAGCCAAAAACATAGATGCAACAGTAGGGCTGTTTTTATAAACCTGTGCCATCCAAGCATGCAGTGGGAATATACCTATTTTCATTAAAAGACCAGCAAAAATTAACCCAAAAGCAAGGTAGTGACTTCTTGCAACATCCATACTATTAAGTGATCTTGCAATTTCTATAAAGTTTAAATGCCCAGTAGATGCATAAAGTATACCAACACCAAAAACATACAGTGTAGCTGCTACTGTGCCTATTATTAGGTAGTTTAAAGATGATATATAACACTTGTTGTTTTTTTGGTTAAGTGCAAGTATTGTGTATGTTGCAAGTGATGATATTTCCAAAAACACAAAAAGATTGAACAAGTCATCAGTAAATAGCATACCAAGTAGGCCTGAAAGAGCAACTAAAAAAGCGGTGTTAAAGTAATGAAACTTTTCCCCTGTTTCTTTATTAATAAAAGACCTACCCCAAATCATAGCCATAAAAGCAGAAAAAGTGGCCAAAATAGCAACAATATGACTTAAAGCACTAGATGATTTATAAACAATACCTACACCTCTTATTGTCCAAGAGCCTAGATAATAAGTTGTAATACCTGCAAAGGTTTTGCCATCAAGCAATAAAAATAAATAAGTTGTAAGCAAAGCTGTTGCAAATACTGCAAAGATTGTAGCTGTTGTAACCAACCAAGATATTGTTCTGTTTTTAATTAAAAACACTAAAACAGCTACCAAAAGAGGCAATACAACCTGAATAACTAAAATATTAGGTATTATAAACTTGCTAAATAGAACGCTGTTAAGTAATAAATCCATTTTTTAATAAGCCTTTGTGTTTATATTTTATATATTTTCAAGTTCATTTTCTTCTATTGTGCCGTAGTTTTGCTTTATTTTTATAACAAGCGAAACAGCCAAAGAAACAGTAGCAATGCCAACAACAATAGCAGTTAGCATAAGAACATGAGGTAAAGGGTGAGAGTATTTAGTATAATCTGAATCTTGTTCGTAAATTATTGGTGCAATTCCTTGTTTTACCTTGCCTAATGCAATATAAAACAAAATAACAGCCGATTGAAAAATAGAAAGACCAATAATTTTTTTAATATAGTTATAAGAGCTTAGCATAATGTAAAGCCCAGTTGTTAAGATAAAAATACAGATTAAATAAACAGAGTTTTCAATTGCTAAATTAGTCATTTTGTGCAGTTTCCATTAATAAAGTAGATATTTTTGTCATCGCGGCAAAAACGGTAATACCAACGCCAAGCTCAATTAAAAAAAGTCCGTAATGTTGTGCGTGCGAAAATTCATGTGCAAGTACAGAGTAATCTAAAAAAGAAGACCCTAATATAACGCCTAAAACACCAATAAACATATATAAAAATGCCCCAAATGACAATAGGTAGTTTACGGTCTTTTTAGATATTACAGCTTTAGCTTTGTCAATGCCATTTATAAGAGCAATTAAAAGGTATGCAATGGCTGCAACAACACCAGCCTGAAAGCCCCCACCTGGGCCGTAATCACCGTGGAATTGAATATAAAAAGCAAATAAAAATGTTAGGGCAAGAATATTTTTAAAGGTTCTTACCAAAATAGGGTTGTTGTTCATTTTATTAAGCTCCTTGCTCTGTGTCTTTTTTATTTTCAGAAAGTATAGCACCTACTGCAAGAGCGGCGGTAAATATAACTAGTGTTTCACCCATTGTATCAAAACCCCTAAAGCTACCTAAAACAGCTGTTACAACATTAGGGATTTTAAAGCCTTTTTCTGTAACAGATAGGTAAATTTCTTTTAAATTGCTATTAACAGGAGAAGAAGGGCTAGCAAATGTTGAAAGGTCGCTTATTCCATAAGCTAAAAGCAAAAATACTACAACACTAATAATTAATGCAGGTAGTGTATTTTTTTTAGCAGATGGTTTAGCATTGTATGTTTTTACCGATACTAAAGTCATAAGTAGTATAAAAGTAGACATACCAGCATTAACAGCTGTTTCTGTTAGGGCAACATCTACTGCATCTAGCAATACAAAATAAAAAGCACTAAAAAGAGAGTAAAGCCCCATTATAAGAACCATACTTACAAGATTGTTGCTTCTTGCAACATAAAAACCAATAAGTGCTATGCTAGCTATACTTAATATTGTAAGAAATATATTTAAATCCATCTTTTTATCTCTTATTTTTTTCTTGAAAGATATTTTTTCATAAATATGTGGGTTGCAGAAACACCAACATAAGCCATAAACACAGCTAATATAATGATTTTTACACTATTTACACTAAAGCCTGACTGCAAAATAAGACCAAGGCAAATACTTAAGCATGCACCTGTTTCTATAAGGCTTGAGCAATGTTGTCTTCTTTCAACATCTTTAAACCTTAAAAAACCAATTGCAGATATAAAAACAAAAATTGCACCAACTATTAAAAAAAATGCAGATGCAATATTAACTACTGTTGTTATCATTTTTTAACTTTCTTTATTTTTTAAATCATAAAATTTAATAAAAGCAAGGGTTGAGCTATAACTTAAAAACACATAAATTAAAGCTAAGTCTATAAAGTCGTATCTATCAATGTAATAAACATACAAAGCTATTGTTAAAACAAAAATATTGCTTATTGTGTTAAGTATTTGAAAAAGAGCAAACTTTTCTTCTCTTTTTTGTATAGCTAAAAAGGTGAATATAAAAATACTTACTACTAAGATTGCAAGAACAAGCTGAAATACAAAGTCCATTTGATTAACCTACTTATTTTTCTAATTTTGCTATTTTTTTATTAAAATCAAGGCTCTTCACACCTTCTTTAGTATCACTTGTTAGGCAATGAATAATTAAATGGTCTTTTTCTATACCTACTGTCATAGTGCCTGGTGTTACAGTAATAGAGTTTGCTAGCAATACTTTTGCTTGCTCATTTTTAAATTTTGCATCAATAGTAACTAGTTCTGTTTGTGTGTTGCCTTTTAGTACAGCAATTGCAACACTTATATTGCTTTTTATAATTTCTTTAAGTAAAAAAACCATATAAAAAGCAAAAGATAAAGGGTTAAGGTTGTTTGTAGCAAAGCTATTTGTTTTAACTTCGGTTCTGTTTATAAGGTAAGATGTTAAAAGCAAACCAAGTACCCCAGGCAAAACAGGCAAAAAAGTAAAATGCCCAGAAATTAAAAACCACACTGTTAGTAAAAATAGTGTTCTTATTGTAAATTTTAACATTAAATAGCCCTATTAAAGGTGAGTTTTTTTGCATATAATAAGTGAAATTGTATTGTTTTTTTGCGTTTTAGTCAAGAAAAACAGGAAAATAAACACATAGTAAAAATATGGTTTTAATTTATGTTACTACTTTGCTAACCCAAACAACTTTGCCTACAATATCAATATTTTTTAGTAAAGAGGTACTTGTGCCATATGGTCCTTTTAAAGATATTTTTTTACTACTATCTTCACTTGGGTAAATAAGGCAAAGGTAAGCACCAAGCTCTTTGTTTTGTATTAAATAAAGACCTTGTTGAAAAGGCTTGTTGTAGCTTGTATCTATTAATACAAAATCATTATAGTTTACAAAAGGAGCTAGGCTATTTGTGGTTACTTTGCTTAAAAATATAGTTTTTTGGTTTTCTTCTATGCTTTGCCCTAGTAAAAGTTTTGGTAGTTTAACAATTGTTCTTGTGGTTTTAAGTTGTTTTTGGTCTATATAGTTAGCATAGTTTATAAAAGGTAGTGATACATTGCTTAAGTTTTCTTCATTATCTTGCAAAAGCATTGGTTTAAATAGCTTGCTTTCTTTATTATTGCCATAATATAGCCATTTCCAATCTGTGTTTAGTATTTTTGCGTATCGCTTTGCTACATTAAGGTCAAAATTCCTTGTGCCATTTTCATAAGAGCGGTAAGTAGATTCAGCTGTGCCTGCTTTGTTAGCAAAGTCTTTAGCTGTTTTGTACCCAGCTTCAATTCGTGATAGTTTTAGCCTATTGCATGCAAGTTCTTTTTGTATCTTTCTAAACCCTTTTATTGCTTTTTAAGTAACTTATATACCACTTTATACTAATAGTATATAACCACTTGTATATTTTTTGTATTTTTTTATTGACTTTGTGATACAATATGATACAATTAAATACAACTTGATACAAAAGTACTTAAAAATCAAGAATGAAAGGAGGTGAAAATACTTGCAAAACAAAGAAAAAGACAAAGTTGATACAAACTATGAAAGAATACTAAACTTAATAGCGTATCGTGTACATAAGTCGCATGATAATTCCATAGTAGATTTAGAAGATAAACAACTAAACGATATTTTTGCATCTAATGTTGCTTTGTACATTAAGCTTTTTTCTTTAACAGCTAAAAAACCAGCAAACCAAGAAGAAAGCTTTAGTAACATACTAAGCAGAATACAAAAATAACAAGCTAGCTAAAAAAATAAAACTCATGAGCAATAACAAACAAAACCTGCAAAGGCAAAAAATAATTGACTTTGCAATGAACGACTTTAAACTTTTTTGCAAGTTTTTTGTAAAAATAAAAACAAAAAATATGCAAATTAAACCCTTTATTTTTAATAAAGAACAAGAATACATAGACAGACAGATAGATAGCCAGATAGAAAGACAAGGTTTTGCTAGGGTTATTATTGTTAAAAGTAGGCAAGTAGGAATTACAACATATTGCAGTGCAAGGCTTTTGCACAAAACTATGTATAGCTTTAGTAAAAACAGTGCGTTAATAGGAAACTATAGTAAGGTTGTAGAAAATATAAGAAACAACATAAAAAGCTATTTAGAAAATATTGAAGATGGTTTAAAACCAAGTGTAGAAATAGACAATAGTAACAAGATTAAGTTTAAAGGCTTGCAAAGTGGTATTGAATTTTTTACAAGTGGCACAGATGCAGTAGGAAGGTCTAACACTATTCATTTTTTACATGGCACCGAGGTTGCTTATTGGCAAAACGACCATAAAACATTAGCTTCTTTGTTTAATACTATTCCTAATTTGAAAGGAACAGAAATAATACTAGAAAGCACTTCATCAGGTAGAGAGGGAGCTTTTTATAAGCTTATAAAACAAGCTTTAAACAAAGAAATAGATTTTGAGGTTTTGTTTTTACCTTGGTTTTGGCAAGAGTCATACAAACTAAGTGAAAATGAAATAAAAAAGCTAAATCTAAAAGCAGATAGCAAATGGCTTTTTTATCAAAAGCAACACGGCTTAAGTAATGCACAGCTTTTTTGGGCCATAAAAACCAATAACTTACTTGCAAATTCTTCTAAAAAAGAAGGTCCTAGCTTAGTTTTTAGGCAAGAGTACCCAGCAAGTTTAGAAGATGCTATTTTAAGCTATAAAGAAGATAGCTTTATTAGTGCAGAGAGCATTAAAAAAATAAATAAAAACAAAGCCATAGCAAAAAATATAAGCCCACAAAGGTTAATACTAGGAGTTGATGTTGCAAGGCAGGGGAAAGATTATAGCTACATTATCGACAGAACAGAAAATAGTTTAGGTTATTTTGTTAATCTTAAGCTAAAAACCACAAACCTAATGGAGCTTTGCAAAGTAATCATTAATCTAATAAACAAACATAATGTATATAAAGTTTGTATAGATATCATAGGGCTTGGGGCAGGTGTTTACGACCGTCTAGCAGAACTAGGGTATGAAGACCTTTTAGTTGCAGTAAATGTAGCAAACAAGGCAAAAAACAAAGAAAGATTTGCTAACCAAAAAGCCGAGCTTTGGAGCTTTTTTAAAGACTTTATAGAAAACAAAGCAGAGTTTTTGGTAGATGATAATCTTTTAACAGAGCAAATTCTTGCAACCTGTTGTTTTTATAATTCTTTTGGTCGCTTGCAAGTAGAAGGCAAACAAAATATTAAGTCTTCTTTGTTTTCATCACCAGATGGTGCAGATGCCGCCTTAATAACCTTTGCAGATAGTTATTTTAGCAATATTGTTGTGCAAAACAGTAATTAATTTTATACAAAAGCAACAAATAAATAGAAAGGTAAAATCTTGGAAATAGAAAATAAATTAATGGAAATTTTTCAAAAACTAAAACAACAAAGGGCAAAACTAGAAGATACATGGCAAGACATTAACAAATATGTAAAGCCACAAAAAAACTACTTTTTAAACACTACAAAGCACAACAGCACAGAAGAGATTTTTGACTCAAGTGCAATGTTAGCTTCTGACCATTTAGCATCTTTTATATGGAGCTTAGTAAACAGTAGCTCATTACCTTGGTTTAGTTTTTTACTAAAAGATGAAAACCAAAACAAAGAAAACCCTTTATGGAATGAGGCTGTAAACAAGGTTGTAGCAGATAGTTTACTAAGCCCTGAAGTTGGCTTTTACTACAAAAGCTTTGAGCTTTACAGCGACCTTGTAAACTATGGAACAGCTGTTTTTTACTCGGGTTATAATCTTGAAAACAACCTAGCTTTATTTAAAACCATTGGTTTAAAAGATTGCTATGTTTTAAGATCAGAGCTTGACCAAACAGCGGGGGTTATACGCAAAATAAACCTTTCACAAAGCGAGTTTAAGAGCTTTTTTAGCAAAGGGAATGCTATACAAAGTGATGATGCAAATGTTGATATCTTGCACATTGTTATAAAATCTAGCCTAATAAAAGACCAAAAAAACATGGCAATAGGCAAAGATTGGTCATCATTTTATGTTTTAGAAAAAAACGGCAAAATTCTAAACCACGATGGCTACAAGGTTTGCCCATATACTGTTTTAAGGTGGGCTAGCTCTTGCCAATCTGTTTATGGCGAAAGCCCTGCTATGCTTGCTTTACCTGATATTAAAACACTAAATGAAATCGCGAAAAGTATAATAGTTGCAACCCAAAGACAAAGCGACCCACCTATATTGGTTGCCAATGAAAGCAGTATAAAAGGGGCAAAAATAGCACCTGGTAGCTTAATTAAAGGAGGGATTAGCTCTGTAACAGGAGAGACCTTAATAAAAGCTTTAAACCTTGATATTAAAAACGAAAATATTTTAAAGTTTTATGAACAAAAAAAGCAAATGGTTTTAGATGTTTTTTATAATTCTACAATCTCTCATAACCTGCAAACTAAGAAAATGAGTGCAACTGAAGTTGATATTAACAAAGAGCAACAATTAAGTGTTTTAGGGCCTAAAGTTAGTCGTATTCAAAGTGAATTTTTATATCCACTACTAAAAAGAAAATATGAAATATTAAAAGACCTTGGCAAAATACCTGCCCTAAAAAATGGTGATATACCTAGCGTTAATTGTATTAATGTTTCTTTTAAGGGTTTGTTTTCTAAATACCAAAAGGTCAATAGTATTAAAAACCTAAACTCTGCATTAAGCTCTTTACTGCTTGTTGAAGACCTTAACCCTAGTGAGATAGAAAACCTTGATACTAAAGCAGTTGCACAAAAAATTGCTAAAACATATGGAATACAAAGCTTTACTAACTAAGCTTTTGCAAAGCAACAGAAACCCTTAAAAGAAGATTTTTTATCTGTCTGTATCTTCCTTTTAAAAAAGCTTTTACTAACTTACTAAGCAGGCAAAGTTTGTACAAGTTTTGGGGGTTTTAAAACAAGCTTATAAAAGCAATAATAAAAACACTTGTAATAAATCACCCAAAATACCAAAACTAAAAACAAGTGTAAAAGCTAAAAGGTATTTTTAAAAACAAAGTAGTTGAATTTTTTAAAAGCAAGCATCTACAAAATAGTTTAAAACAAACAAAAGTAATAAAACAACCAAAGGAGATAAAAAATGAGTGCAAAAAACTGGATTATAAGCGTGTTTGGTAAAAAAGACGCAAAGCTAGCTTTACAATGCTGGCAAAAAACATTTAACAAACATAGCTTAGCATCAAAATATGTGCTTAAAGATTTAGCAACATATTGCAATGTTTACCAAACAAGCCATGTGCAAGAAGACCCAACCCAAACAGCCTTTAATGAAGGGGCAAGAGATGTATTTTTGCACATACTTGAAATGTCTAACCTTAGCTTAGATGAACTTTTACAAGGAGAACAAAATGAAAGATAAGCAAAACAATGAAGAATATAAAAACCTGAGCTTTATAAAAAATCAGGAAGATAAAAAAGCGATTAAAGAAATAATAGCTAAACTTAACATGGGTGAGGCTAAAAGCCTTTATGGTATTTTTATTAAAAATATACATGGTTTGTTTTTTAAACTACTTTTAAAAAGTGCTAAAAGTTTAACAAATAATGATCTTATATTTTTTAATAAAACATATAGCTTTTTACTACAAGAAGACAAAAGCAATGAAGGTGTGTGCAAGGGCTTTATAAAGTTAGGTAAATTACTTTCAGATGATAACGACTTTGATACAAACCCCTTATTAGGGCTTGAAAGCACAAGCTATGAAATTGCCTTAAAACAAAGAGCAGAACTACTTTCTAATAAAGATTCTTTAGAGGCATTAAACGATAAGTTCCATGTGCAACACAACAATGTACTAACAAAGCTAAATAGCTTAAACACTATTATTGCAAAAGCTAATTAAAAACCAATTTAATAAAATCTTTTAAATAAAAAAACTAGGTAAATATTTTTTTACTTTCACTACAAGAAATCCAATATAGGGCTTTTTGTATCAGTATTTTTTACCTTTTTTACTAACAAATTAATAAAAACCAAAAGGAAAAATAAAACCATGGCAAACAAAATAGACAATGCTTTTTTAGAAGGCTACAACCAAGCTGTAAAGTTAAACTTAGGGCAGAGAGGGTCAAAGCTTGAAAATGCAGTGCGAAGAGAATGGCAAACAAGTGAAAGAAAGTTTTACAGTCACATAAAACAAGCTGAAGCTTTTGATGTGCAAGAAGGTGAAAACAATACCCCACTTGTAAATAGTGAGCATGAAAGAAGAGCCATAACCCTTATAAGCTCTGATTGGGCTGACTTAGTAGAAGAAAACGACCTTAATTTACTATCTGACCCAACTTCAAGCTATTGCATTAATGCCGCTTATGCATTAGGGAGAAGAAAAGACAAGAGAATAATAGATGCGGCACTAGGGGTAGCAAAAACTGGCTACAACGGTGAAGAAGAAGTAGAGCTAAAGCAAGAGCAAATTATAGCTGTTGATTATTCTGATGGTAAAGATGGGCAAAACACAGGGCTAACGCTTGATAAACTAAGGCTTGCTCGCCAAAAGCTAGACGATGCTGAAGTTGATGAAAATGAAAAGCAATTTATGGTTGTTAGCTCTAAACAAATGGGCGATTTACTAAAAGCTGTGGAGACAAATTCAGATGATTACAATGCTGTAAGGTCTTTAGTTGATGGGAAAATTTCTAACTTTATGGGCTTTCATTTTATTAGGGTTAATTCGTCGCTTTTACCAATTACAGAAGATGGAGTGCGTAGGGCTTTTTGTTTTTCTCGCAATGCTATATTGCTTGCAGTTGGTAAAGAGCTAACAACTAATATAAGTTATAGAGCCGATAAAAGAATGGCTTTGCAGGTTTATGCATCTATGAGCACTGGTGCAAGCCGAATGAGTGAAGACCAGCTAATTGCAATAGATTGCCAAGAATAAACTAAAAAACTAAAGGAGAAAGCTACATTACTTGTGGCTTTTTTCTTATCTATTTAATAAAACAAATAGGATTTTTAAAAATGATTGATTATAAAGCTTTAGATATTTGCAATAAAGCATTAAGGCTTGTAGGACAAATGCCTTTAAAAGAAGATGAGTTTGAAAAAATACAAACAAGAGATGATTTAGATGAAAACAAAATAATAAACGCAGTGGTAAGAAAACTTTATATAGCTATAAAAGATGAAGTTTTAGACCTTTGTAATTGGAAAATAGCAACAAAACACTGCAAGCTAACAAGCTATGAAGAAGATAAAAATCTTAAATATAGTTTTAAATTTTTGCTTCCAACTGATGCTATAAGGGTAATAGATGCAAGCTCTAACTTTATAAGGCAGGGTTTATATATTTTTGCAAACACCAAAATTCTAACGATAAGCTATATTGCTAGAATTGATGAGCAAGAAATGAACTTTCGCCTTGTTAACCTTATAGCACTAAGGCTAGCAATGGAGCTTTGCCTTTGTGTTTTAAACGATGATGACAAGCTAAAAACAATGGAAGAAAGATTTAACAAAACTTTAGAGTTTTCTAAAAAACTAGATGCAACAGAAGAAAATGAAGAAATAGAGTTTTTGCCAAAAAGTAAATACCTGTGGATACAATCAAGAAGGTAAAAAATGAAAAAAACTAAGTATGTGATAAAAAACCTACACAAAGGGCAAGCGTTAAACAAAAGCCACAAAAAAGACCCATATTATATTGAAAATATGCAAAATTTTGCAATAGACAACCAAAACAATGTTAAAAAAAGAATAGGCACACAGCTAGTAACAGACTTTATTGAAAGTGAAGATGTGCTAGAAATAAAGTTTTTATGCTTTTACCAAAACAATGCAATGCTTTTGTTTGTAAAAAATAAAATGTTTGTAATTAAAGAACAAGAAAACAACTATAAAAGTGAAGATAAAATAGAGTTTGCAACCCCATGGCAAACCAAAAAACAAGTGCAAGCTTGTGCTTTTGTAGAGCAAGGTAGCAGTGTTTATATCATTAGTGTGCAAGGGTCTTATATTTTAAAAAATAGTGATGGGGTTATAACACTAGAAGATTTTGAATTTTATGATGGACCATGGCACAGCCCTAATATTAACCGTAAAAACCACATTTATGCAGAAAATGGCAGTGGCACAACCTATGTGCATTCGCATCTTGAGATATTTGAAAGTTTTATGGAAGGGTATGATATACAAATAACAACACCAAATTCCCATTGGGGGGTTGTTAAAGTTTTGCAGTATATATCTAAAACCAAGCTAAAAGTAAAAGTAATCCAAGATGTTTGGGCAAAAACATGGTCAACTAACTGGTCTTTAGGTGGACTTGTGGTCAATAATGAAGATGATATAAAACCAATAAGAGCCTTAATAAAAGATAGCAGGCTTTTTATTGCATATTCTAACCCATTAAAAGGCAATGTTGTTGTTTCAGTTTCTTATTTAAGTGAGTTTTCTCGCTTTTCAACCCTTGAGCAAGTAGGTGAGGTTGTTACAACTCCTGTTACAAAGCTTTGTGGCTATACAGAAAAATGTGGCTATTTTTATGAAATTAACGATGCCAAAGAGGTTTCATTTTTAATTGAATCAGGCTCGCAACTTGCCCTAGGTACAGATAATGGGGTTTTTAATTTAAAAATTGATGATAATTTTATAGAAAGTACCAAAAGAAAAACACAATTTTCTAAAATAAGCAATGCAGATGTGTCAGGCAATGCTGATTATAGAGACCTTAATGCTGTTTTTACAATAGAAAATAAAAATAACCAAGTTTTTTTATACCAAAAAAATGCTAAGTATGAAGAGCTGGTTTTAAACACAAAAGCAAGCTTTGAAGATAGTTCTTTTTTAAGTGATATTTGTTATTGTTCTGTGCCTTACCGCATGCTTTTTGTACTTAAAGATAATTATAAAGTTTTGTGTGCAACTTGTGATTTTAATAGTAAAGAAAGTTTTGCATGGCAAAGCTTTGTGTTTTGTTTAAATACTTATGATAGCTCTTACGTTAAAATACATGCAATGTGCTTAAATAGCAAAGCAAATAAAGTTTATTTTGTAGTAGAAAGAGAAGAGGGGATTAAAAATATAGAAAGCTTAGAGCTTGAAAATTTTCAGTACAATAACCTAGGAGATGAATACTATTTAGACTCTTGTATAAAAGTAACCCAAAATGAAAACCTAACAATACAAAACCTTGAAAAGTTTATAGGGCATAATATAACTATTGTAGCAGATGGAGAAAAAATACTAAAAACTAAGCTTGAGCAAGCAACCCTAGAACTTTTTAAAAAGTATGAAAATATTTATATAGGTTATGATTATAATACTTACCTTGACCTTGCAATAAAAGAAGATGGAAAATTAAGAGTAGATAGCCTGCTTTTAGACTTTAATGCAAAAAGTGATTGCCTTGTTGCCTTTGACCCTTTTATAGCTTACACAAGCTTTAAAAGTAGCGGTATTTTTATACAACTTTCTAACAACTACACAAAAAATAAAACCATGCGTATTTTACACACAAGCCCAAATAGTTTAGGTTTGCAAAGTGTTAGGTTAAATATTAGTGTGGTTTGAGGTACTTATAGTAAAACATGCCCAAAAAACAAGCTTTTTAGGTAAAATATTACAAAAAGATTATACTACCTAAGAAACAAGCTTAATTGTTCACACCTTTATTTTTTATGGTCTTGCAGTAAACTTACACTTTTATAAAACTTTAAACAAGGATTTATAGTGTGTAAAATCAATTAAAAGAAACGCAAAAAGCTTTAAAAAGTTAAGTCTTCCAATGCTTTATTTTTTAATTATTTACAAAATCAACTTTTTAAGCAAGCGATATAAAAAGCCCTTAAGAAAACTTAACTAACCTAGTTTTTTTAGGTAGTCAAGCTTTGTATTACTTTCATTAAATAATAGTTCTTGTTTACTAGCTTGGGTTACACCTTCTTTGCTTACTTGTTTTAAAACATCAAGGTATTTTGTTTCGCACTCACCCTCAACAATAGCGTTTCTTTCTTTTAAGCCTGCTTCTGCCATTTCTAAAAATATATTGTTGTAGTAGCTAAGCTCTTTATCTTTTATTTTAGTTTTTAGCCCAAGGGTAGGCACAGCTTTTAAAAGCTCTTGTGTTTCGCCATAGCTCCAATCTTTTATTAGCTTGTTAGCTTCTTGCAGGGCGTTTTGGCTATAAGCAATACCAGCAACAAAAGCAGAAAGTGCAACAACATAGTTTAAAGAACCTGAATCAGCTGACCTGATTTCAAGATAGTTTTTTAGCCTAACTTCAGGGAATATGCAAGAAAGATGCAAAACAAAATCATCTTTTGTTATTTCATAATCGCCTAAAGTATCGTTTAATTCTTTAATATCTTTGTTTATAAAATCAATAAATGATTTTCCTGTAAGGTCTATGTAGTTACCATCTCTTACAATAAAATACATAGGAACAGTTAAAGCAAAGTTTATATAGTCTTCAAATGTTATTTTATCTTTTTTAAATATAAATTCTTTAATGCCCGACCTTGCATTGTCAGTGTGTTGCCAAATATGGGAGCGAAAAGATTGATAATTGCTTACTTTTCCATCAACAATTTTTGAGTTAGCAAACAATGATGTTATAACAGGCGATATTTTACTAAAAAGCATTAAAATATCAGACATATGCTCTTGAGATGAATAACTAACATTTGTTTGTGTAGTTGTTGTGTTTTTCATCATGTATCTACCTAAAGAGCCAACTTTAGGCATGTAGTTGTACATAATATCATAGCGTTTTTTTGGCACTATTTCTGTTTTTTCAGGGGTTAAAAATGGGTGAAAGCCTGAAAAGAAAACCTCTAAATCTTTAGAAGCTACAATAGTTCGTAGATTTGTCATAAAGTTTTTGTTATCGTCATAAATATCGTGCAAATTTTGCCTAATAGAGCTAGAAAACTCAAGCTGTAAACCAGGTTCAATAGATATTGACCCATACTTACCTTGCAAGCCAATTAAATTGCCGTTTTCTTCAATTTTTTTGTAGTTATCAAGGTTTGATTGATAAAGGGAAAATAAAACACTTTCTAAGCCGTTTTCACCTTCAAAGGTTATGTTGCTGCCGTCTTTTTTGTTGTATAAAAAAAACTCCCATTCTGACCCTATACCAAGAGTTGTGCAAGCTCTTTTACCTTCTTCAAAATAGCTTAGCATTTCTTTTTTAAAGTTTTCTACTTTTGTCATTTTAAAACCAAACCTTAATTAAAGTATTTTTATAAAATAATTGTTTTGTAAAACATAATACAAGTGATAGCAATTAATAATAAACCAGGAACAAGTCTTATAGTATTATAGCTTATATTTTTGTTTATTATCTTTCCTATGTATATTCCTGCAAAGATACCTACTATTGTTAAAAGGGCAAGATTAAAACTAAAGCTACTAAAAAGCGTTGCAAAAGCTATGGTTGAGCTTATAAAAGTAAGCATTGTAAGGCTAATATAGCTATTATTTTTAATGTAGTTTGTAGGTAGTTTTGCAAAAGATGTAAGTAAAGGAACAACAAAAACATTGCCCCCTAAACCTAAAATTACTGATAAAAAAGCAGAAATGCCCCCCGAGCCTGTAACTTTTGCTTTGCTATAATCTATTGTTGCAATATCAACATAAGTTAAGGTTTTTTCTTTATTTTTTAAAGATTGCATAACAATTAAAAAACCAAAAAAACTAGTAACAAGCATGTAAGCATAGCTATAATAAAGGTCAAAATTTTCAAACTTTGCTAGATTTTTTAATGTACTATAACCAAAAACAGAGCCAAAAACTAAACCAATTGCTAAAAGCAAGTTGATTTTTATAGAGGCTTTAGAAAAATCAATATTTTTATAGTTGCTTAAAGTAGAAAGCAAAGAGCTTGCAAGCATAATAAAAGGCTGGGTTGCTACTATGGTTATTACAGGTACTTTTAGCATTATTAAACAAGGTACTGTAAGTAAAGCACCACCAACTCTAAATGCTGAAGTCATTACTCCTGTTATAGCACCAAGTAGTATTATGTATATAGGGTTAATATAAATACTTGCTATTAAATACAAAATTAAAAAAGCCTTTTTATACATTATTTAAAAGAATTAATTAAAACTTAGCAAAGATATTAACTTATTGCAAGTAAACAATAAACCTTATGCAAAAAAGCTGTCTACTACAAAACCAGTTGCAATTGCCATACCTAAAACAACAAATAAAAATGCAACAATTAGCTTGGTTTTAAATAAAGACCTTAACAAAATAACCTCGGTTAAGCTTGCACCAGCACTACCTATTATTAAAGCCATAACAGTACCTAAGCCCATACCTTTGGCAATTAATGCTGATGATAGTGGTATCATAGCTGAAATACTAATATAAAGAGGAATACCTATAAAAGAAGCAATTATTATTGCAAAAGGATTATTGCTGCCTGCATATTTTGTTATGAATTCAGCAGGCACAAAACCATAGGTTAAAGCACCTATGCTTATACCTATTACAAGGTATTTAAACACATTTTTATAATCTCTTATTGCAGATTTATAAGACTTTTTAATATTTTTAATTTGTTTGTTTTCATTATTTTGTTCTTTTTTAGCAGAGCAACAGCTATTTTTAGAGCAACAAGAACTTTTAGCAGATTTATTTGTTTCAATAATTTGCTTAGCAAAGTTTGTTTTTTCAAGCAATATACTTGCCAAAACAGCAACAGTAACAGACATTACTACATAAACAAAAGTAATTTTACCACCAAAGGTTAAAACCAAAAGTCCAATAACTAAAGGGTTTAACAAAGGAGATGTGAATAAAAAAGCCATTATAGCACCAAAGCTTACTTTTGCATTAATAAAGCCTTTTAGCATTGGTATGGTAGAGCAAGAGCAAAAAGGTGTAACTGCACCTAAACCAACTGCAAATATATATTTTGTAAAACCTTTAGTGCTAAGTAGTTTTTCTAAGGGTTCTTTTTTTATAGAGTTTTGAATAAAATATACCAAAAAACTAATACCTATAAACAAAATTGTTAGTTTAATGAACAATTTAATAAAAAGCTCTATTGTTTCAGTAATCATGTTAATCTCTTTTATATTTCTATATTTCTAATATTGTAGAACTAATGTAACTTGTATTGTTTGCACTGTCAAGCTATAATTTTATTAGGCAATATTTTGGTTTTTAAATAAATGAACAATGTAGAAAATATAGCAAAAGCACTTGCTGAACTAGGGCATAAAACAAGGCTAGAGATACACTTGTTTTTAGTTAAAAAAGGTAAAAAAGGTGCTATTGTTAGCGATATTCAAAAGTTTTTAAATATTCCAAACTCTACACTTTCTCACCATATAGCAGCACTAGAAAGCGTAGGGCTAATAAAAAAAGAAAGAAAAGGTAGAAATATTTATTGCACAACAGACTATAGCTATTTTCTGTCTGTTTTGCAGTTTTTGCAAAAAGAATGTTGTAACGAAGAAGATGGGGTTTGTTAGAAAAATAGCAAATTTCTTAAACCATTGCTTACACTGTAGACATATGTTTTAATTAATGCATAGGTATAAAAATAAAAGGCTTAAAATGAAAACTTATATAAAAAGCACACTATTAATATTTTTGTTTTTAATATTTTCACATAGTTTAAAAGCAGGGCTTTATTTTGGCTTAGGGGTTGAAAATACAATACAAAGCGGTATAAAAGCAGAAAGAATAGGGCAAGAGAATAATGTACAAAATTGGTATGTAATGCCAAATTCACTGCTTGCAAATGCTTTTTTTGGCTATAATGTAAGTAAGTATTTAGACCTTCAAGCAACAGCAGATTTTAGCACAAATACATCATCTGTTAGTTCTTCATCTTATAGTGGAAATGAAATAAAAAGTAAATCATCTAGCTATAATATGTTTTTTGTAGAGGCAAAGCCAAAATACCAAATTGGTAAAGGTAACGCTTTTTTAGTAACTGGTTTTGGTTTTTTAAATGGTAAAAATAGTTACTTTTTAGAAGAAAGTGCAGATGCTAAAGAGTTTGAAGACAGTTATAGCGGAACAGCTTACAAGCTTGGTTTGGGTTATGAGTTTTTTATTAAAAGAAGGCACTCTGTGATGCTTTCTTACACTTATACAATTTTAAGTGATATAGAAAGTGAAAATAACTATTATTTAAGCGAAGATAATGCAAAAGAAGTAAGTTTTAAAAACAAGCAAGCCCTTGTTTTTCAGTACAAATATAGCATAAGATAGTGTGAAAAAAATGAAAATACTAAATTGGAATGTAAACTCTTTAGCAATAAGGCTAGAGCAACTTGCTAATATTTTGCAAAATAATGATATTGATGTAGTAGCACTGCAAGAAATTAAAGGCGATGAAAGTAAGTTTCCTTATGAAAGAATAAAAGAGCTTGGCTATTATGCGGTTTGTGATTTACAAAAAACATACAACGGTGTTGCTTTGCTTTCTAAAAAAGAACCAAAAAATGTAGTTAAAGGGTTAGAGGGTTTTAACTATGAAGAAGCAAGGTATATACAAGCAGAAATAGATGGAATAAAGATAGCATCTGTTTATGCACCAAATGGTAACCCTGTTGCAAGTGAAAAGTATGAAAAAAAGAATATTTTTAATCAGTGTTTAATTAACCATGTAACGCAAATGCTTGTAAATGAAGAAAAAGGTTTTTTGCTAACTGGTGATTTTAACATAGCTTATAAAGATGAAGATGTAGCAAATACTAAAGACTGGAGTAAAGATGCTATTTTTACTAGAAAATCTCGCCTTTATTTTAATGAATTTTTAAACCTTGGGTTAACAGATGCTTTTGATAGCGTTTTAAAACAAGGTGATAGAAGGTTTACATGGTGGGATTATAGAGCAGGCTCTTATGAAAAAGACAAAGGGGCAAGAATAGACCATTATTTGCTTTCGCCTTTGCTTGCATCTTATGTTTTTAATTGTTATGTAATGCACGATGTACGCGTACTTGAAAGACCATCTGACCACGCCCCTGTGGTTTTAGAGCTTGGGGTTTAGGTGTGGTATTATACCTTCCTAAATTCCTAAATCCAAAACCTTACAAAGAAAACGAAGACCCACACCCACATTTGCTTTCAGCATTAGGAACATTAA
>CAYYLE010000002.1:0-60452 GCA_964472375.1 uncultured Rickettsiales bacterium
ACCCACAGTGGAGCTTTTTCATTAGTTTGGGGGAAATTACACTTCTCTATTTTTGAAAGTTTAATACCTTTTGTACCCGAGCACGCCACCAAAGCAAACAATGCTACAAAAATACTTAACACCCTAACTGTTTTTAACATAATTAAAACTCCTTTTTAGTTTTTATCAGATTAACACAATTTACTTATTGTTAAAAAGTATTTTTGGCACAATATAAACATAAATAAATCTAACAAAAATAGTTGTTAAAAAGCCCTGTAAACCTATTTCTAGAAAATAACTAAATACAGCAACTTCTACTACACTTGTTGTACTTGTTGAAATACGAGAAGAAAACAAAGCTGTTTTTGCCCTATTGTATAAAGCACGAAAAACAGAAAAATTAAGTAAACTTCCTGCTATTGCAATAGATATTGAAAGAATTTGCACACTGTTGCTATAAAAAAGCTTATCAAAAGTATTTAAATACCCCAAAGCAAGCAAAGGTATAAATAAAACAGCAAACAAAACACCAAAGTTTTTATTTGCATAATCTGTAAACGAATAAAGAGCAATAAAACAAAGCTCTGAAACAAGAATTCTTATTATTAAAGAAACATCTACTAAATCACTATAAATAACATTACCAAGCAAAAATAAAGACAAGTTTAATGCTATTAATAGTGCAAAAACAATGTAATTTCTTTTCATCAACACAAAACCTTTAATTGTTATGAATTTTATTCAAAGTACTATTTAGGCAATAAAATGGCTTTTTAAGCAGTGTATTTTTACCTGTATTATACATTATATCTGTATCATCAAGGTATTTTAAAACCCCTCCTGCCTCTGTTAACACAAGCTCTGGTGCTGCTATATCCCACTCATTAATATCACCAAATCTATAATATATATCTGCAACCCCTTCTGCTATTAAGCATGGTTTTATAGAGCTGCCTATATAAAGACGATTTTTGTTTAAAACATCTTTGTTTCTTGCAATTATATCTTTATCTTCTTGATCTATTCTTGTTGAAGTCATTGTCATTATAAGGTCTTTTGTTTTAGAAGAAACCTTTAGCCTTATGTTCTTTTTGTTACGATGGTCTAAAAAAGCACCCCTGCCCCTGTATGCATAATACAATTTATCAAAATAAGGGTTATATACAACACTAGCAAGAGGTCTGTGCTTGTAAACAAGTGCAATATTGACCGAAAACCCTACACGACCATCTATAAACTCTTTAGTGCCATCAAGTGGATCTATTACAAAACAATAATCATTTTTTAGCCTTAGGTTATAATCATCTTTACTTTCTTCTGAAAGCATTGGTATTTGTGGGTGTTTTTCCAATAAAGAACTGCTTATAATTTCATTGGCTTTTTTATCTGCCTCTGTAACAGGGCTTTGGTCTTTTTTAGTAAAAATTTTATAGTCTTTTCTGTGATATTTTAAAATCTCAATACCTGTTTGCTTGGCTATTGATTTTAAATCTTGTAATAAATTTTCCATAAAAGATAATGAGGTGTTTAGTTGTTTTTTTATGCCGTGCTATCTGTGCATTTTAGCACATTTTAAATAAAAATACTCTTAATCTTGATTACCAAAAAGTATATCTGTACCCAAAAAATTACGCTTAAGCTCTAAACATGCTTTCATTATAGAGAAACTACCTGCACAAGGGTCTAGTACAATATCTTGCTCTTTTGTAACACTTTCTATTAAACTTTTTTGTAAAAAATGGGGTTTTTGATGGGTGTGAACTTTATCGGTTATCTTTTCACTTACACAGTCTCTAATATCATGCTTTAACCAAATATCTTTTGCTCTTATGGGTTTTTTTTGCAAAACAAGTAAATACTCACAACATCTTCTTGTACGGTAACCCATGCCAAGCCTTTCTTTATTCCATGTTATAAGGTCAACTATTTGCATATTTTCAGGCACATATTGTTTTACACCCTCACATAGGTGGAATTTATCTATCCAAAAAAACAAATGCCCTGATGGCCTTAAAACTCTTGCAATCTCTTCTAAAAAACTATGAATAGTTTCTTCGCTCATTTGGCTTAATTTTGCCCTTGCAATTTGTCTTTTTCCTTCATTTCCATATCTAAGCTTATCAAGAACACCTCTGTATTGAGGGTCAAAAAATACGCAAGATACTACACATTCTTTAATGTGCTTTAAAAAAAGCAAACCATCAAAGCTATTTTTATGGTTTATCTCTATTGGTTTACCATCTATATTTTGACTGGTAAAGATATTATTGTGTACTATTTGCTTGTCTTTAAACATATCTATGGTTTATAGTTTTTAAAATAAGATGGAATTTTATAAATAAACTAAATATTACACCATAGACACATAAATATCTATTTACAAAAAAATTTTTAATCTTTTACTTTGAATATGAAAAATAAAAATAATACAAATAAGCACAACTATTTTATGTCTTTAGCTTTAAAAGAAGCTAAAAAAGGATTTGGTAATACAATGCCCAACCCTTTAGTAGGTGCTTTAATAGTAAAAGATGGTCAAATACTTGCAAAGTCTTACCATAAAGAATTTGGCAAAAACCACGCCGAAATAAACGCTCTTGATAAAATAAACCACCAAGCTAAAGACTCTAGCATGTATATAACCTTAGAGCCTTGCTCTCACCATGGCAACACCCCACCTTGCGTTGATTCCATAATCAAAGCAGGGGTAAAAGAGGTAATAATTCCATTTAAAGACCCATCAAAGAAAGTTTGCGGTAAAGGTATAGAAAAACTAAAAGCAAATAATATAAAAGTTGTATCTTCTGTACTTGTTGAAGATACTTTTAATATTAATGAAGAATTTTTATACCACAGCATAACACAAAAGCCCCTTGTTACAGTAAAGTATGCATCAAGCATTGATGGTAAGCTAAGCCCAAGCAATAACCAAAGAATGCAACTAACTAATGAACTATCAAACAAGCAAGTACAAATTCTAAGAGCCAAAAACCATGGTATTTTAATCGGTAGCAATACATTGAATGTAGACAACCCTTTACTTTCAATAAGAATTGAAAATTGCACACGAATAAACCAAAAGTTTATTGTTGGCAATGCAAACAATATAGATACAAACCTAAAAATTTTTCAGCAAAAAAATAATGTAAATATAATAAGCAATGAAAAATTAAGTGAAGAAAAAATAGCTGATTTTAAGGCAAAAAACATCAATATTATTGACATAAACAGCCAAAAAACCATAAAAGCTAGTGATATTGTGCAAAAACTAGGTGAAAGTGGAACTACATCTGTTTTGGTAGAAGGTGGAAGTTTTGTAATTTCTAGCTTTTTTTCATGCAATGTTGTTGATAAAATAGATTGCTTTATATCTCCATTAATTCTTGGTGGAGATGTCAATATTACAAGTTTTAAAGTAAACAATTTAAAAAACCAAAACCAGTTTTTGCTAAAAAATCTAACAAATTATGATAATGATATTCATATAAGTTATGAAAGCAAGGCTTACAATAAATGGAAAAAGGAGACTATAAAGTGTTTACAGGAATAGTAAAAGAAAAAGGCACAATTATAGATACCGTCAAGAAAGATGGTAAAGTAGTGCTATTTATAAAAGGCAAACAAATCTCTAGAAACACTAAAATAGATGAAAGTGTTGCAGTAAATGGTTGTTGTCTAACAGCAATATCAGTTGAAGAAGATATAATGGTTTTTGATGTTTTGCCTGAAAGCCTAAAGCTAACCAACCTAGGCGAGCTAAAACATGGTGATAAAGTAAACCTAGAAACAGCGTTAACATTGCAAGACAAACTAGGCGGGCATATTTTACAAGGGCATGTAGATTGCAAAGCAAAGCTAATAAGACAAGAAAAGGAAGGCTCTGCTGTTGTTAACTATTTTGAAATGGAAGAAAAATACATAAGCCAATTAATACCAAAAGGTTTTGTTGCAATTAATGGAGTAAGCTTAACAATTGTTGATATAAAAGATAACTATTTTAGTGTTATGATTATACCCCATACTTTCAACAACACACAGATTGATAGCTTAAAAATTGGTGATTATGTAAATATTGAAATTGACTTTATGACCAAAACAATAATAAACCACCTTAATAAAATACAAGAGGTAAGAAAATAGCATGCAATACAACCTACAACAATGCTTAATAAACCTAAGAAAAGGTTTGCCTATTATAGTAGTAGATGATAAAAATAGAGAAGATGAAGCCGACCTTGTAGCATCGTGCGACACTTTAACACTTGGTGCTATAAACTTTATGGTAAAACATGGCAGTGGCGTAATATGCATGACAGCAAGCAAAGACCACCTAGAAAACAAACTAAAGCTAAAAAAAATGGAAAGCTCTGCACACAAAGGTGATAAATTAGACACACCTTTTTATCAGTCTTTTGAAGCCTCTGCAGGAATCACCACAGGAATATCTGCCAAAGATAGACTTTTAAGCATTAAAAAAGCATCTTCAGGCAATGCCACAAGTGAAGATATAATCTCACCTGGGCATGTTTTTCCTTTAAAGGTACATGAAGATAGCCTACAAGGAAGACAAGGGCATACAGAAGCAGGCTCTGCTATTTGTAAACTTGCAGGTTTAAGCAATCGCTCTGTAATTGTAGAGCTACCTGATGTAAACGGTGAAATGCTAAGAGATGAAAGGCTTGAAATCTTTGCTCAAACTTACAACCTACCTGCAATTGATATAAAAACCATCAAAGAAGCAGAGCAAGACTACAAAAAACTTGAAGCTGCTAGCTCTTTTCTGCCAACTGAATTTGGTGATTTTAAAATCTCTACTTGGGTTAATTCTGTATCTTGCGAGCCTCATGTTGCCCTTGTTAAAGGAAATGTAGAAAATCAAGAAAATGTTCCTTTAAGAGTGCATTCAGAATGTTTGACAGGCGATGTTATGTATTCTTTAAAATGTGATTGTGGTGAGCAACTAAAACAATCATTAAAATATATTCAAGAGCAAGAAAGAGGTATATTTTTATGGTTAAGGCAAGAAGGTAGAGGAATTGGCTTAATTAACAAAATAAAAGCTTATAGCTTGCAAGAAAAAGGGCTTGATACCATAGAAGCCAATGAAAAGCTAAACCTACCTGTTGATGCAAGAGAATGGGAAGAAGCGGTTAATATTTTAAAAACATATAATGTAAAAAGTTTTGAGCTTTTAACAAACAACCCTGAAAAAATCTCTTTTGTGCAAGATAACTTTAAGTGCAGCATTAAACACCTAAAGCCAACTATACAAAAACACAATAAAGACTACATTGAAACCAAAAAAGAGAAACTAAACCATAGTTTTGACGACTAAAACACAAAAATAGCACTGTTTTGAGTAAAATAGTGCTATTTCTTCAAAACTATTTATTTTTTCACCTACTACCATTTGTGTTTTTTGGTTCTATTTCATAAACCTGTTAAAACCTTTTCAGATTGCCTTGAATATCAAGTATATTTGTAGATAAAGGTAGCAATATATAAGATATACATTTAATTTTTAAGAAAAAGCACAGCTGTTAAAATATAAATCTATTAATCCTTTGCAACCACGCTTTATATATAAAAATAAAAAGACATTGAAAAAAGTTTAATGCACTTTAATTGCCAATAAAACAATATTTAACCTTTAAAAATTAAACATTAAACCTAAATAATATAACATCACCATCTTCAACTTTATATTCTTTGCCTTCTTGTCGCCATTTGCCAGCTTGTTTAGCACCTTGCTCGCCTTTAAACTCTATAAAATCAGCATACGATATAACTTCAGCAGCAATAAAGCCTCTTTGAAAATCACTGTGGATAATACCAGCGGCTTCAGGGGCAGACATTCCTTTTTTAAACGCCCAAGCACGAGATTCTTTAGGACCTGAAGTAAAGTAGGTTTCTAAACCTAGTATTTTATAGCACACTCTTGCAATACTATCTAAGCCCGATTCTGTAATGCCCGACATTTCTAAGTACTCTTGCTTTTCAGCATCTTCTAATGTGCTTAATTCTTGCTCTATTTGTGCAGAAACTAGCACACTTTCAGTACCTTCTTGTTTTGCAAGCTCTTCTACTTGTTTGGTAAATTTGTTTCCTTCTACAACGCTTTCTTCATCTACATTGCAAACATATATTGTAGGCTTGCTTGTTAAAAGCTGTAATAAAGGCAACATTTCACGCTCTTTTTCATCAAGCTCAACTGCTCTTACAGGCAAACCATCATCTAAACCTTTTTTAATTTTAGTTAAAAGCTCCATTTCTTTAATGGCTTCTTTATCATTGCTTTTAGCTTTTTTTTCTAGCTTTGGTAGTTTTTTTTCTATACTTTCAAGGTCGGCTATTAAAAGCTCTGTGTTTACAGTTTCAGCATCTCTTACAGGGTCTACACCATCTTCAACATGTAGTATATCTTCGTTTTCAAAACATCTTAAAACATGCACAATTGCATCTACTTCTCTAATATTTGCCAAAAACTGGTTACCAAGCCCCTGCCCTTTGTGCGCACCTTTAACCAATCCTGCAATATCAACAATTTCAATAGAGCTAGGTATCTTTTTTTGTGAGTTATTGATTTCTTTTACAGCATCAAGCCTTTCATCAGGAACTACAATAATGCCACTGTTTGGCTCTATGGTACAAAAAGGAAAGTTTGCAGATTGTGCAACCGATGTTTTTGTTAAAGCATTAAAAAGTGTAGACTTACCAACATTTGGCAAACCAACTATACCGCACTTAAGACCCATTTTTTGTCCCTTATTGTTGTTTTTTTATAGAGTTAGTAAAAAGCTCGTAATCTTTTTGCAAAAAATAATCAAAATTATCTGTAATTTTAGCAATACTTTCTAAAACAATTTCAAACTCTTGTTTTGCAAAATTTCCCAGAACATAGTTTGTAACCATAGATTTTTCTAAAGGCCTATCTACACCTATACCTACTCTAAAGTATCCATCACCTATTTTACTATGTAAATCTCTAAGCCCATTGTGCCCCCTGTGAGAGCCTTTATTTTTAAAGCTTAGCTTACCAAACTTTAGGTCAATATCATCATGCAATACAATAATTTGCTCATTTTCAAGCTTATAGAACTTTTTTGCTAAAGAAACTGCATTGCCACTTAAATTCATAAGTGTCTGTGGTTTAAGGGCAGTTATTTTCTCACCCTCTGCACTTCCTTCATAAACTAATGATTGAAACTTGTTGTTGGTTTTTTGCAGGTTGTAGCTATCAATAATACTATCAACAGCTAAAAAGCCCGCATTATGCCTTGTAAATTTGTATTTTTCCCCAAAATTACCAAGCCCAACAACAAGAAACATTTTTTATAAAACCGCTATTACTCTTCTGTTTCTTTAGCAGCTTTAGCAGCACCACCTTTAACATGGATAGAGGCAACAACATGACCTTCTTTATAGTTATGAGTTGCTGACTTTGGTAAAGTAAGGTCTTTAGCATAAATAGAAGCAGCACCTTTATAATCTGCAAGGTCAACTTCAATATAGTCTACTAAATCTGCTAATTTACACTTAATGTTTAAATATCTATCAACTGTATTTAAAGTTCCACCTAATTTTAAACCTTGGCATTTTTCATGGTTTATGAATTTAAGGGCAACTTTTACTTTTACAGGCTCTGATTTTACAACTCTTAAAAAATCAACATGTAAAGGTCTATCTGTTACTGGGTCAAACTGAACATCTCTTAATAACACAGTTTCTTTTTTACCTTCTGCATCAATCTCGTAAACAGTTGAGTGTAATGCACGCTTTTTTAACTCTTGCATTAAGTCTTTTTCGTCTAATGCGATTTGAATATTTTGTTTATTTCTTCCGTAAACAATTGCAGGCACTTTGCCTTCTGACCTAAGAGCACGAGAGGACCCCTTTCCTGCTTTTTCTCTTAATGTAGCATTAATAATACTCATTTTAAAAACCTTTCAAAGTAAATATAGTTAAACTAAGCATACCTCCAAGGGTGTATGCTTTAACTTGGCAATTATAATAAATTTATGCTAATTATGCAAATAAGTACAAGGTTTACAACCTTAAAAAATAAAGGTTTTTATTCCCAAAGTTCTGGGTCTGCATCTTGAGGGATTAAAGGTTTACTATCTGTGTTTGTGTTTCTTCTTCTAAAGGTTGACTTTGGTTCTTCTTTTTGCCCTTCTGTGCTTTGTGTTCTGCCTGTGTTTACAATAGTTTGAGACCTTACAGAACCAACCTCTTGCTCTCTTTTAGAACTATCTAAAACATTCCTATCAACAGGATATTGACCAAAAGGGTCTTCTTCTGTTTCTACTTTTATATTTTGCTTATTTTCAATACCTGTGGCTTTTTCAAGCTCTTGAATTCTTTTCTGTTCTTCGGTTTTTTCTTGCTCTACCTCTGTTCTACCAAGTTGCTCTGGCACTAAGCTATTTGGGTTAACTTTGCTTGAACCTGGGTTGGATATTTTTTCAGTATTGCTAAAGTCTGTGCCTCTTAGGTTTTCACTTGGTACTAAGTTGTCTATTTTTGCACCCACACCGCCTATGGTATCTATATTTGTTTGTCTATTAGTATCAGTATTTTTAATATTTGACCTAACTTCTTTTATAGCCTTTTTCTCTATTTCTTTAGCTTCTGCACTTCTTTCTACTTTTTTCTCTTCTTTTGGCTTTATTTCAGGGTTTTTTATAACAATAGAGCCATCTGACTTGCTAAATTTATACTCTGGTTGTGCAAGAGAGCCTTTAAAATAATACGCCATAGGTTTAGAAGATTTAGCAGTGCGAGAAATATTACCCCTTATATCTATAAAAGAATCTTCAACTCTGTAAGACCCTTCAAAGCTCCCTCTTCCTTTTGTTTTACCATGAATGTAATCAACAACAACAGGAAAAAAGTCAAACCTTCCTGAAAAAGCCTGCAAGCTACCGTAAAGGTCGTTTATGTATATCTCTGTTTTACCATCAATTTTTTTGTTACTTTTGCTTAAAGTAAGAAAGAAACCCTTACTGTTATTTGTTTTGTTAGATTTAAACCTTTCTAACTTTACAAACCTAATGTCACCTTGCAGCATGCTTAAAAAACCTGCTGAAGTCATGTTTGAAGACCTTAATCTACCATTTAAAACAACCTTGCCTTTTACTTTATACTCACTAAACATGTACTTGTTTATATCTTCAAGGTTTAAAGCAAAATTATTAAAGGTTATGTTTCCAGCTAGTGCAGGGTTTACATTTTTATTATAGCTAAAGAATAAAAGTGCACTACCTTGCTCTTGAGACTGTACATCAAACCTTTGTACAGTAATACCAGAACTGTTTAAAGAAGCATCTACTTTTAAGTTTTTAAGCAATATATTGTCAAACTCAAACTCTTCACTTTCTAGCTTTAAGTTAATATTTAGTTTGTCGCTTATACCAAAGAAAGAATCTTTTTCTACAGAAAGTAAATTAGACCCTGACATATTCTCACTAGGTCTTAAGATGTTTAAAAAATAATCATAATCAAATTTATTGTTCTTAACAGTAAGAGCAACATCTATTATAGAAACTCTTTCTTCAAGGTTAACTTGCATGTTGTTAAACTCTAGCTCATCAAACTTTAGCATAATATTACTAAAATAAACCTTAGAGTTTTGCACACTTAAATCAAATGCTGTTGAAAAAGACCTGCTATCTTTAGAAGCTGCCTTAATTGCTTTGTAAGACGAAGGGGATACATTAAGCAAATTTAAAAAATCATCAAAGCTACCTTGTGCATTACTTACAAGCTTTGCTTGTGAAAGCTCTGGATATAAAAAACCTGCAAGAGATACCTCTGTTTGCTTATAGTTTGCACTTAGATTGTTTAAGTAATACTGCCCCTTGCTATCTCTGTTAAGATTAACATTGATTTCAACTGGGTTGCTTTCGTTTAGTGATTTAAAGTTAATATTGCTAAATGTGTGCGTTGCATCAAAAACCTTATAAAAAGAGCTATGTAAACTATTTAGATAAACAAACAAATAAGATATATTTGCTTGCCCCATAGACCTATTTTTTTGTGCTCTTTCTTGATAAGACCTTACAAAATTAGCCATATTGGCAGAATTTACATCAATATCTAGTTTTACAGCATTGCTTGAAAAACCGTCAACCATTGATAAAGAGCCTGTTATATTTGTACTGTGATTTACATCAAGATTTATATTTTTTAGCTCTACTAATTTGTTATTAGCTACAAGGTTTGCACTAAAGTTTGCACTTTTAAACGCTGATGTATCAAAAAAACTATCATTTGCACTTGAAAGAGCAAGCAAATAATTTATAGCCCCACTGCTTGCACTTGTCTTTAAGTCCATTGCAGATTTTTCAAAATTTACAGTACCTTCTGCTCTAATTTGATTTTCAGATCTTTCACCTAAATACAAACTAAAGTCAATCTCTTTTCCACCTTCTGATGTTCTTGAAGAGTAAAAATTGTATGAGTGCTTTTCTTTACCTGTAAAAAAGTAGCCTTCACTTTCTAAAGAGCCTGTTATGCCTCTTTCTAAATAACCACCTAGGTTTTGCACTGAAAATACATTGTTTTCTCTTTGGTTTAAAACAACCACATTGACTCTTCTGTATGTAAAGCTATCTACCTTGTTAGGGTCAAGCTCTATTCGTGAGATAAAAAACCTATTTAACCCCATGAAAAAAGAACCTTCGGCAAAATCATCTGCTACTTGATTAGATGTTTTTTGGCTATTTGGCAAAATGCTATCGCTTTGCTGAGTGAAAAACTCTTGACTGTTGTAATCTTGAATATCTGTATTGTGTGAAAGACCATCTCCTTCATTAAAAGAATCTTGCTCTTGTTTATCAAAGTATCTTGAGCTATTTCTTTGTACAAATTTTTGAAAAATTTGCTCTATTTGACCATCTAAAGAGCGACTATCTGTTTTATCTTTACTAAAAGATGTTTTTAAAACAAAGTTTGCACCTTCTATCTGTACACTATCTACTGTAAGCTTACCTAAAAACAGGCTTAAAAACTTAAAACTAAGTTTTACTTTGTTTGTTTCAAATACATTAATAGAAACACTGCCATCTTTTTGCGATGGTGTATTGCCCACTTGATTAAAAGAAACATTGTTTATAAATATAGAAGGACTTGGAACTATGCTTACTTTTATAGAACCATCAACACTTGCTTGATAGCCTGTAATATCACTTAGAGCGTCTTGAAAGTAGTTTTTGTAGTTTGTGGTATTTATAACCCTTGAAAGCACAACGCTAAAAAGAAATAAGGCTATAAAAACAATTACTAGAAACTTAAACAGCTTACCTTTTATAAAGTTTAAGGCAAAAAAAGCTATATAAACTATTAAGGTAACAACCTTTGCGACAAAAAGAGCTATCTTGTCAAGCAATAGTATTAAGGGCTTTACTTTAGGGAACATAGATAAAACAGCTTTTTTAAATGGCTCAAATAAATGAGCTATTGAATTAAAAAGCTTGTTTAAATCTTGCTTTACCTTCTCACGACCAGTGTGACTAGATTCTTTGTTGCTCTCTTTTTGTGCAACTTTTTTAGCTCTAGAAACAATAAAACGCCCTAGGTTCATTTTAGTAACTCAAACAAAACTACGCTAAAAAGCTTAGAATCCCTGACGAGTTTTGATTTTTGGGTTGCTTTTACTTATAACGTAAACTCTACCTCTTCTTTTAACAACAATAGCATCTCTAACGCGTGTTTTAGCAGATTTTAAAGAACTTCTAACTTTCATCTTCTCTTACCTTTTGATTTTGTAACAAAACATATCATATATTATCTAAACTAAGTATGCAAACCTAAATATAAACCAAAATAACAAAACTTACAAGTAGCTTAATTTACTTAAGTTATCTAAAACTGTAAATGTTGCCTCAATCTCTTTTCCATCTTCAATATTTTTAGCTATAAACAAAGAGCCATCTGGTCTTAGTTTTGCAAAGTTTCTTACATCTTGCACAAAACCCATAAGGCTTTGAATGTTTTTAACCTTGCTTTCGACAAAATTAATAACAAAGCCTTTTTTACTAAGCTGAAGCCTAGAAACCGCTAAAGCTCTGCATTTTATTTTTACTACAAAAGAATTAAAAAGGTTTTCAAGCTCATCAGGTAGTTTGCCAAATCTGTCTATAAGCTCATATTTAAAGTTATAAACATCTTCTTCACTTTCTAACCTGCCAAACTTTAAGTATAAAGACATTCTTAAATCAATATCTGATACATAATCAGTTGGTATTGTTGCAGGAATACCAAGGTCTACCTTTACTACAAAATCTTCCATATCTTCATAGCTTGGTTTTATTATTTCCTCTTGGTTTTTGTCTTTGTTCTGCACTGTTTTTATTGCTTGCTCTAAAAATTTTTGATAAAGCTCTATACCAATTTCTTTAACATAGCCTGATTGCTCTTTACCTAGTAAGTTGCCTGCTCCTCTTATGTCTAAATCATGCTTTGCAAGTGCAAAAGATGCACCTAAATAATCAAGGCTTTGTATGACCTCTAGCCTTTTTGCTGCAAGCTCGTTTAGTTTTTTGTCTGCTTTGTAGGTCATGTATGCAAAGCCTTTGGTTGCAGACCTTCCTATTCTGCCTTTTAATTGATAAAGCTGTGCTAAGCCAAAATTGTCTGCATTGTAGATAATCATGGTATTAGCATTAGATATATCAATACCGCTTTCAACAATATTTGTTGCTATTAGTATATCAACATCTCCTTTTTTAAATGCAAGCATATTATCTTCAAGTGCTTTTATAGGCATTTGTCCGTGTGCTTTTACATATGATGGGTTTTCAATATGTTTGTTTATAAAGCTTTCAATCTCATTCATGTGCCTTATACGATTACATATAAAAAACACCTGACCTTTTCTTGATAACTCTCTATTAATAGCTTCTTTTATGTGCAAAACATCAAAAGGAACAACATAGCTACTAACATTTTGCCTATTTGAAGGCGGTGTTGTTATTAAGCTTAAATCTTTAATTGAGTTCATAGCCATTTGTAAAGTACGAGGTATTGGCGTTGCACTCATGCTAATTACATGCAAGTTGTTGCGAATTGATTTGATTTTTTCTTTATCTTTAACACCAAAGCTTTGCTCTTCATCTATTATTGCAAGTTTTAGGTTTTTAAACTTCACACTATCTGCAAGCAAGGCATGAGTACCTACTACAACATTAATATCACCATTTTTAAGGTCTTCTTTTACTTTCTTTCTTTCTGCTTGGTTTACAACACGAGAAAGCATTTTTACTTTTAAGCCAAATTTTTCAAGTCTTTCTTTAAAAACTTCATAATGTTGCATTGCAAGTAATGTTGTGGGACAAATAATACAAACTTGAAATTTTTCTATTGCTATTAAAAAAGCAGCCCTTAAAGCAACTTCTGTTTTACCAAAGCCAACATCACCACATATTAATCTATCTATGTTTTTAGAGCTATGAAGGTCGTTTATTATATCTTCAATTGCCTGTATTTGGTCGCTTGTAGGAATGTATTTAAAATCTCTTGCAAACTTTTCATACATTTCTTCATTGATATGAAAAGAAGATGTTTTAGTTACACTTCTTTTAGCAGCAGTTAAAACAAGCTCGTAAGCAATTTCTTGTATTTTTGATTGCGCTTGTTTTTTGCGTTTATCCCACGATTGACCTTTTAAGCTATCAAGCCTTGCATCGCCTTTGCTACCGTATCTTGTTATAAGGTCAATATTTTCAATTGGTAAAAAAAGCTTATCTCCACCTTCATAGAGAATCTCTAGGCAATCATGCACCAGGTCATCATCCATTTTTAAATGCACAAGGTTTTCAAACTTACCTATACCGTGTTTTACATGCACTACAAGGTCACCTTTTGAAAGCATTGAAGCATCGTATATTTTGTTTCTGCTTGCTTTTGTTTTACTTTGCCTTAGGCTTTTTACACCAAAGTCTGATATAACACTTAGTTCTTTTTCGCTTAAAAATACAGTATCATCAGCACTAAAGCCCGAAGATATATTTAACTTTGTAATAAAAATGGTTTTTTTATTACTGTTTTTATCTTCATTTGCTTCATTTTTATAATTATTTATAACAAGATAATCTTTTTTAGTAAAATAAGTGCTTAAAGTATCTGCTTTATCTTCAGATGCACAAGATGCAAAAATTCTTTTATTTTCAGAACTATTTTGCAAATAATTATGTAAATCTTGCTCTCTTTCTATAAGCCCTGAAGGTATAATCTTTACCGATGCATTAACAGTGTTTTTATTTTCTGGTAGTTTAAAGCTTGTTATCTTTAGTTTTTTAAGGTCAGAAAGTAAATTAATTGTTTGCTCTTGGTTTAGGTACATTAAATCAGGCTTTAAAGGCTTAAATGATGCACTTTTGTTGATTTCATAACTACCTAGCCTGTTTTTATAGTTGTCTTCAATATCTTTTAAGTTGTCTTTTAGATTTTCTTGAAAGTCTTGCGTATAGATAAAAAATGCATCTTTTTCTCGCATTAACTCTAACAAAGAATATGTTTTTTCTTGAAAAAGCACTAAATAGTTTTCATACCCTTTGGGTTTTATACCATTTATAATTGAGCTATAAATACTGTTTTGATACTCTGCTTCATACCCTAGCTCATCATAGTATTTTTTGGTAAAAGAATTTGTTGTTGCTTTGTCTAAAACCAAGTTGGTGCAAAAAGACACTTCAGCACTTTCTACATCTCCTATTGTTCTTTGGGTATAAGGAGAAAATGTTTTAATGCTTTCAATGCTATCTCCAAACATTTCAATTCTCAAAGGGTTTACAAAACCAGATGGAAAAACATCAATAATGTAACCCCTTATGGCAAAAGTTCCTGTTGCAACAACTAATGATTGCCTTTCATAACCTAGCTCTATTAGTTGTTTTATAAAATCATCTTGGTTTATAGTTTTATTAACCTGCAAGCTAATTGTTTTGCTTTCAAGGTTTTGGCTTGGTATTAAATACCTTGTTAAAGCTGATTGTGTGGTAAATAAAGTAAAACTATCTTTGTTTAAAAACCTAACAGCATTTGCTTGTTTGCTTGTAATTGTAGAACTTGGTGAGTTTTTATCATACGGCTTAATATCATATTCAGGAAAAGAGAGTATTTTTTCATCACTTTCTGCAATACTAGAGTAAAAAGCTGATAAAGTATCAATCTGCAAGTTATCTTTACATACAATAACTGTTTTTTTATTGCTCTTATTAAGCTTTGCAAGTGCAAGCACAATGTATTCTAAAGCAACAGACCCAATGTTTAAGTCTTTATCTTTTTCTTTATTTAAAAAGCTTGTTAAATTCTCTCTTATTTTTTCAATATTCATATAAAACCTTGTCTTAAGTTTTTTTATACTCTTTTAATATATTCCACAGCTCATTATCAAGGCTTTTGCTTAAGGGGTTATAGCCCATAAACTGCCTGTAAATATCTATATCTTTATGTTCTAATAGGTTTTCAAATTGCTTTAAAAGGTTTAAATCCATCTTGTGCAGGTGTTTTTCTAGCAAAAAGCTAAAAATCATATCAACCTCTTTTGCACCCCTCCTTGTTGCTTTATAATAAAGCTTTTTTCGCAACAAATTTATATCTAAACTATCACTCATAGTATAATTTCCTTTGAGCTAAAAAATAATTGAAAATTTAAAAAGTAAATGGAAAATAAAACCTACCACCTTTTTAGAAGTATAACATCTCTTAAAGGTGTTGGCATTAAAACCAAACAAGCATTTTATAAAGCTGGCATCTATAAAATAATAGACTTGCTTTTGCACCTTCCTAGAAAAATTGAGGTTAAAAAAGTAATTAATAGTGTAACAAGCTATGATTTTGAAGAACCAAAAGAAATTGTAATAAAGCTAAAAATAACAAGCCATACCATAGGGCAAACTAAAGGTAGACAAAAAGCCCCATACAAAATACTCTGCCTTGACGAAAACCAAAAAGAAGTTACTTTATTTTTCATTAACTACTTTAGCAAAGAATATATTGAAAAAAACTATCCAATAGATAGCAATATTTATGTTTGTGGCAAGGTTTCTATCTTTAAAGGAAAATACACAATAAGCCACCCATATTTGCTAGGTAATTGTTTTAAAGAGCAAGAACTTGTTGAAAGAATATACCCTTCTATAAATGGAGTATCTTCTAAGGTTCTTTCTAAACTAATAAACCAAGCTCTTGCTAATTTCTCTTCTATTAAGCTAAATGAATGGCACAATAGAGACTTTTTAAAACAAAACAGTTTACCAAGCTTTACAGAAAGTATAAATGTTTTACACAACACTAAAAACCAAGAAGATATAGATAAAGAAGAATCAAACTTTGTAAAAAGGCTTGCAGCTGATGAAATGCTAAGCTACAACATAAACTTACTTAAAAATACAGTAAAATACAAAAAACAACTTGGTATAAGTTTTGAAAGCAATAATAAAACCCTTATAACAAAGCTTTTTAAAAACCTGCCCTTTACATTAAGCGATGAACAAATAAAAGCCATTAAAGAAATCTTTACCCACATGGATTTAAAATGGCAAACTAATCAACTTTTGCAAGGTGATGTAGGCTCTGGTAAAACAATTGTTTGTTTTTTCTGTGCCTTAAAAGCAATACAAAAAGGATACCAAGTTGCACTTATTGCCCCTACAACAGTTTTAGCAAAACAACACTACCAAAATGCAAGCAAAATGCTTGAAAATATTGGAGTTAAATGTGCTTTGCTTACATCGCAAAACACTAAAAAAGAAAAAAGCCAAATAATAGAAAAAGCAAAAAAGGGTGAAATTGATATATTAATAGGAACGCACTCTTTAATAGAAGATGATATAGAGCTTGCAAAACTAGGTTTAGTAATTATAGACGAGCAACATAAATTTGGTGTAATGCAAAGGCACAACCTTGTAAAAAAAGGTTTAAAACCTGATATTATAAGCATGAGTGCAACCCCAATACCACGAACTCTTGCACTTTCTATTAAAAATATAGTTGATATTACAACAATTAACTCTAAGCCAAAAAATAGAAAAGAAACAAAAACAAGTGCCTTAAATGTAGAAAATATAGAAAAAATCTACACAAAGTTTAACGAAAAGCTAAAAAACAACACTAAAGTATTTTGGGTTTGCCCTTTAGTTGATGAATCTGAAAAGCTAGACCTTGTGGCAGCAAAAGAAAGATATAAATTATTAAAAGAAAAACTACCTGATTTTGAAGAAAACATCTATCTTATTCATGGAAAGATGAAAGAAAAAGAAAAGGAAGAAATACTACAAAGTTTCAAAAAGGTTAAAAAGGGTGTTTTAGTAAGCACAACAGTTATTGAAGTTGGAATAGATATACCTGATACAAACATAGTAGTAATAGAAGAAGCAAATAGATTTGGGTTATCTCAACTACACCAGCTAAGAGGGAGAGTAGGAAGAGGAAGCGAGCAAGGGTATTGTATTTTGCTTTATAAAAGCAAAATTGGTAAAAACGCCCGTGCAAGAATTAAAGCCCTAAAAGAAAATGAAAGTGGCTTTAATTTAGCAAATATAGACTTTATGTTAAGAGGCTATGGAGATATTTTAGGAACAAAGCAAACAGGTCTTATTAACTTTAAAATAGCTGATCTTGAAAAAGATATGAGACTTTTTGAAACCTTGATACAAGAAGCAGGAATTATTAGCACAAAAAAAGTAGACACAAAGCAATTAGAAGCAGTTTCTATTCTTTTACAAATTTTTGATAAAAAAGAAAACTCTAACACTTAAAAACCAAATAAATTTAAGAAATTTGCTTAAACTATTTGGTTAGTGTTAAAAAGTTATTTACTTTCTTTTATAAGCTTGACTAAGTTGGTAGCCCATTTTGTTATTTCTTTTTTTCTATCTTCCCAATCATCTTGTATTCGTAAAATCTCTGTAAAAAGCTTACCTTTGTGGTTTAAAATATCTTTGCTTAGCACATCAAGTGCTCCACAAAAATGCGGGTAGTATTTATCACCACAACCCAGTAGTGCAAAGTTTTTTAAAGCCATGCTTTCTTTGTTTATATTGCTATAAAATATTTCAAAATCTTCTTGCAATGCACAAGGCTCAACACCCCAGCTAGAGCTTGCAAGAATATATAAAATTCCATCTTGTAAATCTACATTTTTATCTAAAAAGTCAGAGCTATCTTTACAATCTACTTTTATTTTTTGCTTTGCAATAATGCTTTTTACATACTTTGCAACGCTTTCTGTGTTTCCTGTTGTAGAGCCGTATATTATTTCAACTTTATTAAACATCTAATTTTTTACTTTCAATATTTTTTTGTTACAAACAAGTATAAAGCTTTTATGTAAAAACTTGCAAAAAACAAGCTATTAATATATAAGTTGTGTAATATAAGCAAACCAAAACACCAATATATTGTTATAAAAAAAATGACTAAAGATAAAGCTTTGGATATAAAGTTATTTGACTTTGAACTAGAAAGCAAACACATAGCACAAAAACCTATACACCCTAAGCACGATGCTAAAATGCTTGCTGTAAATGATTTTGACTTAAAAGACTATAAAGTAAAAGACCTTGTAGATATTTTAGACAAAAACACCTTAATAGTTATGAATAACACAAAGGTTTTACCATCTTTACTTGTTGGTAAAAAGGGTTTGTCTACAATATCGGTAAACCTACATAAAAAGCTTGAAAACACATGGCTTGCTTTTGCTAAAAACTCTAAAAGGTTAAAACCACAAGATACTATAATTTTTAGCGACAAACTAAGTGCAGAAGTTGTTGAAAAATATGAATATGGTGAAGTTGAGCTAAAGTTCAACCTACAAGATGAAGACTTTATAAAAGAGATAATTAGCTGTGGTAATATCCCTCTTCCGCCTTACATTAAAAGAGATGAAAAAAACAAAGAAGATGAAAAAGACTATCAAACAGTTTTTGCAAAGCATTTAGGTGCAGTTGCAGTCCCAACAGCTGGCTTGCACTTTACAGAAGAACTGCTTGAAAAAATAAAAGAAAAAGGTATAGAAATAGCTTTTGTAACCCTTCATGTTGGAGCAGGTACATTTTTACCTGTAAAAACTGATGATATAACAAAACACAAAATGCATTCGGAGTTTTACTCAATAAGCGAAGAAAGTGCCAAAATAATAAATAAACACATGGAAAATAACCACAAAATATTAGCAGTAGGCACAACAAGTCTAAGGGCTCTTGAAAGCTCTGTAAGTAAAGATGGCAAAGTTATACCTTGTGCAAAATCTACTGATATTTTTATTTACCCACCTTATAAATTTAAGGTTGTAAATTCTATTTTAACAAACTTTCATTTACCTAAATCTACACTTTTTATGCTTATTTCTGCTTTTATAGGTTTAGAGCAAGCTCACAATGCTTATAAGTATGCTATAAAAAATGATTACAGGTTTTTTTCATATGGCGACTGCACATTGCTAGAGCTTAAAAAATAGTTTAAAATGTTTTATTAAAAAATTGTTGTAAACCAAGGTGTTATAAAATTGTTTAGCTACAAATTATTAAATAAAGAAAATAAAGCTAGAAGAGCAGTAATAAAAACTGCCCATGGTGAAATTAACACACCTGTTTTTATGCCTGTTGGTACAGCTGGCACAGTAAAAGCAATGTTTTTAGATGATGTTGCTAACTTAGGTAGTGAAATAATACTAGGAAACACCTATCATTTAATGGCACGCCCAGGGCAAGACCTTATAGAGGAAATGGGTGGATTACACAAATTTATAAATTGGGATAAACCTATCTTAACTGATTCAGGTGGCTTTCAGGTTATGTCTTTATCTGGGATATCTAAAATAAAAGAAGAAGGTGTTACTTTTAAACTACACACAACAGGTGAAAAAGTAATGATAAGCCCTGAAAAATCAATTCAAATTCAGCACAAATTAGGCTCTACAATTACAATGTGTTTTGATGAGTGTGTATCTTACCCTGCTGATTACGACTATGTTGCAAAATCTATGCAAATGTCAATGAGATGGGCTAAAAGGTCAAAAGATGCCTTTGTAAAAAGAGATGGTTACGGTATTTTTGGTATCAACCAAGGTGGAGTTTACAAAGACCTAAGAGAACAATCTTTTAAAGAACTAAAAGAAATAGAGTTTGATGGCTATGCAATAGGTGGTTTGGCAGTTGGAGAACCGCAAAATGTAATGTTTGAAGTGCTTGATTATATAGACGATATGGCACCACAAGACAAACCAAGATATTTAATGGGTGTTGGTAAACCAAGTGATATTTTAGGTGCTGTTGAAAGAGGAATAGATATGTTTGATTGTGTTATTCCTACAAGGTGTGCAAGAAACAACCGTGCTTTTACATCTAAAGGTGAGGTTAATTTTAAAAACGCTAAACACCGCTATGATACCAAACCAATAGACGAAAACTGTGATTGTAAAGCCTGCAAAAACCACACTAGAGCTTACATTCATCATCTTTTTAAAGCAAAAGAAATGCTAGGACCTATGCTTTTAAGTATTCACAACATTGCTTTTTATCAAAATATGATGAAAGGTATAAGAAAAAGTATAGAAGAAAATAGATTTGCCGAGTTTAAAAAAGAATTTTTAGAACTATACAATACAAACGATAGTTAAAAACCATTACCTGGTGTAATTCATGAAGAATATATCTATTGTAAAAATATTTAATGTTTTAGGTTTATTTATTTTTTTTACTGGTGTTTTTATGTTAATGCCTGCATTATTAGACCTATGTAGAAAAGAAGAAACATATCTTGTTTTTTTAATATTTGCTATACTTTCTGGAGTTGTTGGCGGGTCTATATTTTTTGCAACTTATGAAAAAGACAGCACTGTAAACTACAAAGAAGGTGTTTTATTAACTGTATTTTCTTGGTTTGTTATAGTTGCATTTGCTGCATTGCCTATACAATATGCAAGTAAAGATATAAACTATGTTGATGCCTACTTTGAGGCAATGTCTGGAATTACAACAACGGGTTCAACAGTTTTTGGCAATTTATCAGAGCTTTCTTTAGGGATGCATCTTTGGCGAGCATTAATACAATGGGTTGGTGGTCTTGGAATTGTTGTTACTGGTCTTGCAATTTTACCAAACTTAAAAATTGGTGGCATGCAGATGTTTAAAATAGAATCTTTTGATATTGACCAATCTAAAAATAAAGCTACAAGCCTCGCTTCATCTATTGTTAAAATTTATGTATTAATAACTCTTGTTGTTATTTTACTATTATGGCTTGTTGCTAAACTGAGTTTTTTTGACTCTATTGTTCATGCTTTTACATCAATATCTACTGCTGGGTTTTCTAACTATGATGCTTCTATTGGTTTTTTTAACAACCCAACTGCTGAAATCATTCTTACTATTTCAATGATAGTTGGCGGTATGCCTTTAATTTTGGTTTATTTTCTTGTGTTTGAAGGTAAGGTAAAAACATTTTTAAAAGACCAACAAATAAGAGGTTTTTTAATAGCAATATCAACCCTAGTTATGATTGTTGCTACTTATTTAGTGTTAAAAAATGGGTTTTCTTTTAGTCAATCTTTAAGATATGCTTCTTTTACTGTTGTAAGCATTATAACAGGCACTGGATATGTACTAACAGACTATACAACATGGGGCACAAGTATTGTAATGTTGCTTTTTATTATTACATTTTCAGGTGGTTGCTCTGGTGGTACATCTTGCGGTGTGAAAATATTTAGGTTTCAGGTGCTAACAAGCTTTACACTTGCAAAACTTAAGCAAAACAATATTCATAAATCTGTTATAACACCTTATTACAACAAAAGACCGTTAAAAAACAATATTGTAGACTCTGTTGTTGTGTATTTTTACTTTTTTATTATTACATTTATTATAATTAGCTTTATTTTAACATTTTTTGGTTTAGATATAATTACAGCAACTTCTGCTACTGCTACTGCTCTTGCTAATGTTGGCCCTGGTTTTGGTGATACTATAGGTCCAAGTGGTAATTTTTCTAGCTTAGAATCAAGTGTTAAGATTATCCTTATACTAGCTATGATTATAGGAAGGCTTGAAATTATAGGTCTTTATATGATGATATACAAAAGCTTTTGGCAAAATAAATAATACTTTATGTAAAAAATAAGCTTTATGAAAGCCAAAATAACGCTGTTTATGGTTAAAAATCTACTTACCTATACAAAAGTTGCTAAATATGTTATCTAGTATATCCTCTGTGTGTATAGAGCCTATTAGTTCTTCTATATACACTGATGCTTTTCTTACATAAAAAGATTTTATAACAATATCTTCTGTATCAACTGCGTTTAGTAAATCATTTTTACAAAAAGATAGTTTATCTATGTAATTTTGCTCAAGTAGGTATTTATGTGGTGTTTCTTGCACTATTGTAGTTTTTATTTTATCTACAATTTTTTCTTTTAGTTTTTCTATATTGCTTTCATCATGTGCTGACATAACAAAAGCATTATTATAGTTTTTATTATCTTCAAGGTCTTTTTTATTAACAACTAAAATTGATTTTTCAAGGCTTGTGTATTGTTTTATAAAGCCATATGTTTGCTCATATCTTGTTGCATCTGCAACACAAATTAAAATATCAGAATTTTCTATTTCTTCTTTAGTTTTTAAAATACCAATATTTTCAACTTCATCTTTGCTTTCTCTAAGCCCTGCTGTATCTTTCAGTAAGATTGCATAACCATTTAAATCTATGTATTTTTCTATTACATCTCTTGTAGTGCCAGATACATTACTTACAATTGCACTGTTGCTATTTGTAATTGAGTTTAAAATGCTTGATTTACCAACATTTGTATTGCCAAATAAAACAACCTTTATTCCATCTTTTATTTTGCTATTTGGTTTAACTTTACCTAAATAGTTTTGTAGCTCATTTATAAGATTTTTAATATTTAAATCAGCTTGTTTTATGTAGTCATCATATATTCCATCATCAGAAAAATCAATAACACCTTCTATAAGAGTAAGTACATGTAAAATTTCATCTTTCCATGTTTTATAGATACTTGATGTATCTCCAGATAAACCACTTAACGCATTCTGTGATTGCTCAAAAGTTTCTGCATTTATTAAATCATTAACAGATTGTGCTTTTAAAAGGTCTAGCTTACCATTTAAATATGCTCTTTTTGTAAACTCACCCCTTTCTGCTAAACGGTGGCTTTTAAAAGCACTAAGTGTTTTAATAAGCTCTTTAATAACTGATATTGAACCATGAAGATAATACTCTACTGTTTGCTCTCCTGTATAGCTTTTACTATCAAAATAAACAAACATTGCATCATCAATAATATTGTTGTTGCAATCATATAGCTTTGAGTTATAAAAATACCTTGCTTTAAGACTTTTTATATCTTTTTTTGTGATTTTTTCTAAACTTTTTAAGCAATCATCACCTGATACTCTTACAACAGCAATGGCAGATTTAAATAAAGGTGTTGAAAGAGCATAAATGGTATCTTTTATCATAATTTATATCACCTTTTACTATAAAAAATCCTTTCAACAAAAAAATTAATTAAGAATTCATATTATTAAAAAAGTCTTTATTGTTTTTTGTATTTCTCATTTTGTTTAATAAAAACTCTGCTGCTTCAACAGTAGACATTTGCATAAGAATTCTTCTTAAAACCCACATTTTACTAAGTGTAGCTTTATCAACAAGTAGTTCTTCTTTTCTTGTACCTGATTTTGCAATATCAATAGTAGGGAATATTCTTTTGTCTGCAATTCTTCTATCAAGGATAATTTCAGAGTTACCTGTTCCTTTAAACTCTTCAAAAATCACTTCGTCCATTTTAGAGCCAGTATCAACAAGTGCTGTACCAATAATAGTTAGAGAACCACCTTCTTCAATATTTCTTGCTGCACCAAAAAATCTTTTTGGTCTTTGTAATGCATTTGAATCAACACCACCTGTTAAAACTTTACCAGAAGATGGTATAACTGTATTGTAAGCTCTTGCTAAACGAGTAATTGAATCAAGTAGTATAACAACATCTTGCTTTTGTTCTACAAGTCTTTTTGCTTTTTCAAGAACTATTTCAGCAACTTGAATGTGCCTTGATGCATGTTCATCAAATGTTGAGCTAACAACCTCGGCATTTACAGACCTTATCATATCTGTAACTTCTTCAGGTCTTTCATCTATTAGTAAAATAATAATTTTACACTCTGGATGGTTTATAGATATAGAATTAGCAATATTTTTCAACATAACTGTTTTACCAGTTCTTGGTGGAGCAACAATTAAAGCTCTTTGACCTTTACCAATAGGTGTTATTAAATCAATAACACGAGAGGTATATTCGTCTTTAGCTGCATCATTTTCAACTTCTAATAAAAGTCTTTCTTGCGGGTAAAGCGTTGTTAAGTTGTCAAAATTATTACGATATTTAACAAAGTTTGAAACCTCAACTCCATTGATTTTTAAAACCTTTACAAGTGCAAAGTTTTTTTCATTAACTCTTGGTGTTCTTATTTCACCTTCTACAAAATCACCTGTTCTAAGCCCTAGTTTTCTTATTTGGTTAGGAGAAACATAAACATCATCAGAACCTGTTAAGTAGTTATATTCTTGAGACCTTAAAAAACCAAAACCATCTGAAATAACCTCTAATGTACCGCTACCTACTACTACTTTTCCATCTTCTTGTAGCAGGTTTTTTAGTATTGCAAACATAATATCTTGCTTACGCATAGAGCCAACACCTTCTATGCCAAGTTCTTGGGTGTATGATATTAAATCCGCAATTTTTTTGAATCTAAAATCATTTAAATGTATAACAGAATTGTCTTTTGCCATGAAAAAATTTCTCGCGTTAATAGAAAACAAAGCTTTATTGATAAAAGCATTTGAATAAAAATATTTAATAATAAAAAAGATGTGATAAGAAATAAGGAAATAATCTAATCATCGGAATAATAAGTTATTTTGCAATCATTGTCAATTTTTTATATTGTAAAACATATATGGATAAAATGTGGAAAACTGAAGATAAAGTATTTTATTAAGTTTTTTTACACTTTTTATCCACCACTTTTTAACTAGTTTTCATGAAAGCTCTAATTATAGCTTTTATAAAGCTTTATTGCTTATTTTTTTGATTTATCAACATGCTTTATTAATATAATATTTATATATAAAATATATTAATATAATAATAGTTGTTAAAAACATGTTTTTTAATAAAAAAATTTATTTAATTTCACAAAGCGAAACAAGAATAAATCTTTTAAAGAAAGTCGGGTTTGAAGTAAAAACCTTAGTAAATAACTTTAATGAAGATAGTTATCATAAAGCTAATATTGATAATTCTGCTTTAGAAGATAGTTTAAACCTAAGTATGTTAAAAATAAACAACTATTTACAAAACCATAAATATACAGAAGATACTATATTAGTAGGTTGTGATCAAACAGCAATTTGTAACAATATTAAATTAAACAAAGCAAAAGATATAAAACAAGCCAATGATATATTGAAAAATATATCTAATAAAACTATAACTCTTTATTCTTCTTTTTCTGTTTATATGAATAATAAGTTTTATAATGGTTACAATAGTGCAGAAATAAAAATAAAAGAATTACAAAAGAAAGATATAGAGATTTATTTAAATTTCAATAAAGATATCGCACTTTCTTGCCTTGGTTGTATAGACTTTGAAGGAAAAGGAATACATTTAGTAGAGAAAGTTTTAAAAGGTGATTATTATACTATTTTAGGATTTCCTGTAATTGAATTTTTAGAAACATTAAACAAGATAAAAAATGAAAAATAAACTCCTTTTGGCTGTTGTAGGATCTGAAATAGATTATTCTTTATCACCTTTAATACATAGTGAGTTTATAAAACAACAAAACCTTCTTGCTTATTATGTTCCTTTAAGTTTAAGTAAAGATAGCTTTAATAAACAAACAATACTAAATCTTTTTAATACCTATAATTATATAGGTTTAAATATTACATATCCCTATAAAGAAGAAATTTTAAACTTTATTGAAAATAAACATGAAAGCATGAATGGTTTAACTTGTGCAAATACAGTTTATTATGAAGGTAATAGTTTAAAACTTGCTAATTTTGATGGTTTAGGTTGTTATTATTCTTTAAAAAAATATCTTTCTTTAGATTTAAAGGTTAAAAATATTCTTTTAATAGGTTTTGGCTCTACTACAAAGTCTATTTTAAAAACTTTTGTAGAAAAAGGCATGAAAAACATAACCATTGCAAATAGAACAAGGGTTAAAATTGAACAATATTTAGAAGAAAATGATATAAAGTGCAATATTTTGGATTTTAAAATATTAAAAAACAATATAAAAGATTTTGATATTGTAATAAATACAACAAGCTTAAGTATTTATGATTTAATAGATTTTTCAGAAGAAAATATTAATATATTGTATTATGATGTTAATTATTCTAAACAAAATTTTAAAAAAATGTTAAAATTAAGGCAAACAGGGGTTAATGCAGTTGATGGTATTCCAATGCTTTGCTATCAAGCTAGTTTTGCTTTTGAAAAATGGTTTGGAGTATTACCCACTGTTGATAAGAATTTCATAGAAGGTATTTACAAAAATGCTAATAGTTGGTTTAACAGGTCCTATTGCAAGTGGTAAATCAGAGGTTCTTGATATATTTAAAAGATTAGGTGCTTCTGTTTGTTCAGATGATGACTTAGTTGATTCAATGTATGCTCAAGAAAATGTGATAAAACATTTACAAAAATGCTTAAAAATTTCACCTGAAGATGCTTACTATCCTAGAATAAAATCAGTTGCTTTTAGTATAGTTAAAAAACAAGGTAGCTTTAAAAGACTTGAAGATTGTATTTTTCCAATGCTTTGGAAAAAAAGATTTTCTTTTATATTAAAATCTTTCATGAAAAGCCCAAGAAGTATTTGTGTTTTAGAAATTCCTCTTTTAGTTGAAAAAGACTTACATAAACTTTGTGATTATATTATTATAACAAACTGCAATACTGAAGTAAGAAAAATGAGAGCAATGAAAAGACCTACTATGACAGAGGAAAGGTTTAATTTTATAGACAGAAACCAAATAGATATAAATAGAAAGCTTTCTTATGCTGATTCTGTAATTGATACAGAAAGAGATTATGGTTCTGTTATGACTTCTGTTGAAAATATATACACTGATTTAATAGATTTGCAAAGTAATGTTGGTTTTTTAAACATATTTAGTTGGCGTAAGTATCACAAATGAGAAAAATAGTATTTGACTTTGAAACAACAGGTTTTGAACCTTCTGAAGGTCATAAAATAATAGAATATGCATTTTTGGAGCTTATAGACAACGATATTACAGATAACTATATTTATGATCTTGTTAACCCAAAAAGAAGTATTCCAGAAGATTCTATAAAAGTTCATGGAATAACAGATGATAAAGTTAAAGACAAAGAAACTTTTGATAAACATATAGACAGAATTCTTGACTTTATAGGTGATGATTCTGTTTTGATAGCTCATAATGTAGAGTTTGATAAAAAGTTCTTAAATCATGAAATGAAGGACATAGGCTTAGCTAGTAAAATTCTTCCTAATGATAGATTTGTAGATAGTTTAGATATAGCAAAGCGTAAGTTTCCGGGCCAAAGTAATAATCTTGATGCTTTATGTAGAAGGCTAGATATAAGTTTAAGTGCAAGGGCAGATGGCCATAATGCTTTGGTTGATACAGAGCTACTTGCTAAAGTTTATATTAAAATGACTGTAAAAGAAGAGCTTGATATCTTTGTTGAAGGTAAAAAAGAGCAAATTGTAAATAATAGAGATGTTGTTTACAATGCAGATTTTACTTATAGAACATTTGATGTGAAAAAAGAACAGCAAGAAAAACACTTAGATTTTATTAAAAATACTATAAAAAACTCTTCTTGGTATTAGCCTGTATTTTTATTTTGGCTATCTAAACTTGATTTATTTAAATAATCCAAAGCATCATTATAGTATTGGTTAAAATCAATACCAGGAAAGTTAATTCTATTAAGATTTGACTTTAAAAGATTGTTGTTTAGCTTATTAATTAGTATTTTGTAAACATCTGGTAAAACAACTAAATAAAGCTGATTAATAAAACTGTAGTGGTCTTTTGCATCCATATAAACATAGTTGCCAAGGTTAGCTTCTACGTTTACAAGAACTTGGTCTGCTTTACACACTCTTAGTTTTACAGACATATCAACTTCGTAAATACTTTCACTTACTTCGTCGTATTTAATTCCTATTGGACTAAGTAATGTGTTTAACCCATGAAATAGATTTTTATCTTCATTTTCATTTTCTAAAAACAAATACACAGAATCGTGTATAGATAATTTGTAGTTCTTAAAAAAACTTTTATATATATTTACACCGTGCATTTTTTAAAGTGGACTTAAGGTTTTTTTACTTTTAAACTTAACAAGTACAGTACTTAATTATACTTTAAAGAGTTTTATAATGGAAATAATATTTAACAATGTTGATATAGTTATATTCTTTTTTATAACAATACTTATTATACATAGGTTGTACCTTGTGTTAGGAACTAGGCAGGGTCATCATGTTGATATTAACAAAACACGCTATGCAAAACAAAACACAGAAGATGAAGATACAAAACCTTTAGAGCAGGTAAAAGAAGAGGTTTTAAACACTAAAATACAAGATGAAGTAAATTTAGATTCTGGTTCAGCTAAAAGTACATACAAGAAAATGCTTTATCTTGAAAAAATATTTTCTGACTTTGAATACGTTGAATTTATTAAAAAAAGACAAGATGATTTTTTAACTATAATAGCTTCTTACCACTCTAAAACTTTAAGTAATGTAAAAAATAAGCTAAGCCAACATTATTTTAATACTTTAGAAAAAGCTTCTTTAAACAATGAAGAAGATGAAAGATTTTCTTTAAATGAGTTTAAAGAAGTTGATATAAAAGATATTGATTTTAAAGAAGATGAAGCAATTGTATGTGTTAAGTTTATAACTAGCTATAAAATACTTGCAAGCGATAATAGTGTTGTAGAAGAAGATGATAGCAATACAGAATATTGGTTTTTTTCAAGGTCTTACAAAAATACAAAATGGGTACTTTTTAATATAAAAAATGAATACAATTAAAAATATTTTTACTAAATATAAGCTTTTTATACTTTTAATATCATTGTTATTGTTTGTTATTTTTACAATTGCTTTCAATAAGCTTTATGTAAAAAATAACATTAACAATCAAAGTAAACAAAATGCAACTAATTATACTCAAGTATCTGCTTTAAATATACCTAATTGGAAGAAAGATAACGAAATATCTAATGGGTTAAAGCAATTTTTAAGAAGTTGTCAGGTTATTTTGCGTAAAAAACCAGAAACAACAATAACAGAGCAACCTTATGTTACCACAGTGCTTCATTGGCAACATGTTTGCGACCAAGGTGAGCTTGTTCAATCGGAAAGTATTGATAAAATATATGAATACCTAGAAAATAACTTTAATTTTTACCTAGTTGGCAAAAAAGATGAAGCTTTTATTACAGGTTATTTTAATATCACACTAAATGGTTCTTTAACACCAACAGATAAATTTAAATACCCTGTTTATAAAAAACCACAAGACCTTATAAGTATAGATTTATCTCGCTATATTAAAGACCTAGAAAGCAATTCAGTGATTTTTGGTAGGTTGATAGATGGAAAGCTTTATCCTTACCACACAAGAGAAGACATAGACAGCAAAGGTGTTTTAAAAAACCAAAATCTAGAAATATTGTGGGTAGATAATAAAGTAGACCTTTTTATGCTTCATGTACAAGGTTCAGGTAGAGTTAGATTGCAAGATGGTTCTGTTGTGTCAGTAGGGTATGCTGCTAAAAATGGAAGACCTTATAGGTCAATAGGTTCTACAATTGTAGAGCTTGGTTTACTAGAAAAAGATCAAATAGATATGTTTGCTATCTATAAGGTATTGGAAGAAAACCCAAGCTTAGAAGATAAGATATTAAACACTAATGAAAGTTATATCTTTTTTGAAGAAAGAAGAGGAGCAGATGTTGTAGGAGCAATGAATGTACCTTTAACAGCTAAAAGAAGTGTAGCAGTAGATACAAAATATATTGCCTTAGGAACACCTATATGGCTTGAAACAACATACCCAAATACCAATAATTCAATAAACTCTTTAGTTGTAGCACAAGATATAGGTTCGGCAATTAAAGGCAATGCAAGGTTGGATTATTATTGGGGTTCAGGCAAAGAAGCAACATTTTGGGCTGCACAGATGAAAAATAAAGGAAGCATTTACATAATGCTTCCTAAACCTTAAAAACTTATAGAATTTGATTAGAAAGGTCATTATTTTTAACTATATGAGATAGTTTTTCTTTAACAAACTCTTTATCTATTACATATTTTTTGCCCTCATTTTCAGATGCAGAAAAACTAATATCTTCTAAAAGTTTTTCTGTAACTGTATAAAGTCTTCTAGCCCCTATATTTTCAATATTATTGTTAAGCTCAACAGCAATAGAGGCTATTTCATCTACTGCATCTTCTTTAAAGGTTATAGTTACATTTTCAGCACCTATAAGGTTTTTGTATTGCTCTAAAAGATTATTTTTTGTATCTTTTAGGATTTTTACAAAGTCATCTTTGTTTAAAGATTCAAGCTCAACTCTAATAGGAAACCTACCTTGTAATTCAGGTAGCATATCAGAGGGTTTACTTACATGGAAAGCACCAAGACCAATAAATAAAATATGGTCAGTGTTAACATTACCATGCTTTGTATTTACCCTTGTACCTTCAATTATAGGCAAAAGGTCTCTTTGCACACCTTCTCTGCTTACCCCTCCTCTTGTATTTACAGAGCCAGAGTTAACTATTTTATCTATTTCATCAATTACTACAATGCCATTTTCTTCAACATTTGCAATGGCAATTTCTATAATGTCATCTTCATTAATAAGCTCTTCTGCTTCTTCATTTATCAGCAATTCTCTTGCCTGGCTTATTTTTAAAGATTTCTTTTTAGTTTGCTTTTGATTTCCGCCTAAAATATCACCAATTGGCATCATGCTAATTTGACCACCGTTTGAAATATCTAAAGTAGCTGGAGATTTTTTTACAGTTATAGTTATGTCAATAACTTTATCTTCAAATTCTTTTTTTCTTAGTTTTTCTAAAAATTTGGCTTTTGTTTCTTCCGATGCACTTTTACCAACAAGAGCTTGTAATATTCTATCTTCAGCTTTTTTTTCTGCTGTTACTCTTACATTGTTTTTTTGTTTTTCTTTTGTGTTTTGTATAGAAACTTCAAGTAAATCTCTTATAATTTGCTCTACATCTCTACCTACATAGCCAACTTCTGTAAACTTAGTTGCTTCTACTTTTACAAATGGTGCATCATCTAAAACTGCTAATCTGCGAGATATTTCAGTTTTACCAACACCAGTTGGCCCCATCATTAGTATATTTTTAGGAACTATGTTTTTACGAACATCAGCAGGAAGTTGCTTTCTTCTCCATCTATTGCGTAAAGCAATAGCGACTGATTTTTTTGCTTCATTTTGCTTAATAATATATTTATCAAGGTATGAAACTATCTCTCTAGGTGTAAAGTTTTTCACGGTTTAATTTCCTTCAACTGTTTTTATTGTTAAATTATTATTGGTGTAAATACATAAATCTGCTGCTATATTTAGTGATTTTTTAACGATTTCTTCAGCGTTTAGATTATTTTCAATACTTAATAGTGCTTTTGCAGCAGCGGTTGCATAGTTACCACCAGAGCCAATTGCAATACAATCATCTTCAGGTGCTAAAACATCACCAATTCCTGTTAAAACAAATGTTTGTTTGCCATTTGTTACAATCATCATTGCTTCTAGTTTTCTTAGATATTTATCTAAACGCCAATTTTTAGCAAGTTCTACACATGCTCTGTCTAGCTGTGTTGGGTATTTTTCTATTTTTTCTTCTAGTCTTTCAAAAAGTGTAAAAGCATCAGCAGTAGAGCCTGCAAAACCAGATATAATATTTTTATTACTGCTTAATCTTCTAACTTTTACAGCGTTTCCTTTTAATACAGTATTACCAAGGGTAACCTGACCATCTCCACCTATTGCTGTTTTGCCATTTTTAGTAACACACAGTATAGTAGTGCCTTTTAGTTTAATTTCACTCATGTTTAAAATCTTTTTTGGTGTATGTTATAATTTAAGTTATATAAACTATATAGTTACAAAAAAAATAATTGCAAGATTTTATAAACAAGGGTTAAAAATGTTTAAGTATGATGATGAAAATATATTTGCAAAAATTTTAAAACAACAAATACCTTGCAATAAGGTGCATGAAAGTGAAAATACTTTAGCTTTTAAAGATATAGCACCACAAAAAAAAGTGCATATTGTTGTAATACCAAAGGGTAAGTATATTAATTACAGCCATTTTATAGAAAACGCAAAAGAAGAAGAAATATTAGACTTTTTTAAATCAATAAAAAAGATTGTTAAAGAACTTGCTTTAGAAGAAAAAGGTTACAGGCTTATAACAAACCAAGGAGAGCATGGAGGACAAGAGGTTTTTCATTTTCATGCTCATATACTAGCTGGCGAAAGCGTTGGCAAACTAACTTGTTAATTTAGGACTAAAATGATTTTTGATGTAGTGGTAGTAGGTGCAGGACATGCAGGAATAGAAGCAGCAGCTGCAGCAGCTAGATATGGTGCAAATGTTGCTTTAATATCTAAAAGTAAAGAAGATATTGGTCAAATGTCTTGTAACCCTGCAATAGGTGGGCTTGGTAAAGGGCATATTGTGAAAGAAATTGATGCTTTAGATGGCTTAATGCCAGAAATTGCAGACAATGCTTGCATACACTTTAAAATACTTAACAGAAGTAAAGGTGCTGCTGTGCAAGGTCCTCGCTCTCAAGCTGATAGAGAGCTTTATAAGAACTTTGCACACAATAAAGTACTAAACTATAAAAATATTACTTTTGTAGAAGGTGTTGTTGATGATATTAAACTTAAAGATGGCAAAGTAAGCTCAATTGAGCTTGAAGATGGAAAAAGCATTAAGTGTGGTGCTATTGTTTTAACAACAGGTACTTTTTTATCTTCTACTATCTTTATTGGAAAAGAGCGTTTACAAGGCGGTAGATGGGGTGAAAAATCTTATAGCGGGCTTTCTAAATTTTTGCGTTCATGTAATGTAGATGTAGCTCGTTTAAAAACAGGAACACCTGCAAGGCTTGCTAAAGATTCAATAGATTTTTCAGTTTTAGAAGAGCAAAAAGGCGATAGCATCCCAACCCCTTTTTCATATGCTACTGATAAAGTAACTGTTCCTCAAGTAAGTTGCTATATTACCCATACAAATAGTGAAACACACAATATTATAAAAGAAAACCTTGCAGAATCACCTTTGTTTGATGATTCTATAAAAGGTAAAGGCCCAAGATATTGCCCATCTATTGAAGATAAAATACATAGGTTTAGCCAAAGAGATGCACACCAAATATTTCTAGAGCCTGAAGGGTTAAACAGTAATTTAATATATCCAAATGGAATATCTACCTCTTTACCAAAAAGTGTTCAAGATAGCTTTATAAGAAGCATAAAAGGTCTTGAAAATGCCAAAATTGTAAACTATGGATATGCAATAGAGTACGACTATGTAAACCCTAAAAGCCTAGATAAAAACCTGCAACTTGATGGAATAAAAGGGCTTTTTTTAGCTGGTCAGATAAATGGCACAACAGGATATGAAGAAGCAGGAGGGCAGGGTCTAATTGCAGGGTTTAATGCAGCTAGGTTTGCCTCTTCTGATTGCAGTGATTTTACAATGTCTCGTAGTGATGCTTATATAGCAGTGATGATAGATGACCTTATTAACTTTGGTGTAAAAGAGCCTTATCGCATGTTTACATCTCGTGCTGAATACAGGATTCTTTTAAGGGCAGACAATGCTGATTTTAGATTAACTGAAGCAGGCTATAAGGCTGGTTTTGTTTCACAAAAAAGATATGATGCATTTTTACAAAGAAAAGAAAGAGTGGAAAAAATAAAGCATGTTCTTTCTCAATATAGTTTTACCCCAAATTCTTTAGAAAAAGAAGGTATAAGATTAAACAAAGACGGTGTAAGAAGAGATGGCTTAAAACTTTTAAGTTTATCGGCTGTTTCTTTAGAAGATGCTATTAAAATTATGCCTAATCTTAAAGAGTTTGATGCAAAAGACTTGGAGTTTGTTGAAAATGATTGTAAATATAGTAGCTATATAGAAATCTACAATAAAGAAAGAGAAAGACTAAAAAAGGAAGAAAGTATAGTTATTCCTACTAGTTTAGATTATAGTAAAATACCTAGCTTATCTTCTGAAATGGTTGAGCTATACTCAAGAGAAAAACCAAAAAATATATATACAGCCTCACGAATGAAGGGTGTTACACCTGCTTCTGTGTTTGCTGTTCTTGCTTATGTAAAAAAGAACAATAAATAAACTCTTTGCCTAAAAAACAGCTATTTTTTAACAAATGGCTGTTTCTATTTTTTATTGTTTCACGTGAAACAAAATACCATTTAAAAACAAACCTTGTTTTATTTTTTCAAAAAAATTATTATTGATAATAATTAGTAATTTATTTTAAAAACATTTTTATTGTTTCACGTGAAACAAATACACATATGAAATTAGAAAACTTTAACTTAAATAATGAAAAAATAGAGCTTATACATAAGTATATTAAGCTTTTAACAGAGTATAACCAAAAGTTTAACTTAATATCTAAACATACAGTTGATGATATTTTAGATAGGCACATAATAGACTCTTTACAGCTTGTTAAATATATAGACAGTAATGCAAAAAAAATAGCTGACCTTGGAAGTGGTGCAGGGTTGCCTGGTATTGTTTTAGCAATTGCTTTAGACAATATTGAGTTTTGTTTAGTAGAAAGCAATGGTAAAAAAGCATCTTTTTTGCAAACTGTAGTTAAAGAGCTTGGTTTATTAAATGTAAAGGTGGTTAATGACAGAATAGAGACTTTGCAAGGTAAGGGTATTTATTTTGATATCATTACAGCAAGAGCCTTAGCGTCTTTAGATATTTTGTGGAGTTTGTCTGCAAACATATTAGGTAAAAATGGTTATACATTGTTTTTAAAAGGTAGAAAACATAAAGAAGAAACTAGTGCTTTGTTGAAAAAAAATAAAGGTTTAAAAATTGACTTTTTAGATGCATTGGTTGAAGAATCTAAAATAGTGAAAATACACAAAAAAGGAAAGTAAAAATGTCTAAAATTATATCTATTGTTAACCAAAAAGGTGGAGTTGGTAAAACAACAACAGCAATTAATTTAGCGGCATCTTTAGCAGCAATGAAAAAGAAAGTTCTATTAATAGATTTTGACCCACAAGGAAACGCAAGCACAGGTGTACAGGTGTATTTAGAGCAGGGAGAAAAACATGTTTATCATTTCTTAATAGGGCAAGCATCTTTTGAGCAAGCTGTAAGAAAAACTATTATAAACGGGCTTGACATCCTGCCATCAAACATGGATCTTACAGGGGCAGAGGTAGAGCTAGGTGCAATGGAAAACAGCTATACAGCCTTAAAAGATGCTTTAAAAGATATAGTATTAGATTATGATTATTGCCTTATAGATTGCCCGCCTTCTTTAGGTATGCTTACCATTAATTCTTTAATAGCGTGTGATGATGTACTAATACCATTGCAAACAGAGTATTTTGCACTAGAAGGGCTTAGTCACCTAATGAAAACAATAGAGCTTATAAGAGATTCTTATAACTCTAGTTTGAATATTAGAGGCATACTTTTAACAATGTATGATGCACGAAATAACCTTACAAAATCAGTTGAAAAAGATGTAAGAGATTACTATAAAGATATTGTTTATAACTCTTATATTCCTCGTAATGTAAAGATATCAGAATCTCCATCACATGGTTACCCTGTAATAGTGTACGACCCGCAGTGTACAGGTGCAAAAGCTTATTTAGATTTAGCAGTAGAGTTTTTAAATCAAGAAAAGTAAAAGGTTTGATTTTATGAAAAATACAATAGATACAAGTTTGTTGCTTAATAAAAAACTAGATAACAATAATAAAAAACCTAAGGCTTTAGGCAGAGGGCTTTCTGCATTGCTAGGTGAGGTTGAAAGCACTAAAGTTTCAATCAACAATCCACAAGTGCCTAAACCTAAAGCAAAGCAAGAGTATTCTACAGAAGTTAAAGAAGCTCCTAAAGAGGATGGAAAAAATGTTGTTTTAATAAAAATAGAGCATATAGCACCAAATATCAATCAACCTCGTAGGCTTTTTGATGATGAGAAAATAAAAGACCTTGCAAGCTCAATTAAAGAAAAAGGTATAATACAGCCTTTAATTGTAAGAAGGCTAAACAACCTAGAAACAGACTATGAAATAGTAGCAGGTGAAAGAAGATTCCGTGCAGCGTCTTTTTTAAAACTCAAAGAAGTTCCTTGTATTGTTGTAAAAGCAACTGATATTGAAGTTTTAGAAATAGCTCTTATTGAAAACATACAAAGGGAAAACCTAAGCCCAATAGACGAAGCAGAAGCATATAATGAGCTTTTGGTAACTCATAATCATACCCATGAAAGCTTATCTCATGCTGTTTCTAAAAGTAGGCCTTATATTAGCAATTATTTAAGGCTTTTAAGCTTGCCAAATGCTGTTAAAAACATGGTTAATCAAAGGCTTATCAGTGTTGGTCATGCAAGATGTTTGATAAACTCTCAAAACCCTGAAAAAATAGCAGAGCTTATTATAAGTAAAAAACTAAGTGTTAGAGAAACTGAAAAACTAGTAAATGATGAAAAATCTAGCACTAAAGAGATAGTGAAGCATTTAAAGAATCCTGATCAGGTTGAGTACATACAAAACTTGCAGAAAGATATTTCAAGCTATTTAAATAGAGATGTTGTTATAAAGCAAGATAGTAAAGGCAGGGGCTATATCAAGGTTAAGTTTCTTTCAATAGAAGATGTTTATAGGTGGTTTGATATAAATAAAAAATAATAAAAAAGGGAAAATGCCTCCCTTTTTTTTGTATTAATATTGCATGCAAACGATGTTTTTAAGTATTTTCTTTTGTTATGTTTAAAAAGATACTTTCAAGGTCAGGCTCTTGAATGTTTATGTCTTTAATTTCTAGCTTTAAAAGCTTTGCAGAATCTATCATATCTTGAATCGAATCTTCCTTTGTAAGCTTAAATTTAAGGCTTTTTGTGTCAATTTCAACATTAAACTTGTTGGTTATCTTTGTGGGAACAACATCAAGGCTTTTATTGAACTTAATTTCAAGAACCCTATCTGCTTTTGTAAGTAAGTTTTCTTTGCTTTCATTTGCAATAAGCTTGCCATTTTTAATTATAGCAACTTGATTGCAAAGCTGTTGTGCTTCTTGCAGATAATGAGTTGTTAAAACAATGGTAGTTCCTTGTTTGTTAAGTTCTTTTAGGTTGTTCCATATTATGTCTCTTAGCATAATATCAACACCTGCTGTTGGTTCATCTAAAAACAAAACTTTTGGCTTTGTAATTAGTGCCTTTGCTATCAAAACCCTTCTTTTCATACCACCTGAAAGCTGGCGAGTAGAGCTAAATGCTTGCTCTTCAAGTCCTAGTTTTTCAAGAACCCTTAAAACCTCTTGCTTTGTTGTCTTTATGCCATAAAGCTCTGCTTGTAGTTGCACAGACCTAAATGGTGTAAAAAATGGGTCAAAAACAATATCTTGAGGAACAATAGCAACTGATTTTCTAAAGTTTATAAAGTTGTTATCAATGTGGTAGTTGTCAACAAAAATATCACCTTCATTTCTTACTACCATATTTCCTATTATATTAATAAGAGTAGATTTACCAGCACCGTTATGACCCAAAAGAGCCAAAAAACCACCGCTTTCTAAATTAAGCGATATATTATCCAAAGCTTTTTTGTTTTTATTTTTGTAAGACTTTGTTACATTTTTTATTTCTAACATTTTTTAATACTTTATTTAAATTATGTTTCAAATTATACATACTTTTAATAGCCACTAAAAAAGTATTTTTTTTGTTTTTTTTATTGTAGTGTAGCACTTAAAGAAAGCAAAGCACCATTACTTGTTTCGTTTTCTTGGTTGTATTTTTCTGTGTATGAAAATAAAGAGCCTTTTAGAGCAAATACATTGTTGATTTTATACATCCCATGAAGTGAAGTATAGTAAACCATATTTTCTTGCTTGTATTGCTCTAATTTTGAGTTTAAATAATTTAGTTCAAGCATAAAATTATGTATTTGGTACTGAAGCTTTGTTTCGTAAATTAAACTTTGGTTGTTTTCTAAAAAATTATTTTTGTATGAAAATAAAACAGTAAAACCAAGGTAAGAGATTCTTGTTAAAGCTCCATGCTCATTATTTAAAAAAACATCATTTAAGTTGGTTTCTCTTTTTTTGTATTTTCTATAATTTATTTTTATGTCATATGCTATTGCGTAGCTTTCGTTAAAATATGCTATTGTTGTGTCAAAAATATCTGCTATATTATGTTCGTTAAAAGTGTAAGAGCCTGCAATAAGGGTGTTGTAATTATCAGCAAGATACTTGTTGTAGTAAGATACATTAAAATTGTTTGAGTTACTGTAACTGCTTGTATAAATATTGTTACTAAGTCTTGTTTTTTTATAATCAACAAAATCAAATAAATTATTAAAAGTGCTTATTTTGTTAGTGTGAAAAAAGCTATTGTAAAATGTTTGCGAATTTATATTGGGTAAAATTCCAAAGCTTAAGTTGTGTGAGTTAGTTTTTAGTTCAATATTTGCATTTTCAATATAATTTAATGAGTTTTTATTTTGTTTATCAAAAATAAAAGATGTTTCTTTCAGGTTTGTGGCTTTTAGGTTTAAAGAAACTGCATCTCTGGCACCAAATTTTTGTGTATATTTTAGTTTTATGTAGCTATCATGGTTGTATTTTTCAAAAAAACTAGAGCTGTTTACTATTTGTTCTGTGTGTAGCTTGTAGCTCATATTTTGCTCAAAACTATTTAATTTTAAACAAGAGTATGAAAGCAGTATTATTGACCATATGGTTGTTTTTTTCATAAATATTTATATACTTTGCTAAGTTGTTGATAATGCAATATAATACCATATAAAGTATTTCCTATTTACACAACCTGATTTTTGGTTGTTTTAACTTGTATTTTGTTTAATTTAATTATTTTGAAAAATGAAAAATAAAGTTTTATATTTTTTAGCTATTGTGTTTGCATACTTAAGTATTAGTGTGAGTTCAGCAAATGATAAAGTTGATATCAATGAGTTACCTTTTTTAATAAATGTTAATAAACATGCTTGGTTTGCAAGTCTTGAGGTTTTAAGCTTTGCACCTGTTGAGATTGTAGAGCCTTTTTCTGGTGTTGTTTCAACGCAGTGGTACTCATCAGAAGCTGACTTGGAAAGGTTTAAGATTACAGTTTATATAAAAGAAGCACTTTTAACAGCATCTACTGTTGATGTGAAGGTTTATAAAAAAGTTAAAGTTTCTGGTCAGTGGAAAGATGTAAAAGCTCCTAAAGAACTTGAAGAAAGAATAGAGCTTGCAATACTTACAACAGCAAGAAGCTTAAGAAGAGAAGAATTTATTTCATCAAGGTAGTTAAATGAGATACAACTTTAAGCAAAATGAAAAAAAATGGCAAAAATATTGGCTAGAAAATAGTAAAAATATTTTTACAAACCACAAAGACAAAGAAAAATACTATGTTTTAGAAATGTTTCCATATCCATCAGGAAACATACACATGGGGCATGTAAGAAACTACACACTAGGCGATATTATAGCTCGTTACTATCAGCTAAATGGCTATAATGTAATACACCCAATGGGTTGGGATGCCTTTGGTTTACCTGCTGAAAATGCAGCAAAAGAACACAACGTAAACCCAGGTGATTGGACCTACAAAAACATTGAAAAAATGAAGCTTGTATTGCAAGAGCTTGGTTTTTTAATAGATTGGTCAAAAGAGTTTGCAACATGTGATGAAAACTACTATAAGCATGAGCAAGCAATATTTTTAAAGCTTTATGAAAAAGGCTTAGCTTTTAAAAAAGAAACTTGGGTAAATTGGGACCCATTAGAGCATAGTGTATTAGCCAATGAGCAAGTTGTTGACGGTAAGGGCTGGCGTTCAGGTGCTTTGGTTGAGCAAAAGCTTATGAGCCAATGGTTTTTAAAGATTTCAGATTACTCCCAAGAGCTTTTAGATGGCATTGAAACCCTAAAAGATTGGCCTGAAAAGGTTAAAACCATGCAAAAAAATTGGATTGGTAAATCTAAAGGGGCTTATATAGACTTTAAAATTAAAAATTCTGATGAAAACCTTAGAATTTTTACCACAAGACCAGAAACAATTTTTGGGGCAACTTATGCTTGTATATCTCCTAAGCATAAAATAGCAATAGAGCTAGCAGAACAAAGTGAAGATATTAAAAAAGCTATAACTAAGTTTAATTCTTTAGGCACAAGTAAATCAGTAATTGATAAAGCCGAAAAAGAAGGCATAGATACAGGTTTAAAGTTAATTCACCCTTTTGATTCTAGTATTGAAATACCTTTATATATTGCAAACTTTGTGCTTGTAGATTATGGCAACGGTGCGTTATTTTCTTGCCCTGCACATGATGAAAGAGACTTTGAGTTTGCACAAAAATATAACCTGCCAATTATTCCAGTTGTAAGGGGCGAAAAAAGCAAGCTACCTGAAAAACCGTACACAGACAAAAAAGGTGTTATGATAAATTCTTCTTTCTTAGATGGCTTAAGTGTTGAAGATGCTTTTGATAAAGCTATTTTAGAGCTAGAAAGCAAAAACTGTGGCGGTGCAGAAACAAACTATCGTTTAAAAGATTGGTTAATCTCAAGGCAAAGGTACTGGGGTTCACCTATACCTATTGTGTATTGTAAAAGCTGTGGCACTGTACCAGAAAAAGAAGAAAACCTACCTATTGCATTACCAAAAGATGTAGATATGAGCCAAAAAGGTAACCCTTTAGATGCTCATAAAACTTGGAAGCACTGTAAATGCCCTAATTGTGGTCAAGATGCCACTAGAGAAACAGACACTTTTGATACTTTCATGGAATCTTCTTGGTATTTCTTGCGTTTTGCATCTTTGCACGATGATAAACCATTTGATAAAAATGAGATTAACAAAAACCTTCCTGTTGATATGTATATAGGCGGCATTGAGCATGCTATTTTGCACTTATTGTACTCAAGGTTTTTTACAAGAGCATTAATTGACACAAATCTACTTGATGAAAGCGTAAAAGAGCCATTTAAGGCACTTTTAACCCTTGGAATGGTTTGCCATGCTGTGTATAAAGATGAAGATGGTGCTTATGTTTTTCCTCAAGATGTTTTTGCAGATGAAGGCGGAGTTCTTTTACATAAGGAAACTGGCAAAAAAGTTTCTGTTTTCCCTTCAGAAAAAATGAGTAAGTCAAAAAAGAACATAGCAGACCCTGTGCATTACTATAAAGAATATGGTGCTGATGCTTGTCGTTTGTTTGTAGTATCTGATTCACCTCCAACAAGAGATGTGCAATGGAGCGAAGAGGGTATTGAAGGTACTTGGCGTTTTTTAAACAAGCTATGGAATGTGTCTTTAAAGGTAAGTGAGCAAGAGTTTAGAGATTTTGGAGAGAGTGAAGACCTTAAAAAGCTTACACACAAAACAATTGCAAGTGTGAGTGCTGATATTAAAGCAATGCGTTACAATAAAGCAATTGCAGGCACAAGAGAGCTTTTTAACGAAGTTGAAAAACTTGTCAACAGTAATAAAATTTGTAGTAATTTGCAAGAAAGTATAGAAGCAATAGTTATGCTTTTAAATCCTTTTGTGCCTCATATTACAGAAGAGATATGGCAAAATATCTTTAAAAAGAGCAAAACTATAACAGAAGGCAGTTGGCTAAAATACAACAAAGAGTTTGCAGATGTTGACACTGCAAATATAGCTGTGCAGGTTAATGGAAAAACAAGAGATGTTGTTACAGTTAGTAAATCTATAACAAAAGAAGATATGTTAAACCTTGTTGAAAAAGAAAGCACTGCTTATAGGTTTATAGAAGGTAAAGAGGTGAAAAAAGTTATTTTTGTACCTGGAAGAATAATAAATGTTATTGTGGTTTAAGTTACTTTTATTAACCCTTGTGTTGTTTGTAAACTCTTGTGGGCTTTCATATCAATATGGGGGTATGCTTTCTGCAAAAAATAAGGTTTATGTAGATTATATAGAAGGCGTTGAAGGTAATATCTTACGCAATAGGCTTGCAGATTACTTTAGTGCTGATGTTACCAAAGATAGCAAGTATGTTATAAGGTCAAATGTAACTATAAATACAGTAAATAGCAATACTGATTCTGAAGGCTTTGCTACTTCTAAAATGGTTTATGTATATGCACATTGGCAACTTTATGACATTGAAACAGGCGACATTATCTATGAAGATGTATCTAATAGTTTTTCAAAATATTCATTTAGAGATTTAAACTACCTAAACAACCAAGATGAAGTTAGCTCTATTGACGCAAGTATTTTAGTTATAGCTAAAAAAATATTTGATTCCGTATCATTAGTACTTGTAAATATGGAAGAACAAGAAGAGTAAGGTAGGTTTTTATGAAAGTTTTTAAAAACCAAGATAGTTTTTTAACCTCTTTAACAAAAAATGAAATCAAAGTTGTTTTATTTTATGGCAAAGACTTGGGTTTAATATCTTTTTACAGTCAGATTGCAGCTAGTAATTTAGTTTCTCAAAATTTTTCAAAACATGTTTTATTTGCTAATGAGCTAAAAGATAACACCAAGGCTTTTGAAAACACATTGCAATCAAATGATTTATTTGCAGGAGAAGCTAGTTCAAAATGTATTATTTTAAAAGGCGATTTCCCTAAACTTGTAGAGATTTTAAAGTCTGTTGTCCCACACATGCAAGACACAATAGTGTTGATTGAAGCAGGTGATTTACTTCCATCTTCAAAACTTAGGGCTTTTTGTGATAAAGAACAAAATACAGCAAGTGTTGCTTGCTACCAAGAGACAGAAGGGGAAGTAAAAACATATGTTGCAAGTTCTTTAAAAGAAGATGGATACAAAATAGAACAAGATGCACTTAATTTTGTTGCTACAAAGCTAGGTAACAACAAGATGGTAACCAAGCAAGAGATAGAAAAACTAAAACTATACAAGCTAGATGATAAAAACATTAGTTTAGAAGATGTTTCTTTAGCTATTGGGCAAAATGATAATATTGCAATTGATAAAATAATTAATGCCTGTTATTCAAAATCTTTAGGTAATTTACATTCTTACATAGAAGAAGAAACGCTTAAAAATATAGGTGTTATGCCTATTGTAAGGTCTTTGCTTAATCATTGCTTAAAGTTAATTACTATAAAGCTTTTATTAAGAGAAAAAAATGACTTTGAAGTTGCTGTTACTACACTTAAGCCACCTATGTTTTACAAGCAGAAAAATGAAATACGCTCTTATATTAATTTGTGGTCCTTAAAATCATTGTTTGAGGTTTATAATGAACTTATATTGCAAGAGATTTCAGTTAAAAAGAACAGTCCAATTGCAGAGATTATTTTACAAAATACATGTATTAAAATAGCAAATTACTACTAGGAGGATAAAAATGAAAAATCTACAAAAAGAATATGTAAATGAAAGAAAGGTTGTTTGCTCTGGTCAAGGAAATACCCTTGGTCATCCTACTGTTTATTTAAAAATAGCAAAAAATCAAACAGAGGTTGCATGCCCATATTGCTCTAAAAAGTTTATTTTAGATTTAAAAAAGTAAAGGTTTTTCATGAAGTTGTATCTTGTCGATGGTTCTGCTTTTATATTTAGGGCTTATTATGCTTTGCCTGATATGTATAGAAAAGATGGTGTTCAGGTAAATGCCGTGTATGGTTTTACTAAAATGATGCTAAGCGTAAAAGAAGAGCTTTGTCAAGATGACTTAATAGCAGTTGTTATGGACCATAAAGATAAGTCTTTTCGTAACCAAATATATGATAAATACAAAGCAAATAGAAAAGCCCCGCCTGAAGATCTTATTCCTCAATTTGAGCTAATAGACAAAGCAATATCTGCACTTTCTCTTAGAATGCTACGCAAAAAAGGGTTTGAGGCTGATGATATTATAGCAAGCTATACAAAACAAGCTGAAGAAGATGGGGTAGAGGTTGTTGTAGTTTCATCAGATAAAGATTTAATGCAACTTGTTTCTAAAAATGTTTGTATGTACGACCCTATGAAAAAAAAGATGATAAAAGAACAAGAAGTGCATGAAAAATTTGGGGTAATCCCAAGTAAGGTAGTAGATGTTCAGGCTTTAACAGGAGACAGTAGTGACAATATTCCTGGTGTAAAAAGTGTAGGGCCAAAAACAGCAGCGACCTTAATAGATGAATACGGTTCTTTAGAAGGCGTTTATGAAAATATAGAAAATATAAGCAAAAAAAAGCTAAAAGAAAACCTTATAACATATAAAGATGATGCTTTTTTATCTTACAAGCTTGCAAGTTTGAGCTGTGAGGCCTTGTTAGAAAGTGTAGATTATAAAGACCTTGTAAATAGCTCATTATGTGAAAATACTTTTGCTGACTTTTTATTGGAAAATAATTTCAACTCTATGTATAAAAGCTTTGTTAAAAAATGCAATAGTTTAAACCTAGATATAGAAGCAACAGCTGTCTTTAAAAAAGAAACACACCAAGAGGCTGAAAAAGGTGGAAAGATAGCTATAAGTGAAGTTGATGGAAGAAAAGGAAGCTACAAACTCATTGAAAATAATGATGATTTTAATATCTTAATTGAAAGATTAGAAAACAGTTTTATATTTTCTTTTGACCTTGAAACAGATAGCCTAGATGAAATAAATGCAAATATTGTAGGTATATCTTTGGCTTTATCATGCTATGAGGCTTATTATATTCCCTTAAAAAACCACAAAGATTTTGAAGTAAGTCTAGATGAAAATAAAGTTTTACAAAGCTTAAAAAAATACCTAGAAGATAAAAAGATACTAAAAGTAGCACATAACTCTAAATACGATATATTAGTACTGAAAAAATACAATGTAAGTGTTGTAAGCTATGATGATATTATGCTAATGAGCTATGTTATAAATAGCACTAAAATTAGCCATAGTTTAGACAGTCTTGCAAACCATTACTTAAGTTATAAAACTATAAAATTTGAAGATGTTGTTGCAAAGAAACAGACTTTTCAAGATGTTGAAATAGTAAAAGCAACAGAGTATGCAGCAGAAGATGCTGATATAACCTTAAGGCTTTATTGCTTATTAAAAAATATGCTTTTGGCTTCCAAAGCTAAGTACATTTATGAAAAATACGACAAACCTCTTGTAGATGTTTTGCTAAGCATGGAAAATGAAGGTATTTTAGTTGATAAAAACTATTTGCAAGATCTATCAGTAATTTTTAAAAGTAAGATAAATGAACTAACAGAAGATATTTTTAAAAAAACAGGCTGCGAGTTTAATTTATCTTCACCTAAGCAATTAGGGGAGGTTTTGTTTGAAAAACTATCTTTCAAAGGTAGTAAAAACAAAAATGGTAGCTGGAAGACGGATGTGCTTTCGCTTGAGAAAATAGAGGATGAAGAAACGGGTTTAATTAAGCAAATTTTGTATTGGAGGCAAATAAACAAGCTAAAAACCACATATACAGATGCTTTAATATCTGCAATTAACCCAAAAACTGAAAGAGTACATACATCTTATTTGCAGTTTATTGTAAATACTGGGCGTTTATCTTCACAAAACCCTAACTTGCAAAATATTCCTGTTAAAACAGAAGAGGGTAGAAAAATAAGACAAGCTTTTAAGGCAAAAGATGGCTTTGTGTTGCTTTCTGCTGATTACTCTCAAGTAGAGCTTAGAGTTCTTGCCTATTATGCAGGGGTTGACAATCTCATTAAAGCTTTTAACGAAGGTAAAGATATACATAAAATAACAGCAAGTGAAGTTTTTGAGATTAGTTTAGAAGATGTAACCAATGAACATAGGTCTAAAGCTAAAATGATTAATTTTGGTATTGTTTATGGAATATCTCCTTATGGGCTTGCAAAAAGATTAAATATTAGTGCAGATGAAGCAAAAGCTTACATATCATCTTATTTTAAAAAATACCCAAAAATAGCAGAATACATGGAAAACACAAAGTCTTTTGCAAGAGACAATGGCTATGTTTGCACTATGTCAGGTCGTATGTGCCATATAGAAAACATAAAAAGTAGCAATGGTGCTTTAAGGTCTTTTGCAGAAAGGGTGGCAATAAATGCACCAATACAAGGCAGTGCAGCTGATATCATGAAGCTTGCAATGATAAATGTGCAAAATGCTATTAACAAACAAGGTTTAAAGTCAAAAATATTATTGCAAATACACGATGAAATAGTGCTAGAGGTTTTACCACAAGAGCTTGAGCAAATTAAAGCTCTATTAAGGCAAGAAATGACCCATTTAGACGGTATTGATATCAATCTTGATGTTGATATAAACACAGGCTATAAATGGTCCGATATTAAGTAAAAATACAGCTAAAATGATAAATAAAAGTTATTTACTTTCATGTAAACGGCTGATTGTATTAAGTCGCTCATTTTTATAACTTTCTTTACTTGTTGGCATTGTGCTAGCATTGTAAAAGTTTTCAATTAGTTCTTTTACATTTATTTCATCTTCTTTGTCTATTTTTTGTGCTTTTACAAAAATATAGTTTAAGTTGTACTTAGTGTTTTCGTTTATTTTTGTATTTTCAAATTTATCAAACCCTTTATTTTGTAAAATATGTTGAACTAAAGAAAGTTGAACTCTTTTACGGCTATTTTTAGACCCTGTTTTAAAGTCTATTATATTGATTTTATTGTCATCAGAGCTTGTTGTTGCAAGGTCTAGCCTTGCTTTAACAAAAGTATTTTGTTCCTTAAAAGCAAAAGCTCCTTCAATTTCTGAATACATATTTACGCTTTTGTTCTTTTCAAGAAGGTTGTTTATTTCTTTTGTAGAATTTTTGGCAATATTTCTAATATTATTTTGGTTTTGTAGTATAAAAAAAGCATCTTTTTTATGCCAAGCCATGTGTTTGTTTATAGTTTCTTCTAAAATATCTGCTTGCAGTAGACTGTCTTTAGTTAATATATTTGTATTTTTTATTACTTCTTCCAGGCTTGTATGAACAATATTACCAAAAACTATACTTTTGTTGCTTTCATGCAGTTTGCTTGCTTCTTTTAGGTTTAAAATATGTTTTACAAAAAATTCAAAAGGGTCGTTGTGCCATGTTTCTAAAAGTGTAACTGAAACATTGTTTTTTAAGTTGTGGTTTATGGTTGGGTAAACAGCGTTGTATTTTGTTATTTTTTCGTTTTCCTCTAGTGTTTTTTTGTAAGCTTTGTGCCAATTTTTATCTTGTCCATTAAGGTCAATATGGTTTTGAAGACATTTGTTCTCAAGAGCTACTAAAAAACGAGAGCTATAACCACTTTTGCTAGATTTAGTAATAAAAACATTGTTGTTGCAAAGGCTTTTTGCAAAATAAAACGCATAATTGCCTGTTTTTTCATCTTTAGAGCTTAAATTTAAGCTTTTAATTGTAGCTTTGCCAAGCCAAGGAAGGTTTTCAGTTTTTTTAGGCCACACGCCATCATTTGCCCCTGCAATTACCATGGTGTCAAAATTAAGCATGTAGCTTTCAAGTGGCGACATAATACTAATGTTTTTGTCAAAACTATGTTGGGTTCTTATGGTAACTTTAGATATATCTTTAACAATAAAAGAAACAATATCATATAAAGCAAGACCATCAAAACTTTCTGTTTTATCTTTAAAGTTATCTAATATTTTTTTGATTTCAGCACCTTCTTGTTCTTTAAAGATGTTTGCTCTTTCATTTTCATCAAGAGAAGAGTTGATAGCTATGTTGTATAAAATTTCTAGCTGTTTTGCACTATTTTCACTTTTGTTTTGTGTTACTTCTTCAAAAAATAGTGATATTTGCTCTATTATTTTATTACAGTTTTCTAAGGTAGTGTTGTCCGTGCTTTTTATAAAAAAGTTTTGGTTGGCATAGTATTTAATATCCTTAAAAGAATATATAGATAAACTAATATTGCGTAAAATATTTTTATCAATAACTCTGGCAGCTTTTAGGCTTTCTTGCCTACTCATTCCAAAGCTAGCAAGAGGGTTTTTTATAAAAGCACTAAAGTTTAATGTGTTAAATTTATTAAAAAATAAATTAAAAGCACTTAAAAAATAAAGTGTATTTTTGCTTTTAGCTAAAGAGACACCAAGTGAGTTGTTGGCAAAAATCCCCCATGCTTTTAATAAGCTGTCAACCCTTGTTAAAATACTATTATCATAACTTACAATGCATGATTTTTTACCATCAATAAATGCTTTTTTAAGCACAAGGGCAGCTTTTAGGCTCTCTTCTTCTTTTGTTTTGCAGTTTAGGTTTTGCATGTTAAAGTTTTTGTAGTCAACATTGTTTTGCTGACCATTAAAACAAGAGTAAGCAATATCTTGATGGCAATTTGTTATATTGTTATTTTCAATATTTTTTACATCTTTTAAGCTAAAACCCATGTAGTTTAGCATTTTTGCATAAATATATTGGGGGTTTTGCTCGTTTAAATTGTCTTTTGCGTTAAAATCAAGACCATAAAAAACAACACTACCATTTTTAAGCCCTGCAATCTCTTTAAGTAAAAGACAAAGGTTTTTACTTAAAGACCTTAAGCCAATTGCAATAAAGCTTTGTTCTGGTTTATGTTTTTTTATTAACTCAAGTTGTATTTTTAATGCTTGCTCTTGTAAATAAACACGGCTTACTTGTTTAATATTATCTATTTCTAGATAGTTAGGTAGTATTTTATAGACGATTTTTAAAAACTCTAAGTTTTGTCTAAAATGTTCAGAGTTTTCAAATTCTGTAATATTTTCAAGTTCTGCAAAGTCAACATTGTTTAAAGCGGCGTCATCTATTATATCTTCAAGACTTTGTGTTATTTTAATAATAGATGCAGGGCTTGATTTTTTATATTTTGCTTTTAGTAGCTTATAAAGAGCTATTTGTTTTTCCAGGTTGCTATATTTTGGTTTTATCTTTACAAGACTTCGGTAAAAGCTAGCATCTTTTACAAGTGGTTGTTTTGAAAGGTCTTCAATAGTTAGTATATTAGGTAAAAAACCAATACCTTGCTTTGTGCTGCTTGCAAGTGCTTCTTTTATAAAATATCCAAATCTTCTAGTAGGAACTATTAAAGTTGTACTTATAATATCTGTTTGATTTTTACTTTGTAGCTCTTTAACCACATAGTTTACTGCATCTTGGTTAAGGCTTATATTTTTTATATTGTGCATTTATGCTCTTATTGTAAGGTCTCTTAGGTTATTATCTTTTTCATTAATTTTTATAAAAATATCAATGGTTTCATCAGGTTTAAAGTCTTCTAGGTATTCGGCCCATTCTACAATAATTATGCTGTCTTGCTGGTGCTCAAGTATTGCAAGGTCTAGTATTTCACTTTGTTTTTTAATCAAGTAAAGGTCTACATGTAGTATATTTATATTTTTTGCTTGGTAGCTTGCAACTATGTTGTAGCTTGGGCTTGTAATATTATCAATAGTGCTATCTATTGCTTTAATAAAATGTTTGCAAAAAAAGGTTTTACCTGCCCCAAGGTTGCCATAAAGGCATATAAATTTTGGTTTATTGATTGTTTTTGCCAAATTTTGAGCAATTTTAGCAACTTGTATTTCGTTTAAAGATTTATGTTTAGTGCTTTGCATGTTTTGTTGTTTAGTTTGTGTTATACTCTTATAAACAAATTATACATTATAGGAGCGTTTTATGACAACGACATATAATACAGACATAGTAATTATAGGCTCGGGACCTGTTGGAATTTTTTCTGTTTTTCAAGCTGGCTTGCTTGGCATGAGGTCAGTGGTTGTAGACAGTTTAGATGAAATAGGTGGTCAACTTAATGCACTTTACCCTGAAAAATATATTTATGATATACCGGCACACCCGCAAATATATGCTAAAGATGTAGTAGAAAACCTAAAAGAGCAAGCAAGTAAATACAACCCTGTTTATTTACTTTCTCAAACCACCAATGGTTTAGAGAAAAATGGCGATACTTTTACAGTTACAACATCAAAAGGTAACACAATACATGCAAAAGCAGTTATTATAGCAGCAGGAGCGGGGGCTTTTGGTCCTAATATTCCTAATGTTGAAGGTATTGAAGATTTTGAAAAAACATCTGTTCATTACTTTATAAAAGATAAAAGTATTTTTGCAGGTAAAGATATTGCAATTGCAGGTGGTGGTGATAGTGCTGTTGATTGGGCTTTAACACTTGCAGAAACAGCAAACAAAATTTACTTTATTCATAGAAGAAACAAGTTTAGAGCAGCAAACGATACAGTAAGCCAGCTTGTAAAACTAGCTGAAACAACTGATAAAATTGAAATGGTTATTCCTTACACTATGACAAAAATAAATGGTGAAAATGGAAAAATATCTTCAATAGACCTTGCAAAAGTAGGTGAAGGTGAAAAAAACATTAAATGTGACCATTTATTAGCATTTTTTGGATTAACAAGGTCTTTAGGAACTTTAAAAAGCTGGGGGTTTGATGTTGACGAAAACCTTTCTTTAATTAATGTTAAAAACACAATTTGTGAAACAAATATTAAAGGTATTTACGCAGTTGGAGATGTTGCAAACTATGAGCATAAAATCAAATTGATTTTAACAGGGTTTGCTGAAGCATCGCAGGCTCTTCATCATGCTTGGCAATATGTGTTTCCTGATAAAGTATTCCACTTTGTGCATTCTACATCAAAAGTTTAATACTTTTTGAAAGCTTAAAAGGGGTTTTTGGCTCCTTTTTTATATTTTAGCTACTTAGTTAGTTTTATACAGTTTAAGTTTTGTTCTTGGATTTGGTTTATTTTGATATTTAAAGCATCAAGTATATTAAATACAAGTAGTGTTTTAATGTCTCTTGCAGCGGTGTTTTTTGTAAACAAAACCGATTGACAATTGTGATGCAAGCTAAAAAAACAACCTTCATTGCTTTTTATTTTTAAAATACCTTTATAGGGCAGGTTTTCAATAATCTCTGTGCACATTAGGTTGATCAACTTAGTAAGTTGATTTTTGTCGCTTTTTATAGATAAATGGTCTTCAATTTCAAGCTCTAGACTAATTTGCTTTTGTTCTATTGTTTGCTTTAGGTTAATAATAGTTGTTGCTATAATGTCACCTACTATTACATCATCAAGACTATGTGATTTTTGTGAAATATTTATATTTTCTACATGATAGTAAAGCTGGTTTGCTATATCTTCTATATTTTCATGCACTTTATTTAAAAAAGAGCTTTGCCTTTTATTTAAGCTACCTGCATATTCTTTAGTTACAAGCTCAAGGTAGTTTTTTGCATTAGTAAGAGGGTTGTTTATATATGTGTTTAGTTTTAGGTAAATATTTTTATAGTTTTGTTGCAAGCTTTCTTTTATAAAGTCTATATTTTCTAAAACATCTAACTCTTTTTGCTCTAAAGATATAAAAAGTAGAGATTTTGAAGAAAGCATAGGTATAACTTTAATATAAATACTTTCACCATCTTCATTTTTTAAAACATTGCTATATTCTTGTTGGTTGAAAATGCTTTCTATTATTTTTTTAAGGTCATCTTCATTTTGCACATAGTCTTTTAGTTCTTCAAAAATCTTTCTTATGTGCATGCCCTCTTGGCAAAACACACCTAAAGATTGGTTAAAGTAGTTGCTTTGCTCAATCACTTTGCCATTGCTTTCAATAAAAAGTAAAGGGATAGGAATATGCTTAATAATTTGGCTAATATTGCTATTTACAATGCTTGCTTCTTTGTGAAGGTTGTTAACAACAGTGTTATCTTTCCATGTAAAAAGCACGCCATCTTGCAAAGATATTATTTTTTCACTTACAACTTTATTAGGGTTGCAAAGTATTGTTCGGCTAATATTAAGGTTTTTTTGTAATATTGTGCTTGCAATATTTTTAATAAAATCAGATGGTGATTCTGTAATTATTAAAGAGCCATTTTCTATTATTATGCTAAAAAAATCAGCAATAGAAGGACTTTCTTCTTCTGTTATGTTTTCGTGCAAACGCCAAAGGTCTAAACACACTTTGTTGTAGTGTTTTAGGTCTCCATTTTGGTCAAAAAAAGCAAAAGCTTGCTCTAGGTTGCTTACTATTTCATAAATGGTGTTTGTTTTCATATTTATTAAAAAACCATTAGGGTGTTTTGTAGGTCATTAAGTATTTTTTCAAGTGTTTTTGCATCATTGTTTATAACAAACTCTATATTAGAGTACAAAAACCCCCTTTGCATGAGTTTATTGAAATCTTTACTTGCTTGTTCCTTGTTTTTGTTCCAAGGGCCTAGTTTTTTGCTAGCACAAAGTTTAATAATTGCCATTTTTTCAAGGTCTTGCTCACTTTGCCCATCAAGAAGCTCTTTAAAAGCACGCTCTATCGTTTCTTTATTTACATGTTTTTCATAAAGATAGTTTTTAATATATCTTAATGATTTACCTGCTCTTGTTCTCCCTGCTATTTTAAAGGTAGCATAGGTTAAATCATTAATATATCCTTTAGTTTCAAACCTATCTAGTACTTTATCTATATTATTTTCAATTTCTTGGTTGTTTTTAGCATCTTCTATTTTTTGTAGTAGATACAGTTTTATGCCATGTTTTGTTTTATTGTACCTGGATATATATTTTAAGGTTATTTTTTCTATTTCTTCAATGTGCATACTAATATTTATAGTATTTGTTTTTTCATCTAATTAAGATAATATAATGTTTATAATTATTTTTGTTAAAAAAACTCTAAAAAGGTATTAAAAATTGAAAAGTAGTTTTACTGTATTTTTTGCTCTTTATAAAAAAGAGGTTCAAAGATTTATGAATGTTTTTGGACAAACTGTTTTACAACCAGTGATAAATATAGCACTATTTTTAGCTATATTTGTTTTTGCATTAGGTGGCAAGGAAGGTTCTGCTAGTGTTGCAAGTGGTTCATACAGCGGGGCTTACATTAGCTTTTTGTTACCTGGTCTTATTATGATGTCGGTAATACAGAACTCTTTTGCAAATTCATCTAGTTCTATTCTTATATCTAAAATGCATGGTATTATTATAGATATTGTAATGGCACCAATAACAACAATACAGTTTTTACTAGCCTACTCTTTAGCTGGGGTTACAAGGTCGTTGTTTATATTATCAGTTGTTGTTTTGCCTATTTTGGTTTTAACGGATATAAAAATTTACAGCATAGCTTTTACAGTGTTGTTTTTACTTTTAGGGGGTTTTTTACTTTCTGTGCTGGGTGTAATAGCAGCGGTAAGAGCGCAAAGGTTTGACCATATTGCAACTTTTACAAATCTTTTTATAGTGCCTTTTTCTTTTCTTTCGGGAACATTTTATTCATTTCAAAACTTTCCTGAAAAATACCAGTTTTTGATTCTGTATAATCCATTTTTTCACTTAATTAGTGGAATGAGATACGCTTTTACAGGGTATTCAGAAGTTGGAATTACAACAAATATTACTTTTTCATTAGTTTGTAATATTGTTTTATTTGCAATAGCTTATGTGCTTATAAGAAAGGGATATGGAATTAAAAGCTAGAAAGTTTATTTTGTTGTTTTGTTCGCAAAGTTGCAGTTTTCAGATACAGGGCAAGTAAAGCAAAGTGGTTTTTGTGCTTTGCAAATGTATCTGCCTTGCAAAATCAACCAGTGATGTGCATTTAAAAGATATTTTTCAGGCACTCTTTTCATTAGTGCTGCTTCTGTTTTTTCAACAGTTTTTTCATTTACCATACCTGTTCTGTTAGCTACCCTAAATACATGGGTATCAACAGCTATGGTTTTTTGCTTAAATGCTGTATTTAGTACAACATTGGCTGTTTTAACGCCAACACCAGGCAAAGATACAAGGTCTGTTTTGTTGTCAGGAACAATAGAGTTAAAGCAATCAATAAGTAGTTGCGATAGTTTTATAACATTTTTTGCTTTAGCTTTGTAAAGACCAATAGATTTAATATGCTTTGTTAGTTCTTCTTCACCTAAGGCAATCATTTGGTTTGGTGTTTTAACTACTTTAAAAAGCTCTTTGGTGGCTTTATTTACTTGTATATCAGTTGCTTGTGCAGAAAGAATAACGGCAACAAGAAGGGTGTAATTGTTGCTGTAATTAAGCTCTGGTTGAGGGTTTTTGTTTAAGCTTTCAAGGCAAGCAAAAAAACCTTCAACTTGTTTATTAAGCAGTCGCTTTGTCATTTAGTACATCTTGCATTGTGTAAAGTTTTCCTGCTTTTTGTTTAAAAAGCCACTTAGCAGCATTAATAGCACCAGAAGAAAAAATACTTCTGTTAAATGCAGTGTGTTTTATTTCTATCATTTCATCAGATGATATGAACTGAATAGAGTGTTCGCCAAAAACTCCACCGCCTCTAATAGAAGAGAAACCTATTTTCCCCATTGGGCGTTCACCAACAATACCATGACGGCTGTATATTCCATTGTTTTTAATACTATGACCACGAGCCTTAGATGCAATATCACCAAGTGCAATAGCAGTACCAGAAGGACAATCTATCTTGTTTTTATGGTGACTTTCAATGATTTCAATATCATAGTTTTCAGCAGTTAAAGATTTTGCAGTTTTTTCAACAAGGCTGTTTACCATATTTATGCCCAAGCTAGCATTGTAAGATCTTAAAATAGGGAAGATTTCGCTATATTTTACAAGGGCTTGTTCTTGTTCATCGGTAAACCCAGTTGAGCAAACAACAATAGGAACTTTTTTTTCAGTATTTTGTTGAAAAAAGTTTACAGCAGATGCAGGTTTAGAAAAATCTATTACAACATCAGAGTTTTCAATTAGCTCTTGAATGCTTCCAAATGCTCTAAATTCTTTTTCTTCTTCAGGGTTTGTAGTAATATCATACCCACCTGCAAGTATGCCTAGGTTGCTTTCGTTTAGAGCTTTTACAAGCTCTTTTCCCATACGACCATAACAGCCAAGAATGCCTATTTTAGGTTCCATGCTAGGTCCTTTTGTTTGTTAAAAAAATTAAAAAACCTAGGTTTTTTAGTATTATTTAAGTCTCTTTTGATTCCTGCACTACCTTTAGTGTTATAAAAATCTTTTAAAATCTGTTTTTGTTTTCCTGTAAGATTTTTAGGAGTTTCTACAATGACTTTTACATACATATCAGCCCTTTTACGAGAGTTTACACCCAAAAGCATGCCTTTTTCTTTTATTCTAAAGCTTTGCCCACTTTGAGTTCCAGCTGGTATGCTAAGGTCTATTGATGTTCCATCAATAGTAGGTATAGATTTAACAGTACCAAGGGCAGCATCAACCATATTAATAGTTATTTTTTTATATAAAGATTTATCTTTAAGGTCAAAATCTTTGTGTTTTTGAATAAATATTACAATATAAAGGTCGCCAGCTTCACCACCTCTAGGAGAGGCTTCACCTTTGCCGCTCAATCTAATTTTCATTCCTGTATCAACCCCTTTAGGGATAGAAACATTAAGTGCTTTTGTAGAGTGGGAAGTACCTGAACCATTACATGTCTTACAAGGAGATTTAAAGCTATAGCCATAACCAGAGCATTTGTTGCACACAGATTCACTAACAAAAAAACCTCTGCGGTTGGTTGTTCTTCCTGTTCCACTGCAAGTTTTGCAATTTTCTACACTGCTTGGGCTATTGCTACCTTTACCATTACAGCTTTCGCATTGTCCTAACGCACTTACAGTTATTTTCTTTTCTATACCTTTTAAGGCATCTTCTAAACTTATGTGAAGGTCGTACCTTAAGTCAGCACCTCTTCTTTTTGCTCTTCTTCCTGAAGATGCACCAGAGCGAGATGAAGAAAAATTACCAAACATTTCTTCAAAAAGGTCAGATATATCACCAAATCCAAAACCTTGTCCGTGTTGAGCTGAACCTGCAGAGCCAAAAGGAGAACCACCATTTTCAGTGCCAAATCTATCATAATTAGCACGCTTTTGCGGGTCTTTTAGTGTATCATAAGCCCTATTTATTTCTTTAAACTTAACTTCCGCATCTTTGCTGTTTTTGTTTAAATCTGGGTGGTATTTCATAGCAAGTTTTTTGTAAGAGCTTTTAATCTCATCATCACTTGCAGTTTTTGCAACACCTAGCGTTTTGTAAAAATCTTCTGCCATTTATAAGACCTTTTTGTTTTAATGCATAAAAAGCAAGAAGATAAAATATATCTTCTTGCCCTAGTTTTTTATTAAAAAAGATTAAAAAATATTATTTTTTAACTTCTTCATAGTCCCCATCAACAACATCTTCATCTGGCTTAAAGTCAGATCCTTCAGAAGAACCAGCTTGAGCACCACCTTGTGAAGCATTTGCTTGAGCGTTTTGATAAAGCTCTTGGCTTAAAGCCATAATTTCTTGAGTTTTTGTATTAATTAACTCAATATCTTCTTTGGCTCTTGCTTCTTTTAGCTCATCTAAAAGATTTTTGTATCTTTCTTTTAACTCAGCAGGAATGTTTTCGCCCATATCTTTAAGGGTTTGCTCTGTTGTATGAACAAGGCTATCTGCTTGGTTTAAAGTTTCAACTTTTTCTTTTAACTCTTTATCTTTTTCGGCATTTTCTTCTGCATCTTTTACCATTCTTTCAATATCTTCTTCTGAAAGACCACTGCTTGATTGGATTTTAATCTGTTGCTCTTTACCTGTTCCTTGGTCTTTTGCAGATACATGCACAATACCATTTGCATCAATATCAAAAGTAACTTCAATTTGAGGAACACCTCTAGGTGCAGCAGGTATACCTACTAAGTCAAATTGACCAAGTATTTTGTTGTGTGCAGCTATTTCTCTTTCCCCTTGGAATACTTTAATAGTAACAGATGGCTGGTTGTCTACTGCTGTTGAAAACACTTGACTTTTTTTGGTAGGAATTGTTGTGTTTCTTTCAATTAATTTTGTAAACACACCACCTAGTGTTTCAATGCCTAGTGAAAGTGGAGTAACATCAAGTAATAATACATCTTTAACATCACCTTGTAGTATACCACCTTGGATAGCAGCACCAATTGATACAACTTCATCAGGGTTTACGCCTTTATGAGGCTCTTTGCCAAAGAATTCTTTAACAACTTCATTTACTTTAGGCATACGGGTCATACCACCTACTAAAACAACCTCAGTAATTTCAGAAGCTATTAAGCCAGCATCTTTTAAAGCTTGCTCACATGGTTTAATTGTTCTTTGGATTAAATCCTCTACTAAGCTTTCAAGTTGAGACCTTGTAAGTTTAATGTTTAAGTGCTTAGGACCACTTGCATCTGCTGTTATGAAAGGCAGGTTGATATCTGTTGAGATTGAGCTTGAAAGTTCAATTTTAGCTTTTTCAGCAGCTTCTTTTAATCTTTGTAAAGCCATCATATCAGAGCTTAGGTCAACACCGCTTTCTTTTTTAAACTCTTCTACTAGATGTTCAATGATTTTTTTATCAAAGTCTTCACCGCCTAAAGATGTATCACCATTTGTAGATTTAACTTGGAATAAACCATCACCAATTTCAAGTATTGAAACATCAAAAGTACCACCACCAAGGTCGTAAACTGCTACAACACCGCTTTTATTTTTATCTAAACCATATGCTAATGCAGCTGCTGTTGGTTCATTTATTATTCTTAAAACCTCAATACCTGCAACTTTACCAGCATCTTTTGTTGCTTGTCTTTGTGCATCATCAAAATAAGCAGGAACAGTAATAACAGCTTTATCAACAGTTGTTCCTGCCCAAGCTTCTGCTGTTTCTTTCATTTTTGTTAAAATTTTTGCACTAATTTCTTCAGGGCTGTATTTTTTACCATCAACTTCAACCCAAGCATCGCCTTTACCGCTGTCTACAATTTTGTAAGGTAATGATTCTGCAAGTTTTTTTGTTGAAGGGTCACTATATTTACGACCAATTAATCTTTTAACAGCAAAAAGAGTGCGACCAGTGTTTGAAACTGCTTGTCTTTTAGCTGATTGACCAACTAAAGTCTCACCTTCTAATAAAGCAACCATAGAAGGTGTTGTTCTGTTACCTTCGCTATTTTCAATAACTTTTGCTTCTTTACCATCCATTACAGAAACACAAGAGTTTGTAGTTCCTAAATCGATTCCCATTACTTTTGACATTTTAAAATCTCCAATTTTTCAATTTTTATATTTTGTTTTTTTATTTACTAAATTTACTTTTTGTTCTTAATCTATTTTTTAAATAGGTGTATTTATTTTTTTTGCAAATTTTATTTTCTTGCAACTACAACTTTTGCAGCTCTTAATAGGCGGTCTTTTATCACATAGCCTACTTCAAAAACTTCTGCAATCGTCATATCTTCTTTTTCAGGGTCTTTTATTTCACAAAGTATTTCATGAAAATTAGCATCAAACTTTTCGCCAAGAGGGTTTATTTCTTTAATATCAAACTTTTCAAAAGATTGTAATAATTGAGACCTTGTAAGTTTTATGCCTTCAACAAAAGGGTTTAACTCTTCGTTAATTTCTTTTTCTTTTAGGCTTTGTATTGCCTTGCTTAATATATCTTGTATAGAAAGCATTTCTTTGGCAAATTTTGCAATGGAGTACAGGCTTGCATCTTGCTTTGCTTTTTCAGCTCTTTTTTTAATATTTTCATTTTCTGCAAGCAGCCTTACATATTTATCTTTCCAATCAATTTCTTCTTTCATTTCTTCTTGATTGGTTTCATTTTGTTGTATGTTTTCTTGCTCTTCTATATTTTCTTCTAAGTTTTCGTTTGTTTTTTCACTCATCTTTAAAAAGCCTTTTTGTTTATTTTTGTTAAAAAATTATTTTGCCTACAAAATAACATATAGTTTAAAATAACAAAACAGCAAGTTACTAATGTAAAAAAAGAGAAAATAAAAACTATGAGTAGACCATCTTCAAGAAAATTTGACCAAATAAGACCTATTGAAATTATTCCAAATTATTTAAAGCATGCAGAAGGCTCTTGTTTGTTTAAAAGTGGTGCAACAGAGGTTATATGCTCTGCATCGGTTGATTTTAATGTACCTAGGTGGTTAAAAGGCAAAGGTAAAGGCTGGGTTACAGCCGAATACGGAATGCTACCAAGAGCAACAGGTGATAGAGTAAACAGAGAAGCTGCAATGGGTAAGCAATCAGGCAGAACGCAAGAAATTCAAAGGCTTATAGGTAGGTCTTTAAGGGCAATTGTAGATTTACAAAAACTTACAGAGCTACAAATAAAAATTGATTGTGATGTTATAAATGCAGACGGCGGCACTAGAGTTGCTGCTATAAATGGTGCTTATGTTGCTTTATTTATGGCAATATCTAATCTTATGAAAAGAAAAATAATAAAAGAAATGCCAATAAGAAGCGAAGTTGCTGCAATATCTTGCGGTATTTACAACGGGCAGGCAATTGTAGATTTAGACTATAAAGAAGATAGCAACATAGAAGCAGATGTTAACTTTGTTTTAGATTCATCTTTAAGAGTTATTGAAATACAAGGAACAGCAGAGCATGAGCCTTTTGAGTTTGAGTTTTTTAACCAAATGACAGAACTTGCAAAAAATGCAGTTACTGAAATCATAAAAGCACAAAGAAAAACATTGATGAATATTAATTAGGTGAATATAAACTCAACTATTGAGTTTATGTAAAACATACCCTTTTTGGTGCAGGTTAAATTATTGTTTTTTAGGGTTAGAAAACCATTTTCAACTAATTCTTTGGTTTTCTCTCCTTGTTTTTTACTAAGTTTTCGTATTATTTTTGGTGGTATTCCATCGTTAAGCCTTATATAGCTTAAAAATATCTCTTCAAAACGAGATGTATCATCAATTTTATTGAAAATCTCAAAGCTACTTTTTTCTGTTAAAACAGCATTTAAGTATTTGTTAGGGTTTTTTATTGCTCTACTTTCAAACCAAGTGCCTTTTTTTATCACCCTACCGCAAGCACCTGCACCTATTCCTATGTATGGTGTGCCATTCCAATAGCTAAGGTTGTGTTTGCACTCATATCCTTTTTTTGCATAGTTTGATACCTCATATTGCAACAAGCCTTGAGTTTTTAAAAAATCTTTTATAGTGCTATGCATTGCAATAGAAAGTGTATCTATGGCTTCTTTAATGTTTTTGTTATAAAAAACAGTGTTTTTTTCAATGGTTAGTTGGTATGC
>CAYYLE010000002.1:60552-67379 GCA_964472375.1 uncultured Rickettsiales bacterium
CTTTAATGTTTTTGTTATAAAAAACAGTGTTTTTTTCAATGGTTAGTTGGTATGCGGAAACATGTTTAGGTTGTAGTTCTTTTATTTTTGCCAGCTCTTGGTTTAAGTCTTGCAGGGTTTGGTTTTTCAACCCATAAATAAGGTCAAAAGAAAAATTTTCAAAAATTTCTTTAATATCACAAATTGTTTTGTAGTTATGCTCTGCTTTATGGTCTCTTTGTAAAAACTCTAAGTTTTTATCTAAAAAAGATTGAACCCCTAAAGATATTCTATTAACCCCTGCTTTTTTAAAATCAATAAGTTTGGTTTTATTAATTGTTCTTGGATTGGCTTCTAGGCTTATTTCAGCATTTTTACAAAGCCCATGTTTGTTTGTTTCTTCAATTATTTTACTAACGGTTTTTGTCTGCATTAAAGATGGAGTGCCACCGCCAAAAAATATAGAAGATACTTCAAAACCTTGACCAAATTCTTGCAAGTTATTTTTAAGGTCTTTTAATAATGCACTTTCCCATGCATTTTCATCTATATTTTTAGCTTTGTGGCTGTTAAAGTCGCAATATGGACATTTAGATAAACAAAAAGGCCAATGAACATAAAGTGCAATTTTATTATTGTGCATTTTCTGCATTTAAAAAGGCTAATAGTTTTTCTAGGGCTTTTTTGCGGTGGCTTATTTGGTTTTTTTCTTCTTTTTCAAGCTCTGCAAATGTTTTTTGGTAACCTTTTGGGGTAAAGATAGCATCATAAGCAAAGCCATTTTTACCCCTTGCAGGAAAGCTTACACTACCTTTTACTTCACCTTTGAAAGTTATTTCTTGGTTTTCTGTACATAAAGCAAAAACGCAAACAAAGCTCGCCTCTTTGTCCTCATGGGTTTTTGTTTGTTCTTCTAGTTTTGCAAAAGCATTTTCGTAAGAGCCGCAGTCTTTAGCAAACCTTGCTGAATACACCCCAGGGTTGTTGTTTAGTGCTTTAATGCAAAAACCTGAATCATCTGCAAGGGTTGGTAGTTTGGTTTCTTTATAGCCTTGGCGGGCTTTTAGCAGTGCATTTTCTTCAAAAGTTTTGCCTGTTTCTTCAACATCGCTGATTTTTATATCATTACTTGAAAGTATTTCTATATTTTTGTCTTGTATCATGCTTGATATTTCAGCTAATTTATTTTGGTTGTGGCTTGCAATGAATAGTTTTTTAAGCATTTTAGTTACTTTTGTCCTGTGTATTTGATGTATTATTTATATTAGTTTATTTTATATTTACTAACAAATATAAAGCATAAAAAGGTATATAAGATTTTTCTTTTTTTAAAATATGGTAAAGCAAACAACAAGCTACACAAAAGGCAAAGAAGCAGAACAGAAAGCAAGGGATTACTTAATAAGTAAAGGCTTTAATATAGTTGCAACAAACTACAAAACAGAATACGGAGAGATAGATATAATAGCTTGTAATAATGATTTGTTAGTTTGCTTTGAGGTTAAGTTTCGTAAGTATTGTGTAGAGTATGCAATTTCTGAAAAACAACAAAAGAGAATAACAGATGCTTTTATGTACTTTATTGCAAACAATACCAATTTCTTAAATCATCAATTAAGATTTGATGCTATACTAATTAACAAAACAGCTATTAATCATATAGAAAATGCTTGGGGTGAAGATTTTTAATGCACAAGGTTGCTTTTCAGGTAGATAACATTAAAACTTTTAAAAAAACTGATAACTCACTTGCTTTTATGCGAGAGTACCTAAAAAAAGGTGTAGAAGTATATTTTTACTACCCTGAAGATATGTACTACAAAAATGGTGATGTTTTTGCATATCTTTACGGGGTTTTAAAAACTCATGAAAGTGATGATGTCTTAATAAGATATGAAGAGAAAAACGCTGTAAAGCTTGATAGTGTAGATATGATATGGGTAAGACAAAACCCACCTTTTAACAACGAGTACCAAACTTATACATACTTGTTAGAAATAATATCTAACAAGGTTCTTGTTATAAACGATCCAAGAGGTATAAGAAATACACCAGAAAAAACAATTTTAGTAAACTATCCGCAAATTTCAACACCTACTATCATTACTAAAAATAGAAGCTTGATTTATGATTTTTTACAAGAGCATAAAGAGATTATAATTAAGCCTTTAAATGAGTTTGGGGGGTCTTCTGTTTTTTATTTAAAAGAAGGTGATTTTAACTTAGAGCCTATTATTGAATCGTTTACAGCAAATGTTAACGAGCCTTTTATTGTGCAAAAGTTTATTAAAAAAGTTACAAAAGGCGATAAAAGAGTGGTTTTAGTAGATGGCGAGCCTTTATTCCATGTTTCAAGAGTGCCTGCTGAAGGGTCAATACTTTCTAACACTGCTTTTGGAGCAAAAATAACACAAGTTGAGCTAGATGATAGAGATATAGAAATATGTAATACTATAAAGCCTTATCTTTTAGAAAATGGTTTGTTTTTTGTTGGTATAGATATAATAGATGGCAACCTTATAGAAGTTAATGTTACTTCTCCTTCAGGCACTGTATTTGCCGACAATGCTTATGGAATTAATAGCACTGAAGTTGTGGTTGCAAAGTCACTTGAAAAATTAAAGCAATTTAAACTTAAGGTAAAAATCTAATGTTAAAAAAACTTGTTCAGTATAGCTTTATTTTATTAAGTATTTTATTTTTATATTCTTGTTCTTCTATTGTTAAAAAAGAAGGCGATGCAATATCTTCTTTAGTTATATTGCAAGAAAATAAAGAAACAAGGTCTCATGAAGCTGTAGTGCAAAATATAGAGCCTGTTAGAGTTGCTCTTGTTGTTCCTGTTACAGGAAGATACCAAGATATAGGTGAAGGCATAGTAAATGCTTTTCAGCTTGCATTACAAGAACATGGTTATTATTTTGTAGAAGTTTCAGTTTATGATACAGGTGGAGAGCTTTCTATAAAGGATATATCAAAACAAATAGTAAGCAACAAAACACATGTTGTTGTTGGTCCTTTGTTTTCTAGCTCATTGCAAGAAATGAAAGGGGCTATACCTTCTAATATCCCTATAATATCTTTTAGTAACGATTTAAAAGCAGTTGGCTCTATTTCAAATGCTTATACGATTTCACCTACTTCACTAATTGATATGGCAAGGTCAATATCTTATGCAAAGCAAGAAACAAGTGTTGAAAATATTGCTCTTTTGGTGCCAGATAATAGTTACGGTGATGCGGTAGAGCATGCTGTTAATGCTGTTATAGAAAGTGATATTGACTTAAACCTTGTAAAAATAATTAGATACAACCCTAACAAAGTGGACTTTAATGCAGATGTTAAAAAGCTAATTGTAAAAGTAAGGCAAGAGGGTGAAAGATTTAGTAAAGTTAATTTTGATACTGTAATAATAGGTGATTTTAGTAAAAGAGTTTTCTTGTTAACGTCTCAATTTAATTTACTTGATATCGATTCAACAAGCATAAACATTATAGGAACCCTTCAGTGGGATAATATGTTGCAAATGCAAGATAGAGTTTTAGAAAATTCTTATTACTCGTCTTTAAACACAAGAAACTTTAGAGTATTTAGGGACAGGTACTATAGATATTACAGACAAGAGCCTAATAATATGGCTGCAACATCTTATGATATTGCTAACATGATTCTATCTTTCGTGAACTATGATAGAGCAAGCTACAATTATAGCTTTAATCTAACCAATGAAACATTGCTTGGTTATGAATCAAGTAAAGCAAGTTTGGGTAATTTTAAATTTCATAAAGATAGGTTTGCAATAAGAGCACTAAATGTTAAAAAGATTTTTGCAAATGGTGCCAAGGTTGTTGTAAACAGAAGTGAGAACCTAGACTACATACAAAGCACTGAAGAAGATGTGCAATATATAGATAAACCAAGTATTGGCGACCTTGTTGAAGATATAAGCAACAAAGAAGAGCAATAGTCTAATGGTTGTAAAGGTAAATACACTTGCATTTAATGATGTAAAAGCACAGGCTATAACTGTGGAGCTTAGCATTAGTAACGGTTTACCTTCTTTTAACATTGTGGGTTTGGCTGAAAAAGCAATCTTAGAAAGTAAAGAAAGGATAAGGGCTGTGCTTAATATAATAGGCACACCACTTCCTGCTAAACGCATAACTGTAAATATATCACCTGCTAATTTGGTAAAAACAGGAACACATTTTGACTTACCAATTGCAATTGCTATTTTGGTTGCCTGTGGAAAAATAAGCCAGGAAAGTGTGCAAAATCATGTTTTTGTAGGAGAAATCTCACTAGATGGTGAAATAAAATCAGTTGACGGTGCTGTTGCATCAGCTATTTATTGCGTTAAAAATAAGCAAAATCTTGTAATTTCAGCAAGACAAAAAAACCAAGTATCTTGGGTTAGAAAAGCAGATATTGTTTTGGCTGATAATTTACTTTCTTTAATAGACCACCTAGATGGAAGTAAAAACCTTACAATGCAAAAATCTGATATAAAAATTGAAGATGCTTTTTTTAAAAAAGTAAACTTGGTTGATTTTGTAGATATAAAAGGGCAAGAAAGTGCAAAAAGAGCTGTGCAAATTGCAGCAAGTGGCAGGCACAACATTTTAATGATAGGTCCCCCAGGTTCGGGTAAGTCTATGCTTGCAAAGGCCATGGAGGGAATTATAACACCACTGAAAAAACATGAGGTTTTAGAGGTAAATTCAATATATAGCATTTATGGAAAGTTACCTGAAAATAAACTATTACTACAAAGACCATTTAGAGCTCCTCATCATAGTGCATCTAATGCTTCTATAATAGGTGGTGGGCAAAAAATAACTCCAGGTGAGGTAACTTTTGCCCACAAAGGCATTTTGTTTTTAGATGAACTTGCAGAATTTTCTAAAAACACTATTGATGTTTTAAGGCAACCTATTGAAGATAAAAAAGTTTTTATCACAAGAGCAAATGATGTTAAGTCTTTTCCTGCTGATTTTCAACTTGTTGCAACAATGAACCCCTGTAAATGTGGTTACTTGCAAGACCCAGAAAGAGCATGTAAAAAAGCTCCTTATTGTGCCCAAAGTTATAGAGATAGGGTTTCCGGGCCTATTCTTGATAGGTTTGATATTGTAATAGAAGTTCCGGCTTCTCCTATTACTCATTTATTGCTTAAGCAAAACAATATTGATACTAAAGTAATTGCAGAAAAAGTAGAATCTGTTGTAAAGATACAAGAAAAGAGGTTTTTAAACCAAGAAGGACTTGAATACAATAGTCAAATGAGCAATAAAGCAATAGAAGAATTTTGCAAAATAGAAAAAGATGCAAGTGATTTACTTATAGAAGCAGCCAACAAGTTCGGTTTTAGTAGCAGAAGTTATTATAGATTGATAAGGCTTGCACAAACAATATCAGATTTTGAAGAAAGCAAAACAATTATTTACAAGCATATGGCAGAAGCTATAAGCTTTAAATCACGAGTTTTTGAAACAAGCTAAGGTATAGAGTATGAAAAAAGGAAAGCTTTACATAGTTGCAACCCCTATTGGAAACTTGCAAGACCTTAGCATAAGAGCAATAGAGACTTTAAAAAACTCTGATATAATTGCTTGTGAAAATACCTTAAATAGCAAAAAGCTTTTAGATAATTATTCTATAAGTGCAAAACTTATACCTTATAACGACCACTCTAACCAAAAGCAAAGAGAAAATATTATAGCTTCTTTAAGCAAGGGGCAAGATGTAGCACTAATAACAGATAAAGGGACACCTTTAATATCTGACCCTGGATATAAATTAACAAGAGAAATAGCCAAGCAAGGTTTTAGTATTTATGCAATTCCTGGGGCGTGTTCTTTAATTAATGCCTTGGTAAGCTCGGCACTTCCTACTGATAGCTTCTTTTTTGCAGGTTTTTTAGATAGCAAAGAAACAAGTTTTCAAAAACTTTCTGAGATTAAATCAACGATTGTGATTTTTGAATCACCTAAAAGAGTTCTAAAAACGCTAGAGAGTATTAAAAGTATTTTTGGTGAAAATGTAGATATTTGTGTTTCGCGTGAGATGACAAAAATGTTTGAAGAGCATGTAAGAGGAAAGACACAAGAAGTTTTAGAAACCTTTAAGGCAAAAGATAAAATAAAAGGTGAGTTTGTTATAAGTATAGATAATAATAAAGAACTTAAAAAAAGCATAAAGATTCTTGATGAAAAAATCACCAAGCTATTATCTTTTAATGTGCCTTTAAAAGAAATAGCTAATATACTTAGTGATGATAACTTTAATAAAAAAGATATTTATAACTATGCTTTAAGCATTAAGAATCAAAATTAAGTTGTATATTTGGGGTGTTTTCTAAAGATTTTGTAACTTTAGGCTCTAAGCAAGAGGCGTTTTTCACCATACCTTCTGAAACACTATATTCTTTAATAGCAGATATTTTAGGCTCGTTATCTATGTATTTTTCCCACGCTATTATAATATTGCAATTTTCATAGTAATAATACCAAGCACTTGAATGCCCGCTTTCTTTTTCCATACTTACAACGCCTAAAATATCTATAACTTCTACTGGGCTTAGTTCATAAAAGCCATCTATATTGCGTGATAAAATTGCTTTAATATAAGATTTTCTTTCTTCTGCAACTGGGATAAAATCATATTTTTTAAGAAATTCATAAGATTCTTGCTCGGTTAAAAGAAGCTTTTGGGAAAGTTCTAAACTATCTGAATTTTCTTTGTTACTATTTTTATTGTTTAATGCACAACCTGTTGCAAAAAGACAAAAAACAAAAAGCATGGTTTTAGGTAGCTTCATATCAATCAATATCTTGTGTTTAATGTTT
>CAYYLE010000002.1:67479-92953 GCA_964472375.1 uncultured Rickettsiales bacterium
AAAAAGCATGGTTTTAGGTAGCTTCATATCAATCAATATCTTGTGTTTAATGTTTAATTGGGTTATTGTATAATAGCATAATATAAATACAAAACATTGTTTACAAAATAATGAGAAAGGTTAAGTTGTAAGTATGTATAACAAGCTTAGTTATGGTGATGTTGAAAACAACTCAATTAATGTTGTAATAGAAGTTCCTCAAGGTTCTTCTCCTGTGAAGTATGAAATTGATAAAGATACAGGTATTGCTTTTGTAGATAGATTTGTAGGTACTCCTATGTTCTACCCTGCAAGTTATGGCTTTGTGCCTAATACTTTGGCAAAAGATGGTGACCCTGTAGATGTTTTAGTTGTTTCTAGCTTACCTTTACTTACAGGTTGTGCTATTAAAGTTAGGTTAATAGGTGGTCTTTATATGGAAGATGAAAGCGGAGTTGATGACAAGCTTTTGGCTGTGCCTATTTCTAAAGTAACTCCTTATTATGACAATGTTAAAGATTACAAAGATTTACCTAAGTCTTATTTAGACCAAATTAAGTTCTTTTTTGAAAACTATAAAGCACTTGAGCCAAATAAATGGGTTAAGGTAGATTCTTACTATGGTATTGATAGAGCATTAGAGGTACTTAAGGAGTCTATTTAATGCCTAAAGTTATTAAAATTGCAGGTTTATTGGTTGCCTTTTTAGTTTTTTCTTTCAAGTCTTTTTCTGTTTTAAATTTAGATTTTAAAACAGCCTATGTTACAAGTAGTAACATGGATAGTGGGGTAGACCATAAAGAAGATGGTTTACTTTTTGGCGGTGAAGTTGGTTTAGGTTTTTATTTTCCTTTGCTTTCATCTATAAGTGTTGGGGCTGATTACCATAATATGAACTTTAAGCAAACAAATGCAGGTGGTACAATAAAAGCAAATATGCTTGTATTAAATGCAAGCTACAATGTTTTGGGTATAGTTCCTTTTGTAAACCCATATGTTAGTGCAGGATTGGCTTTAGACCTTGGCAATAGCATGTTTAATAGCAAGGTGTTTGAAGAAAGTGTTACTGATGATATCTATGCAGGTTTGTATAAAACAAGTTTGATGAACCTTATGTTAGCAGCTGGCTTAGAAGTTGATGGCTTTACAATGTTTGTTCCTATTATCCCTTATGTGGAATATAGAACCTACTTAATGGGTGTAGAGCTTTACAATGCCGCGAGAGAGAGTATAGGCAAGGAGAGTTCTTTAGTGCAATCTGTTATGTTTGGTTTACAGTATAGATTTTAATTGATGGGTGATATACGATTATGAAAAAATTGTTTTTAGTTGCTTGGTTTTTAGTTGCTACTTTTAGTAACTCTTTGTTTGCAGAAGAAACAAGCAATACAGGTGGTGCAAATACTGTTGCACCTTTAGATACTATCTTTGCAGAGCAAGATAAACCAATACAAACAGAAATACCATTACCTGAAGAAAGTGAGTTTGAAGCAGAAGATTTAGTGCCTGTTGCAAGACCTTTATTTTCATTCTATATAGGTGGTGGTGCAATTATAGCAAGTGATACTACATTTTTTGACTTTGATGCAAACAAAATGATAAACCCACTATCTATATTAGATTATGCTGGTTACAATGCTCAAATTGGTTTTGTTCCTTTAAACAATGTTAGTGTTTTAAGGTATTTTAGAGGTGAAATAGAAACTATGTATATGCGTAGTAACTATTCAAACATTCAAAACCTTGAAGTAAACCCAGATGCAGATTCAACAAGCCAGGTTGCAGGTTGGATAGCACTAAAAAAGAACTTAATGTACAATGTGTACTTTGACTTTAAAATGTTTAGTGACAGAATGTACCCATATGTAGGTTATGGTATCGGTAAAGGTAGAGTTGCTATATCTAAGGTAGATGTTTCAGAAGTTGGTGATTTAGCTAATGAAGACCTTGGCAATAACAACTGTCCTTTAGACAACCAAGAAGATACAGGTTTTTGTGAAGGTCAGGGTCTTGGTGAAGACTGGACAGCACCTGCACAATCTGTTAATTTAAACCAGTTTATGGTTGGTTTTGTTTACCAAGTTCCAAGGTTAAAGTATAGCTTTAATGTAGAATATAGATACTTAACATCAGGTAACATTGAAGTTACATCTTACAATGATGATATGTATGGTCAAACACAAGATGTTACATATAGTTTCCATTCAGTAGCTGTTGGTATTAAGTACTTCTTTAGATAAGAATGGAATTTAACTACTTTAAAAATCTAGTTAATGAAGAGGGGGTTTTGTTGCCTCCTCTTATCACTCAATACATTAATATAAAATCCGAACACCAAGATTATTTAGTTCTTTTTCGTGTAGGAGAGTTTTACGAGCTTTTATTTGATGATGCTTTAGAGTTTTGTAAAAATGTTGCAATAACTTTAACAAGAAGAAAAATAAAAGGATTTGAAATCCCTATGTGTGGCGTGCCAGCACATAGTCACGAAAGCTATGTAGCTAAGCTAGTTTCTGCAGGCTATAAAGTTGCAATATGTGACCAAATAGAAGATGGAAAAGAAAATAAAAACGGCTTGGTAACAAGAGAAATTACACACAAAATTACTCCTGGCATTGTTCCTTATAATTACTTATTAGACGATAGTGATTATAATTTTGTACTAATGGTTTACAATAATCCATCAAGCAAAGGTTTTTACTATCTTTGTTGGGCAGATATTGCCACAGGTGATTTGTTTGTAGAAAAAATAGAGAAAAACCTTTTAATAAACTCTTTAAACTCTATAAATCCAAAAGAAGTAGTAGCAAGTGAAGAAACTCTAAAAGAGATTAAAAAACACTCTTTTAAAGCAGTGTTTAGTACAATTGAAGAAGCTAAAAGCCTTAGAGAAATTAATAATATTTTGCAAGAAAGCACACTTTTAATGCAAAAAGATTTTTTAGAAGATGAAAACACTAAATTTGCAGTTGCTTACTTACTAATTTATATAAAAAATATTAAGTATGATTTTGATTGTTCTTTATTCAAAGCACCATCTTTAATAAACAGTAGTTTTTATCTTAAGCTTGATAGTTTTACAATAAAAGGTTTAGAGCTCGTAAAAAACAAAGATGGCTTTAGTTCAAATAGTCTTAAATATTTAATTGATAATACTTTAACAAATGTAGGAGCTAAGTTTTTAAAAAGCTTAATTTTAAGACCATATAGCAACCATATTGCGATTAATGAAAGGCTTAAGGTTGTTGAGTTTTTAATGCAAAATCAATCATTTGCAGATGCCTTACAAGAAAGATTTAAAAGCTTTAAAAATATTCAGCGTTGTGTTGGCAATATACTAAGCAAAAAACAATCTTTTAAAGATTTAATAACTACAAAAAATGCTATTTCTTACATGCATGAGTTAAAAGTTATACTTTATTCATATGGGCAAAAGCCTTCACTTTTAAACAACTTATTTAAAAATATTAATTTTGATAATAATTTAGCTTCTTTATTGCAAGATGCACTACTTGATTGCAATGAGCAAGATATTGATGATTTAGATTCTTTTATTAAAAAAGGCTTTAATGTCAATCTTGATAACTGTGTTGATTTTTTAAATAGCAAAGATGAAAAGCTCTTAAAAATAGAAAGAGATTACAGGGAGCTTTATTCATCAACTAAAATAAAAATATCTAAAAATACAATTTATGGTTATTATTTAAGCTTTTCTAATACTTTATCAGCAGATATTGATGAAAATGACCTAAGCCACATTCAGTTTTTAACCAACGAAACAAGATATAAAAGTAAAAAATTAGCTGAATTAGAGTTTGAGATTTTAAAAAATCAAAATCTAAAAAATGAGCTTGAAAAAGAAATCGCAGAAGATATAGCAAGCAAGCTAATAGAGTATGGGGCTTTTTTGCATCAGCTTGTAGATACAATTGCACAAATTGATGTTTTTTACTCTCTTGCTTTAGTTTCAAGCCAAGAAGGTTTTGTAAAGCCAACTATTGAAGATAGTAACAATATAATAATTAAAGACGGTTACCACGCTTTGCTAAACCATCATGCTTGCAAAAAAGGTTCTAAAAAAGTTGTTAAAAACAACTTGGATATGGCAGAAGAAAGTAGCTTTGTGCATGTTTTAACAGCCCCTAATATGGCAGGCAAAAGCACCTATTTAAAACAAAATGCTATTATAATTATTCTATCCCAAATTGGTTGTTATGTTCCTGCAAAAAGTGCCATAATAGGTGTAAGAGATGCTATATACTCTCGCCTTGGAGTATATGATGACCTTTTAAAAGATAAATCAACTTTTATGGTAGAAATGCAAGAGTGTTCTTTTATTTTAAACCATGCAACTGAAAGGTCTTTTGTTATTTTTGATGAACTAGGAAGGGGGACAAGCTCTAAAGATGGCTCGGCTATTTTGCAATCTATAATTGAGTATGTTGCACAAAAATTAAAGTGTAAAGCTATTTTTACTACACATTATCATGAGATTTTAGACAAAGTAAAAAATATTGAAAATCTAAGCCTTTACACCATAGAGTTTGATAAAGAAAATAATATGCAGTTTCTGTATAAAGTAAAAAAAGGCGTATCAACAAATTCTTATGGAATCTTTATTGCTTCTTTAGCTGAGTTACCAAAAAGTGTTGTTGAAAGAGCTAAGTCTATTTCGTGCCAAAATACTAAAAAAGATATATAATATTGCTATATACAAAAGGGAGGTTTGGAGAAATGATTGATGACAAGAAAACCAGCAAAAAGATAATAAAAGAATATGAAGATACAAAGCTTTTAAAGCTTGCTTTAGGGTCTTTAAATACAAATGTAAGAAGGCTTGAAGAACAATTTGATGTAAGTTTTGCAAGTAATGGCAATTCCTTAACCATAAAAGGGAAAAATGCCAAAAAAGCTTTGCAAGTTTTTGATTTTATCTATAATAATTTTACTGAAGAAAGTGAAAAATTTGATATTGATTATGCAATTTCTCAAACTGAAAAAGGCAATGCTTTAGAAGATGATAGGGTTGTTATAAAAACACCTAGAAAGAGCATTTATTCTAAAACAAATAGCCAAAAAGAGCTTTGTAATAAAATTGAAGATAGTGATGTTGTTTTTGTTACAGGTCCTGCAGGTACAGGGAAAACATATCTTTCTATCGCAAAAGCAATAGAGCATTACAAACTTGGTAAGGTTAAGAAAATAATCCTAACAAGGCCAGCAGTAGAAGCAGGAGAAGAGCTTGGGTTTTTGCCAGGTGATTTATACCAAAAGCTAGATCCATACCTACAACCGCTTTATGATGCCCTTAAAGAGATGCTAGGTTTAGAGCAATTTAATATTGCCCAAGAAACCAAAGATATAGAAATTGTGCCTTTTGCATATATGAGAGGTAGAACCTTTAAAGATGCATTTGTAGTACTGGACGAAGCACAAAATACAAGCTATACACAGCTAAAACTAATCCTAACCCGTATTGGGGTAGGGGCAAAGCTTGTAATAGCAGGTGATTTAAGCCAAATAGATTATATGAAACACAATACAAGTGGGTTAAAAGAGGTTGTTTCTGTTGTTTCTAACCTAGATACAGTAGCAATTGTTGAGTTTACTTCTCAAGATAGTGTAAGAAGCAAAACAGCAAAACAATTAGTTCAGGCATTTGAAGAATATGAAGAAAAGTTTGGACAAAAGTAGTTTGTTTACCATAAACTATGAAAACCAAATTGGTGAAGAGGCAAACTTTGTAAAAGAGCATGTTGATTTGTTTTTTTCCTCTTTGTTACACCTCTGCAAAAAAGATTTATCAGGTGTTTTGTTTTCACAAAACATAGATTTTATGGAGCTAGAGCTACTTTTACTAAGTGATGAAGATGTAAAAGAGATTAACAATGAGCACAGAGGCAAAGACAAAACAACAAATGTACTTTCTTTTCAAAATTATTCAGAGAAAGAGCTGCAAAATTTTAAAGAACAAGAATGTTATGTTGGAAGCATTGTTATTTGTTATAATAAACTTTTACAAGAAGCAAGAGAGCTTAATACAAAGACTACAAGCTACTTGTATGTTTTGCTAACACATAGTTTTTTGCATCTTTGTGGTTTTGACCATATAACAAAAGACCAAGCTAAGAAAATGCAAGAAAAAGAAGAACTAATTTTAAAAAACATAGGGTTAAGTGAAGACTTAAAGCCTTTGGTGGATAATTATTTTAATAGTTAAAAATAAGGAAAAATGTTTAAAAAAATTGCTAATCTATTAGCTAAAAAGAAACAAGAAGTAGGTATTGAAGATGTCTTTAAGGATTTTATAAAAGTTATCAAAGAAACAAACCTTAAAGACACCTGTCCATCTGAAGTGCAGCTATTTGAAAACTTGGTTGCAGTACATGGCAAGGATATAGAATCTTTAATTGTGCCAAGAAGCGATCTTGTAGCAGTAGAGGCAAAAACAGAAATTAATAAAATTGTTAATCTTGTTGTAAAAACTGGTTTTTCACGCATTCCTGTGTATGAAAACGACCTAGATAACATTCTTGGTTTTATTCATGCAAAAGATATTTTGTATTATTCAAGGCACAAAGAAGATTTTGAGATTGAAAAAATAACAAGAGATATTATTTTCATTAATCCCTATATGAAGATTTTAAGGGCAATTGCTTACTTGAGGCAAAACAAAGCCCATATTGCAATTGTTTTAGACGAGTTTGGTAGTGTAAGTGGTCTTGTAACTCTTGAAGAGATGATAGAAGAAATTATAGGCGATATTCAAGACGAGCATGACCGTGGTCTAGAAGTTTTAATTACTACAATATCAGAAGGTATCGCAACAGTTCTTGGCAAAACACCGCTTGATGAGCTTGAAAAAACAATTAACTATTCTTTTGCTGAAAAAGAAGAGGTTAATACAGTATCTGGTCTTGTGCTTTCTATGGTAGGTGGCACAATACCTGAAAAAAACCAAGTAATAAAACATCAATCAGGTATAGAGTTTACTATAATTGCAAGAGATAGAAATAAAATAAATTCTATAAAAGTTGATTTTAGAAATCTAAATAAACAACAATAGTTTTTTATAATGCTTTACACTTACGCCTTTGCCATTGGTTTGATAAAAAACCTTGCTTTTCCTTATTTTAATGTTTGGTATATCTTGTTTTTTGTTTTTCCTGTGCTTTATTTGCTTGGGGTTGTGTATTCAAAAAGCTTTAAACAAAGGTTTTTGCTTGGTTTTTGCTTTGGGTTTTCTTTTGTTTTAGGTGGTTTTTATTGGCTTTATAACGCTGTTTATATTTCAACAGCAAGCCCTTTGTTAGCAAGCTTGGCAGTTGTGGGTAAAAGTATAATAATTGGCTTTTTTTATTCATTTTTGTTTGTGTTTAAAGATATTTTTAAAAACAAAAACCATATAGTTTATGTTTTTTTAATGGCTTTAAGTTATACAATTATTACTTTTGTAAAAACAAACATAGTACCTTGGTACGACCTTCCTATTGCTTTTTCTAATAATTTAACTTTTATTCAATTTTTGCGTTTTACAAATATAAATATTGCTAATTTTATTTTTACTTGTGTTTTTTTAATTCCGCTTGTGTTTTTTGTATCTAATAAAATTAAACACTTTGTTTTTGCAGTTGTAGCAATGGTTAGCATTTTTTCACTGCTTTATATAGATGGCTATAAGTACATAAATAGCACGCAAGATGCAAAAGAGAATAAAGAAGAGATTTTTGTAAAGCTAATACAGCCAAATGTTGACCAAATAGAAAAAGTAAGAGGTATAAATACTTTAGAAAGACACAAAAGCACCATGGATATTGCATTTAGTAATTTGCCTGAAACGGAAAGCACAACACTAATTGTACTACCAGAAAGTGCCTTTGATGGCTATATAAAAGATAATGATAATTTTGTTGTGCAAGATATAGCAAAACGCTTAAAAGACAACCAGTATGTTATAACAGGTGCATTAAGGCAAGATGATAAAGGCAACACCTATAATAGCCTTTTTACAATATCTAACAAAGGGATTGTAAATTATTATGATAAATACCATCTTGTACCGGTAGGAGAGTATTTGCCTTTTACTAGTAAATCAGTAGTTGGTAACTATGGGTTTGCAAAAGGCGATGGCTATAAGGTGCTTTCAGTAGAAAATGTAAAGTTTTTGCCCTTAATATGTTATGAGGTTGGTTTTTTAGGTAAAAAAGAAAAATACGAAAATATCAATTTTATTATAAATATTACAAATGATGCTTGGTATGGAAAAACAACACAGCCTTACCATCATTTAGCGCTTTCTGCAATCCATGCAATATCTAGCAAACACAATGTGTTTAGGGTGTCTAACAATGGCATTACAGCATTATTTAACAAGCATGGTGTTGCTTTAGTTAAAACCCGTCTTTATACTAAAAATAGCGTTTTAATTAAATTGTCTATCTAAAGTGGTTGTATTAATGTTATTATTGTACATTAAACCTTAAAAAATTAAATTAAATAAGGGAGGCACAAGATATTATGAAGAAAAAAAGAACTTTGTATGAAACTTTGTCTACTAATATAATTGGTAAAAAACTTCAACAGGCAAGAGCTGAACGCAGATACACTCAAAAACAAATTGGTGATATTTTAAAGGTATCTTCACAGCAAGTACAAAAGTATGAGTCTGGCACCAATGCTATTTCAATAGAAAAGCTAACAGTATTAGCAGATTTTTTAGGTCTTGATGTTAGATATTTTTTAAGTGATGATTTTGCATCAGAGCTAAAACACAAAGAGCAAGTTGCAAATTATTTAGCTAACGATTCAGGTGTTGAAAGCAACCAAGAGTCTTATGAGCTTTTTAGCTTGTTTTCTAAGCATATTACCCCCGAGCAAGCTCAACTTTTAACAAATTTTATCAAGTCGCTTGATAAAAGTAAAAGCTAATAATATTTAATGTTTGCTTTATCTTAAAAATATTGCTATAAGATTACTTTTGTGAGTTTGCAATATTTTTATTGGATAGTTGTATGAGAAGTAACTATATTTTTACAAGTGAATCTGTTTCTGAAGGGCACCCAGATAAAGTAGCCGACCAAATTTCAGATACTATTTTAGATTTATTTTTAGAGCAAGATGAAAATGCAAGGGTTGCTGTTGAGACCCTTGTAACTACAAATAAAGTTGTGCTAGCTGGTGAGTGCTCATCTACTGCTAATATCTCTAAACAAGATATAGAAAAAGCAGTAAGAGAAACTGTGAAAAAAATCGGTTATACGCAAGATGGCTTTCATTATGAAAAGCTAAGTATAGAAAACTTTATTCATGAACAATCAAGCGATATTGCAGTTGGTGTAAACAAGAGTGAAACCGAGCTAGGTGCAGGCGACCAAGGTATTATGTTTGGTTATGCTTGCAATGAAACAAGCACTTATATGCCATCGGCTATAGATTATTCTCATGATATACTAAGACACCTAAGCAAAAAGAGAAAAAACAACCTTATTTCAGGTCTTTTACCAGATGCTAAAGCACAGGTAACACTAAGGTATGAAGATAAAAAGCCAGTTGAGTTGCTTTCAATTGTTGTTTCTCATCAGCATGAAAAACATCTGCTTTTAGAAGATGTAAAATCTATTATTATCCCAGAGGTAAAAGAGGTTTTACCAAGCCATTTATTTAGTGAAAATACAAAGTTTTTCATTAATCCAACAGGTGTATTTACAATAGGAGGACCTGATTCAGATACAGGTTTAACAGGAAGAAAAATAATAGTAGATACATACGGTGGTTATGCCCCTCACGGTGGCGGTGCGTTTTCTGGTAAAGACGCAACCAAGGTTGATAGGTCAGCTGCTTATATGGTTCGTTACTTAGCAAAAAACATTGTTGCAGCAGGTTTAGCAACACAATGCCTTATTCAGGTTTCTTATGCTATTGGTGTTTCAGAGCCACTTTCTTTGTATGTGAATTTTGGTGGCACTGGTTTAGTAAAGCAAAGTGATGTGGAAGAATATATTACAAAAAATATATCTTTAACACCATCTTCAATTATTGAAAAACTTAATCTTAGAAAAACAAGATATAAGCAAACTGCAACATATGGTCATTTTGGTAGAAAAGGTGCAGAAGAAGATGGGTTTAAGTGGGAAGACACAGACCTTGTAGATGATATAAAAAAATACTTTAATGTTTAAATATCAGTATGCAATTTAAACAAAAGCTTTATGGAAGAAGGCAGAGCTTTCTTAGCAAAGAGGCAGAAGAGCTTTTAAGTACAAGCAACATTGTGGTAAAAGATAAAGATTTAGAAGGGTTAAAAGAAGATTACTTTAGTAATATATTTAGCGATTTTAAAGATATATCTTTAGAAATTGGCACTGGATATGGTGAGCATATTTTTAACCTTGCGATAAATAACAGTGATAAATTCTATATTGCTTGCGAAGTTTATCTAAATGGTGTTGCTTCTCTTTTAAAGAAAGTTAAGTTACATGATAAAAGCATAGATAACTTAATTATTTTTAATGTTGATGCAAGAGAGCTTTTGCAAAAGCTCCCAAGTTCTTACTTAAGTTCTGTTATGCTTTTATTTCCTGACCCTTGGCCAAAAAAACGCCATAACAAAAGACGCTTTATATCGCAAAAAAATATAGAGCAAGTTCGCAGAGTTTTAAAGCAAGGTGGTAATTTTAGGTTTGCAACAGACCACGAAGATTATGCAATTTATGGTAATAAGTTTTTAAATGGCTTTGATGGCTTAAGTAATATAGAGCTAGAAGATGGACTAAAAGAACCTAAAAACCACTTAATTACAAGGTATGAGCAAAAAGCAATAGAAAAACAATCAAATATCTATTATTTTGATTATTGCAAAAAGTAACATCAGTGCATCTTGTATATAGATTTTTTGTTAAAATTTAATCTATTTTAAGTACTTTGCTACATAAAAAGTTGAAAAACAAAAGCAACATGATATACTTTAACCATGTGTTCACCTGTTATATGTATATTATGCACCTTTAGCAGGTGTTATGATTTATAACAATTACAGGGTCTTTTTACATGTTGCCTTTAAAGCAAAAGCTAGAGTCTATAATTAACATTTTACTTGAAGATACTTTATACGAGCTACTTACACTTGCTGTTGCTAGGGAAAACAGTGGATTTAATATAGTTGCAGTAGTAGACTATAAAAATAGAGAGCAAAAAATCTCAATAGATGATTGCACCCTTATAGCAAAAAAAATTCAACTAGCTCTTGAAGAAGATGAAGCAGAGACTGAGTTTTTTATCAATGTTGAATCACCGGGGATAGATAGGCTTCTTTTTAATAAAAAAGATTATGAAAACCACAAAGGGCTTGATATAAAATTAAAACTACACAGAGCTTTAGAAGATAACTCAATGCAGCTTAAAGCAGAAATTTTAAATGTATTAGAAGAAAGTGTTATTGTAAGCTACAAAAATAAAGAGCAGGAAATAGAGTTTGCAAATATTTCCCAAGCAAAGGTTTTGTTTAACGACAAGCTAATAAAAAAATTAAACATTTTTAATAAAAAGTAAAATTTTAAATATAGGAATTTAATAAAATGTTAGTAGATAACTATATAACTAGGCAACCAAGACCAGAATTAATAAATGTTATTAATATAATCTCAAAAGAAAAAGATATTCCTCTTGACGAGGTTTTTGATTCTATTAAAGAAGTTGTTATAAAAATGGCTTTATCTCAATATGGGTCTTATAACACTATTGATGTTGATATAAATAAAACAAATGGTGCTATTGCTGTTTTTAAAGTTTTAAAAGTTGTTGAAGAAGTAAGCAATATTTATAAAGAAATATCTTTAGAAGATGCTTTAAAAGTTAAGCAAGATGCCAAAATAGATGATGAGATAAAAGAAGAACTACCACCTGTTGATTTTAGTAGGGTTTCGGCACAAATATCTAGGCATATGCTTAGTCAAAAAATACTAGGTGCTGAAAAAGAAAAAGAATTTAATGCTTTCATTGAGAAAAAAGGCACTATTGTTTCTGGTTTAGTTAAACATATTGACAACTTTGGTGCAGTAATTGACCTTGGTAAAGCAGAAGGCTATGTAGCAAAATCTAGCTTTATTCCTAATGAAAGATTGGAAGTTGGTAACAGATACAGATTTTTAATTTCTGATGTTAGAAGAAGTGATAGAAGAATACAAATCTTGCTTACAAGAACAACAAATGAGTTTTTGCTTAAGTTATTCATGCAAGAAGTTCCTGAACTTTACGATGGCTTAGTTGAAATTAAAGCAATTGCAAGAGACCCAGGTTCAAGAGCTAAAGTTGCAGTGTACACAAGAGAGAGCAACCTAGACCCAGTGGGTGCAGTGGTTGGTTTTAAAGGCTCTAAAGTTAACTCAATAGTTGCTGAAATAGCAGGTGAAAAAATTGATGTTGTGCTATGGGATGAAAACTTAGCAAACTTTGCAATTAATGCTTTTAATAAAATATCGCTTTCAAAGGTGATTGTGGATGAAGAGGTAGGTGTTGTAACAGTAGTGGTAGAGCCTGATAGCCTAAGCCTTGCAATTGGTAGAGCTGGGCAGAATGTTAGGTTACTATCAAGGCTTTTAGGTGCTAAAATTGAGCTACTTACTCCAGAGCAAGAAGCAGAAAAAAGCCAAGAAGAAACATCTAAAAAAGTTAACTTCTTTAAAGAGGCACTTGATATTGATGAAGTTGCATCTTATTTATTGGTATTTGAAGGCTTTAGCACTGTTAAAGATATTTTAAATGCCTCAATAGATAGACTTGTTTCAATTGAAGGTTTTGATGAAGAGATAGCACAAGAGCTACAAGAAAGAAGTAAAGAGTTTTTAGAGCAACAGGAAAAAGAACAACAAGAAAAATTAAAGCGTTTAGGTTTAGATGATTCTTTAATTAGTTTTGAGGGTTTAATTTATAGAGAATTAAAACAACTTGCAGAAAATGAGATTTTTACATTGCAAGATTTATCTGATTTATCGTCTTATGAGTTGATTGATTGCTTAGCAGGTGGAATTGATAAAGATAGAGCAGATTTTATAATTTTGAAAGCAAGACAGATTTCAAACTAGAAAAGACTTTAAATGAAAAAAGAAACGAATTGTGAAAGGACGGTTTCTTATGAGTGATGATATAAAAAATAATGAAGATACCAAAAGTCACGACGAAAGTAAAAAAACAACAAAGCGTAGAACTCTTACAATAGGAAGAAGCTTAGATGATATTAAAAAATCTAAGCTTAGTTCTGCAAGCACATCTTTTGGTGTTTATGTTGTTAACAAAACAAGCAAGCAAGAAAAAGCAAAAGATAAAGAAGATATAAGCTCTGATTCTAAAACTTTAACTTCAAGCGAAAGAGAAAGACGCAAAAAGGTTTTAGAGCGTTCTTTAAATGTTTTAGGTGATTCTAAATCTTCAATAAAGCCTTCTATGCCTGTTCTTAGTGAGTTTGATAAATCTTTAGATGAAGGCAAGCAAGAGCATGAAATTAAGGCAGAGCAACTAGAAACTACTAAAGAAGAGGTAGAAGTTGTAAAACAAGCAGAAACAAAAGTAGAAGAGAAGATAAAAGAAGAGCCAAGGCAAAAGGTAGAAGCTTTGGAAGAGCAACCGCAAAGTGTTGGAAAAGAAACACAAAAAGATGCTAAAGACTTTCGTTCTTTTCTTGGTCAGGGTATGCCAAAGCCTGTTGTTTACAAGCCAACAGTTGTAGAGCCTATTAAACAAGAAGAAAAAGTAGTGGTAAAAAGAGAAGCTCCTGCCAAAACTACAGTAGAAGTTAAAGAAGACAAGGCAGAGAATAAAACTAACGCTAAAAAAACAAACCCTTTTGAAGATACTTACAAAAAGTGGAATAAACAGAAAGCAAACCTTTCATTTAATTCTGGAAGCAGTGAAGAAAAAGAAGAGTTTGAGGAAAGACCAGTTGTAAAAAGGTTCCAAAGGTTTAAAAGAAAAGACAAAGCAAAGGTAAAAGTAAAACAAGAAAAGATTATTCGTACTGTTGCATTGCCTGATTATATTTCAGTGCAAGACCTTGCAGGGCGTATGTCTGAAAAACTTTCATCTGTTATTAAAGTTTTAATGGACCTTGGAAACCAATACACAGCAAATGATACTATTGATTCAGACACTGCAGAGCTTGTTATTACAGAGCTTGGACATAAATTTGAAAGAGTTTCAGATAGCTTAGTTGAAGATTCACTACAAGCAGGTAGCGAAGATAAAAAGCTAGAGGCAAGAGGACCTGTTGTAGCTGTTATGGGTCACGTTGACCATGGTAAAACATCGTTGCTTGATGCTTTAAGGCAAACAAGAGTAACAGCAAGAGAAGCAGGTGGTATTACTCAGCATATTGGTGCTTATCAGTATATTACAGAAGATAATAAGGCAATTACATTTTTAGATACCCCAGGTCATGAGGCGTTTTCAGCAATGAGAACAAGAGGTGCTGAAATTACAGATATTGTTGTGCTTGTTGTTGCAGCTGATGATAGTGTAAATGCACAAACTGTTGAGTCTATTAACCATGCTAAAGCTGCTAATGTTCCTATTGTTGTGGCTATTAATAAAATAGACAAGCCAGAAGCAGATTCAATGAGAGTAAAAACTGAGCTAATGCAACATTCTGTGTTTGTAGAAGAGCTAGGTGGTGATGTGCTTTGTGTTGAAATATCAGCTCTTAAGCGTTTAAATTTAGATAAGCTTATAAACAGTATTTTACTTCAATCTGAAATTATGGACTTAAAAACTCATTATGAAGGTAGAGCAAAAGGGTTTGTTCTAGAAAGCAGAATGGAGAAAGGGACAGGCTCTATATCTACTATTTTAGTACAAGAAGGCGAGCTAAAAGTTGGTGATATTTTTGTTTCTGGTATGTGCTTTGGTAAGGTTAGAAAAATCAACAATGAGCATTCAAAAAGCTTACAAAAAGCTTACCCAGTGCAACCTGTTGAAATTGCAGGTTATGATACAACCGCACAGGCAGGTGATGACTTTTGGGTTGTAGAAAACGAAGCAAAAGCAAGAGATATTGCAAACTTAAGAATTGAAAAATATAAATTAGAAAAAGCAAGCAAAGAAAAGAAAGATAATATTGAAAAATTCTTGTCAAATTCTGGCAATAAAAAGATACTTTCTGTAATCATTAAAGCAGATGTACATGGTTCTGTTGAGGCTATTATTGGTTCTCTTTTAAAAATAGAAAATGAAGAAGTTGGTGTAAAGATAGTTCATAGTGCAACAGGTGCTATTAATGAAAGTGATATCAATATGGCTAATATATCTAATGCTTTAGTAATTGGCTTTAATGTTAGAGCTAATAAAAATGCCAAAACATTAGCAGACCAAAACGCTGTTGATATTCGTTACCACTCTATTATTTATAATGTAATAGATGATGTTAAAAACTATCTTTCAGGCATGCTTGATGCAAGTATTGTAGAAAGCATTATAGGTAGTGCTGAGGTTAGAGAGGTATTCCGTAGCTCTAAATTTGGCAATATTGCAGGTTGTTATGTTACAAGTGGTTCTATTAAGTCAGATTCTAAGGTTAAACTAACAAGAGATGATATTGTTATCTACGAAGGTAATTTATCGCAATTGCGTAGGTTTAAAGATGTAGTAAAAGAAGTTAAAGAAGGCTATGAGTGTGGTTTAAGTATTACTTCTTACAATGATATTAAAGTTGGCGACTGCATAGAGGCAATTGAAGTGAAAGAAGTTCAGCGTACTTTAGAAGATATAAAATAACATAAATATTTTTTACTTTAAGTAGCAAGATAGAGTTTTCTTAAACAGGTTTTATTTTGCTACTTTAAGTATTTTTTTTTGGAAAAGTATGAAAGAAAAATCTACAAGACAATTAAAGGTTTCAGAAAATATAAGGCATATTCTTACAGATATGTTTTTAAAAGGTCAGGTTAAACATATAAAACTTTTTGACAAAAAGATTTTTGTTAACTATGTTGATGTTTCAATAGACCTAACTTCTGCAAAGGTTTATGTTTCGGCTTTTAATAAAGCTGAAAGCGATGATATTGTTTTAGCACTTAATGAAAGTGCAGGTTATATTAAAGGTAAGCTTGGTAGAAGAATGAAAATAAGAAGCGTTCCTAATTTAATCTTCATTAAAGATACTTTGATAGAAGATACCGAAGAAATAAACAAGCGTTTAGACGATTTAACTAGTAGCTTTTAAAAAAGGTTTTTTAAATGCATGGTGTTTTACTTTTAAATAAGCCAGAAGGTATTAGTTCAGCACATGCTGTTGCTAAGATTAAAAGAATTTTAAAGCTTTCAAAATCTTCAAAAGTTGGACATGGGGGAACTTTAGACCCCTTTGCGTGTGGAGTTTTACCTATTTTAATAGGTAATGGTTGCAAGCTTTCAGATTATGTTTTGGGTAAAGATAAGGCTTATATTTTTACTATTAAGTTTGGTCAGCATAGGCAAGGGCTTGATAGCACAGGAGAGGTTTTATTAGAAGATAAAAACTTTAATATATCTGAAGCTGATTTAAAACAAGCTATTTTACACTTTAAAGGTGGCTATATGCAAATTCCTCCTTTATTTTCAGCATTAAAACACAATGGGCAAAGACTTTATAAACTTGCAAGAGAAGGTAAGGCGGAAGATATTGACCTTGAATCTAAAAAAAGACAAGTTTTTATAAAAGATATGTATCTAAGGGATTTTAATGAAAAAGAAGGAAAAGCAACAGTTTATGCTCTTGTTAGCAAGGGAACTTACATAAGGTCTTTAGCTTTTGACATTGCTTCTTATTTAAACACATTAGGCTATGTAGATTACTTGCAAAGAGTATTAGTTGGTGGCTTTAGTCTTAGCCAATGCATTGACTTAAATGATTTGCAAAATATGGCTATATATGATATAAGTAACAAGTTGCTTTCTATGAATAATGTTCTGGACGATATCCCGGTATTGCACTTAGAAAGTGATATTGCAAAGAAGTTGTGCAATGGTCTTATAGCTTATAATTTTCCGTTGCCACTTGCTAATGGTATTTTTCGTGCTGTTTATGAAAATAAGGTTATAGCTCTTATGGAAAACAGTGTTGAAAAAGGATTCCGTATTTTAAAAGTTTTTAATTATTAATCAGAAGGAATTATTAAGATGTCGCAAAGTAAACAAGATATTATAAATACTTATGCAGTTAAAGAAGGTGATACAGGTTCACCAGATGTTCAAGTAGCTTTATTAACAGCTCGTATCTCTCATCTTACAGAGCATTTGTCAGTTCATAAAAAAGACTTCCACTCAAGAAGAGGTCTTATGATTATGGTTGGTAAAAGAAGAAGACTACTTAGATACTTAAAAAATAAAGATATGGCAAGGTACACTCAACTTATTAAAGCTTTAGGTATCAGACCTTTAAAATAGTTAATTATCAAGGAAAAACAGTTTGTTTGACATTAAAAAAAGCACTTTCAATTGGTGCGGAAAAGAACTAACAATTGAAACAGGAAAAATAGCAAGACAAGCAACAGCAAGTGTTGTTGCAACTTATGGAGGTACTTCGGTACTTGCTACTTTGGTTATTGCTAAAGAGCCAAAAGCAGGGTTAGATTTTTTTCCTTTAACTGTTAACTACATTGACAAATATTACGCTGCTGGCAAAATTCCAGGGGGCTATATTAAAAGAGAAACCAAGCCAAAAGACCATGAGGTTTTAATAGCAAGGTTAATTGACAGACCAATAAGACCTTTATTTCCTAAAGGTTTTTACAATGAAGTTAATATTAATGTTCAAACACTTTGTTACGATAAAGAAAACCCACTTGATGTTGTAGCCATGGTTGGTGCTGTGGCTGCACTTGCTATTTCAGGGGCGCCTGTGCATGATGTTTTAGGTGCTTGTCGTGTTGGTTTAGTGAATGATGAGTTCGTATTTAACCCGACTAATAAAGAAAAGCAAGAATCAAGCTTAGACCTTGTGCTAGCGGGCACTAAAGAAGGTATTTTAATGATTGAGTCAGAGGCATCAGAGCTTGAAGAAATCAAGATGCTAGAAGCTGTGCAACAAGGTCATGAAAAATGTAAAGAATTAGCTGATTTTTTAGAAGACTTTGCATCACAAGTTAGCAAAGCAAAAATGGAAGGCCCTAAAGTTTGCGAAGTTGAGCAAGAGCTTTTAAAAGAAATGGATAGCTTTGCAAGAAAAGATATTACGGCCGCTTATGCAATACTTTCTAAGCAAGACAGAGTAAAAGCACTTGAAGAAGTTGCAAGCAAAACAAGAGAACATGTACTTGGTTTAGAAAAATTTGACCAAGAGCAAGTAGAGCTTAAGTTTGAAACTCTACTAAAAGATGTAAAAAAAGATGTTGTAAGAACAAGTGTTTTAGATACATCATCTAGAATAGATGGCAGAGGTTTAAAAGATATTAGACCAATTGAAACAGAAACATCTTTACTTGAAAGATGCCACGGTTCAGCATTATTTACAAGAGGTGAAACACAAGCACTTGTTGTAACAACTTTAGGTACAAAAGAAGATATGCAAATGTCTGAAACACTTGATGGTGTTAATGAAAATCCTTTTGTATTGCATTACAACTTTCCTCCTTATTCAGTTGGCGAAACAGGTCCTTTAAGAGCTCCTGGTCGTAGAGAGATTGGTCATGGTCGTTTAGCTTCAAGAGCTATTGAAAAAGTTTTAGCAAAGCAAAACAGAGAAGATTTCCCTTATGCTATAAGAGTTGTGTCTGAAATTACTGAATCAAATGGTTCTTCTTCTATGGCAACTGTTTGTGGTACTAGTTTATCATTAATGGATGCAGGCGTACCTTTTGAGCCAGTTGCAGGTATTGCAATGGGTTTAATTAAAGAAGGCGATAGATATGTTGTATTAAGTGATATATTAGGTGATGAAGACCACCTAGGTGATATGGACTTTAAAGTTGCAGGTACAGAAAAAGGTGTAACTGTATTGCAAATGGATATTAAAATCACTTCTATTACAAAAGATATTATGGAACAAGCTTTACTACAAGCAAAAGAAGGCAGAATGCATATTCTAGGTAGAATGGCTTCTTCTTTAACAGAGTCAAGAGAAACTGTTTCTAAATATGCTCCTGTTTTTGTTACTTTAAAAATTAATAAAAACAAAATCAGAGATGTAATAGGTGCAGGTGGTAAAGTAATTAAGCAAATTACTGAAGATTTTGGTGTAAAAATCTCAATAACTGATGATGGTACAGTTAAAATTTCAGGTGAGAGCTTAGAAGATGCGCAAAGAGCAGAAAAACACATTAAAAACTTAACAGCTTCTGCTGAAGTTGGTCAACACTACACAGGTAAGGTTGTAAAAGTTATTGATGCTGGTGCATTTGTTAATTTAATAGGTTCTGTTGATGGTTTTTTACATATTAGTAAATTTGCAAGAGCAGAAGACCTAAAGAAAAAAGTTGCTAAAAGCCATGATTATGTAAAAGAAGGTGATGTTCTTGATGTTGTGGTTGTTGAGCTAGGTGACAAGGGTAGAGTTAGCCTTAAATTAAAGGAGATCTAAAGTCGTGTTATTAAAAAATGTTAAAATATCAGGTTATGATGTACTGCCTATCATAGAAGGTGGAAAGGGTGTTGCTGTTTCAAGTGGTGTAACAGCAGGTAACTTTGCTTTAAATGGTGCAGTTGGTACTTTTTCAGGTGTTAATGCAGATAGCTACGATGAAAACGGTAATGTTATTCCTCAAGTATATGATAGCAAGCTAACAAGAAGAGAAAAGTTTGAAAAGCTAACAAGGTATGCCATTGATGGTGCATTAGCACAAGCAGAGATAGCATATGAAATAGCTGACAAAAAAGGCCCTGTGCATATGAATGTGCTATGGGAAGCAGGTGGAACAGAGCATATTTTAGAAGAAGTTTTAAAAAATGCAAAAGGTACAATAGCTGGTGTTACAAGTGGTGCTGGCTTACCTTACAAACTTGCTGAAATTTGTGCTAGATACAATACTTATTATTATCCTATTATCTCTTCAGCAAGAGCTTTAGCTATTTTATGGAAAAGAGCATATAGCAAAACAGCTGACCTTTTAGGCGGTGTGGTTTATGAAGACCCATGGCTTGCAGGTGGGCATAATGGTCTTTCAAGTGCTGAAGACCCAAAGCAAAAGCAAGACCCGTTTCTTAGAGTTAGTGCTATAAGAACTTTTCTTAATAGTGTTGGTTTAGAGCATGTGCCTATTATTATTGCAGGTGGTGTTTGGAAGCTTAAAGAATGGGAAAACTATATAGACAATAAAGAAATTGGTGCTGTTGCTTTTCAGTTTGGTACAAGACCGCTTGTAACACAAGAAAGCCCTATACCTGACACTTGGAAGCAACTGCTTTTAAACCTTAAAGAAGGTGATATTTCTTTAAATAAATTTAGCCCAACTGGTTTTTATTCTTCTGCTGCTAGAAACAAGTTTTTAATAAATCTTGAAGAAAGGTCAGCAAGACAGGTAGAAGTTTCGCGAGAAAAAGATGAAACCTTTACAGAAGAATTTTCTATAAGACCAGATGCAAAAAGGTTTGTTTACATTAAGCAACAAGATGCAGAAAATGCAAAATCATGGTTAGAGCAAGGCTACAATTACTTAATGCGTACACCTGATAACACTGTTGTTTTTGTTACTAAAGAAGAATCTGAAGTAATAAAACAAGACCAAGCAGGTTGTATGGGTTGCCTAAGCCATTGTATGTTTAGTGGATGGAAAGATAAAGAGCCATATAGTACTGGTAAGTCTCCTGACCCTAGGTCTTTCTGTATTCAAAAAAGTTTACAAAATATTGCACATGTTGGCGATGTAGAAAACAATCTTGCTTTCTCTGGTCATTATGGTTACAGGTTTGCTACTGATGAGCTTTATAAAGATGGTTATATTCCTACTATTAAAGAGCTTATTGAAAAAATCAAAATAGGTCAGTAGTTTGTAAAACTCTTTAAAGAGGCTCTTTTTAGGGTCTCTTTATTCTTTTTTTAAGATAAAATTTTTTAAGTAAGCTATTGCAATCTTGTTAGCTTATTGTTTTTCTTTTTCTTGCAAATCAAAGATATATGCTTAAAATCTCTCTTCTAATGATTGTTTTTAAAAATATAGATAACACAATAAGAAAGCAAAAAATCCCTTTATAGGAAAAACTAGAGATTATAAAGTAGTTAATAGATGTTCTTTACAAGAGGCCTGATAAAATAAACCTATAATTTGGCACTAATAACTCAACTAAAAGCTTATTGTTGGCTAGTAAATAGTTGAATTTTGCTAAATATAGTATTAGAATAACCTATTTGAAATATCTTGCACTAAATTACTGTTATCTTTGCTTTTGCAAGTCTTTATATTTTTTTTAACCTTTAGCTAAAGGTTTTTGTATAAAAGTTAATGTTGTTAAATTTTTTATAGTTATTTGCTATGCAAACAAGTTGGCAATAGCAATTTCTACAATAGTTTTATAAAACAAAAAGCAAATTATTTAAAATAATTAATGAAAGTTTAGTTATCAATAAGCTAAAAATTTACTTTTTGTATAGCCTTGATTGAAAATGCTACAATGTTGTGCATCATGGGATTGGGCAGCATCTGTAAAGCTTATTTAAAGCAAATCTTTGCAAGGTTTTAAAATCATAGTGCTAGGAAATAAAGTTTTTTAATAGAATATGTATTTGTTACCAACATAGCAGGATTATAAATAAATACACATTTTAAAAATAATAGTTTTTAAGAAAAACACAAAGTAACTTGCTGTAATTAGGCTACCTTGTGTTTAGTGCTTTTAAGAGTTTATTTTTAGGCGATTTTTTATACTTTCTAGGCTCATTAAGTTAACAACCTTAGAAAGTTCAGGGCCATGCTCTAAAGATGTAAGAGCTTGCCTTATGCCAATAAAAAGCTCTTTGCCTTTTAGGTTTGTTTGCTCTTTAATTTTAGCAACTGTTTCTTTAAAGCTTTCTTCATTTAAATCAGCAGGTAAATTTTCAAGTAATGCTTTAGCAAGCTCTTTATTTTTGATTTCATATTTCATTTCGCTATTAAATAAAATATTTTGCCAAAAAGAAAGTTCGTTTACATTTTCAATATTGTCTTTTACAATATTCCAAAATTCTTGCTTGTTTTCTTCTGCAATATCTTGTGGAATGTATTTTAAAGCTTTTTCATAAGGTAGGTTTTGAGTAAAGTGAGAGTTGATTTTTTTAAGTTTATCAATACTAAACTTAACACTACCTTTACCGTAGTTGCTTATTGAAAAATCTTTAGCCATATCTTCTAAGTTAGGGTATATTTTGCTTTCAGATGTTCCTAAAGAGAATAAATAGCTTGTAATAGAAGATGCACTAATGCCTTGCTCTCTTAATTTCATGATAGAAAGGTCATTAAATCTTTTTGAAAGACCTTGCCCGGTATCATTAGTTATAAAAGATATATGTGCAAAGTTTGGCACTTTTCCGCCTAGGGCTTTTATCATCTGAATTTGTATAGCTGTGTTTGCAATATGGTCTTCACCCCTTACAATATCAGTTATTTTGTAGTCAATATCATCAACTACTGAAGGCAGCATATACAAAAAGCTACCATTTTCTCTTACAAGAACAGGGTCGCTTATATTTGCACCTTCAAACTCTATTTTACCTTTTGCTTTATCTTCCCAGGTTATCTTTTCATCACTTATTTTAAATCTATAATAAGCTTTTCTACCTTCTTTTTCGTACTCTTTACGCTTTTCATCACTAAGTGTAAGCATTTCACGGTCATAAATTGGTGGTTTACCACGTGAAAGCAATCTTTTCTTTTTATATTCAAGTTCTTCTGGGGTTTCATAGCATGCATATGCTAAACCTTGTTCTTTTAGTTTATTTAGGGCATTTTCATAAAGATCTAATCTTGATGATTGGTTAAACACATCATCTACTTTAAAGCCAAGCCAGTTTAGGTCAGTTTTTATATTGTCTATGTATTCTTGTTTAGACCTTTCTTGGTCAGTATCGTCAATTCTTAGTATAAACTCTGCATCTTGTTCTTTTGCACTTAGTAGATAGTTCATTAGTGCTATTCGGGTATTTCCTATGTGGATATTACCTGTTGGGCTTGGGGCAAATCTTAATCTTTTTGTCATTTTTTATCTTCCAGTAATATTAGTGTTTTTTAGTAAACCAAAGCTCCATTCATTGGGTAAAAAGCTTTTTTTGCTAATTTTTATAGCACTTGGCAGTAGTTTTCTTTTAAACTCATTGTGTGTTATTAAGGAAATAGCTTCATCAAGTGTTTCTTTATCAATTTCTTTTAAAATTTCTTCATAGTTTAAACTATCTTCAATTAATAGTTTTATCACTTTATCTAGTTTTGTGTATTTAGGTAGGCGGTCTTCGTCTTTTTGGTTTGTGTTTAGTTCTGCACTTGGTGCTTTAACTAAAATATTTTGTGCTATAACATTGTTTTTTTGCAGTAGGCTATTTTTTGGTACATTTTCATTACGCCATTTTACTATTTTGTAAAGGTCGGTTTTTAAAATATCACCAATAGGAGCCAAAGCACCACAGGTATCACCATATAGTGTACAAAAACCCGTTGCAATTTCAGATTTATTACCTGTTGCAATTAAAACAGAACCCTGCAAGCTGTTGCATATTGCCATTAAGATATTAGCACGAATGCGTGATTGTATGTTCTCTAAAGCAAGAGGACTTAAGGCAATGTCAGGCTCATTTGTGCTTATTTCTTTTATATTTTCTTCAACTATATTTTGTATAGATACCACTTTATAAGAGCAACCCAGATTATCAGCCGTTGTTTTAGCATCTTCTAAACTAGATGAAGATGTATACCTAGAAGCAAGCATATAGGTGTATACATTTTCAGCACCCAGGCAATCGCAGGCAATTGTTGCACATATAGCACTATCTACACCGCCACTTAAACCAAAAACAGCTTTTGTAAAACCATTTTGCTTTATAAAGTTTGTAAAGCCAAAGCAAATTGCGTTATAGATTTCTTCCTCTTGGCTTTGTGTTTGGTTTACTTCTGTTTTAAGTGTAATAATATTTTGGTTAAAGTATTTATTAAACTCTTTAGTTTTAGAGCCTTCATGCAAGCTAACATCACCTGCAAAAACTATGCCGTTTTCGTATGCTAATGAATTAACATGTAAAATATTTTTACCGATGTTTAACGATTGTTTTTGTAGCTCTTTTTTATAATCTTTGTTTTTTTCGTAAGCAATGCTTGAAACAAAAAGCACTAAATCAGCTGTTTTTACATCATTGTTTTGTATAGATAAAGGGCTTGAAGATAACACAAGAGCTATTTTTTTGCCATCAAGCTCTAAAGTATTGTTGCTTTCTTTGATACTAAAATATTTATTTTCATCAAATAGTGAGTTTTTTTCAAACTCTTGTTTATAAAATGTTTGTAAAATAGCACCATTTTCAATTAAAACCATAGCATTAAAAAGCTTGCCATCTTTTTTTAAAAGCACACCTAAAAGAATTTTAAAGTTAAGATTTTCACTTATTTTAACAACTTCTCGCACATAATTTTCATGATTTTTAATAAAATCATCACTTAAAAGTAAATCTTTAGGGTTTTTGCCACAAAGTGCAAGCTCGGGGCTTAAAACTAAGCTAGTGTTTTGTATTTGCTTTAGTTTTTCAATAAAGTTTTGTGTGTTTGCTTGTAAATTAGAGCTAAAAATATTATTTTGAACAATAGCAATATTTAAGTTGGGCATTGTGTTTCAATTTATTAAAGGTTTGATTAAACAACTAAATTTTACAATAAAAAAGCAGTTATTAAAACATTATAAAACAAGTAGATTTTTTAAAGGTTTTAGTTTTTAAAAACATTTTTTATTAAATCAAAGCTTTGCATTGCAGATAGCCTAGGGTCGCATAGTGGTTTTATTTGGTTAATGCAATCTTCTTTATTGTAAAAGCATTCTTTTTCAGAAAATACTGAAGCTTCTAAGTGAATGCCATTTAGTTTTTTACCTAAGCTTTCAAGAGTGTTTTTAATAAGGCTAACTTCTTTTATTATTTCATCTACTAGACGAACTTTTTTGTTAAAAACAACTTTATTATTGCCGTGCATAGGGTCGGCTAATAAGCTATGATTAATATTGTTGCGAGAAAGCATAGCAACAAGCTCTTTTAAAAAGAAAACATTTTCACAACCAAACCTTGTAATTATGTTTATTTTACCTTTTTCGTTATTTGGGTTTATTTTAAAAATGGTTTGTTTAAGGTCTTGCAGGTCAGTTTTAGGCCCAACTTTAATGCCTATTGGGTTTTGTATAAGGCTTGCAAAGTATGCGTGGGCATTATCACTTTCTTTTGTTCTGTCACCAATCCATAAATTATGGGCAGAAAGATTATAGTTTTTTCCATTTATAAGTTTTGTTAATGCTTCTTCATAGTGTAGTAAAAGCATTTCATGCGATGTAAAAATAAAATCATCACTTTGTAAATTAGCTTTTAAAGAAAAGTTTT
>CAYYLE010000002.1:93053-111959 GCA_964472375.1 uncultured Rickettsiales bacterium
TGCGATGTAAAAATAAAATCATCACTTTGTAAATTAGCTTTTAAAGAAAAGTTTTTTAAATGGTTTGCTACTTGTTTTGAAAATACATAACCTTTTAAAATCCTTAAAGGGTCTGCTTGCCTTAGATTTTGGTTAAAAACTGGGCTGTTTATAAGGTCGCCAAAATAGTTTAAAACTTGTTTTTCTTTATCTTCATAGTTTTCAGACCTTGGCTTAGCAAGTTGCCCTGCTATTCGTCCTATTTTTAAAACTTTAGTGCCTAGTGTGTTTTGTAGTTCTTTTGCAAGTGAGTTTATGAAAACAAACTGGTTGTAGCTATATTCTTTTGTGTTTTTGCTTGTGTCTTCTGCACAATCGCCTATTTGTAAAATAAAGTTTTCATCAGCTTGATTTTTAACAAGCAATTGTTTTAAAGCATCTACTTCTTTATGGTCAACTATTGCTATTTTGTGGGCAATATGGTTTTTCACCTTGTTAAGGAGGTCTTGGTTTTTATATAAAGGGTTGTGTTTTGCTTTGTGTTTATTCCACAAATTAATTTTAGTTATTTTTCTTTTCTCTATTTTTAATTTAATATTCTTATTATATATCTGTTTTTATAACAGATAAGATTATAAAACAAAGGTATTTTTATGAAAATAAATTATTACAAATATGATTTACCAAGTGATATCAAAATAACAGGTTCTGTTGCAATAGATACAGAAACAATGGGGTTGAACTTATTAAGAGACAGACTTTGCGTTGTTCAGCTAGCAGACAAAGAAGGCAATGTTTACCTTGTACACTTTCCTTTAGAAGATTATAGTAAATCACCTAACTTATTAAAAATACTAAAAGATGATAACATTAAAAAGATATTTCATTTTGCAAGGTTTGATGTTTCGGCACTTCACCAAGCATTTGGGGTTTTAGTGCAAAATATTTATTGTACTAAAATTGCATCTAAGCTTACAAGAACATACACAAACAGACATGGCTTAAAAGCAATTGTAAGAGAATTTTTGCACAAGAATCTTGATAAAGAACAGCAAACATCTTACTGGGGTTGTGAAGAGCTAAGTGCAGAGCAACAAAAATACGCTGCATACGATGTAATTTATTTACACAGCTTAATGGAAAAACTAAACGCAAGACTAGAGAAAGCAAAAAGACAAGATATTGCCAAAAAATGTTTTGATTTTTTACCTACAAGGTCTTTATTAGATAACAAAGGCTTTATAGAAGAAGATATATTTATGCACTAAGGCTATAAATAAAAGAGAAAAGAGATAAAAATGGTTGATATACAAAAAGTAGCTAAAAATGTTTTAGAGATTGAGATGCAAGGGCTTGATTCTCTTTGTAATAATTTACCAAAAGACCTTGAAGCAGTTTGCAAACTACTTTTAAATTTAAAAGGAAAGCTAATTGTAACAGGTATGGGAAAATCAGGGCATATTGGTAAAAAAATATCTGCTATGCTTGCTTCAACAGGTACAGTATCTTATTTTGTACACCCTTCAGAGGCACTACATGGAGACCTTGGAATGATAAGCAAAGAAGATGCAATACTTGCAATTTCAGCTTCTGGTAAAGCAAAAGAGCTAGAAGGTGTTTTGTATTATGCTAAAAGGTTTAATATTCCTGTTATAGCACTAACAGCAGGTAAAGATTCCCCGCTTGCTAAAGCATCAGATTATTTGCTTTTATTACCAGAGCATAAAGAGGCTTGTGCACTTGAAATGGTGCCTACAACATCTAGCACTTTAACACTTGTAATAGGGGATATCATAACAGCTTGCCTTATTGACTTAAAAGACTTTACAGCAGAAAATTTTAAGGTTTTTCACCCAGGGGGTGATTTAGGTAGCAAGCTTTTAAAGGTTGAAGATATTATGCATAAAGAGCAAAACATTCCTTTGGTAAAAGAAGGGGCAGACATGCAAAGTGTAGTAATAGAAATGACCAAAAAGAACTTAGGTTGTGTTGGGGTAATAAATAGTGATGAAAAAGTTATTGGTTTAATAACAGATGGCGATTTAAGGAGAAATATGCAAGATGATTTTATGTCTTTATCGCCTTTAAACATAATGACAAAAGATTTTATATTCATTAACAAAGATGATTTTGCAACATCTGCTTTAAGAGTTATGAACGAAAGGAAAATAACTAGCCTTTTTGTGCTAAATAAAGACCATGAGGCAATAGGTGTGTTGCACATGCAAGACTGCTTAAGGAGTGGAGTTGCTTAAGTTTTTAAATAAGTATAGTTATAGTTTAAAAAAAAGATTTTTAACAAAGTTTTTTAAAGTTAGCTTTTTACTGTTTTCTTTATACTCTGTTTTAGTGCTTTCTTTTGGGGTTTATAACAACTCGGGGGTAATAGTTTTTAAAGCTTTACTTGCTGTAAGCCAAAGTCTTAATATTGAGCCACCGCAACTTTTTGGTAAAATTGATGGCGTTGATTATAAGTCAAGCTCGGGGAAAGCATACATATTAAGAAACTATAACAACACTAATCAAGATTTTTTAAAGCTTGAAGATTTTATACTTAGTATAGATTACCCAAAAGCAGCAATAATAATGAGCTCTAAAAATTCTTTTGTAAATATTCAGAAAAAATATATTCTTTTGCAAGATAATGTTGTTTTAAAATATGGCAGGTCTGTTACTGCATTTTTAGAAGATGCAAAGGTAAACCTTGTAGAAAACAGCATTAGTTCTTCATTGCCTTTGGTTATAAGGTCAGATTCTTACACGCTTAACGCTAACGGGTTTGAAAAAAAAGATAAAGACAAGATGACTTTTAAAGGACCTTTTAAAATTACTTTTAATTAATGATTTAATGATGAAAAAAATACTATTTTTTACCGCAGCTATTTTTATTTTTTTTCAGAATTTTGCTCTAGCAGAAACTTTTTTAAAAGGTTATGTGTTAGAAAGCAGTGAAGATGCGGTATTTTATTCAGAAAAGAATCATCTTTATATTAAAAAACCTTTATTTTACAATAGTACAAATACAGTATCAGCACTTTCTGCATTTATTATATTAACAGAAAAAGGCGGGCAGTTAAGCTACTTGCACCTAAAAGACAATGTAGATGTAACTTACAACGGCAATAGAGTGCAAGGAAATAGTTTAAAATATAGCAAAAAGATTAATGCGTTTATTTTAGAGTCTTTAAAAAATGATTTAGTTACTGTTACAACTATTGATAAAAGTATAATAAAAACTAAAAAAATAGAGTTTAGTATAGATAAAATGGTTGCAGTACTAAGGGGAGAGGTAAGCTACCAAGGTGCTGATGCAGTGTACTCTCTTAAAAGTGATAATGCAGTTATCAACCTAGAGCAAACAAGCAAAGGAACAGCTGTAAAAAATATAAAAGCAGTTGGCAATGTAATAGTGCAAAGCGAAGATAACGCAATTAGCGGAGAAAATGCCTACTTTGATAGCTCTAACAATCTTTTAGAGATTAACGGAAATGAGGTAAACCTAAAAACTAAAGATGGTTCTACAATAAAAACCTGTGGTGTTATATTAGATACGCTAACAAGAAAAAACCAAGTAATACCTTGTGATAATGTAATTAAAGGAATAGCTAATTGAACAACAAAAATCGCCATTTAAGAATCGAGGGAATTAAAAAGTCATTTAATGGCAGGGTGATAATATCTGATATTGCTTTAGATGTTAAATCTTCAGAGGTTGTAGGGCTTTTAGGGCCTAATGGGTCTGGTAAAACTACGTTGTTTTATATGATAGTGGGGATAATATCGCCTGATAAAGGCAACATTTTTTTAGATGATATTGATATAGTAGAATACCCAATGTATAAAAGGTCTTTAATGGGGTTTGGCTATTTGCCTCAAGATTTTTCAGTATTTAAAGAATTAACAGTTTTTGAAAATATATTGTCTGTTGCACAGCTTTATTGCAAAGGTAAAAAGCAAGCCCTTGAAAAAACAGAAAAGCTACTTAATGATTTTTCTATAACTCATATTAAAAATTCAAAAGGTAGAGCCCTTTCAGGTGGTGAAAGAAGAAGGGTAGAAATGGCAAGAGCCTTAGCAGCAGACCCTAACTTTGTGTTTTTAGATGAACCTTTTGCAGGGGTTGACCCAGTTGCAACCACTGAAATTATAGAGCTTATACACAACTTAAAAAAGCTAAATATTGGGGTTTTAATAACAGACCATAATGCAAAAGAGACTTTAGGCGTTGTAGATAAGGCTTATATTTTACACAATAGTAAAATAATAGCAAGCGGAAGCCCCGATGCTGTAATGAAAAACGAAGAGGCTAAAAAAGTATACTTTGGTGATAGTTTAAATTAGTAGCAATCTACTTGCTATAATCTTTTACCGATATATTTGTAATACGGTTAACATTAAAAACATTGTTAGGTATGCTTTTGTTGTCTATTTGATTTAAGATATCAACCTTTATAGTTTGAGAAAGGTCGCCTGATTTAAATTGCCAAGATAATATATTAAGTGTTTTTTTATCAAAAGAAAGTAACAAAAATCCTAAGTTTTTATCTTGTGTTGAAAGTACAATATTGTATTTATCATCATCTTCTACAAAATCTCTAATTACAAAATTATCACTTTTAAAATCTAAGTTCTTTTTTGCCAAAATGCCAATAATGGGTACTTTAGAGCTTGGAATGTAAGACTTTGTTTCATTTTCTTTGTTGTAGATAACAAGACTACTTGAGTTTGCAATTATAGTAATAGGTGATTGTGCATACTCTATGCGGGCTTTTCCTGGTTTGCTAAAAAGTATAATACCTTGTTCTTGGCTTCCTTGGCTGTCTTGTTGGTTAAAGACCAAAACACCACTTTTAAGGCTATTTAGTTTGTTTTGTATATTTTGCAGTGCTTTATCATTTGCTTGCAAAGTTATTGAAAAAAATACTGCCACAAAAAGCATTAAAGTTTTTTTTACTATATTCATTATTTAAAATTTTTCCTGTTCTTTATATGAAAATATCTCTTTTGCCTGTTTTAGAAGGTGGGCTTATAATGCCACTTTCTTCTAGTTGGTCTACTATTCTTGCTGCTCTATTATAACCAATTTGGAATTTTCTTTGTATAAAGCTAGTAGAAACCTTTTTTTCTTGCTGTATCATTTGTACAACTTCATCATATAGTTCGTCTTTATCCGTTAAAGAGCCATCGGATTTTATTGCATCGCTTGTTACATCTTCTACATAGGTTGGTTTTTCGCCATTTGCTTTTAATGTAGTTACAAATTGTTCAACTTCCTTGTCAGAAACAAAAGCACCATGCACGCGTTTAGGGTTTGTGCCACCTAGCATTACAAGCATATCGCCTTTTCCAAGAAGGCTTTCTGCTCCTTGGTTGCCTAAAATTGTTCTACTGTCTATTTTAGAACTAACTTGGAAAGCAACACGAGTTGGAAAGTTTGCCTTAATTGTGCCTGTAATAACATCAACAGATGGTCTTTGTGTTGCCATAATAACATGAATGCCAGCTGCCCTTGCCATTTGTGCAAGCCTTTGTACTAGCATTTCAACTTCTTTGCCTGCAACTAGCATAAGGTCGGCCATTTCATCAATTACAACTACAACATAAGGCATATGTTTTACAGTTACCTCAAAATCTTTAGGGTCTACATTCTCCCCTTGTTTTAACTGTAAAAGGTCGTGCCTTAGTAGTTTTTTTGGGGTTTCTAGCTCTTTAACTTTTTGGTTGTAGTTTACAATATTTCTAACCCCCATTTGAGACATCATAAAATACCTAAATTCCATTTCTCGCACTGCCCATTTAAGAGCAGAAACAGCTTTTTCAGGGTTTGTTACAACAGGGGTTAAAAGGTGAGGTATATCTTCATAAACTGAAAGCTCAAGCATTTTCGGGTCTATCATTATAAGCTTGCAATCATTAGGTGAAAGCGTTGATATTAATGATATTATCATTGTATTAATAGAAACCGACTTACCAGAGCCAGTGGTACCACCAACAAGCATATGGGGGGTTTTTGCAAGGTCTATTATTGCAGGGGCTCCTGCTATATCTTTACCTAAAACAATAGGTAATGCATAGTTTTGCCTAAATTGTTGGGGTTTTATTAAAGGTTTAAGTAAAACATTTTTTCTCACTTTATTTGGCACTTCTAACCCAAGGCTATTTTTACCACTTACAGGAGAGATTCTAACTGATTTTACTTTTAGTTTTAGTGCTATATCAGTTTCTAAAGATACTACTTTGCTGATTTTAATGCCAGATGCAGGAATGAACTCAAATAAGGTAATTAAAGGACCTGTCTGAATATTGTCAATAACGCCTGTTACACCAAATTCGTTTAAAATAGCTTCTATTTTTTGCCCTTGTGCAATTAGTTCTTTTTCAGAAAGGTCGTAGCTATCGTTTTCATTTGAATTTAGCATGCTAAGGTCTACAAAATATTGCTCTTGGTTGCTATTTTCTTGCTTGGTGCTGGTGCTTGTCTCTTCTTTGTAAGTTGGTTTTACTTCTATTGTTCTTGTTGAGGCTATAGAATTTTCATAAGTTTGGTTTTGCTCTTGCGGGGTTTCACTGATTGGTGTGCGGGCTATTTTGCTAGGTTTGTTTTGTTTTATATACCTTGTTTGGTTTTGCTCTTGCTTTGGTAGAATGCTTATTTCAAACTCTTCTTCAGGAGTTTCTTTTTTTGTTTTTTCAATTGCTATATCAATATTCATTATTTGCTTAATTAGTGTTTTAATAAGGCTAAAAAAAGTGATTACAAGACCTATTAAAAGCTCTATGGTAAGAATTAAAAACCTAACAAAAACCATTATAGATATGTTTAAAGAATTAATGCAAAGCAATATTGAAAGCACAATAAAAGCAGGCATTAAAGGCTTTAAAAAAGTTTCTTGGTATAAAATCAAACCAACTAAACCGCCAGATGTTTTAGAAATTGCAAGTGCAGTTGTAGTAGGGACAACAACAAGGCTAACTAAAAAGCTTACAATGGCAAGATTAGAAACTGATTGTATTTTTTGGAAAAAATATTGGTAGCTCCAAAACAGAAAAGGGAAAGGTAAAAAGTAAATATAGTTACCAAAGCTTTGATATAAGATATCAGTAAATGTATTGTTGAATAAGAAGATAGCTAAGCTTTGCTCTTTAAAGCTTGTGCTGTTTAAAGATGCATTAAACTTATTAAACATAAAAATACTAACAAAAAGCCAACTAGAGACACAAAGGTTTACAAATGAAAATGTTTTATTGTTAAACACAATAGATTTTATAGATGGTTTTTTGTAAAGCATTGAAAAACTAAATATTTTTTATTTAAATTAATTACTAAAGTATTTTAGTGAAAAATTATTAACAATTAACTAGTTTTATAAAAAACAAAATATATTTAATCTATAGCAAAATCATTTAGTGTTATAACTTCTAAAATAGTTTCTAAACTTTGTTTTATTGTCGCATTGTCAAACACAAGAGCAAGCCTTATGTAATCATCACCTGGGTTTTTACCGTTAATATCATTACAAAGGTAGCTACCTGGAAGGGTTAAAATATTATGGTCTTTATAGAGTTTTTTAACAAGCTCTAGAGGTTTTTTTACTTTTAGCCAAACAAAAAAACCAGCATCGTGGCTTTTGTACCCTTTATAGTTTGCAAATATACTGTTAGCAACTTCAAGGTTTTGTTTGTAATAATCACGGGTTTCCTGCACATGCTTTTCATCGCTCCAAAGGTGTAAAGAGGCATCAAGTATTGCTTTGGTCATTAAAGAGCCTGTATAAGTGCGTATTTTGGCTATTTTTTGCATATTATTTTTACTGGAAAATAAAAAACCTGACCTTAAACCAGCAGCGTTTGACCTTTTAGAAAGCGTATTGGTTACAATTACATTTTCTAAGTAGGTTTCATCTAAGCTTGCTATTGCATCTAAAGTGCCAATAGTTTTGTTTTTTAGGTAAACATCTATATAGCATTCATCAACTATTAGCATAATATTATATTTTTTTGCAAGCTCTAGCATTTGCTTTTGGTAGCTTAAGCTATAACATGCTCCTTGAGGGTTGCTAGGGTTACAAAGGTATATAGCAGCAGTATTTTTAAGAACCTCTTCACTTATGTTGCAAGGGTTTATTGCGTAATTTTCACTTTCTTGAACGTTGTAAAAATAAGGTGTATAGCCATTCAAAACCGCAGAACCTTGGTAAATTTGGTAGCTTGGGTTTGGTATAATAACATATTGCTTTTTCGTTTCTTGTAAAAATTGCAAGTAATAGCATGCCCCAAAAAGTGCCTCGCGTGAGCCAAGAGTAGGCAATATGCAACTAGGGTCAAAATCTTTTATATTTTTACTATTTTCAAAGCGTTTTGTTAAATAGCTGTATACGGCTTCACAAAATATTTTTTCATCTTTTGGGTTTGGGTATTTATTCCAAGTGTCAGAGTTTTGTATAATTTCTTTTACTTTTAAGGGTATTTGTTTTTGCGGTGTACCTATATGTAAGGCAATTGTTTTGCTGGGGTCTTGCTTGATATTAGCAATTAGCTCTCTTAGTTTTTGAAAAGGGTAGTTGCTTAGGTTTTCAAGGTAATTTTTGCTCATTTTTGGTCTTTATTAAGGTTGGGTGTGTTTTTTTGTTGAGTGTTTATTATACTATAAATAGATTGTTAGGCACTAAAGAGTTTGATAATTTAGTGTTTTGCAACAAAAGTAAGTGCATTTTTGCACAAGGTGTCAACATATTGTGCGCATGAAAACAAATATGGTATTAAACAGATGGAAAACAATACAGTATTAGTTACAGGTGGAGCAGGGTACATAGGTTCTACTACTTGTAAATTCTTAAAAAAGAAAGGGTATAACATAGTAGTTTTTGATAATCTTTCAACAGGTAGCAGCCAGGCTGTCAAGTGGGGAGAGTTTGTGTTAGGTGATATATGTGACTATAGTGCAATTAAGGAAGCTATATATAAATTTAATGTAAAGAGCATTGTTCATTTTGCAGGTTGTATATCTGTAGGTGAGTCTGTTAAAAATCCTTCTAAGTATTATCATAATAATGTATATGGTACTTTGTGTTTACTTAATGCAATGAAAGAGTGTTGTGTGAAAAATATTGTATTTTCTTCAAGTGCAGCTGTTTATGGTGTACCAGGTGGTGATAGTAATTGTATCTCTGAAGAAGTGCCACTAAGCCCAATAAATCCCTATGGAAACACGAAAAAAGTATGTGAAAAAATGATAGTTGATTTTGCAAAATCATATAGTTTCAATTATGCTTTACTTAGGTATTTTAATGCTTGTGGGGCAGAGCATGATATTGAGACAGGATGGTATAATAGCAGTTCAACTAACTTAATTCCAATTGTGACAAAAGCACTTGCCAACAATGATTTAATTAAAATATTTGGTAGTGATTACAGTACAAAAGATGGTACATGTATTAGAGACTATGTTCATGTAGAAGACCTTGCATTTGCACACATAAAGTCTTTAAAGTTTTTAATAGAGAGTGGTAAAAATATTACTTTAAACCTTGGTAGTGGAACGGGAACATCTGTTTTAGAGCTAATAAAAGTATTTGAGAAAATAAAAGGTGAAAAAGTTAACTTTTGTTTTCATGAAAGAAGAGTTGGAGATCCTGCAATACTTGTTGCAGACCCCGGACTTGCAATGAAAACAATTGGTTGGAAGACTCAATATAGCCTAGAGGATATTGTTAAAACAGGTATTTCTTGGCATGAAAAACACTTTGTTTGAGTTCTAAAAGATTTTAAAAGTTAGCTTAAATACTCTACCAATGTGTATTTCAAGTGATACATTCTTTCTTGTATTGGTTGATTGGAATAATGCAAGATAGAATTCACCTGAAGTTAATCTAATATCTGTATAACTTTTTAGTAATATGGTTTTATAGAAGATAGTGTTTTTAGCAAACTTCCAAAAATATTCACTTAATGGTATTTTTTTATAGTTCCATGGCTTTCTATAATCAGCATAGTGAATTATTTTAAAAGTTTTATCTTTTAGTATATTTTGTAGAGCCTCTATATTGTAATTTTTATAGGAAAAAAGGTTGACCATAAAGTTCCACTGGTAACCAATGTGTTGAAAACTATTTTGAAACACAGAGTTAAGTATATCTTGGTCATGCATATGAGGCTTAGATATATTTTTTACAGCATGAAATGCTTTTATATGATGATTAGATTTTATAATATTTTTTATATCTAGCAATAAAACACCAGCATTAAAATAACTGTTTGTGTGTTTCAACTTTACTTCATTTTTGTAATATAACCTAAGTTTTTCAGGTAAGTTTTTGTAAGTTTCTTCAAACAATAGTTCTTTTGTGCCAGCAATTAAATTTCCATTTTTAAGTTGTGTGTTAAATAGCTCTGATATATCCTCTGTAACTATAGTGTCTGAATCTAGATATATGCATTTGTCGTATTTGCTTAGCAATAATGGAATAAAAATTCTATAATATGAAGCTATAGATATATGCCTTGAGCTATGAAAAAAAGCTTTTCCAAATACATTTATATATTTGGAAATTTCAATAAACCTCACAGAAAAATTAGGCTTGTTGACAATTTGTTTCTTTATTGATTTTTTGTATTTATTTTTTATGCCTTCATGAAAGATGATTAAATCATAGCTGTTGTTATCTGAAGAGTTTTCATAAATTGATTGAATTGTAACAGATAAGTATTTTATGTAATTATTGTCTACGCCAAAAACTATAGGTATATTATTCTTTTCAGAAAATGCTTTAAAAGATTGCTTGTTCATAATGTTTTTAACATTGTAATCAACAAGCTTGCATGCTATTTCAGTATCTTCAGATAAGTTGTATTTTGAATTATAGTGAGTTAATTGATGATTGCCTATTCTGTAATGCAAAAGAACTTTATCTAAATTAGCAAAAGTTGCACTATGTTCTACAAAGCACCTTACCCACAGCTCATAATCTTCTGTTTTGTATCTACTATCATATCTTATATTGTGTTTTTCAATAAATGAATTTCTGATAATTATTGTTGGATGCCAAAAGCAATTATAGTGCAGCATGGCTTTAATAATATCATCATGTTTTGCAGGGCAGGTCCTTATGCTTGGCTCTACATTTTCGCCAAATGTCTTAACATAAGTACCGCTTATATCAACTTCAGAGTTATTTTCCATAAAAGATACTTGCTCTTGTATTCTTTCCTTAAAGCAAATATCATCTGCGTCTAATCGACATACGTATTTATGATAACCTCTAGTGTTGTCAAGTAGTTTATTTAAAGTTTCGCCTATTCCAAGATTTTGCGTGTTTTTAGAAACTTTTATAAAACTATATTTTCTTGCATACTCTTGCAATATACTAAAGCTCTTGTCTTTAGAGCAATCGTCAATGCAAAAAACTTCTATGTTTTCGTAGGTTTGGTTGATAACTGAGTCTAAACAATCTTTAATAAATTCTTCTGCATTGTAAACAGGAATAAGGATTGCAACACTTGGCTTTTGATTTTGGTTCATGTATAAGTATTTATTTGTTGATTAATTTTTAATTTTACCCAATCCAACCTCAATGCTTTTGCCTAAAATTACGAGCTTAAGCTTGATTATTTTAGGCAGATATCCAGAAAGTATGTGTAAGGCTACCCTCCTTTTGCTAATAGCTACTCTTATAATTCCACTGACTCTAAACTTATGAGGTTTGGTATTGTTTTCCATGCGAACTTTGCTCCAGTCATAATTATCGGTATAACATATCAAAACCGTTTCAATTCCATTATCTTTATTGTGTTTTACAGCTAAACCTTCTGGATTAGAGAAGTTTTTTATTAAAAAATCATCATTTTCTTTAATTTTTAAATAAAAGTTGCATGTGTTGTCTATCGCATTTGGTTTGCCAAAATATAATATATCTGAAGCACATATCTCTCTTAGTTTTATAGGAGATTTGGCATTAGATTCAACATTATGTGCGGCAAATCTACAATTATCAGCACTTTTATTATTTATAAACTCATATTGTTTTACAAAATCATTAATACATAAAGCATTATGTAACACAACATCAGGGCGGATAACTATTACATAATCATAATTTATATCATGTTTTTGCTGATATTTTTTACGAAGCTCATTTACTTTATGTTGAGAATAAAATAGGTATTTAATGCCAGTTAAAGACATTACGGCATCTGAAATTATTTTAGATTGCAATACAGTATCTTTCTCTGGTATATCTTGAGTTTCTATAAGTAATCTCTTAGGATTGTAAAAAGAGTTGATTTTTTGTTTATAGGTTTCTGAAATTTTAGTGCGGTTGCTTCTTTGGTCGTACCAAGTTTTGGTTCTATGTTGCAACTCATTCCATGTGTGAATAAAAACATCGCAATCATATAAATTAAATAGATTGTCATATAGTGATTTATAAGTTTTTTCAAAAGTTCTTAGATGTCCATAAAATTGGACAGCAACTTTTAATTTTTGTTCTTTGCTCATTTTTTTATTCATTTTATTTTTTTCAACTAACTTAACAGGCGTGCAAAATATCTTTTAAAAGGTATTCAAATTTTTCTCTTTCTTTTGCTATGTTCTTTTGAGCAATTTTAATTTCATTTAAAGAGTATTCTCTTCCTTTTTCTAGTTTAACTCCAAATTTATTAAATAAAGTATTCCTTCCTGTCTCCCCCCTGGTCATCACCTTCATACTTAAAAGGTGTAGAGCCAAGTATGCAGGCAACACTTGAATGTAGTCGATTTGTTACAGTATAAGAAGCATTGTAAAATACCTTAAAGAGAGTATCCGCATAGCCACAGTAAAGATAGTCTGGAATATTGTTATTTCTAGCTGTTGTATTTTCAACAACATAACACTTACCATATTTCTTATCAAGCTCTTTCTTTACCTTCATATTCTCACTAATGTTATGTTGTAAGAGGTCAAGGTTTACAACGGCATACTGTTCGCCGCTATTGTTCTGAAAAGCCCTAAAATACTCTTCTGCAAAAAGAGCAAGATCAATTCCTGAAAATACATTGTTAGTGCCTTCATTAAAGTATGAATATGTAACATCATCACGGGTAAATATATAGTCATATTTAGGAGCTAACTTCTTACATAATTGTTTATCAAAATTATCATATTGATAAGCACCTGCGCCTAGCAATACTTTTTTGCAATCAATTTCTGATATTTCATTTAGTAAATCAGCAGTATATTTTGAAAATATAGAACCTGATAGTACAAACATTAAGTTACAATTATTTGCAATAAAGTTTTTATCTTTATCTAATAAGCAGTTAGATGGATATTTCCAGTTTTGTTTAATGCAAGAATTGTATGCTTCAAACTCATACAAACTAGCATCGGGAAAAAGTTTACTTATCAAGCTTATCCCCCTATTATAAATTCATTTCCTGCATTTAAGCTACCAGCACACTTTATTATTGCTATTTTCATGATATGTTTATGCTTTCTTTTGCATTAAGTTGTTAAAGTGTTTTTTACAAACTCGGCATTTTCTTTTTTAAAAGTAGATTTTTCTAATAAAAAGTATATTAAAGCCTGTTCATAGCCTCTTATATTTCCACAATCAAAAAATACATCACTTTGTTGCAGTGGATAGGTCTTTATTTTCATATTGTTATAATCTTCTTTTATCATTTCATTAAGACAAAAGCTGTAGTGAATTTCTGATTTTGGAGCTAATTCTTGGTTTTCTATTCTATAAGCAATGCTTGCTAAAACATTTGCAACATTTTTGTCTAAAATAAACATCATTGTGCTTGCTTCATTAGAGAAGCTTGTTTTGGGTTTTTCATTCAAATAACCATTTTCAATAATACCCCATCTACTAACATCTTCTACCTTGCGAGTTAAAAAGAAATTGCCACCTTTGTTATCTTTAAGGTATTTATCTGTAAACCTTTTAAATATACACTTTTGGCTGTTGTTTACCACAATATCATCTGGAAGAACAACTGCAAGATGTTTGTTCTTATGTTGCAAAGCAGCAAGCCCAATTGCATGGGCTAGCCCATGGGGTGTATTTTGTACCATATAGTTGACTTTAAAATCTTTAGGAAGAAATGTGCTTTCTAATAATTGGTGGATAGCTGCATCTTTTTCTTTTAGGGAATTTTCTACTTCACTTTCTCTTTTAAAGCATTCTTTAAAAGAGTTTATAGCGCACTCACTAGATACAATAAAGCTTGCAGATCTTGCACCTGTGTTTACTATGCCTTCTAATATATAGTCAATGATTTTTTTATCACCTAGAGGTAATAGAGATTTATGTGGAATTCCTTTTGAATGAGGATAGTTTCTTGTTGACTTGCCTGCAACTAAAACAACAAACTCTAAATCATCTAATGTCATATGAACCCTATTGTCATTTACCAAAGTATAATTTGCAACAGCTTATTTAGTTCAATATGAAATGCAAAACTTTATACTTCATTTACCTATTTTTTATGATTTCTTTTTGTTATTATATAATATATGTCAAGTTGCTAAATAACATAATAATATTACTATAAAGATTATGCAAAACAATAAAATATCGATTGTAATACCTATTTATAATACTAAAGATTATATTGAATCTTGCTTAAAATCTGCTGTTTCTCAAACCTATCAAAATATAGAAATCATATGTGTAGATGATTGCTCTCCTTACGGAGAATATAAAGTTATTGAAAAGTATCTTAAAAAAGATAGTAGAGTAAAGTATTTTCGCAATGATAGAAACTTACATGTTGTTAAAACAAGGAATATTGGAATAAAACTTGCAAGTGGAGAGTATATTTTACCTCTTGATTCTGATGATATTATTGATAAAAAGTACTGTGAAGAGGCTATTAAAGCTTTTGAACAAAGGTCAGATATAAGTGTCGTTTATTGTAATGCAAAAATGTTTAATAATGATAAAAATTGGTATTGGAATTTACCTGATTTTAATGCAAAAACAATGCCATTTTCAAATTGTGTTTTTTGCTCAGGAATATTTAGAAAGAAAGATTGGTTTAAGTATGGTGGATACAGCGAAGACATGAAAGAGGGCTTTGAGGATTGGGATTTTTGGCTCAACTTTGTAAAAGATAATAAAGTTTTTTACAAAATACCAAAAGTTCTTTTCTACTATAGGCAGGTTGCAGACAGCAGATCAGTAAAAATAAATAGTGAAAAAAATAAACAATCTCGCATGGTGCAAAATTTAGTCAAGCATCATTACAGTTTATACAGCTGGAAAGATTACTTTAGTTATAAAAGTTTAAGAAGAAGCATGTCTTTTTTAAGGTTTATAAGTTTTTTAAGAAAAAAGTAGTAGTATTAATTATTGCATCTTGTTACTGTCAATAATATTACATGAGTACACTTTATGTATTATAATGCACAAAGTTATTAATAAAATTTACAATTTTGCGAGTAACTTTTTTTCTTGGTTTTGCTAAAATCAACAAATATGTTAACGGAAGTAATATTTTTAGTGTGCCATAGCAGGCAAGATTAAAAAGATATCTTATGTGAATTTTTTATTGAGTAGGTTTTTGTCTGAATGTAGACAGTAAAGATTGTGCCAGTTGCTGAAAGTATAGCAAAGCTCAGGGTTATGACTATTGAGATTAGGTTTTAAGAAATTAATATTTATCTGGTCCATATCAAGAATCACAAAGTTATTGGCAAATATCTTATTTGTGTTTAATATGTTTTTAAAGGTGATATCGTACAATTCTCTAAACTTAATATTTTGTTGGAATTTATTTAAAAAATTAATACATATATACTGCTCTGGACAATATTTACTTGCAATGTTTTCATTTCCATTGATGGGAATGTTCCATATGTTCAAGATATCTTTTTTGGTTCCAAACATTGCAATATCTGAAGGGTGATACAAAAGAAATAGATTATGTGTACCAGGGTAAGTAAAGTGAGGGTTTCTTGTGTATAAAGAAGGTATTAAAACTCTTGAATCAACAAACCTAAAGTCAGATGCAAAAACATTATATTTATTAAAGTAATTTAAAAAATCATTTCCTGTTAATTCTATATCAGTTCTAAATTTTAATATATATTTTGTTTTAGCATATTTTATACCCGCAAGTGTAGAAGCAATTTGTCTATTTACATTGTTTGTGTATTTATTTGCTAAACAACTTTTAATAACACCAGGGTCTTTATTTAAAATCAATTTATCATAAAGTCCTTCTAGGTTTGATGTATTTGCTCCATGCCATGTTGATAGTATTATAGTAGAACCTTTTAGGTGTTTTCTAATACTTTTCAGTGTTAAAGGGGTATATGTATCATGTAAAGCACCCTGTACTACAACTGTAATATCATTATGTTTTATTGTCATAGCTATTCTACTGAGTACTTATCGCCAATTGCAGAAGGTGTTTTTACTACAAATGTTATGGTATCTTCAAGTGCCTCAAAAGATGTTGCTATACCAGGTCTCATTAATATCATTTCTCCTTCGCTTATTACTCTATCGCACATAATTACTTTCCCCCTTACAACAACGGTTATTTCTGTTCCAACTTTATGCATATGGTTACTTTCTTTATCACCCTTTTTGTATTCTTTTACACCTGCTTCAAATGATTTAGATTTTAATATAGAAGGGCTAAAATCACCAACAAACCATCCTTTTATCATATCATTTATGTGGGCAGTTTTTATTGATGGTTTAATTATTTGATTAGGAAGCTCATTATTTTGAATATGGTTAATTGCAAACTGTACATTTTCTTTATTGGTATCGTCTACGGTGCCAATTTCTAATACATATGCACCAGAGTGGCGTGCCGCGTGGATGCCTCTAACATTGTCTTCACATATTAACACTTCAGTAGGTCTATCAACATCTTTTAATTTAGTCATAGCCTTAAGGTACATATCAGGAGATGGCTTTCCATGTTTTACATCTTCATTAGAGATTATAAAATCCATATAGTCTAATACCTGTGATTTTTCTAACATCATCTCTATAGATGAGCGAATAGAGTTAGAGCAACAAGCTATTTGCAAATTTTGTTTTTTAAGATATCTTAAAGCTCCTATTACATTAGGATTGGGTTTACATTTTTCTTCTATAATCTCCACCAAAATATTTTGCTTTAATTTGTTAATATTTGTATGTTCTTCTTTGGTTAGATGTTTTGTTTGAGGGTGTTTTTTTAATTTTTCATGCGTCGGCATACCATCATAGTTTGAAAGATGGTTTTGTCTAGATATTGCTAAAAATCCACTTTGCTCTAATGCAAGGTTTAAAGATTCATAATGCCAATCCTTAGCCTCAACAAGAACACCATCCATATCAAATAAAACTGCTTTTACTGTATTCATAGTTTATTCTTTTATTTTTTGTGAAATTGAATGTTTTAAAAAAAACTCTAAATCTTTAGGTGTCCCAAGTCCATACATGCCATCATATTCTCTACCTATGTTGTATATCCCTATTTTTTTATTGTTTTTTATTAGGTAGTTGTATACAGGGCAAAGATAGAACTCGTTGTTTGCTCTAACATTATCTTGTATCATTTTTTCTGCATATTTTACAAAATCACTACCTTTTTTAAAGTTGTATATGCCAACCGTAGCTTCATCAGATATCACTTGCTTTTCAGCAGTTTCTATCACATAACCTTCTTTATTTACTTTAGCAAAAGACCATTTTTTATCATTAGAAGTCATTGTCATGATAAGCCCATCAAGATTTCTCTCATCTGAAATATTTAAATATTCATTGATATCAAAGTCTATAAATTGGTCTGAGTTTGCTGTCATCAAAGGAGTGTTATTATCTATAATATTTTTAGCTTTTAGTACTGAACAAGCCATGCCATCAGTAATGCCATCTATTCCTATTATAGTAGTATTTTTAGCAAGTTTAGACAACTCTTGCTCTAAATTATATTGCTTAATATGCGAGTTTTGACAAATAAAAATAAATTGATGTTCTCTTTTAGGTGTCAGGTTATTAACCACAACTTCTATCATTTTTTTGCCATGCACTGGTATCAAAGGTTTTGGTGTTTTGTATCCAATGTCTGCAAAACGAGATCCTCTGCCGGCCATTGGAATAACTATATTAAGTTTTTTATCCATAACTCTACTTTCTTTAATTATTAAAAAATTCTAAAGCTTGTATTGGCAGGTCTGTACAAATAGATATTCTGCTTAGGTGCTGCGTTTCAATTTGGTCAAATATTGTTTTATAAATTTGCCAATATTGTAAATACTTATTGTTTTCTCGACCCCAAGGATGTAATTCTGGAGAAACTATGCATATTTCCTTATCATCTTGTAAATAGTTTTTTATATTTGAATTATTTATTTGTGTTTCTTCGTTGAATTTATCCAACCACACTCCACTTGATAGTTTGTATAAGAATGGACTAGAGGTTTTTGGATTAACTTCATGTTCACTGTCTCTAATGTAGAATTTTATATCATTATTTGCATACCATAGACTATCAGGAACAGACATATCAAATACAAAATAGTTACTAACATTAAAGTTTTGTAAAAGTTTTTTAATTTTATCGTGCAGTCCATCAGATTTGATATTTAATGCTAGCTTACCAGTGCATTTTAAGTTTTTGTAAAGAGCAAGCACTTCTGTAAGTTTAATATTTTTTTCACTAGGTATGTCGTGCGATATAACAAGTTCATTATTAAAATCTCTTATATCTGTCTCAACCCCTCGGTTCTCTTTAAAAGAGTTGGTAAATCCCTGCAAAGTATTTTGTAGCTTTTTATCATCAAAGCTAGATATATTTTTACACCAAAAGGCTCTATGATCTATTATGTTTATTTTTTTAAGCATAGAGTTTTAATACTGTTTTTTCTAATTTAACTATATTATATAGAATTATAGTTTAAAATAAATCTTTTGTAGTGAACTTGGGTTTAGAAAATTGAA
>CAYYLE010000002.1:112059-121172 GCA_964472375.1 uncultured Rickettsiales bacterium
AGAATTATAGTTTAAAATAAATCTTTTGTAGTGAACTTGGGTTTAGAAAATTGAAAATATATCTTCAGATTATATTTATATTTTTCTTAATAATTAACCCTTAAAAAATACAACCCGCAAGCAGGGGCGGTTGCGCTTGCTTTACTGCGGTCTTTTGCATCTATAATGGTTTTAATATCAGAAGGTTGCAATTTACATGTGCCAACATCTTTTAGCGTGCCTGCTGTAATTCTTACTTGGTTGTACATAAAAGACCTTGCTTTAATGTAAATTTCTATAATATCGTTATTTTGGCTTACTTCTAGTTTTTCTATAGTTTTAACAGGGCTTTTTGCTTGGCAAGCTACATTTCTAAAGCTTGTAAGGTCGTGTGTGCCTAAAAAATATTTGCAAGCTTCTTGCATTTTTGCAACATCTAGTTTTTGGTAAATATTCCACGCTAAGTTTCTTTGAAAGGTAAGGTGGCTTGGTCTGTTAATTATTTTATAAATATATTCACGAGATTGTGCAGAAAATCTAGCATGAAAAGTATTAAGGTCAACTTTTTCTACACTAAGCACAGCAACATCTTTATGTTCTATGTGAAAATTAATAGCTTTTAGTAAGGTGTGTTCACTAAAGCTTGTGTTACTGTCAAAATGTGCAACTTGCCCAATTGCATGCACACCTGCATCTGTTCGCCCTGCACAGTAGCACTCAACATTATGGTTTACAATTTTAAAAATAGCATTTTCAAGCACTTGCTGTACAGAAAGCCCATTATTTTGTTTCTGAAAACCAACAAAGCTTGTGCCTTTGTATTCTATTGTTATTTTGTATCTTTGCATTTTTAACCAAATAATAAAAAACGCAAAAAGATTAAAGCTCCTTTTGCGTTTCTTTGTAAGTTTAAAACAATTTGTTTTTTATTTATAAACTATCTTAACTATCTTCTTTCGCCTATTAATCTTAAAAGCATAATAAATATGTTAATAAAGTTAATATAAAGACTTAAAGCGCCCATAACAGCTTTCTTTTGTGCTTGCTCTGCATCATCTTCTTCTAAGTAGAAAGATTTAATTTGCTGTGTATCATAAGCTACAAGTGCTGTAAACACTATTACACCAACAATTGATATAATAAGCTCTAAACCTGTGCTTTTCATAAAAATATTAACAACTGATGCAATAATAATACCAACAACACCCATAAATAAAATAGCACCAAATCTTGAAAGATCAGTTTTTGTTGTATATCCATAAAGACTCATTGTTGCAAAAGTTGCAGATGTTATGAAAAATACTCTTACAATGCTTGCACCTGTATAAACAAAGAAAATACTAGAAAGTGAAGCACCCATTAAAGCAGCTATTGACCAAAATAAAATTTGAGCTGTTTGAGCTTGTATTTTGTTTATTCTAAAGCTTAAAAAGAACATTAGGGCTAAAGGACCAAACATAACAACAAAGCCTAATGGTGTGCCAAAAATCATTTGCATAAGAGCAGGAGAGCTTGCAACTGCAAATGCTGTAACACCTGTAATAATAAGACCAACTGTCATATAGTTATATATTTTAATCATATAAGCTCTTAAACCAGCATCAATTTGTGCAATGGTTCTTTGGTTAGACATATTCATATTAATCACCTTTTAAATTATTTGTATTTAGTGTTTTTATTATATCATCTATTTATATAAATCTAGTAATATTTATACTAAAATGCAAGGAATTTAGATAGTTAACTTATTTAAAAAGAGGTTTTTATGAGATTTTGGTTATTGTTTTTGGTATTTTTTGTTGTTTCTTGTGCCTCAAGTGCTTTTTATAACTATTCTAATACCTTAAAAAAAGACTTAATTACAGGAAGCAAAAACAATGCAAACAAAAGCATTGTGCAAAGTGTAGAAGATATAGAGCAAAATAGCCTAAATGGCTTGCTCTACCATCAAGAAAGTGGGCTTTATTCTTTTTTGAAAAAAGATTATAAAAACTCTATTAACTATTTCAAAAAAGCACAGCAAAGGTATGACTATATAGATAGACAAAGCAGGCTAGAGATAAACAAACTAGCAAACAATACTTTTGCATATACATTATTAGATGATAATTCCATACCTTATGTAGGTTCAGACTATGAAAGAGCATTAACTCACTATTATAAAGCACTTAGTTTTTTAGCAGTAGGTGATTTGCAATCAGCTTTAATAGAGTTTAGAGCAACTTCTAATGTACAAAAGTTTGCATCGCATGCAAGAAGAAGAAAAATAGACAAAGCACAAAGAGATATTCAAAATTATAATTTTTCAAATCAGCTTAAACAAAGCACAATGCTAAGAGATGAGTTAAAAATTGCAGACTTAAAAAGTGATTTTTTAAATGCTAACTCTTATTATATTGCAGGGCATATAAGAGAATCTATGGGGTATTCCAATGATGCACTTGTAGATTATAAAAAAGCTTTAGAAATACAACCTTTAAATAGTTATTATGTTCAAGATGCCTACCGCCTTGCCCTAAGGTATGATATAGACTATGCAAGATATATTGAAAAAAACTATAAGGCAGAGCTAAGCAGACTGCAAGAATATGCAAAAAACTACCAAGAAAGTAATACAGTGCTTGTAGTACAAGAGCAAGGGTTTATTCCTGTTAAAAAGCAGTTTAATTTATCTTTCTTTGTAGATTCTACCTTGATTAGTATACCTTTGCCTTACTATGATAAAAACTTTGAAACCTCTCATGCTACACTTTCACTTGTAAAGGACCATACAATTTCTCAAATTGAAAGATTTGAGCTTGCATCAGATATTTTCCGCCTAGAATACAATAACCTTTCAGAGCAATATCCTTTAATTTTAGCAAGAGCAATTTCAAGGCAAATTGTAAGCAGTAGTGCATACAATAAAGTTGCAAGAAATAGAGACGGAAGCATTAACGCTGTTGCTCTTCTTGTTTCAGTTGCAAATGAGACAATGGAGTTTGCTGATTTAAGGTCGTGGCGTAATTTGCCTGCAAAAACTTTGGTTGCTAAAATAAATGTAAATAATGGGCAAGATATTTATGTAGAAACAAACAGAAATAAGCCTATTTTATTAAAAAATAAAGATATAGTAGCAAATAATAACGCTCCTTCTTTATCAATAGTTTATGTATACTCTGTTTATGGAGCAAGCCCTTCATGGAAACATGAAAAAGATATTTACAATATAATTTATAAAGGCAAGAAATAACAAAAGGAGTTTTTTAAAATGAAGATAATAAAAAAATTAGGATTTTTAGTTTTACTTCCTGTGCTTTTTGCATGTGCGCAAAAAACAAGCTATTCAAGTGGTGAAAATTTACAGCTAGCATCTAGTTTTAGCTTTCAAGACCAAAGAGTGCTTGTTAACGCAATCAATGAGCAATTAAGAAACGATAAAGATTTAATAAACTCGGCACTTTCAAGCACAAGACCAACAATAATTATTGATTCTATTGTTAATAAAACAAGCGAACACATAAACACACAAAGTATTACAGACAGTATTTCAGCATCTATTATAAGAGAAGGATTGTTTACTCTTGTAAGTAGACAAAAGCTTGATGTTTTAGCAAAAGAGAAAAAACTAAACAACCTTGGGCTAACAAGTGAGCAAAGAGCGGTGCAACTAGGTAAACTTTGGGGTGCAAAGTATGTTTTATATGGTAATTTTAGCTCTATTGTAAACTATGTAGGCAGAACTAAACAAACTTATTACAAGCTTTCTATTTTCATTCAAGATGTTGAAACAGGTGCACAAATATGGATTGGTGAAAAAGAAATAATAAAAAACACTAGGTAATAAAAGGAACACTTGAAAAATGCTTAAAAAATTTGCTGTTTTTTTGTATGCGATTGTTTTGTTGCTATTTTCTATAAATGTTTTTGCTTCTATGCAACGCTCGGCTGTTGTTTTTTTAGCAGAAGCAGAAGGAACTGGCACAACAATTGAAGATGCAAGGAAAAATGCACTTATTAATTTAAGTCAGTCTATATATGCAGAGGTTAATAGCTCCTTAAAAGGACAAGATGCTTTGCAAGCAGATGGAAAGGCAACAAGCTCTGCACAACATAAGTATGCAATAGAAACTTTAGCTTATTTTTCAGGTGTTTCGTTTTCTAGCCCACAAAAACAAAATATTAATAATAAAAAATTACTTTTAGTAAAAGCAGTGCTTAATCAAGTTGGGTATAAAACAACTATTGACAATATAGCAAGAGAGTTAAAAATTGAGCAAATTAATTTTTTATCAGATTATGATATGAAACAACAGTTAAGTAAAGCAAAGTTTCTAAGCTCTTTAATGACTTTTGGTAAGGCAAAAAATATTGACTATAAAAATGAGCTTTCTTTCACTGCAACAGCCTATGTAAGAGATTTAGAGTATAGGCTTTCAATGGCTGCACAGGTAAGCTTTAATATCATACCTTTTGATGAAAATACAACAATTTTACTTGATGGACAACGCTACAAACCTAAAGAGCGTGTTTTTCTGCCTGAAGGTGAGTTTAGCTACACTGTAATGAATAATAAATATCTTGATGTTAAAGGAAGCTTTCAAGTTGACTTTAAAGATAAAATAACTATTGATGTTGTACTGCAAGAAAAACTAGAAGAAGATGTAAAAATAAAGGTAGATTTAAACCTAGATAAATCATCAGATGCAATATCTTACTTGCTAGAAGAAGAACAAATAAGAGATTTTATAACACTTTCTTTATCAAATTTACAGCTAGTTGCAGACAATAATGCAAGAGCTTTATTAAAAATAGACATTAAAAAGCCAGTACAAGCTACATTTTCGGGTATGGAGTTCACTACTTTACCTGTAAGTATTATACTAAAAACCCCAAAAGGTAATGTTTTGCTTGCTAAGGAACTAAAGCTAACAAATGTGATAGTAGGCTCACAAGTAAATTATGATAACCTTGTTAAAGAAATTAGCAAAGAACTTTCAAAAGCACTTGCAGGAGATAAAATAAAAAGCCTTGTAAGGTAACAAGACTTTTTAAGTTTTTATTGGGCACTAATTTTTAGTGCATCAAGCAGTGTGTTAGATACCTTGTAAGCCCCTGCTTGTTTTAGTACTTGTTCATGCTTAGGGTAAGTGTGAGAGCCACCTGTAAAACCAAGTATGTGTTTTATGTTAGCACCTACTGCCGCATGTATACCGTGTAGAGTATCTTCAATTACAAGAACTTGTGATGGGTCTGTGTTTGTATCTTGTAGTGCTTTTAGGTACACAGCAGGGTCTGGTTTCATTTTTCCTATATCCATTCCACCAAAAATAGGGCCTTTAAAAACGCTATCAAGCCCTGTAATTTCAAGTGCTTTTTTAATGCTTACACTATCACCTGATGATGTTATAGCATAAGGTACACTAAGGTTTTTTATAACTTCATGAGCATTTGCAATAGCTTTTATACTAGTTTTTTTAACTTCTTTGGCTTTTTCGGTAACTCTATTTGCAAAGTCTTCTAATTCTGCATCGTCTTTAAATACATTCATTTGTTTAAGAGATTGATTAAGGTCTTGTCCCGAGTATTTTTCGGCATAGTCTTCTATTGAAAGGTCAAAGTTAAGTTCTTCTTTTAGTGCTTTTGTAACAAACTCACAATAAAGAATTTCACTATCTATTAAAACGCCATCAAAATCAAAAAATACATGCTTAATCATATAAAGCTCCTTTTTTTATGTAATTTAATAAATTATTTAAAGCTTCCTCAATTTTTATAAAAACATAATCAAAATTATCGTTATAATAAGGGTCGGGAATGCTTTCTAGTTTTTCACTTTTTACAAACTTGGCAAGTTCTAAAAGTTTGGTTTTGTCTTTTACATTATTTGATAAATAGTTATAGTTGTTTTTATCAAGTGCTACTATATAGTCAAAATCTAAGCCATCTTGCTTAGTGAATTGTTCTGATATAATACCTTTTAAACTAATACCATAATCTTTAGCGGTTGCACTTGAACGCTCATCAGCGAAATAACCAACCATTGCATGTGTGCCAGCGCTTTTTACAATAAAATTGTCTGCAAGAGCTTGTTGCTTTATTAGGTGTTTGAAAACAGCTTCGGCAGTAGGAGACCTACAAATATTGCCTGTGCAAACAAAAATAACTTTTATTTTATGTTTCATCTTGCTTTTATTGTCTTTTTTTTCACTTATCTTGATGATAATATAACCATTGTTTTATTAAAAGAATTAATTGAAGTTATATGCAGTTAAGTTTTGGCTTTAGTGTAAAAGATTTACACAACCACAGTGGTTTAAAAAAACTTTTTGAAAACTTTTTAAGTTTTTTAGAAGAGAAAAATCAAGAGCTTTATAAAGAATATATTATTTTACTTGAAGAAAAAAAAGAAGATGACAAGGTTTTAATACAGCTTGCAGTATATGTGCAAGATTTTTTATTAGAGCTTTTTAACCTTCAAGATGATTTTAAGCTACTGCAAAAGCAAAATATGGCTTTTGAAGATATAAAAGAAGTCCAAAAAACTTTTATAAACAAATATGTTAAGCTTTTTGACAAACAAGAGCTTGAAAGTATTGATGTTAAAAGTGTAAAAACTGAGCTATTAAACTTTTTAAAAATAGAAAGTTTTAATCAATTTATATATGCAAAAAAGGTACAAGATTGGCTAAAAGATAAAGAAAACTTTTCACAAGAGCTTTCATGTGCTTGCAAATATGGGGCTTATGCTTTTTTTGCCGAAGAAGGTAAAAAAGAACATGAGAAAGATTTTTTGTTTTTTAAAGCCCAGAAAATAGATTTTGAAAACCTTGCACAATGCAAGCAAGAGCTTTTAGAGTATAGCCAATATACTATTTTAGAAGATGCAAATCCTATTGTAAGGCAAGATTTTTCATTACATGATAAAAATGATAATTTAATAGAAGCTATTTTTCAAAGCAACTATTGTGTGCATTGCCATTTTAGGGGCAGAGACCATTGCTCTAAAGGTGCAATAGATAAAGAAAATAATGTAAAACAAAACCCACTAGGCACAAGCTTATCAGGTTGCCCTTTAAATATGCATATTTCACAAATGCATTATTTAAATACATCGCATAATATTTTAGCTAGCTTTGTTATGGCTTTAATAAACAACCCAATGTTAGCAGGTACAGGGCATCGTATTTGCAATGATTGTGCATCTTCTTGTATTTATCAAAAACAACAAGCGGTTGATACCCCTAAGGCAGAAAGCATTATCTTAAAGCAGGTGTTAAGCCTTCCTTTTGGTTTTGAGCTTTATAGCCTTTTAACAAAGTGGAACCCTTGCAATATCTTCAGCCCTTATATGCAGAAAAATAGTGGAAAAAAGGTTCTTGTTGTTGGTGCTGGGCCTGCTGGGTATACACTTTCTCACTATCTTTTAATGCAAGGGCATGAAGTTGTATGCATAGAAGGTAGCAAGATTGAAGCTTTACCAAACAGTTTAGTTGATGAAAATATTATTCCATTGCAAAATATTGAAAGTATTTTAAGTCCTTTAGAAACAAGAACCATTTACGGTTTTGGTGGGGTTTCAGAATATGGAATTACTGCAAGGTGGGATAAAAACTACTTAAATATTATTCGTATTATTTTAGAAAGAAATGAAAGCTTTAGTTTAATAGGTGGTGTGGCTTTTGGCTCTAATATTAATTACCAAAATGCAAAAGAACTGGGTTTTGACCATATAGCATTTTGCACTGGTGCAGGTAAGGCAAATGCATTAAGTGACATAAAAAACAGCCTTGTAAGTGGTGTTAAGCTATCTTCTGATTTTTTAATGAACCTGCATCTAAGTAGTGCAACGCTTGAAAATTATGCAACATTTTTGCAATTAAAAATGCCTATTGTGGTAATAGGTGGTGGTTTAACAGCTATTGATGTTGCAACTGAAAGCTTTGTTTATTACATAAAAATGGTAGAAAAACTAGCCAAGCAATTTAATTCACTAAGCTCTTTAAAGCAAGAAGAATTTTTACAAAAGCTAAGTGAAGATGAGTTAAAAACTTTTCAAGATTATTTAAACCACAATCAGCTTTTTGAAGATGAAAGGCAAAAATCAATTGTTTTAAACAAAAAGCCTGATTTTAAAACAATTATGGATGGTTTAGGAGGTGTAAAAGTTGTTTATAGAAAAGACCTTAAAAACTCACCTGCATACAAACTAAACTATAAAGAGCTAAATTATGCTTTTAGAGAAGGAGTGAATTTAGTTACAAACCTTAGCCCTTTTGCATTTAATGTAAAAAATGATTGTTTATCATCAGTTACTTTTGAAGACAATGAAGGCAAAAAGCATGAGCTAGAGGCTAAAACTGTTATTTTAGCACTTGGAAATTCATCCAACAAAAGCAATGAAAGTAAAGAGCTTGATTTTACTTATTATTCTAACGGGTATTTAAAGCCTTTAGATGGATATGAGTTTATAGCATCTTATTATGATGATATTGCGGTTAGTTTTTTTGGAGACACCCACGTAAAGTATAAAGGCAGTGTAGTAAATGCAATGGCAAGTGCTAAAAAAGGTGCTTTAGAAATTAATGATATTTTAAAAAATAAGCCCAATAATGATGTAAATCACAGCCTGCAAGATTTAGAAAGTAAATTAAAAGCAAGGGTTATAAGTGTTAAAGAAGTTGCAGAAGATGTTTTTGAAGTTATAGTAAAATCAGAAATTGCAGCACAGAATTTTAAAGCTGGGCAGTTTTTTAAACTACAAGCTTATAATAATATAACTGCTAAAGCCAAGGGGTTTAATTTTAACATGGAGCCTGTTGCTTTAACAGGGGCAAGTGTTGACAAAACAACAGGCAATATAACTCTTTACGCAATAAAAGCAGGTGTTTCTAGCTCTTTAATAAGTAGGTTAAAAAAAGATGACACTGTTGTTTTAATGGGTCCTAATGGTAAAGATTTACACTTACCATCTAATAAAAATGTACTTTTAGTAGGGGGGTCTTTAGGTAATGCTGTGTTACTAAGTATTGCAAAAGAGCTTCAAAGCAAAGGCAACAAAGTAACAATTGTAGCTGGGTATAAAAAGAAGAGCCAACTATTTGCAGTAGATAGCTTGCAAAATAGCTCTGATAATTGTCTTTTTTGTGTTGAAG
>CAYYLE010000002.1:121272-144572 GCA_964472375.1 uncultured Rickettsiales bacterium
TTTGCAGTAGATAGCTTGCAAAATAGCTCTGATAATTGTCTTTTTTGTGTTGAAGATTTAACAGACAAAAATAACAAGCAAAGCTTTTTTAAAGGCAATGTTTTGCAAGGCATTGAAGAGCTAAGTATTAACTTAGAAGGCTTTGAAACCAAAGAGCTTGACTATATAATTACAATTGGTTCTTCAAAAATGATGGAGGCAGTTGCAGATTATGTTAACAAAAATAAAAAAAGTTCTTTTAAAGATAGTATAATTGTAAAATGTGAACTTAATTCTTTAATGTCTTGCATGATGAAAGAAGTTTGTGGCTCTTGTGTGCAAAAAATAGTTAAAGATAACAAAGAAGAGTATGTATATGCTTGTGCAGAGCATTGCCACAATGTGGAAGATGTTGATTTTACATTCTTAAACAATAGATTAAAACAAAACAATGTATTAGAAAGACTTTCTAGTATATTATTAGAAAGTGAAAAAGCAGGTTAACTAAATGGCTTTTATTAACAAAGATTTAAATTTTGAAAAAACTAGTATTGCTTATAAAAATACTGGCTTGCTTTTAATAATTAAAAGGTTTTTAAAAGATTTTCTTAAAGGTAATATAATAAGCGTATTTTTTGCAGTACTTTTTATGGTTGGTACAGGGCTTGCAACTGCATCAACAGCTTATCTCATTAAACCAATGGCTAATAATGTAATAGCAGATACAGCAGATACAGGGCTTACAAAGGTTTACTATGTTGGTTTTGGTTTTATGATAATTTTTGTTATAAAAGGTATATGTACTTATTTTTCAGGTTTTATTCTTAATACTGTTTCTTTAAAGCGTGCATTTAAAATGCAAAAACAACTGCATAATAAACTTTTAAATCAAGATATCTCTTATTATTCAGGCACTAGCTCGGGGCGTTCTGTTCAGCTTGTTAGTATGTCGGGTATGGATGGTCTTGCAAATTTTTTTAATATTATATTTGGTGTAGTGCGTAATTTCATTACCGTTGCTTCTCTTATTGTATATATGATTTATGAATCAGTTTACTACTTTATGTTTGCATGTGTTTTGTTGATGCTTTTTTATATCCCTTTTAAGTTTATTAATAAGGTTGTAAAAAATACTGTTAACAAACAAATTGGCATTAGTTTTAACTTTAGTAATAAAATTATGGACTTTTTAAGGCTTTTTCCTTTAGTAAAGTCTTACAATCTTGAAAAACATCAGTTTAATGAAGTTACAAATGTTGCACAATCACTTTTAAAATTAAAATTAAGTGTTTCTCGCAAAAGTAATCTTTTAAGCCCGTTAATGGAAATGGTAGGGGGTTTTTTAATAGGCGGTGTTGTTTTGTTTGTTGGTATTCAATCGGTAAAAAACTCTGCTGATATTGGGCAGGTGTTTTCCATGGTTACTGCTGTTTTACTTATTTATCAGCCTGCTAAAATGATGCTAAATTCAATGCTTAGTGCAAGTGTAGCTAGCATTCCTGTTAGGCGGTATTATTCGTTAATAGATGCACCTTTTTCATTAGAAGAAGATAAAAATGCAAAAGATATAAAGCAAAATGATTTTGATATTAATATAGAAAATGTATCTTTTTTCTATGGAAATAATAGGGTTTTAAATAATGTAAGTATAGACCTTCCTAAGGGCAAAAAAGTTGCATTAGTTGGTGAGTCTGGTGCTGGCAAGTCTACAATTGTTAGGCTTATAATGAAGTTTATAGAAGCAGACAGCGGCAAGGTTTTTATAGGTAAAGATGAAATTAGCACTATTGCAACGGCTTCTTTAAGAGACAAAATAGGCTTTGTGGGGCAAGATATTGGCTTGTTTAATACAACTATTTATGAAAATATTGCAATTGGCAATAAAAATGCAACTAAAGAAGAAGTGATAAAAGCTGCAAAGCAGGCCTATGCAGATGATTTCATAAAAAACTTAGAAAATGGCTATGATACGGCTATAATTGAGAATGGTGCAAATTTATCAGGTGGGCAAAGACAGAGGATAGCAATAGCAAGAGCTATATTAAAAAATGCTCCTGTATTTATATTTGATGAGCCTACTAGTGCACTTGATAATGAGTCGGAGATTAAGATAGAAAAAGCTATTTTTGAGCTTACAAAAGATAAAACAATGCTTACAGTTGCTCATAGACTTTCTACAATTCAGGGTGCTGATATTATATATGCAATGAAAGATGGTTCTGTGGTAGAGCAAGGTAGCCATGAAGATTTAATTGCCCAAAAGGGTTATTATTTTGAACTTTACAATATGCAGTTTAGTAAGAGTGATGAAAATAAAAGAAACAATTAAAGGTTTTTCAAAAGCTTTTTTAAGATATACAGCAGGTACACTTTCTTATTTTTATGTAGCACTTTGCTTTTATTCAAGCAGAATTGTTATAGAAGATAAAAACAACACACTAGAGTATATGAAAACCAACCCTGCTATTTTAGCTATTTGGCATAATACTATACTAATATCAGCACCTTTTTTTGCTAAAAGAATAAACAATAAAACAAAAGTTGCATTGGTTTCAGCAAGTAGAGATGCATCTTTTTTAAGAACTATTTTGTTCCTTTTGGGTCTTTCTTATGTAAAAGGTTCTACTAATAAAATTAGTGTTTCAAATATCCGCTATATATTTTCTATATTAAAAGATAAAAAAGGCGTTTTTATAATTACACCAGATGGACCAGTAGGACCAAGAATGAGCTTTAACTATGGTGCTGCACAAATTGCAACCACAACTTCTGCTCCTGTTGTACCTATTTATTATGGTATAAAAAATGGTTTTAGTTTAAGAACATGGGATAGGCTTATAATTCCAAGACCATTTTCAAAAATTACAGTTGTATTTGGTGATATTGTAAACCCTAATGACTTTAGTAAAGATGCAGAAAATAAAGAACTTTCAAAATTTGAGAAAATAGAAAACTTAAGGTTAAGTCTTGAAAAACAAATGCGTAACCTAAACCTTGAGCTTGATAGAAAATACAATTTTGCTGTTACATTGCCCGAAGAAAGCAAACAAACAAGAAGATACAACACAAGTAAAACAAATAATAACTAAAGATTTTTTATGTTTTTATCTTATAGTTTGCATATTTTTTATAATTTTCTAACTAATCTTATAGCGGTTTTTAGTGTTTTGTTTCACAAATTAGGTAGCAATATTAAGGCTAAAAATAGAAATCAATGTTATAAAAATGTTGCTAAATCTAAAAATATTTTGTTTTATGCAGCAAGCATGGGCGAGGCTTTGTCTGTTGTTTCTTTTGTAAAAGAAATTAATGAAAAATATAAAGATTTTAATATAATTATTGCAACACAAACTCATTCATCGGCAAATACAGTTGCTAAATACATTAAGCAACTAGGTTTAAAAAATACCTATCATGTTTATGCGGTTTTAGATGCTTCCTTTTTAGTTAAAGATTTTTTGCAAAAAATTAATCCCCGCATTGTTTTTTGGGTAGAATCAGAGTTTTGGTATAATCATTTAAGATTAATAAAAAAACAAAACATTCCTCTTATTTTGTTAAATGCTAGGTTTTCACCAAGGGCTTTAGAAAAGTGGAAAAAGTTTGATTTTATATTAAAAAAACTACTATCGCATTTTGATATCATAACAGCAAAAACGCAAAGTATTGCAGATTCTATAAAGCAAATAACCAGCTATAAAGCTAGCTTTATAGGCGATATTAAAGTTTCATCATCTTTATTTGTAAGCAATAGTTTGCTATGCACAAAGTTGGAAAACCTAAACTTTGTAGAAAATAGAAAGCCTTATCTTGCAATAAGCACGCATGATGATGAAGAGCTAAAGCTTGCACAAGTTCATAGTAATATTAAAAAACAATATGATGATTTTTTAACCATTATTATACCAAGGCATGTGGAAAGAGCAGAAAGCATAGCAAGCAAAATAACAGAACAAAACTTAAAAGCTGTTCTTTTAAGCAAGATAACAAGCAAAGACCATGATTGTGATATTTTAATAATAGACAGTTATGGGAAGGTAAAAGACATAAGCAGTTTAGTTGGACTTGCTTTTGTAGGCAAGAGTTTATCATCTAAGGTTATTGGGGGGCAAAACCCTTGCGAGCCTGTTTTTTTTGGCTTAGATACAATAATAGGACCTAATTACCAAAATTTTGCAGAAGATATAAAAAACCTTAAAAAATATAGCTTAATAAAAGAAGTTGCAGATATACAAGAGCTAGAGCAAGAAATAGTTGATAATTTATTTAACAATAAAACTAATGCTAAAGATTTAGAATCTTATTTAGAAAACATTGAAGCTATTGCTAAAAAACATTTATTATTTTTTGAAAGTATTTTAGATGAGCAAAATAACTAAATTTTTATACAAAAATTGGCAAAAAAAAACAATACTAAGCACAGCTCTTTTGCCTCTTTCTTTGCCATACATTTTAGCTGCTAAAAATAAACAAAAAAGCATAGGCAGGGACTTTAAACCTCTTGTTGTTTGCATAGGCAATGTAACACTAGGTGGCAATGGTAAAACCCAAGTAGAAATTGAGCTTGCTAAAATTTTACAAAAACAATACAAAGTTGCTTTTTTAAGCATTGGTTATAAAGGTAGCTTGCATGGTCCTTGCATGGTTTTACAAGGGCAAAGCCATAGTGAAGTTGGAGAAGAAGCTTTAATTTTAGAAAAAATAGCCCCAACATGTGTGGCAAAAAACCGCTTAGAGGGGTTAGACTTTTTGCAAAAACAAGGTTTTGAAATTGTGCTTATGGACGATGGATACCAAAACTTTAAAATAATAAAGGATGTAAATATATTGGTTGTTTATGGTGATTATGGCTTTGGTAATAAAAGACTTATTCCAGCAGGTCCATTAAGAGAGCCACTAAACAATGCATTGCAAAGAGCAGATATAGTTTGCGTGGTAGATAAAAGCAATAAAGATCCCCTTAAAGATATAAGTCAAAATAAAGCACTTTATACAAATTATGAAATATCAAACATTGAAGATTTTGATTTAAGTAAAAGTTACCTTGCTTTTTCAGCTCTGGGGTTTAATGAAAAGTTTTTTAATACCTTAAAGTCAAGTGGGTTTAAGCTAAAAGAAACGTTGTCATTTAAAGACCATCATTTTTATTCTGAAAATGATTTACAAAAAATTGTAGAGCTTGCAAATAAAAATAACTTAGAAATTGTTACAACAACTAAAGATTATGTGAAGCTACCTGACGCATATAAAAGCAAAATACTAGAAGCACAAGCAAGCTTGCAAAAAGATGCAATGCTAGAGCTTGCAGATTTTATCACCCAAAAACAAAAAGAAAAGCTAATAAGATAGTTATTTGTCTAAAATTGTAATATCTTTACTGCCATTTTGCATGGTTATTTGGTAGCTTTTGCCTTCTTTAAGGTTTGTAATACTTTTAACAATTTTTTGGTCAGCATCTTTAACAATAGCAAAGCCTTTTTTAAGCAGTTCTTTGTTATTATATTTTTCTAGCTTTGTATTTTCTAGCTCTAATTTATTTGAAAGCTTATAAAGTATGCTAAAGCTTTCTTTGTTTAGTGTTTCTTGCTTTGTTAAAAGGCTTTGTTGTTTTGTCTTTAGTTTTTGTTTTGCAAGAGATTTAAATCTAGCATCAATATTTGTTAGCTTATATTGAATGTGGTTTAAATAACTTTGTGGTAAAACAAGCCTGTCTTTTAGTGAGTTTAACAAAAAACCTTTATACTTAAGCTTGTTTTCAGATTCTTTTGCAATATTTTTATTTAGTTTTTCAAGCCTTTCACTTTGTTTTGTTATATAGTTTTTATAACTTGTTTGTATTTTATTTTTTGCAATCTGGACTTTTTGTAAAAGGTCTTTTTTTGTTATTGCGGTTACAATTTCAGCAGCGGCAGTGGGGGTTGATGCCCTAAGGTCAGCTGTAAAGTCTACAAAGCTAAAGTCAGTTTCATGCCCAATAGCACTTATAGTGGGTGTTTTACTTTCATAAACTGCTTTTACAATTTTTTCAGAGTTAAAAACCTCAAGGTCTTCTAAAGAGCCACCACCTCTTGCTATTATAATAACATCAACCTTGTTTTCTTTTAGGTTGTTAAAGTAGTGCAAGCCTTTTATAACTTCACTTTCAGTATTTTCACCTTGCATTGTGCTGTAAAAAAACACAAGCTTACATGGTCTTCTATCGTTTATTCGGTTAATAATATCATGCTGTACAGCCCCTTGAGAAGATGTAATAATCCCTATTGTATTTGTAAGACTTGGTATTTGTTTTTTTGTATTTGCATCAAAATAACCTTGGGCTTTTAAAGCTTCTTTTCTTTCCTCTAAGCTTTTGTTTAGTTTGCCTTCTGAAGGATTTAAAGCATCGTGTACTGTAATATAAAGTTGACCACTTTTTGCAAAAGCACTTATTTTGCCAACTATTATTATCTCTTTGTTCTCTTCAAGTTTATTGCTTAAGTATTTTATATTTGTTTTTAAGCACATGCAGGTTAGTGCTGTGCTTTTGTCTTTTATTTTAAAATAAATATGACCAGAACTAGGGTAGCTAATGCTTGATATTTCGCCTTTTACAGCAATATAAGGGAAAGAAGAAGAAACAACGCTTTTTATTTTTTTAAAAAGTTCTTCAACTGTATCAAAAGAGTTAATCATGTTTTATAATTTAAATAAGAGATGTCTTTTAATTAAAAATATAGGGTTTATATTAACATGCAAAGTACAAAATCATTTACTTTACTTAAAAAAAATACAAAAGAGCTTACACAAAAGAATTTAATAGACTTATTTAACGAAGATAAAAATAGAGCAGAAGATTTTTCTTTAAGCATTGATGACTTACTGTATTTTGATTTTTCTAAAAACTTTGTTAACAAAGAATCAATAAAAGAGCTATGCAACATTGCAAACGAGCTTGATTTAAAAACAAAAATTGATGCAATGTTTAAAGGTGAAAAAATAAACAACACTGAAGATAGAGCAGTGTGGCATTGTGCATTAAGAGATAAAACAAGCAAACATGTTTTAGATGGGGTTGATTATACAAATGTTTTTAATCAGTCGCGTGAAAAAATGCAAAACTTTGCAGAGTTGGTAAGAAGTGGTAAAAAACTTTCACACACTGGTAAAAAGTTTAAAAAACTAGTGCATATAGGTATAGGTGGCTCGCACTTGGGGGTTGAGTTTATTTACAACGCTTTAGGCTCTTATGAAAGAGACTTAGAGATTTTATTTGTTTCAAATATTGATGCAGATAATATAAAAGCAGTTTTAAGACAGTGCAACGAAGAAGAAACACTAATTGTTGTTGCATCTAAAACTTTTACAACACAAGAAGTAATTGTAAATGCAAATACGGCTAAAAATTGGTTATTAGATTACTATAAAGGTGATGAAAAAGCAATAAAAGCACAGTTTATAGCACTTTCAAGTAACGCAAAAGAAGTAGAAAAATTTGGCATAGATACCGATAATATGTTCACATTTTGGGATTTTATAGGCGGTAGATACTCTTCTTTTTCTTCAATTGGGTTAAGTTTAGCAATTTGCTATGGTTATGATGTTTTTGAACAAATGATAGAAGGTGCATTCTTAGTTGATAAGCATTTTAAAGAAACAGATTTTAGTAAAAACATTCCGTTTATGTTAGCAGGGGTGGGTATTGTAAATAATAATATTTTAGATTATAGTGCTTATACTCTAGTGCCTTATAGCCATAATTTAAAGCTATTTGCAAATTATGTACAACAGCTAGAAATGGAAAGCAATGGCAAGCAAGTAGACAAACAAGGAAAGCCTTTAATGGTGCAAAGCACTCCTGTTGTTTTTGGTGTTGCAGGTACAGATAGCCAGCACTCTTATTTTCAGATGGTGCATCAAAGCACTAGAATAATTCCTGTGGATTTTATAGGCTTTAAAGCAAAGTTTGAAGATAAAAACGAAGAAAAACACCACAAAATTTTACTTTCGCATATGCTTGCACAGTCTCGTGCTTTAATGGTTGGTAAAACAAAAGAGCAAGTAGAAAAAGAACTTGTAAACCAAGGGCTAAACCAAAGTGAAATTGAAGAGCTAAGCCCGCATAAGGTTTTTTATGGCAATAGGGTGTCTAATACTATTTTGTTAAATGAGCTTAGTGCTAAAACAATAGGGGCTCTTATAGCTTTGTATGAGTTAAAAACATTTGTGCAAGGGGTATTTTTTAATGTTAACTCATTTGATCAATGGGGTGTAGAGCTTGGCAAACAGCTTTCATCAGAGATTTTGCAAAAAATAAATCAAGATGACTTTAAAAGCTTTGATTGTTCTACAAACAAGTTATTAAGCTACTTATTTAAATAAAATCTATTTATCTTTTACAGGTGGGCAAGTTGCATCGTTTTCTAGTATGTAGTCTTCAAACTCACCTGTAAACATATTAAGATGTATAGCAACTTTGTTAACACCGTTGCCAGTTGTTTTGGTAGAGTTGCTTTTCCCCGTAATTAAAGGGTGCCATTTTGGTAGGTCTTTATTTTCATGCACAAGCCTATATGCACAAGTTGTAGGTAGCCAGCTAATTTTTGCAACTTTGTAGGGTGTTAGTTTTATGCAGTCGCTTACTATGTTTTTTCGCCCTTGATAGTTTGAACATGTGCATTTATTAACATCAAGTAATTGGCAAGGTATTCTTGTTGTATAAATTGTTTTTGTATATGCATCTTTTACCTTTTCAAGGCAGCATTTACCGCATTTATCACAAAGAGTTTCCCATTCTTTTTGGGTCATTTGGTGCAATGTTTTTGTTTTCCAAAACATATTTAATCTATTGTCCAGTAAGATTGATTATTGCTAGTATCTACTATTTTAACCCTATATTCTAAAGCAAGTTGGTTTCTAATTTCATCAGATTTTTTATAGTCTTTATCTTCTTTTGCTTTTAATCTTTCTAAGGTCTTTGCGTTTAGGGTAGATTTTAGCTTTTCTATTTCTTCTTTATTTTCAAAAACACTATTTAATAAGTTTATATTTTCAATAGTTTTGCTATCTAGCTTTATATTTTCAGAGCTAGCTATTTTTTGCAGTAAGAACAAGCTATGTGTAAGGTTAAAACTATTTTCAATAGCATTTTTACTAAAAGTATTTTCAATATTTTTAATTAAAAGGGCAATGCTTTCTTTTATGCTTTGGTTTTTAAGTTCAGCACCTGAAATGTTTTTTAAGCATGTGTGTATGCTTTCCAGGTTGTTTTTAAGCATATTTAAGCATATTAAATCAATACTTAATCCTAAAATATCTAACTGTTTTGCAATTTCAGTAACTTTATTTTTAGCAAGACCTTTTTGCAAATGTGTTAATGCAAGTGCTGTGTTTAGGTCATCTTGCAATGCATTGATAAAGTTGCTATCTTCAAAATTTTCTTGCAATTCAATTGTTGTGGCAAAATCTTCATAAACACTTAAATAGATTTTTTTACAAATATTTGTAGCAAGGGTTATTAGCTTGTTGTCAAAATTTAAAGGCTGACGATATTGGCTAAGTAGCATTGCAATTTTTAAAACACCACCACCGTAGCTTTGTAAAGCTTGCCTTAGTGTTATAAAATTATTTAAGCTTTTAGACATTTTTTCATCTTTAATGGTTAAAAAACCATTGTGTAGCCAATAGTTTGCAGATACATCATGGTGTGAAACACAAGAAGATATAGCAATTTCATTTTCATGATGAGGGAACTTTAAATCTTGCCCACCACCGTGGATATCAAAACGCTCTCCCAAGCATGTGCGAGACATTGCAGAGCACTCTACATGCCAACCAGGGCGACCATTGCCCCAAGGAGAAGCCCAATAAGGTTCATTTTCTTTTGAAGGCTTCCAAAGTACAAAATCTTCAGGGTTTTCTTTATATTCTTCAACTTCAACTCTTTTGCCTGCAATGGTTTTATTTTTGCTTAGGTTTACAAGAGTTCCGTATTTATCGTATTTTCTGATATCAAAAAGCACATTGCCTTGGCTTTCATAAGCATAGCCATTTTTTATAGCATCTTGTATTATTTCTATAATAGATTGCACATGCTCTGTTGCTTTTGGTTCAATGCTTGGAGGTAAAATATTTAAGTTTTTTAGGTCTTCATGCAATGCATTTGTGTATTCTAGTGCAATATCATCAGATGTTTTATTTTCAGCATTTGCTTTTTTTATTATTTTATCGTCAATATCTGTAATATTTCTTACATAGCTTACTTTTTCATACTTATGTTTTAGTAATCTGTAAAGTACATCAAAAACAATAATTGACCTTGCATTGCCAATATGAATATAGTTGTAAACAGTAGGGCCACACACATACATTTTAATATGGTCTTTGTTAAGTGGCTTAAATTCCTCTTTTTTTAATGTTAAAGAGTTGTAAAATTTTATCATTATTCTTGGTCTGCGTTATTGTTTTTATTTTCTTGTACTTGCTCTTGTAGTTTTTTATCATAACCCCAAATGTTTTCTTTTGCTATATAGCCTTTCACACTTTTTAGCTTAATATAGCAAAAATCTTGCTGTTTTTTACAATCTTTATATCTTATAACAGCATTTTTACCTAAAGAGCCAACTTTTTTAGAGTTTTTATCAGCTCTTTTATAAATAGCTACATTGTCATTTATAGATATTATGTAGCTATTTTTTTTGGTTAGATTTTTGTATATCCAACCTAATCCACCGTCTAAGTCTTGAATTTTATACCAAGTTCCGTATACATCTAAAACCTTTATTGGTACATTTCTTTTTTCATAAGTCCAGATTATTGGGTAGTCTAGTCCTGGACCTGTTCTTACATTTACTTTATTAGAGTTAATGCTTGCAAAAAAAGGTACTTGTAAAGGGGCAAGAACTTTAGCATTGTTTTTAAAAACTGCAATTACAATAATAATAAGTATTATTATCATAAAAGATAGTATAATGTTAGCTTTCATGTGTTATATTATATATTATAGTTAGTTTTGTGCATTTTTTGCCCACAGGCTAAGAATAAACAATATTGTTTAATTTTATCTAAACATATTTTAAATAAAAGAGATTAATTTATCGCTATGCATAGTATTGTTGAAAAATCTACAAATTATACAAACCTATATGTTGTAAGTAAAGAAACCTTAAAACAAGATATTTTAAAGTATCTATCAGAAGATACTTATAACTATATTGAAAATATAAACTTCAATCCTTTTGGTAATAACCTTTATATTGCCGATGAAAATGGGCAAACATGCTTTATTGCTATTGTTTCTTGTAAAGAAAGTGCTTTAAAAGATTTTGCATCTGTTGTTGTTAAACTACCTGAAGGTGTTTACAAAATAGCAAGCAAGCACGATAGCCAAGAGCTAGAACTTCTACACTACGCCTGGCTGTACTCTGGTTATGCTTTTACAAAATATAAAAAAGTAACAAGACCTGTGCGTAGCTTGGTTGCATCTTCTGAAGTTGATACTAAAAGATTGCACATAATAAAAGAAGCAACTTTTTTAACTAAAGATTTAATAAATACAACAGCAGATGATTTAGGTCCAAATGAATTGGCTGAAAAAGCACAAGAACTTGCTGAAAAATTTAATGCAAGTTGCATAGTTATAAAAGACCTTGAAGAAATAAAAACAAACCACCCTGCTGTTTATGCAGTTGGCAAAGGTAGCGACAGAAAGCCTTGCTATATTGACCTTAACTGGGGAAACAAAGATGCTAGAAAAGTTACTTTAGTAGGTAAAGGTGTTTGTTATGATACAGGTGGGTTAAACTTAAAGCCTGCTGCTGCTATGGGCAATATGAAAAAAGACATGGGTGGTGCTGCACATGTTTTAGGCTTAGCGTATATGATAATGGCTTTAAATATCAATGTTAATTTAAGAGTTATTATACCTGCTGTTGAAAACAGTGTTTCTGGTTTTTCTATGCGTCAGGGTGATATTATAACAACTAAAAAAGGCTTAACTGTAGAAGTTGGACATACAGATGCTGAAGGTAGATTAATTTTAGCCGATGCACTGCACGATGCTAGCTTAGGTAAACCTGATTTACTAATAGATATGGCAACTTTAACAGGTGCTGCAAGGGTTGCTTTAGGGCCTTCTTTACCTGCTATGATGACAACAAGCAAAGAGCTTGCTAAAAACCTAACACAATATGGCAATAAAGTTCAAGACCCAGTATGGGAGCTACCTTTATGGAAAGAATATAATAAATATATTCAAAGCCCAAATGCTGATTTATCTAACATGGGGTCAGACCCTGCAATGGCAGGTACAATAACAGCTGGTTTGTTTTTATCTCACTTTGTAGAAAAAGATATTAAATGGGCTCACTTTGATGTTTTTGGTTGGTCTAAAGATTCTCCTTGTGTTACATCTTTTGGTGCTGAAAGCTATGCGTTAAGGGCTTTGCTTGGCTATATTGAATCTTATTTTGCTTAAGGTTTATTTTTTCAAGATAAAGCGATATGGCTATCAGTTACGCTGTATACTTAAAGTTGCTTAGTATTCTTGTAGAAATTAGATGAAGATATAGTAAAAAGCTTATTTTAAATCATAAATATAAAAAGCAGCCTCTTTAAAGAGGCGTTTACTTTTGTTTTTATGAAAAGAAACAAACAATGTAACTATATTTTGATTCAAAACCACTAAAGTTAAGGTTGTATAAAAAACTTTGTGCTTTGGTTTTATCTTTAAGAACATCAACAACCACTACTTAAACTAAGTATTAAAGTAGCTAACAGGATTTCTTTTAGTTGGCTGAAGAAAAATGATTGTAGGTTATCTTCATTTAAACAAATAGTTAGCAGGTTGCTAACTATTTGTTTTCAAGCAAGTTGCATAAATACGCCTAAATACACTAAGTAACTTAAAGTTAACTTGCTTGTCGTGTTGTTCTTATGGCATTTTGTAAGTGTATTAAGTAATTGTAAAAACCTTTAAAATTATTAGCTTAACCAAACGAGTTAATAAACAAAACCTAATATTCCAACCCTATTAGTATTTAGCTATTTATGTACTCATGAAGCTTGGGTATAAAACAGTAACTATTAATTTGTGATACTTTCATAAACTTCTAAAGCTTTATGCGGAAGGTCTTTCCTTTTAAAGATTTCAACGGCAATACTTCTGTAAATTTCATTTTTTTCCTTTTCAGGGAATTTAGAAAGATAGTTGTCGCTTTCAAAACCTTTATTTTGTTTTAAAGATATATAAGCTTTTAAAAGTAGCTTTTGGTTATCTGAAAGTGCAAGCTTTTCACATTTTGCTATTGTTTTTTTATAAGGTTGCTCTTCATAGTTTTTATACCAAGTATTTATAGAGTTAACTGAAAATATGGTTTCAATGTATGTATCAAGCATTTTTATGTAGTTTTTATCTTGCTTAACATCAGCGAATCTTTCCATAAAGGCTTCAAAAACCTGTTCTTTATTAGCATATGCAAGAGAAATATTAGCACTTGTAGTCGCTTTTTTAATATCAGTTTCTTGCAAAAGCTTTATATATGTTGTTACTGTTAGGCTATAAACCGCCTTGCTTTTTTCACTTGGGTTTTTAGTTTCGTTAAAATATTGTTCAAATTTATTAATACAAAGTGACAAAAGTCCTTTATTTGGGTTTTTTATTAAATAATTTGCAAAGTCAGTTACAAGGTTAATGCTAACTTTTTTGTTCATTAGTCCTTTTCGCCCTGTTGATTCTATTAGCTTGCTATTTTCTTTTTGGACAATTAATCTTTTTAGCAAAATTTCAGATGCAATAATAGAAATATTCTTTTTTACTTTTCTTTCCATGTATTGAATACTTCTAAGTAGCCTAGGGTTAATTGCTTTATCATTTTTTAGGTCTTTTAAAACTCTAAAAAGAACCACAATCTCATGGTAGCTTATCTTGCCAGCGTAAAAATCTGCAAGTATAAAGCATGTGTTTTGCTTATTTACAAGCTCTTGGCTTATAAGTTTTTTTAATACCAATAAAGATTTATTACTTCTTCTTGTTATAGGTAAAAGCAAAATCTTAAAAAAGCTAAAAACAAGCGATGCAAAAATAGCAATTAATGCAGAAAATAAAACAACAAATGTAACTTCTGTATATATACGGTAACCCATCCAGTCAATGGTTATATCGCCTTTATTTTGAGTTAAAAATATTGTTGCAATAGTAAATAAGGTAACAATAAATAAATATTTAAGTAGTTTTAACATTTGCTATCTTTTAACCTTATGTTTTAGAAATTATCTTAATAGTTGTATTATATATTTGTTGCATAGAGTTGTTGATAATAAGCCTGTTTTTAGCATTGTTTAGCCAGTTTATAGCAATATCGTTTTGCTCTATATTTAGTTTTTCAAACCAAACAATAGCTTGCTCTAGGTTATTGATTTCAAGCATATTTTCAACAGTTTTTAGTATGTAATCTATATTATCTTCGTTTTGTTTTACATTTTCTATTTTTCTTATTAAAATCCACTTGCTAAGCCAATAAGTGATTTTACTGCCTAGGTCTTTGTTGTATACACCTTGCCTTGCAATAATAGATTGAGCAACTTTATCAAAGTCATTTTTTAAGCCATTGACATCAGGAGCACCTTTTTTAGATATTTCACCCAAAGGTTTTAGTTCTGCTAAAAGGTCGCCATATTCTTTTGGGTTAGAAGATATAGAGGCAACTAAAATATCTATTTGTGAGTTAAAAGGGCTGTTTTTTTGCATAGTGTAAATTAAGTGGCTAATATTAAGCGATAAAAATATACCACTTGATTCATTACCTCTTGCACTTTCTTGCTCTATTTTTTCTATATTGCGGTAAGCATCATTAATTTTTGCAGTTAGTACAGTAATGCTAGAGCTTGTTTTTCTTACTTCTTCATATATTTCTTTAATTTCCGACATTTCATCATGTATTGAAAGTCTCCAAAGCTCTAAAGCTTTAATCTTTTGCTCTAGGGCTGTATCTACATCATTGCTTCGTGAAAGCGTTTCTAGACCTATTTTAGCTTCAGGTTTTATTTGTGTGTAGACAGTTATTAAAAACAAAAGCAAAAATGGCAATAATATTAGCAGTCGTATAATTTTTTTAAAAGTAGTGCTTTTTTTTGCAGACTTCTTTTTTTTAGCTTCTATATTTAGATTTTCGCTTTTGGCTTTCTTATCAATCATTTAATTTTCTCTAATGGTTTAGTTTTATACTAAAAAATAATTAATGTCGTATTATAATGATTTATGTTAACAAATTTTAATTACATTTTGATACAAAAATGATATTTTTAGGGATTGAAAGTAGTTGCGATGAAACTTCAATAGGTTTGGTAGAGAAAAAAGGCAACTCTTACAGTGTTTTAGCTAACAAAATTATTACACAGGCAAGTATCCACAAAAAGTATGGTGGAATAGTGCCAGAAATAGCAGCAAGGGCACATGTAGATGTAATAGACTTTGCAATAAAAGATACACTAAACGAGCATAATATTGACAAAAAAGATATTGATGTTGTTTCAGCAACTTCAGGCCCGGGACTTGTTGGGGGCTTGCTTGTAGGTAGCTTGGCAGCAAAAGCACTTGCAATTGGCTTACAAAAGCCTTTTTTGCCTATTAACCACCTTCATGGACATGCTCTTAGCCCTAGAATTGAAAACAATCTTGATTTTCCGTATTTATTGCTTTTAGTATCAGGTGGCAATTGTTTAATGGTTTTAGTAAAAAACGAGCTTGATTGCCAAATTATAGGCAGAACAATTGATGATGCCCCAGGTGAAGCCTTTGACAAAGTGGCAAGAATGCTAAATCTAGGCTACCCAGGTGGGCCAAAAGTTGAAGAAATGGCAACAAAAGCAACAAAGAAAGATATTGTTTTTCCTGTGCCTTTGCAACATAGTAAAGATTTAAACTTTTCATTTTCAGGGTTAAAAACAGCGGTTTTAAACAAAATATCAAAACTAGAAGCCATAAAAGAACAAGATATAAATGAAATTTGCTATTCTTTTCAAGATTCGGTAGCAAAAAGCCTTGCAGGAAAAGTAAACTACGCGATTGAAAATAGTAATTTTTCTTTTGGTAAAGTAGTAGCAACAGCAGGCGGGGTTTCGGCAAATAATTATATTGCTTTAAAAATAAGCGATAAAATAAAAGATAAGGGTTTTAGTTTTGTTAAGCCTTCATTGCAATACTGTGTAGACAATGGTGCAATGGTTGCATATGCAGCAAGTCAAATTTATAGCTATGATAATAAAATAATAGAAAACGACTTTATAAGCACAAAGGTTAACCCAAGGTGGAGCTTGGAGAATTTACGGGAGTTTTATGAAAATGGGTAATTATAAAAAAATTGCAATTATAGGTGGTGGTGCATGGGGCACTGCACTTGCACAAGCTTTTTCTTTAAAATCAGATGTTATAATTTATGAAAAAGACCAAATAGCTGTTTCATCAATTAATACCAATCATGAAAACGAAGTTTACTTAAAAGGCTATGATTTAAACAAAGAGATTAAAGCAACAAACAATTTAGAAGATGTTAAAGATTGTCAAATTATTGTTTTTGCTGTGCCTTCTCAATATGTAAAAGATATTGCTATTAAGCTAAAAGATATAATCAATAAAGATGCAGATATAATTATTTGCTCTAAAGGGTTTGCAAGCTCGGGTAAGTTGTTATCGCAAGTTATAGAAGAAGAACTAAAAGGATTTAATTATGGTGTTTTGGTTGGTCCTAGCTTTGCTGTGGATACTGTAAGGCTAAAGCCTACATCTTTGGTTTTAGCATCACGAACTTTAGATAAAAGCAACATAGCATCTTTTTTAAGCTCTAATGTTTTAAGAATATACTATTCAGATGATGTAATAGGCACACAAGTAGGTAGCACTGTTAAAAATATTATAGCAATAGCAGGTGGAATTTGTGAAGGGGCAGGGCTTGGAGACAATGCACTTTCAGCACTTTTAACAAGGTCTATAAATGAAATTGCAGTAGTTACAAGCCTTTTAAAAGGTGATGCAAAAACTGTGTTTGGTTTAAGTGGGCTTGGTGATTTAATACTAACTGCCAGCTCTTCAAAATCTCGTAATTTTTCATTAGGATATGAAATAGGAAAAATAGGTCGCTATAGCCCTGATATTGTAAGCAGAGCAACATTTGGGGTAAAAGAAGGTGTAAGAGGCACCAAAATGGTGAAAGAACTTGCAGAAAAAAACAACCTTGTATTGCCGATTGTAGAAGAGATTTATAACATTTTGTACAAAGATAAAGATGTGCAAACAGCACTAAATGCACTAATGACAAGACCAATTAAAGAAGAGTAATGCAGTATTTTATTGTAAAAACAGAGCCTTCTGAATGGTCTTTTAACGACCAAAAAGAACAAAAAACAACTTTTTGGGACGGTGTATATAACTATCAAGCACGAAACAACCTAAAAAAGATGAAAAAAGGTGATTTGTGTTTGTTTTACCACTCGGTTAAAGAAAAAGCAATAGTTGGAATTGTTAAGGTAACAAAAGAATACGAACCTTATAAAGACAATGAAAACTTTGGTGGAGTAACGGTTGAGTATTACAAAGAACTTGCAAATAAAGTTAGCTTACAAGAAATAAAAGAAGATGAAGAGCTTTCTAATATAGCCCTTGTAAAACAATCAAGACTTTCGGTTATGGAAATAAACAAAAAAGAATTTGATAATATATGCCAAAAAGGGGCTATTTAAAGCACAACAAATTGACAAAATATACCAAAAAGTAAATAATTATAGTATGTTGCGTTTATTGTAATTGTATTTTAAAAATTAAAAAAAAGGTTGTTGATTTTGTTTAAGTCTTTGCTACCTGTTATTGTAACTAATTTAGTTTTATATGTTTTCTGGCTTAGTTTGTTTGCCTCAATTGATTTTATGCATGTTTATGTTATATATAGTGTTTGGGGTGTTTCTGTAGGGTTTTTAATGCTTACTTCTCGCTTTATCCCCTTTTTGCTTAACTGTAAATCAGCAGTTAAATTTGCCTCTGAAACAACATCTGAAACATCAGTAAAAAATATTGAATACACAGAAGCTAAAATACAAGAGGTTGCAGTTACTTACGGAATGAGGTCACCTAGGTTTTTAATTTCAATAGGCGACCGTCAAACAAATAGCTTGGCAATAGATGGTTTGGTTACAGGGCCTGCTATCATTTTTACACAAAGAGCAATGAAAAAACTAAGCAGGCAAGAAATAGATTTGATGGTAGAGTTTCATATGCACAATATATATTCGGGTGATGTATATTTAGCAACTTTTTCAAGCTCTTTAGTTTCTTTTTTCAATATTGTTCTTACATTGCTTACATTTGGATTATTGCGTATCGGCTCTTATGAAGATTTTAAACCAAATACAATCATTTATGCACTTTCTTATATTACAACTATTCCTTTTGCTGGTGTTTTAAGGCTAATGCAACCTGTTACCTACCAAATAGATGCAGATGCATTTGGTATTGTAAAAGGTAGGTATGTTTCTGGTGGGTCAGAGCTTTTAGAAAAAATAGCATCTGATAGAGAAATAAGCAGATGTGAGGCTATACCTTTGTTTGCTGTTTTGTACTACCATAACCCTCTTAAAAGAAAGTACTTACATAAAAGAGCAGATGCAGTTTATTATGATCGCTTAAATAACATCTTTTTCTGTCAGGCTCTTGTAAGAAACTACCTAAGCAAAAGACTTGGTTTAGATGATTTAGGTGTTGATGTTTCTCGTGCTAAAGTTGGAGCAAAATCAACAGAGACTATTGAATTTGTAGATTCAAGAGCGTTGCAAAGACGCATGAGGCTTGATATGTTTAAGCGTAGCTTAAAAGATTCTGAAGCAGTACCAAAAAAAGGTGTTTACTCTGGTAAAAAAAGTCTTGATATTGTTAGCAGAACAAAAGCTGATGGAAGTTCTTTACCTTGGGCGACAGGCGGAGGAAGTAGAGGTAGCTATAAGTTCATAGAGCGAGTAGAAAACATAGATACACAAAAAAGGAAGTTTGAAGATTATAAGATGAACAACAGAGATGTTGAAAATGTTATTCAAGAATTCCAAGATAAAAAATATATGCTAAAGGCGGCAAAGGGGAATAATTAGATTGTTTTAAAGATAACTAATCATGAAGTTTTAAGCTTATGGTTAGTTATTTTTTTCAAGTATTGCCAGACACATAATGCAATACGTGGTTGTTTGGCTATTTAAAAAAGTTATATATTTTCTATTTGTAGTTAAAGTTTTTTAGCAAGTGTTCTAAACCTACTTCTTTACCTCACTAAAAAAGTTATTGCCTTTATCATCTATTAGCATAGTAACAGGAAGGTTTTCAACTTCTATCTCCCATACTGCTTCCATTCCTAGCTCTTCAAAATCTATACATTTTATACTTTTTATAGAGTTTTTAGCCACCAAAGCACCAATTCCGCCTATTGTACCTAAATAAAAACCACCATGCTCTTTACAGCTTTTAGTAACACTTTCTGCTCTATTGCCTTTTGCAATAGTAATTAAACTTGCACCATGGGCTTGAAAGTAGCTTACATAAGGGTCCATTCTCATTGCTGTTGTAGGGCCTAAAGAACCAGAAACATAGCCAGCAGGTGTTTTTGAAGGACCAGCATAATAAATAGGGTATTTTGTAAAATAATCAGGAATATTGCCTGTTTTTTCAAAATTTTCTTTAATTTTAAAGTGAGCTAAGTCTCTTGCTACAATAAGTTTTCCGCTTAATTCAAAAGCTGTCATTATTGAGTGTTTTGAAAACTCTTTAATAGTTTCTTCTATACCTTTATTAAGGTCTATTTTTATAGTTTTTTCTTTGTTAAGTATTTTATTTTCAACAAAAAACTTTTCAGGGTTTTTTTCTAGCTTTTCAATAAAAATACCATCTTTTGTTATCTTGCCAAGTGCTTGGCGGTCAGCCGAGCATGAAACACCAATACCAATAGGTAAAGATGCACCATGCCTTGGTAGCCTTATTACCCTAACATCAAGGCAGAAATATTTGCCACCAAATTGAGCACCTATTTTACTTTCTTGAGAAAGTTTTAATATTTTTGCTTCAAGGTCTTTATCTCTAAATGCAGTGCCGTTTTCAGTTCCTTTTGTTGGTAAGCTATCAAGATACTTTGCACTTGCAAGTTTTGTTGTTTTTAGTGTGTATTCAGCAGATGTTCCGCCAACTACAATTGCAAGGTGGTAAGGTGGGCAAGCTGTTGTGCCTATGTTTGCAATTTCTTCTTTTAAAAAGTTTAGTAGTTTTTCTTCGCTTAATATTGCAGATGTTTTTTGATGCAAAAATGTTTTATTAGCCGAGCCACCGCCTTTGGCAATAAACAAAAATTTGTATTCATCACCTTGCTCTGCATAAAGCTCTATTTGTGCAGGTAAGTTACTTTTTGTATTTACTTCTTTATACATTGTAAGGGGCGACATTTGGCTATAACGCAGGTTTTTAGTATTAAAAGCGTTGTAAATACCTTCTGATATAAAGTCTTCATCATCACTATGGGTAATAACATATTGCCCTTTTTTGCCCATTACAATTGCTGTGCCTGTATCTTGGCACATTGGTAAAACACCTTCTGCCGAAACTATTGCATTTTCTAATAATCTTGCAATTGTGTTTTTATCGTTAGCTGATGCATTTTCATCAGCAAGAGCATTGCTTAGTTGTTTTAGGTGGCTTGCTCTTAAATAGTGAGATATATTTTCAAAAGCTGTTTGAGAAAGCAAGCTTAAAGCTTTAGGGTCAACTTTTAGGGCTTTTTTGCCATCAACTTCTATTTCTGTTACATAAGATGTACTTAAAAGCTCCCATTGTGGCTCTTTGCCTTCAAGATTTATGATTTTACTGTATTTTGCTTGCTTCATTTTTAATCTTTAGGCGTAAATTTAATAATTTTACTTTTATTAAGGGGCTTATTACCGTCGGTTTTTGGCTCTTTGCTTTGTTTAAACTCTAAAGATATATTGTTTATAGTATCGTAAAAACTAATTAAAGCTGTAAAAGGCACAAATATATCTTCTCTTACTCCGTTAAAAGATAGGTTTACAATAAAGCCATCTTCTTGCACTTGAAGGTTGTGAAAGTCGTTTTCAAGTACTATTGTTATTTGCTCGGGGTAGTTTGCAAGTACATCTTTGCTTATTTTTGTTTTAAAGTGGTTTGTAAAAAACGATACGTAAATATTTACCTTTAAGTTATCGTTTGCTTGTATTGTAGCAAGGGCTTTTTTAGCAACTTCTATAAAGGCTTTGTTTATCCAATTGTCGTAATCGTATGTTTGTTTTGTCATGATTTTTACTGTTTTTATAAACATGAAAAAGTAGGCAGTTTCTGTTGCCAGGTACTACCCAAACCCCGCAAAAGTCGCGCGAAAAATTCTACTAATTAGCAGAAAAGATTCATTATGCAGCTAATGCATATGCCTTATTATCATTGGCAATTATAAAAGTCGACCCGATACGGCGGATATCATACCGAAGAAAGTCTTTACCATCACCAATACGTCGATTCTATTTCACCCCCCTATAAAATAAAACTGGTGGAGGTGCCGAGTACTGCCCTCGGGTCCATATAAGTCTCAAGCAAAGCATTTATTCTCATAGTTAAGCAAAGCCTAACGCTATTATTATACTATATAAAGGCTATGTTGTTTATATTTAAGTTATTTACTTAGGTGTAAAATTGCTTTTAAATCAAAACTTGCAATAAAAATCAAATACTATAAAAGGTTTAATTTTAAAAAAAAGAGGATAAAGCCCAAAAATATTGGCTTTTAAGATTTTAAAAAAGGTGGCTTTTAGCTACACATTGGGTTTAAGTAATAGTGCTTTTGCTCTGCTTGTTGCCATGCTCCTGTTGCAGCACCATCAATAACAAGTATAGAAACAATTCCATAATCTATTAAAATTCCAAGTAGTGTAACAGGGTTAAAGCTACCTTCTACTGGTTTTTGCACTGTTTGGCAACCTTCTTGCTTTACGCTAATTACTGTTTTTCCTAGGTCTTTTCTTTTAACCACAAAGTTAGCACTGCCTTTGCCAATTGCTTGGTTGTTTACAAAAATTGTATTGTTTCTGCTGTCTGTAGTTACTGATATATTATCGTTTGTTCCTGTAAACATTGCTGCACAGCCTGTTAGCAAGCTAGATAGCAAAAGTGCTAATATTGCATATTTTTTCATGTTTTTAGTTTATCCCGTATATTTTTTATTAGTTTTTAAAAAAGCCATCAAAATTTTAACATCGCGGGGGGGGGGTGCTGTCAACTTAAAGTTGTGAGTTTTGCTGATTTTTTGGGCAAAAAATATCAAAAAAGTTAATAAATTGTACTCTATCAATGTTATTAATCATGTGCTAAAATTTACATAAAAGTAACTTATGGGGTTAAATAAATGAGTGACGAAAAAGAGTTGCAAGAGTTAAAAGCACAAAAAAATACAACGGCAAGGGCAACTTCGGAGAGTTTGGAAAAATCTTTATACGATATTCACAAAGTGTTAGATAAAGGCTTTGTGCGTGTTATAGATTATATGGGTAATGATAGCTCTATTGTGCAGGCTGCAAGGGTATCTTATGGTAAAGGTACAAAATCAATAAATGATGATGAGTTGCTTATTAGATATTTAATGAGAAACAAACACACTACACCTTTTGAAATGTGTGAAATTAAGTTTCATATAAAATGCCCAATATTTGTAGCAAGGCAGTGGTTAAGGCACAGAACAGCAAATGTTAACGAATATTCTGCAAGATATTCAATAATGAGTAATGATTTTTACATTCCTGAAGATAGCTCTTTGCTTTCACAATCTAGCACTAATAAACAAGGAAGAGAAGATAGGCTTTCAGATAGTGAAACAAAACATGTAGCTAACCTTATTGAAAGAAACACAGACCAGAGCTATGCAAACTACCAAGATATTATGAATACAGATAGTGAAGGTAATTTAATTGATGATGAGCGTAAAGGCTTAACAAGAGAGCTTTCTCGTATTGTTTTGCCTTTAAATGTGTACACAGAATTTTATTGGAAGATTGACCTACATAATCTATTGCATTTTTTAAGGCTAAGAGCACATTCTCATGCACAGTATGAAATTCAAGAATATGCTTATAAAATGCTTGATTTAGTAAAGCTTTGGGTTCCGCTTGCCTATAAAGCTTTTGAAGATTATGTAAAAGATAGTGCAACACTTTCTAAAAGTGAAATTGACCTTGTTAAAAAAATGCTAAAAGGTGAAAACATAACTCAAGAAAATAGCAATCTTTCTAAAAGAGAGTTTTTAGAGTTTGAAAATAAAATTCTAAAA
>CAYYLE010000003.1:0-1518 GCA_964472375.1 uncultured Rickettsiales bacterium
TAGCTTATTTAAAAAAAGTGCTTATACTAGTTAAAACAATTTGTAAAAGTACTTAAATAAAAAAAGGAGTTTTTAAATGAGCAGTAAGGTTATAAGTGATGGCTTAACATTTGATGATGTTTTATTGGTTCCACAGCATTCAAAGGTTTTGCCTTCTAATGTAAGTGTTAAAACAAAGCTAACTAAAAACATTACTCTAAATATTCCTATTTTAAGTGCAGCTATGGATACAGTAACAGAAGCCCAACTAGCTATTGCAATTGCTCGCCAAGGTGGCATAGGCTTTATACATAAAAACCTAAGTATTACAGAGCAAGCAGAAGAAGTAGAAAAAGTAAAACGCTCTGAAAGTGGAATGATAAGCGACCCTATAACACTAGAAAAAGATAAAACCCTAGAAGAAGCAGATAGCGTAATGAGAAAGTTTAGGGTTTCAGGGTTGCCTGTTGTAGAAAATGGCAAGCTAATAGGTATTATAACTAAAAGAGACCTAAAATATAGGCAAGACCTTGGTTTAAAATCTGTAAAAGATATAATGACAACAGATAATTTAATAACAGCACCTGTTGGTACAAGTTTAGAGCAAGCAAAAGAAATTTTACTAACCCACAGAGTAGAAAAACTGCCAATTGTAGAAAATGGCTACTTAAAAGGTTTAATAACTATAAAAGATATAGATAACTTAATAGTTTACCCAAGTGCTTGTAAAGACAACCAAGGAAGGCTAAGGGTAGGTGCTGCAGTAGGTGTTTCGCAAGATACTCTTGAAAGAGTACAAGCACTTTACAACAAAGGGGTTGATATTATAACAGTTGATTCAGCTCATGGGCATTCACAAGGTGTTTTAGATACCATTGCAGAAATTAAAAGCAATTTTCCTACCCTTGATTTAATAGGGGGCAATATTGTAACAGCAAAAGCCGCACAAGATTTAATAAATGCAGGTGCAGATGCTGTAAAAGTTGGAGTTGGCCCAGGTAGTATATGCACAACTAGAGTGGTTTCAGGTGTTGGCATGCCACAGCTTAGTGCAGTTATGGATATCTATGAAGTTGCAAACAAGCAAGAAATAGGTGTAATTGCAGATGGTGGTATTAGATTTTCAGGTGATATTGCAAAAGCCATAGGGGCAGGTGCAAATTGTGTTATGCTAGGTAGTCTTTTAGCAGGTGTTGAAGAAGCCCCAGGGGAAGAAATTATTTACAACGGTAGAAAGTTTAAAACCTATGTGGGTATGGGTTCTATTACTGCCATGAAAAGAGGAAGTAGTGATAGATATTTTCAAAGCAATTCTACCCAAGCTAAAAAGCTAGTGCCTGAAGGCGTTGAGTCTATGGTTGCTTTCAAAGGTTTCTTAAAAGATGTTGTTTATCAGCTAATTGGTGGGTTAAGGTCTGGCATGGGCTACTGTGGTGCAAAAGATATTGATAGCTTAAGGCACAATGCTAGATTTGTAAAAATAAGCAGTGCAAGCCTAAAAGAAAGCCATGTGCATGATGTTACTATAACTAAAGAAGC
>CAYYLE010000003.1:1618-8945 GCA_964472375.1 uncultured Rickettsiales bacterium
TTTAGGTTTGCAAAGCTATGTATAATATATTGTACAGCTAAATTTTCTTTTATTAACAATATTGTAAATAAATTTTTAATAAGATGATAAAAAGCAATATGCTACAATCTTAAAAGATAGGGGCTAACAAACAGGAGATAAAATAAATGGATACTAAACAAGAAAATAAATACGACTTTAGATGGGTTATAGCACTTTTTGGCACTGCTGTTGGTGCTGGTATTTTGTTTTTACCAATTAGGGCAGGTATGGCAGGCTTTTGGCCAGTTATTTTTATGGTTGTATTAATCCTACCAATGACTTGGCTATCACACAGAGCACTTTCTAGGTTCGTAACATCATCAGATAGTGATAAAAATATTATAGATACATCAGAAGATTACTTTGGCAAGATTTCGGCTAAAGTTATTACTTTTTTATACTTTTTTGCAATTTACCCTATTTGTTTAGCTTATGGTGTAGGTATTACCAACACAGTGCAAAGCTTTTTGGTTAATCAATTAGGGGTTGAAGGCATACCAAGAGCTGTAATAGCAGTTGTTTTCATTAGCTTAATGATGTTAGTGATGATAAAAGGTAAAGATATAATGATGAAAGTAATGCAGGCAATGGTTTATCCATTAATTACTGTGTTATTTGTATTTTCGGCTTATTTGATTCCAAAGTGGGATTTTTCTACACTTGCAGTAATGCCTTCTTTAAAAGATTTATTAATAGCTATTTGGTTAACTCTTCCTGTTTTAGTTTTTGCTTTTAATCATAGCCCTGCTATATCTTCATTCTCTTTAGAGTTAAAAAAGGTTTACAAACAAAGAGCAGACGAAAAAGCAAACAAAATTTTATTTAGGTCGGCTTTAATGCTAACAACTTTTACAATGTTTTTTGTAATAAGTGTTGTGTTAACACTAAGTACAGACCAACTGCAAGAAGCACGCTCTTTAAATATTCCTATTTTATCTTATATTGCTAATATAGATAGCTCTTCACTTGTTTCTTTTGTTGTTCCTGTAGTTGGGTTTACTGCTATTGTTAGTTCATTTTTAGGACATTATTTAGGTGCACATGAAGGACTAAGAGGAATTATAGAAAAATATTCTAATAAAGAGCAAGATAGCAAAAAAGTTAGCAAAGTATCAGCTTGGTTTATATATATTACTATGATAATAGTTGCAATAATAAACCCAGGTATTTTAGATATGATAGAAACTTTAGGCGGACCAGTTATTGCAGTAATATTATTTTTAATGCCTATGTATGCTATTTATAAAGTGCCTTCTATGCACAAATATGCTAATAAAATAGCTGATGTTTTCATAGTAACAACAGCTCTTGTTGCTATAAGTTCAATAGTTTATAAGCTGTTTTAGGGTTTAGGTTATGAAAGTAGCACCATATAGTATATTGTCAATGTTTAAAGTTGGCATTGGCCCTTCTAGCTCGCATACTTTAGCCCCTATGTTAATAGGTAAAGACTTTGTTAAGCTTTTAAAAGAAAAAGTAGATTTAAAAGATGTAACAAAAATAGAGGTTTCTTTATTCGGGTCTTTATCTTTAACAGGCAAGGGGCATTTAACTGATAAAGCTGTTGTTTTAGGGCTTTCAGGTTTTGAGCCAGAAAGCATTACAACACTTGGTATAAAAACTGTTATTAAAGATGTTGAAACTAAAAAAGTATTAAACATAAACCAAGAGCATAAAATAGCTTTTGATTTTGAAAAAGATGTTATTTTTAACAAAACATTTTTAAAAGAGCATGAAAATGGTATGACAATAAAAGCTTTTTATAACAATGAAAGCTTTAGCCAAACTTATTTTTCAACAGGCGGTGGTTTTTTTGTTACCCAAGAAGGCTTTAATAAGCAAGAAACAGAACAAACCAAAAAGCTAGAATATGACTTTAAAAGTGCAAAAGAGCTAACAGACCTTTGCAAAAAGCATAATTGTAGTATTGCTGATATTGTTTTAAAAAGAGAGCTTCAACTATATTCAGAAGATTTTATAAAAGCTTACTTGATAGAAATTTGGGATACAATGTTCTGTTGTGTAAATAATGGCTTAACTTCAGAAGATGAAACATTACCTGGTGTTTTAAACCTAAAAAGAAGAGCCAAAAAGCTACACAAAAGGTTAAAAAAGCAAGCAGATAGCAATATTCCTAATGATACATTTTCATTAGAAATGCTAACTTGCTACGCTTTGGCAGCATCAGAAGAAAACGCAAGTGGTGACCGTGTAGTAACAGCACCAACAAACGGTGCTTGTGGTGTTATTCCTGCTGTTTTATATTATTATAATGAGTTTTACAACAAGCTAAGTGTTGATGATGCGGTAAAATTTTTGCTTACAGCAGGGGCAATTGGCTATTTATTTAGAGAAAATGCATCAATATCAGGTGCTGAAGCAGGTTGCCAAGCAGAAATGGGCACAGCAAGTGCAATGGCATCGGCTGGTTTTGTAAGCTTAATTGATAATGATTGTGAAAAAATCTGCACAACAGCAGAAATAGCAATTGAACATCACTTAGGAATGACTTGCGACCCTGTTGCAGGCTTGGTGCAAGTTCCTTGTATTGAAAGAAATGCATTTGGTGCTGCAAAAGCTGTTTTAGCTTCTAAAATGGCTTTAAACAGAGAAACCCCAGCATTAGTTTCTTTAGACGATGGCATAAAAGTTATGTACCAGACAGGTAAAGATTTAAACTCTGACTATCGTGAAACATCACTAGGTGGCTTGGCTAAGGTTATTAACTGCAGTTACACAAAGTGTGGTTAAGGTTTTTACTTAAGCAAAAGAACAAAAGTATGATTTAAGCTATTTAACCCATGTTTTTTACAAAAAGGTAAATGGTTAAAAAAATATGTTAGGTTAGTTCTGTGCTTTAGTTTTTTAAAAAACTTATCAAAAAGCTTTATATTTTTTAGAAAAGTATTTAACCATGTTGAAAAAGCGTGGTTAAGTGTTTTTATAGTGAATTTCTTTTAAATAAAACAGTTAATACCTGTATTTATTGTTTTTAAGCGGTTTTTTGTTTTAATTTGTTGCTATACAATTTTTAACAATTTTATGCAAAAGAAGGTTTGTTTTTTAAAAAAGTATTGCTTTCAGAGGGTTTGTACATAAGATGGAATATTTTTATAAAACAAATAAGAGTAAGTATTTACCCTTTGTTTAGATAAGGCTTGTTTGCACTGGTTTAGTTAAAAAAAATTGTACAATAGCACAAGTTTTAAAAGCATATATTGTTTTTTTGTAATTAATCTTTAAGTTGCCGTTTTTAGCATTTTTTATATATAAAAAAGATTTATAGCATAAAGGATAAAATTAGAGATTTATTTTAAGAATCACCTAAATATTTTAAAAATAGATTAATTTTTAAAATCTCTTGTTGTTTTTTGTAAAATCATTATAATTTTTTATTGTTATAAAAAATAATCTTGCACAGATTATGTAAAACAAACAAAAGGATAGGCAATGAGCAAGGCACTAACTACTAAAGAAACAGCTTTTGCTGTACTAGAATCAGGAATAAAAAAAGCGCAAACCAAAGGGGCAAAGGTGTTTGCACTAGGTGTATTAGGAGGACTTTTTGTATCTTTGGGCTTTTACTCAACTCTTGCAGTAATGGCAAGTGTAAAAGGCACTGAAATAGCGGGGCTTGCAATATTTTTAGGAGCTTTGGTCTTTCCTGTTGGGTTAATACTTTCAGTTTTAGTAGGCGGAGAGCTTTTTACAGGTAATTCTTTAATTACACTTTCAGTTTTAGATAAAAAAGCAAGTACAAGGCAACTAGCTACAAACCTTTTATTAGTTTGGTTAGGAAACTTTGCAGGGGCGATTTTAACAGCTTATTTATTATCAAACTCTGGTGAAGTTAGCTTAAAAATTCAAGAAACAGCATTAGCGGTAACGCATAAAAAACTAGCACTAAACAGCACACAAGTTATTATAAGTGGATTTTTTTGTAATATAATAGTGGCTTTGGCTATTTGGGGTGCTATGTCTGCTAAAGATGTAGTTTCTAAAATTTTTATATTATTTATTCCTATTTTTGCATTTGTTATAGCGGGCTATCAGCACTGTGTTGCTAATATGTTCTTATTTAGTTTTAGTTTCTTTTTAGGTGGCCCTGAAAGTCTAGGGCATATGCTTAATGATATTGCAATGGCAAGTATAGGAAACTTTCTTTCAGGTGGGCTTGTTATACCGCTTGCTTACTATTATATTTATATTAAAGATTAATGATTAAATCTAGGGTTTTACAATTTTTTTGTTAAATCCCTATTTTTTTTAGCTGTTTTTTTACCCAATAATTTAAATAAAGTGTATAATCTAATGATTTACTTTCATATTACCTTAATAGAATAAATAGGGGGGCTAAAATGCCTAATGATCCAAAGATAAATAAAAAAGCACAATCTAATGAAATAAATGATGTTTCAGAGTTAAACAAAGTACTTACAAAGGTAAAAAAAGCACAAGAAGAATTTGCTACATTTTCTCAAGAGCAAGTAGATAAGATATTTAAAGCAGTTGCAATTGCTGCAAACAAGCAAAGAATACCACTTGCACAACTAGCGGTTGAAGAAACTAAAATGGGCATAATGGAAGATAAAGTGTTAAAAAACCACTTTGCTTCTGAGCTTATTTACAATAAATTTAAAAATTTACAAACATGCGGCACGCTAGAAGATAATGAAAGCTTTGGCTATGCAAGAGTTTTAGAGCCACTTGGCACAATAGCTGCAATTATACCAACTACTAACCCAACATCAACAGCAATCTTTAAACTTTTAATTGCTTTAAAAACACGCAATGCTATGGTTATTTCTCCACACCCTAGGGCAACAAAATGCACTAAAGAGGCAAGCAGAATAGTTTACGAAGCAGCAGTAAAAGCAGGTGCTCCTGAAAATATTATTGCTTATATTACAAAACCATCTAAAGAACTATCAGCAGAGCTTATGAAAAGTAGCCTTATTTCTCTTGTGCTTGCAACAGGAGGTGGGGCTATGGTTAAGGCTGCATACTCATCAGGTAACCCTGCAATTGGCGTAGGTGCTGGTAATGCACCTGTAATTATAGATAGTAGTGCAGATATTAAAATGGCTGTAGCTTCTATTTTACTTTCTAAAAACTTTGACCATGGTGTGATTTGTGCAACAGAGCAAACAGCAATTGTTGTAGAAGACATATATGAAAAAGTAAAGGAAAAATTTGCAGAAAATGGTGCTTACATATGCACAAAAGAAGAAGCTAAAAAGCTTGCTAAATATTTTATAATTCAAGAGCAAAAAGGCAAAAGAGGTCATTTAAATGCAGATGTTGTAGGGCAAAGTGCTTTTAACATTGCTAAAAATGCAGGTTTTAGTGTAGGCCCTTATACAAAAATCCTTATTGCAGAAGCAAGTGAGGTAGGGGTTGATGAAGCTTTCTGTTATGAAAAACTTTCACCTATTTTAGCTTTATATAAAGCAAAAGATTATAAAAATGCAGTAGATTTAGCTAAAGATATATTACATTTTGATGGTATGGGGCATACTTCAAGCCTTTATGCAAACGAAGCAGAAAAAGAAAAGATACAAACCTTTTATAAAGAAATGCCAACAGGAAGAATTCTTGTTAATATGCCTTCTTCTTTAGGTGCAATTGGCGATATGTATAACTTTATGCTAGATCCATCTTTAACTTTAGGTTGTGGTAGCTGGGGCAAAAACTCATACTCGGGCAATATTACCCCAGAACATTTATTAAATATTAAACATGTAGCAAAAAGGAGAGAGAACATGCTTTGGTTTAGAGTTCCTCCTAAAATTTATCATAAATATGGTTGTTTACCAATTGCTTTAAAAGACATTAAAGATAAAGAAAGAGCCGTTATAGTAACAGATAATGATTTAGTAAAACTAGGCTATGTAGAAAGAGTAACTAAAGTATTAGATGAATGTAATATATCATATAGAATAGTAAGCGATGTAAACCCAGACCCAACTTTTGAAGAAGTAAGAAAAGGTGCAGAGCTTATGAGAAGCTTTCAACCTGATGTTATAATATCATTAGGCGGTGGCTCACCTATGGATGCAGCAAAAATCATGAGAGTGCTTTATGAGTACCCTGAAACTAATTTTGAAGATATTTCAATGAGATTTATGGATATTCGTAAAAGAATTGTTAGCTTCCCTGAAAAGTGGAAGTCTATAATGGTTGCAATTCCTACAACTTCAGGTACTGGTGCAGAGGTTACTCCATTTTCTGTAATTAGTGATGAAAACACAGGGCAAAAATACCCACTTGCAGATTATGCCTTAACCCCTGATATGGCTATTATAGATACAGAGCTTGTAATGAGTATGCCAAAATCTTTAACTGCATATTCAGGTTTTGATGCAATATCACACGCACTTGAGAGTATTGCATCTATGCTTGCAACACCTTATACAGATAGCTTAGCTTTAGAAGCTCTTGATATTTTAGTAAGAGATTTACCAATTGCTTACAAAGAGCCAAATAACCAAAAAGCAAGAGAAAATGTGCATAATGCTGCTACAATGGCTGGTATGTCTTTTGGTAATGGTTTTTTAGGTATTGCTCATTCTCTTTCTCATAAATTAGGTGGTTACTTCCATATACCTCATGGGCTTTGTAATGCATTATTAACTGAAAATGTAATAAGGTTTAATATGGTTAAAAACCCTCGTAAGCAGGGTGTTTTCCCTCAATATGAGTACCCAAGTGCTTTTGAAAAATATGTAAAAGCTGCAAAGTATTTAGGCTTAGCTGGCAAAACAGATGAAGAAAGCATTGAAAACCTTATAGCTAAAATTAATGAAGTTAAAAAAGCTTTAGGTATTGATATAGCTATTAAAGATTGTAACGGTGGAATTTCTGAAAAAGACTTTAAAGCTAAGCTTGATAAAATGTCTTTAGATGCTTTTGACGACCAATGTACAGGGTCTAACCCTAGATACCCTATGGTTGAAGAAATTAAGGCTATATATTTAGCTAGTTTTGAAGGTAAGCCAATTAAAATATAATTTTTTAATTATTTTTTTAATATTATTTGTTTTATTAAGTAGACCAAAAGTATTTTTTATTTTTGGTCTATTTTTTTTTGCTTTTTGTAAAGCAATGCTTTGTATATTTTGCTATTTTAAAAAAATAAAAAAATGCAAGTAGGCTTTAAGCAAAGAATTAAACATATATTTACAAAATTTTATTATAAAAATATATCAAAAATCACAAGAATCATAGCTCTAAAAATATGCAAAAACTATACTTGTTTATGGCTACTTTATCTTTAAATAAAACATTTATAAAAGGTTTAAGTAGT
>CAYYLE010000003.1:9045-22550 GCA_964472375.1 uncultured Rickettsiales bacterium
TAGGTACTATTACTATTGACAATCCTAAAACATTTAATGCTTTAACACTACAAGTAGTAGATGAAATCATACATTCTTTATCGGTGTTAGAAAGTGATGACAGTGTTAAAGTAATAGTTATTACAGGTGCTGGTAAGGCTTTTTCATCAGGTGGAGATATAAGATACTTTGCAACTTTATTAGCAAAAGGAGAAAGTATTCCACTAAAAGGTATAGAAGATATATCTAAATTAATACTAAAAATTAGGTCAATACCTAAACCTTGTATCGCTGCTTTAAATGGCGTTGTAGCTGGGGCTGGTTGCAGTTTAGCACTAGCTTGCGATTTTAGAGTTATGGTAGACAATGCAAATTTTGTAGAAGCATTTATTGATTTAGCAGTAAGTGGAGATTCTGGAAACTTATATTTCTTAAACAAAATAGTAGGAAGTGCAAAAGCAACAGAACTAATGATGCTAGGAAGTAGTGTTACCCCTAAAGAAGCAGAGGCTATGGGGCTTGTTACTAAAGTTGTTAGCCAAGAAAGCTTTGATGATGAAGTTAATAAGCTTTCATTAAAGTTAGTAAATGGTCCTTCATTTGCATATGCAAAATTAAAAGATTTAACTAATAGAATAAACTTTGGTCAAGAGTTTCAAGATTACCTAAAAATTGAAGCAAAGCATATGTTTGATTGTGCTTTGTCAGAAGATTTTAAAGAAGCTGTACAATCTTTTATAGAAAAAAGAAAGCCTAATTTTAAAGGTAAATAAACATAAAGAAGAAAGAGTGAAGAAAATGAAAATAACTTCCGTTTTACTTAATCCTAAAAATATCAAAGATTCATTTAAGGATGAAGCCTTAAATAATGTTTTTAATGAAACTATTACTTTTTTTGAAGAAAGAGGTCTTAAGAATTTAAGAATTGACAATAGAGCTGATAGAGAAACAAAAGATTGGTTTAAATATCAAGGAAAGAGAAATATATACGGTAAAATTCTAACACCTTCAAAATATGGGTGTGACGATTCAAGGTTTGACCTTTTTAGAATAGGTGTATTTAGTGAGTTAATGGCATTTTACTCTAGTTCTCATTGGTATACTTTTCAGGTTTCTTTATTAGGTTGTTGCCCTATATGGATGGGTGATAATGAAACCCAAAAGCAAGAATTAGCTGAAGATTTTACAAAAGGTAATGTAAGTGCATTTGCTTTATCTGAAAAAGAACACGGTGCAGATATTTATTCTTCTGATATGAAGTTAACCTCTTTAGGTGAAGGTAAATTTAGAGCAGATGGAAGAAAGTATTATATAGGTAATGCATATGTTGCAACTAAAATTTCTACTTTAGGAAAAGATGATGAAGGTAATTGGGTGCAATTTGTTGCAGACAGTAACCATGAGCATTTTAAATATATTAAGCACCTTGATACTGGCATGGGTAGTGCAAAAGTAGGAGATTTTAGGCTTATTGATTACCCTGTTAGTGATAAAGAAATTCTGAAAAAAGGCGATGGTGCTTTTGCAGATGCTCTTTTAACAGTTAATATTGGTAAGTATATGGTTGGTTATGCTTCTTTGGGTCTTGCTACCCATTCATTCTATGAAGCTATAACACATGCTAATAGAAGAACTTTATACGGTAAAAAAGTTACTGATTTACCTCACATACAATCATTTTTTACAGAATCTTTTTGTAGGCTAAATGCTATGAAATTATATTCTATGAGAGGTCTTGACTATACTCGTTCTTTATCAAAAAATGATAGAAGGTATATGCTTTTTAACCCTATTGAAAAAATGAAAGTAACAACAGAAGGTGAAAAGGTTTCAAATATCATTATGGATATTGTTTGTGCCAAAGGGTATGAAAGAGAAACCTTTATGTCTGAATGTGCAGAAATAATACCTTATTTCTCAAGGCTAGAAGGAACAGCACATGTTAACTTGTCTTTAGTTATTAAGTTTATTAAAAGTTATTTTTCAGGAAATGTTTCATACCCTGAAATTAAATCTGGAGAATATAAAAAAGACGATACCAATGTATTGCATGAGCAACTTTTTGGTAAAATGTCTTCGGTTACTTTTGATGACTACAAAAAACCTTACATTGGTGTAGAAATTAGTAATGTTAAGCGTTTTGCTGAAATTGTAGAATTATATAGAGAAATGTTTGCAACAGCATCAATTGATGAAGATAAAGCAAAAAACATGGACTATATGCTAAACATTGGGCAAATTTTTGCAGAGATAGCTTATGCACAACTAGTATTAGAGCAAGCTAAAATATCTAATTTGCATGAAGATGTGATTAATGAGATTTTTAAATATTTAATTATAGATGTTAATAAATATGCATTAGAACAGCTTGTTGCTCATGAAAACAGTGCAAAGCAAGAAGAATATTTACAAAAATTAGCATTATTAAAGCCAGATATTGATAAAGAGCAAAGTAAAAAGTTCTTTGATAAATATGTTAGAACTTTAGACGGTGCATATGTAATGGAGGAGGCAGATATAGGCAACTAGAGCATTTTATTACATTATTAACAATTTAACAAAAGTAGTAAAAAGATAGTATAAATAAAAATGATAGATGATAGTATAAAGTACTTAGGTTCATTTATAAAAAGACTAGAGCTAGAAGACAAAAAAGTTGCCATAACAACAGTCTACAATGGTAAAAATTATACATATGCTGATTTAAACTATCGCTCGGACAGATTAGCATCTTTCTTAAAAAATACTTTACAACTAAAAAAGAAAGATGCTATTGCCTTTGTTAGTAGAAATTCTATTGAATTTTTTGATGGTTTTTATGCAGGTCTTAAAACAGGTATTGTAATTGCCTCATACAACTATTTATTTTCAAAAGATGAATTAATAGAATACATAGAAAGAGATAATGTTAAAGCTGTTTTTTTTGATGCTAGCTCTAAAGATTTAAGTTTTTTAGCTAGCAATAAAAATAAATCTTTTAAAACAATAGCTCTTTATGGCAATTCAGAAACTGCAGACTATAACTACGAAGATATATTTAAATATGATTGTAGCTATGAAGAAGATTACACGGATGTAGATGACCCGTTAATGTATATGTATACAGGAGGAACCACAGGAGCTCCTAAAACAGCAGTTATTAGTGGTAAAAGTATACTTATGAATGCAATATCACAGTCAATTGCCTTATCTTTAACAAGAAGTGATAAAATATACACTTACTTGCCTTTATTTCACACAGCTGGGTGGAATGTTTTTACTTTACCAATATTATTTTTAGGCGGCAGGGTATTGCTTGATAATAACTTTGATGCTGAAAAAGCATTTAAAGTTATTGAAGGATACAAACCTACTTTAAGTATGGGTGTTCCTACTACTTATAAGTTAATGGCACGCCATAAAGATTTTCTTAATACTGATTTTTCTAGCTTTAGGTTTCTAGTTTCAGGTGCTGCACCTGCTGATAATAGTGTTGTAATGCAATACCTAAATAGAGGTATAAGACTAGGGTCGGGTTATGGAATGACAGAAAGCTGTCCTAACACATCTTTACCAATTGATAAAATGTCTATTGATGAATTAAAAGAAAAAATTAACTCTGTTGGAGTGCCTTTTCCTTTTAATGAAATAAAAATTATTACAGATGAAAAACATAAAATAGAGGCAAAAGTAGACGAGGTTGGTGAAGTTTATATTTTAACACCTTGTGCTTTTACAGGTTACTTAAACCAAGAAGAAGAAACAAAGAGCACTCTTGATGGTAAATGGATTAAAACAGGTGATATAGGCAAGATAGACAAAGATGGTTTTCTGTTTATTTTAGATAGAAAAAAAAGAATGTTTATATCAGGTGGTGAAAATATCTTTCCAAGAGAGATAGAAATTGTAATAGAGAAAAATGCAAACACTTTAATGACTTATGTATTTTCTATTGAAGATGAAAGGCTGGGAGATACAGGCAAAGCATTAATAGTTTTAAAAGAAGATAATATACAAAAAAGAAAGGAGATGGTAAACCATATTAAGAATAGTCTTTCTAAGGTTAAAGTTCCTAACCATATTGAGTTTGTAAGTAATATTCCTTTAAACTCGGTTGGGAAGGTATCTATACAAAAAGTTAAAGAATTGTATGGGTAGTATATAATTTATTAATAATTTAAGTAAAAGGATTAATACAATGAGTAAAAAAGTAAATAACATTTGTGAAATTTTAGATATTAAGTACCCAGTACTTCAAGGTGCAATGGCTTGGATTAGTCTTTCATCTTTAGTAATAGCAGTTTCAGAAGCAGGTGGTTTAGGTATACTTGCAGGTGGTAATGCACCAAAAGATGTTATTAAAGAAGAAATTAGAAAAATAAAAGAAAAAACTGATAAACCTTTTGGTGTAAACCTTATGATGGTTTCTCCATTTATTGATGATATTGTAGATTTAATTTGTGAAGAAGGCGTAAAAGTTGTTACAACAGGTGCAGGTAGCCCAGCAAAATATATGGAAAGATTTAAAGAAGCAGGCGTAAAGGTAATTCCAGTTGTTTCTACAGTAGGAATGGCTAAAAAAATGGAACAAGCAGGAGCAACAGCAGTTATTGCAGAAGGCGGAGAGTCAGGTGGTCATATTGGTAGTATTTCTACTATGTCTTTAGTTCCTCAAGTTGTTGATGCTCTTAATATTCCTGTAATAGCAGCAGGTGGTATTGCAGATGGTAGAGGTCTTGCAGCTTCTTTAATGCTAGGTGCATGTGGTGTACAAATGGGTACAGTATTCTTAGCAGCTAAAGAGTGTGAAATACACGAAGATTACAAACAAGCAGTTGTTAATGCAAAAGAAGTAGATACTACAGTTACAGGTTCGCTTACAGGATTACCAGTAAGAGTATTAAAAAACAACCTAACAAAAGAGCTAATGTCTATGGAGCAGTCTTCAAGGTCAATAGGAGATATGCAAAAAGTAGCAGCAGGTAAGTTAAGAGCAGCAGTTGTTGATGGTGATGTTGAAAACGGTTCTGTTATGTGTGGTCAAATAGCAGGAATGATACATGAAATAAAGCCTGTTAAACAAATAGTAGATGAAATAATAAGTGGTTTTGAAGCAACAATTAATCAGAAGCATTGTTTTTGGTGTAATTAATCTAATTTACTAATTTAATAGAACTTAGGGGAATCAATATGAGTAATGCTAAACCATTAGAAGGTGTTAGAGTTATTGAAATGTCTACATATGTTGCTGCACCAGTTGCAGCAAAAATGTTAGCAGATTGGGGTGCAGAAGTAATAAAGGTTGAACCAATTTCAGGTGATGTTTATAGAATCATTGGCAGAACATTAAGAATGCCAGTTGGTGAAAAATACAACCCTTGTTTTGATTTAGAAAATGCAAACAAGAAAGGTTTTGCTTTAAATTTAAAAACAAAAGAAGGTCAAGACATTCTTAGGAATTTACTAAAAACTGCAAATGCTTTAATCACAAATTATAGACCTGATGCACAAGAAAAACTTAAACTAACTTATGAAGAGATTTCTAAAGAGTTCCCTTCTTTAGTTTATGGTATTGTTACAGGCTATGGCGACAAAGGTCCAGATAAAGATAAACCAGGTTATGATTTAACTGCATTTTTAGCTCGTTCTGGTATGATGTTAGATTCTGTTGACAAAAATGGTGCACCAATGAGTGTTTTAGCAGCAGTAGGCGACCATATTACAGGTGCTTCTTTAGCTTCTGGTGTTTGTGCAGCTTTATACAAGCAAAAAGCAACAGGCAAGGGTGATAAAGTTACAGTTGGTTTATATCAAACAGCATTATTTGCTTATTCTAGTATGATTTCAGGTACTTACCATGATTTAAAATATCCAATTGATAGATTTACTTCACCTTCTCCTATTGTTAACTCTTATAAGTGTAAAGATGGCGAGTGGCTACTTTTATCCGCTACTAACTTTGATGCAGACTGGAAAAAAGTTTGTGTAGAAGTTTTAGGAAGACAAGACTTAGCAGAAAACCCTGACTACCAAGGTGTTATGAATATGATTAAAAATACATCAAAAATGGTTAGTATTTTAGATGAAATATTCTTAACTAAAGATAGAGATGAGTGGTGTAAGTTATTAGATAAAGCTGATGTAGCAAATGAGAAAATTTTACACTTTAAAGATGTGTTAAAAGATAAGCAAGCTTGGGATAATAACTATCTAAGAGAAGTTGAGTATGAAAATGGCGAAAAAAGTGTTTTAGTTAATACTCCTGTAACATTTAACTCTGTTGGTGAGCCAGCTTACAAAAGAGCGCCTGAAATTGGAGAAGACAATCAAAGCATTTTAGAGAGCTTGGGTTACTCTGATGATGAAATCAAAAAACTTAAAGAAGATGGTTTTATAAGCTAAAAGCTAGAAATCTAAAGTTTAAATGTAATTTAAAAAAGGGATATAAATATGAACTTTAATTTAAATAAAGTAGCAATAATAGGCTCAGGAAATATGGGAGCAGGTATAGCATCACATATTGTAGGGGCAGGAATTCCAGTACTATTATTAGATATAGTACCTAAAGAATTAACAGAAGAAGATAAGAAGAAAGGTCTTACTTTAGACTCAAAAGCATTTAGAAATAAGTTTGCAATGCAAGGTGTAGAGTTTGTAACTAATAAAAAGACTGGTCTTATTTACGATAAAGATATGGCTCATCTTATAGAAGTAGGTAACCTAGAAGATGACTTAAGTAAACTAGAAGAGTGTGATTGGATAGTTGAAGTAATAGTAGAAAGATTAGATATTAAGAAAAACTTACTAAAAACAATATCTAAGCATGCAAAGAAAACTGCTATTGTAACAAGTAATACTTCAGGTATTTCTATTAATAAAATAGTTGAAGATATGCCTTTAGATTTTAAACAAAGGTTCTTAGGTACACACTTTTTTAACCCTCCTAGATTCATGAGATTGTTTGAAATGATTGCTTGTGAAGAAACATCACAAGAAGTTTTTGACTTTATGAGTTATGTAGGTAGCCATTTATTAGGTAAAGGTATTGTAATTGCTAAAGATACCCCTAACTTTATTGGTAATAGAATAGGTGTATATTCTTCTAATGCTACTATTAAGTTAATGGAAAAATATGGTCTTTCAATAGAAGAAGTTGATGCAATCACTGGTTCTTTAATGGGTAGACCTAAAACTGCTACTTTTAAAACTATTGACTTAGTTGGGTTAGATATTTTAGCACATACTTCTCAAACTTTATACGATAACCTAGAAAATGAAGATAAAGAAGTATTTAAGTTTTCTGATAACATACAAAAAATGTTAGATAACAAACAACTTGGTAACAAAACTAGAGGTGGTTTTTATAAAAAAGTTAAAACAGCTGAAGGTAGACAAACTTTAGTTTGGAACTTTGCTAAAAACGAATATGTTTTAGCTGAAAAAGTTGCTCTAGAAGAAGTAAAAAATGCTAAAAAAGGTAAAGACTTAAAAGAAAAGTTAGAAATCTTAATAAGTGGCGATAGCAAGATAAATCAGTTTGCTTGGGATGTATTAAAAAGTGTTTTATTGTATTCTGCAAATGGAGTTCCAGAAATAGCTGATAACTACAAAGAAGTAGATAAAGCTATGGTTTGGGGTTACAACTGGGAAGTTGGACCTTTTGCAATTTGGGATATGCTAGGTTTTGAAAAAGTAGCTAATAGAATAAAAGAAGATGGTGATACACTACCTGCTTGGATTTTAGAAAGACTTGAAAAAGGTCAGGCAACATTCTATGATGCTAAAGAGTTACAAAAAGGTCTAGATAGTAAGTATTCTGTTGTTAGAAATGAGAAAGACTATTCAGTTCTTGATATGGGTGATGGCGTTTTGTGTTTTGAGTTTAAAACAAAAATGAATGCTGTAAATTCAACAGTTTTAAAAGGTATATACGAAACAATAGAGCTTGTTGAAGAAAACCCATCGTACAAAGGTCTTGTAATAGGTAACAATGCTAGTAATTTTTCAGCTGGAGCTGATTTATTAAGTATCTACACAATGGCTAAAAATAACGATAAAGCAGGTATTTTAGGTATGATTGATGATTTTCATAAAACTTCTATGAAAATTAAATTTGCTAAAAAACCTGTTGTTTCTGCACCAAGAGGCTTAACTTTTGGAGGTGGCTTAGAGCTTACTATGCATTCTCATGTTGCTGTTGCACATGCTGAAACTTACATGGGTCTTGTTGAAGCTGGTGTTGGTATTATTCCAGCAGGAGGTGGATTAAAAGAGCTTCTAGTAAGGTCGTTAAAAAGTGTAGAAGGTTACTTTATGCCTGACAAAAACCCTATAATTAGAAAAGTATGGGAAAATGTTGCAATGGCTAAAGTTTCTAAAAATGCTTTTGATGCTAAAAAACTAGGGTATTTAAGAGAAACAGACATAATAGTTATGAATATAGACGAACAGTTAGATGTAGCAAAAAATCAAGTTATATCTTTGCATGAAGCAGGGTTTAGACAGTCTATTAACAAGCCGTTAAAAGTTTCTGGTTCTTCTGGTAAAGCTTTCTTAAAATACATGGCATACAACATGAAAGAAGGTAATTTTATAAGTGAACACGATTACTTAATTGCTCAAAAAATAGCAGAAGTAATCACAGGTGGAGATGTTACTAAAGGACACTCTTTAAGAGAAGCGGATATCTTGAGATTAGAAAGAGATTGTGCTGTAGAACTTGTGTTTACAGATAAAACATTAGCTAGAATTGAGCATATGATGAAAACAGGCAAACCATTAAGAAACTAAGGAGTTAAAATTATGAAAGAAGCAGTAATAGTGGCATTGGGAAGATCTCCTATAGGTAAAGCCAATAGAGGTTTATTAAAAGATACCAGACCTGAAGAATTAGGTAGTCAGGTATTAAAAGGTGTGCTTGCAAAAGTTCCTCAACTTCCTTTAACAGAAATTGAAGATATTATTGTAGGTTGTGCATTTCCAGAAGCTGAACAGGGCATGAATATGGCTAAAATTGTTGCAGCAAAAGCAGGGTTACCAGAAAATACAGCTGGACAAACAATAAATAGGTTTTGTGCTTCAGGGTTGCAAGCAATAGCAACAGCTGCAAATGGTATTATATCTGGTCAAAATAAGGTAATGGTAGCAGGTGGTGTTGAATCTATGAGCACTATCCCTATGGGTGGTAATATGCTTTACCCAGATACAGGTCTTATGGACAATGCACCAAAAGAGTTAATCTCTATGGGCTTGACTGCTGAAAATGTAGCTGCAAAGTATGGTATTACAAGACAAATGCAAGATGAATTTGCAGTTGAAAGCCATACAAAATCTAACAAAGCACAGGAAAGTGGTAGATTTGATAGTGAAATCATTCCAATACAGGCAGCAAAAACTGTAAGAGATGAGAATGGTAACCTTAAAACTGTAAACTGTGTAGCTTCAAAAGATGAAGGTATCAGAAAAGGCATTACCTTTGAAGATGTTTCAAAACTAAGACCTGTGTTTAAAATGGGTGGTAGTGTTACAGCAGGAAACGCATCGCAAATGAGTGATGGTGCTTCAATGGTTGTGTTAATGGAAAGAGAAAGAGCAGAAAGCTTAGGTATTAAGCCTCTTGCTAAGTTTATAAGTTTTGCAAGTGTTGGTGTACCAGCAGAAGAAATGGGTATTGGACCTATAAAAGCAATACCAAAAGCACTAGAAATTGCTAACTTAACATTAGATGATATTGATTTAATAGAGCTTAATGAAGCTTTTGCATCACAAAGTTTAGCTTGTATTAAAGAGCTAGGGATAAATAAAGATATCGTAAATGTTAATGGCGGTGCTATTTCTTTAGGTCATCCTTTAGGTTGTACAGGTGCTTTTCTTACCACTAAACTAGTTAATGAACTGCAAGCACGCAAACAAAGATATGGTATTGTTAGCATGTGTATTGGCGGTGGAATGGGAGCAGCTGGTGTTTTTGAGGTATTATAAGAACTAATCTTAAAATAACTTAACTGCAATCTAGTTGATTAACATACTATTAATTAGAGCTACTAAAAGGCATTTCTTATTCTGTAAGAGGTGCCTTTTTTTATAAATACAATTGCAATTTGTTCTTTTGATTTTATTACCAATCAAAAAATTTTAAGACATAAAACACTTGTTTTTATTATCTTGCTATTAAGTTTAAAAAATAAAATAGGTTAAAACAGTAAGATAACCACTTAATAAATGCAGTTGTTGATGGTAAAAATTTGTTTTAGTGTCTAGGCAGTAGTGTCTATTTCTTTTAATGCTTGATAAAAAGATATTGTTTTTACAATTATAGATGATTTTAAGTTGTAAGGCTTGATATAAACATAGTACATAGGTATTGATTTTGGTTGTATTTCAATATTTTTTTAACAAAGTACTAGTATTATTAAAAAGAAAGTAATTTTTTTGAAGTTAGTAAATAAGTACAGGGTTTAATTATATTTTACAATTATGGTATTTAACACATGTGTTATTTTATTTTTTGCTAAAATGGTGTTTTTAGGTATAGAAAAAACTCAAATAAACATTTTCGCTATTAGAAAAATATGTATATAAACTTATAAATAGATACTGATAGCAACTATAAAATACATACACTTATTCCCTAAAGTTTAAAATAGTTGTTTTCTAGCAAATGCAAGTAGCTTTTATTTCAATTTTTACTAGCTTTATAATAACAAAAAATATCTGTATGTATAAAAAAATGCTAAATCCACACTATTTAACATTTAAAATTGCAACAATATATTAAGGGCAGTAAAAACCTTGTTTACGGAAGGCTTCTTTGGTTTCAAGCAAGCTTTCAGTAGTTGGGGTTTTGGTATCGCCAAGTTTATATTCTAAACCAAGCTCTTGCCATTTATATTCACCCATTTTATGAAAAGGTAAAACTTCAACTCTTTCAACAATGTCTTTAAAATCAACTAAATACTTAGCTAGTTTGTTAATTTGCTCCTGATTGTCAGTTAAATTAGGAACCAGAACATACCTAACCCAAGTAGGTTTTTTAATTTCTTTTAAATAGTCTAAAAACTCTAAAGTTTTATCAAGCTTATAAGATGTTAACTGGTAGTATAAATCATGCTCAAATGCCTTAATATCAAGCAATACTAAGTCAATATCATTTAAAATGGTTTTTACATCATCATTTAAAAGAGAGCCAGCTGTATCTAAAGCAACATGAAAATTCTCTTGTTTTAAAAGAGGTAGAAAATCCTTTAAAAAAGGAGCGTGTAACAAGGCTTCACCGCCTGAAAGTGTTACACCGCCTTTAATAAAAGATTTTACCTTTAAAATTTCATCTAAAAGTTCTTCCTTAGAAAGCTCTCTTAGTTGCTTGACTTTTTTGCGGTCTTGAGCCCAAGTATCAGGGTTGTGGCAATATAGACATTTTAATAAACATCCATAAAAGAACACAACAAACCTAATACCAGGGCCGTCAACCGTTCCAAAACTTTCAACAGAATGCACTAAAGCTTTGTTTTCCATACAACCTACATTCTGCTTGAAATAGTTCTACTTATAACATCTAGCTGTTGCTGTTTTGTTAACTTAATAAAGTTAACAGCATAACCAGAAACCCTAATAGTAAGTTGAGGGTAGTTTTCAGGGTGTGCCATTGCATCTTCTAATAACGATTTATCAAAAACGTTAACATTTAAATGCTGACCACCATCGTCTACAAAGTAACCATCCAAAAGAGAGATTAAATTGTCAATTCTTTCTTCTTCAACTTTACCAAGAGCAGCAGGACTAATAGCCCAAGTGTAAGAAATACCATCTTTTGCATACTCAAAAGGTAGCTTAGCAATAGAAGCAAGAGATGCAACAGCACCTTTTGTGTCTCTGCCATGCATAGGGTTAGCACCTGGTGCGAAAGGTTCTTTAGCTTTTCTACCATCTGGTGTGCTACCTGTTTTTAAACCATAAACAACATTAGAAGTAATAGTTAAGATAGATTGAGAAGCAGTAGATTCTCTGTATGTAGGTTGTTTTGCAACTTTTTTCATAAAGTTTTTAACAATATTAGCAGCAATGCTGTCAACATCATTATCATTATTACCAAAAGCTACATAACTACCTTCAATTTCATAATCAACAGCTAAGCCTTCTGCGTTTCTTATAACTTTTACTTTAGCGTTTTTAATTGCAGAAAGTGAATCGGCAACAACAGAAAGACCAGCAATACCAGTTGCTTGCATTCTTTCTACATGGTGGTCGTGTAAAGATAACTCTAAAGCTTCGTAAAAATACTTATCGTGCATATAGTGAATAACACTTAAAGTTTTTACATACTCTTCAGCAAGCCATTCCATAATGTTGTCAAACTTTGGCATAATTTCATCAAAGTCTAAGTATTCTGAAGTTACAGGTTCAAACCTTGGGGCAACTTGCACAGAGCTTAGCTCGTCTTTACCACCGTTTATAGCATAAAGTAAAGCTTTAGCTAGGTTAACCCTTGCACCAAAGAACTGCATTTGCTTACCTATTTTCATAGGAGAAACACAACAAGCAATACCATAGTCATCGCCAAAATCTGGTCTCATTAAATCATCGTTTTCATACTGAATTGATGATGTGTCGTAAGAAACTTTAGAAGCAAACTCTTTAAAGCCTCTAGGTAAAGCAGGCGACCATAACACAGTAAGGTTAGGTTCAGGTGCAGGGCCTAGGTTGTATAAAGTTTGTAGTATTCTAAAGCTGTTTTTAGTAACCAATGTTCTACCATCAATACCCATACCAGCAAGAGATTCTGTTACCCATGTAGGGTCGCCAGAAAATAGGTCGTTGTAATCAGGTGTTCTTAAGAATCTGATAATTCTTAATTTCATTACAAAATGGTCAATCATTTCTTGAGCTTCTTGCTCTGTTAATGTGCCATTGTCTAAATCTCTTTGAATGTAAATATCTAAGAATGAAGATGTTCTACCAATAGACATTGCAGCACCGTTTTGCTCTTTAGTAGCAGCAAGGTAACCAAAATATAACCATTGGATAGCTTCTTTAGCGTTTTTAGCAGGTTGTGAAATATCAAAACCATACTCTAAAGCCATTTCTTTTAGTTGCATTAAAGATTTAATTTGGTCAGATGTTTCTTCTCTTAAACGAATGGTTTTTTCGTCCATTGTTTTGCCAAAGTTAGCTAAGAAGTCTTTTTTGTCAGCAATTAGTTTGTCAACACCATAAAGTGCTACTCTTCTATAATCACCAATAATTCTACCTCTACCATAAGCATCAGGTAAACCCGTAATAATACCTGATTTACGGCATTTTTTCATTGTATCTGTGTATACATCAAAAACACCTTGGTTGTGAGTTTTACGAATATCAGAAAAAACTTCATCAGTTTCTTTATCAAGCTCATAACCGTATGATTTTAATGCACTACGCATCATGTTAATACCACCTTTAGGGAAAATAGCTCTTTTTAAAGGGGCATCTGTTTGTAAGCCTACAATAGTTTCTTTGCTTTGGTCTATATAGCCTGCTTTGTAAGCGGTAATGCTAGAAGATACTTTTTG
>CAYYLE010000003.1:22650-45338 GCA_964472375.1 uncultured Rickettsiales bacterium
TTTTAAAGAATCTTTTACTTCTGTACCTTCGCATATTGTATCACAAAAAAATAAAGTTTATATATTTGTAATTTGATTTTAATAATTTTAATTTAAGAGCACTTTGTTTTTTTAAATCTTAAAATCACGCATGGCATAAAATCTGACTATTTTCGGGATTCTGCCTTTTGTTCGTTTTTATAGTAAAATGATTAAAAATTTATTTTTTTTATTAAAAAAAAGACTTCAACCATTTTCAAGTTGAGAGCCTTTGGTTTATTATCAGTCCCCCCCCCCCCGATTTTATTTATACTTTTAGTGCAGTATAATAAGTTGTACTTAGTTGATTACAACTATTTTAGTGTGTTATCATTAAATAAATTCACTTTTTGGTTGATTGCAATAAATACAATTTGATTAGATTGGTGAATGTTTCAAATTTTAGGATTATAAAAATGTTAAAAGGTTTATTTGCTAGATATAATTTTTTTATTTTTTATTTCATATTTTATGTATTAAGTGGATTAAAAGCTGAAGAAACTAATTCCGAACAAAATTTTGATGATGTTTTAACAGCTACTGTGTATATGGATGCCATAGTTGCTGGCATGCACTTTGTAGAAGACTTGATTTCATCAGACAATAAAAAAATGGTAAGCGATAGAGTGCTTTCTTTTAGTGTAAAGGGTTCAGGTAGTAACTTTTATCAAAATGAAACACAATTAGAAACACAAACATCATACAAAGGTGTAGCTTTAGAGTACAGATTAGCTGATATTGGAGGGTTAAAAATTGACCAATCTGCAGGCTATTACCAAGTAAGCCAAAACAATAAGCAAGGTGATAAAGAAACAGGTCTTATACTTGGTTTTAACTCGTATTATGTAACAAAAGAAGAATATTTACTTAACCTTAGGTACTATGCAAAAACAAACTTAGCAGGTACATTCATCCAAGTAAAAAGAAAAGGTTTTAACCAAGAAGGTGGTATTGGTTTATATAAGCTTTCTACTCTTGCTAGTCATATAAGTGGTGAAACTGGCTTTATGTATAGTGATGAGAGAAGGTTTTTTAAAACAGGTATTTATTATCAAAAAATACATTTTAGTATTGAAGACATACAAAATGATATTGTAAAGCTAGAATCAACCCCTTTTTCTGGTCATATATTTGGCTATGAAATTTATGATGAAATGATGTTTTTTCAAAAAGGCGATTTTTCAAGCTCGGTTAATTTGGGCTTAGAGCTAAATCACACTGCATTTAATGAAGTTGGTTTTGTTGGCTCTTACTACACAGCAGACCAAAAGCTTAGCTTCACTCCTTCGTTAGGAAAACTAAACGATACAAGGTATCTATTAAGAGCTGGGTTATCTTTTCTAGTAAAAGGATTTTTACTAGAGGGCTACTACTTATATAGTGATGATATACAAAGTAGCGTAACCAAAGCTGGTGATAGATACCATTTTGTTACCGGAAAAATTAGTTACGACTTTTAATACAAATTAAACAATTGGGGTATTTTTAAAAAAGCTTTTGTTTTTATTGTAAATGCCCTTTTACCTATTTAAAATGATGTTGATTAATCAAGTATATTGTTTTAATATGTTATATAAACTTAATTAAGTTAGTTATTCCATTTATTTTAATATTACTTTGAGAGCTATTTTTTTGTTTAAAGTTATAAAACCAAAGCTTATTGGTCTTTTTGGAGTTTTTCTTTTTTTAGTTGCTTGCTCTTCAGATGATAGTAAATCACAAAGCAATTCAGACCTTTTAGGGGGCTTAAGTGCTCGTGTTATGTATTCAGTTGCTTTAGATTACCTTTATGAAGATGATAAACTAACAGCAAGCACAATGCTAAAAGACCTTATAAGAAGGCACCCTTATACGGATGAAGCTGTTGAAGCATCAGTTATATTAATATGGATACACTACCAAACTAACAACTTTGTAGAAGCAGAAATTGAAATAGATAGCTTTATTAGAAACCACCCAACCCATAGGTATTTAGTTTGGGTGCAGTATATTAAGGGTTTAGTTTTTTATGAGCAAATGGGTGAGATTACAAGACAGCAAGCAACAGCAGAAGATGCCTTACTTGTGTTTAAAGAAATCTTAGCAAGGCACAAAGGTAGCAAATACGAAAAAGATATAAACCTAAGAATTGAAACTATAAAAGACCACATTGCAGGTAAGCAAATGGAAATAGGTGTATATTACCAAGAAAGAGAAGAGTATATAGCTGCAATAGGTAGGTTTAATGAAGTTGTAAAAAGCTTTGATAACTCTGTATTTATAGAAGAAGCACTATATAGACTTGCAAGCTCTTATGTTGCTTTAGGGCTATTGAACGAAGCTTATTATAATACTGTATTGCTTGGGTATAACTACCCAAATAGCATATGGTATGAAAAATCATACAAATTACTTAAAAAAACAGGAAAACTTGAAGAGTTAACAAAGCATTTTGATAGCTTAGGTAAAAAATGATTCAAGAAATTTATATCAACAACTTAGCAATTATAGATAAGCAAGAAGTTAGCTTAACTAAGGGTTTAAATGTTCTTACTGGTGAAACAGGTGCTGGTAAATCTATCTTGCTAGACTCTTTAAAGCTTGCCTTTGGCGAAAGAGCTGATTATGGGCTTATTCAATACGGCAAAGAAAGTGCAAGCGTTGTTTTAACTCTTGATATAAAAAATGTAGAAAGTGTTAAAAGCCTCCTTCAAGAGCTTTCAATAGAGCATGACAACACCCTTATTTTAAAAAGGGTGATTTTTAAAAATAAAAGCTCTAAATCGTATGTTAACGATAGCCCTGTAAGTAATACTGTTTTAAAACAACTAAGAGAATTTTTACTAGAAATTCATGGCCAGTTTGACAACCACAAGCTTTTAAATAGCTCGCAACATCTTAAGCTTTTAGATAGTTTTGGCTCTTATAAAGATGTTTTAACCCTATTGCAAAAAAACTACAACAACTATAAAAAGCTAGAAAAACAACTAGAGCTTGCTTTAAAAGAATACGAACAAATAAAGCAAGATAAAGAATACTACGAGCATGCAGTAGAAGAAATAAGAGCTTTAAGCATAGAAGACAACGAAGAAAAAGAAATTATAGAAAAAAAGCAAAACCACAGTCAGGTTAGCCAAATTCAGGAGTCTTTAGACAATGCTATTAAGTTTTTATCTAATAATATTGTAACAGATGCTAATAAATCTATAAGAGCCCTTGATAGGTTAACAAACTACAATATTACCTTTAAGCAAGAGCTAAGCGACATTAACGATACTATAAGCCATAGTTTAGATGGTGTTTTAGCAGCACTAGAAAGCATAGAAGACCTAAAAAATGAGTATTGTAATGTTGACTATGATATTGAAGATATTCAAGAAAGATACTTAGCAATAAAAGACCTTGTGCGTAAATATAATGTAGATAGTTATAAACTAAATACATATGCAGATGAACTTGAAGAAAAACTACAAAACATTGCTCTTAGCTCTAATACTGTAATAAAACTAAAAACAGAGCTTTTAACTGCAAAAAAAGAATATAAAGAAGTTGCTTTAAAGCTAAGTGGCTTGCGTAAAACTGCTGCTTTAAAATTAGATGAACTTGTAAATAGTAATTTAGAGGCTTTAAAGCTAGGCACTGCAAAGTTTAAAACAAGTATTGAAAACCTAGATGAAGAGCAGGTAAGAGAGCAAGGGCTAGAAAAAGTAGCTTTTGAGGTTGCAACAAACAACCAAGGGTTTTATGGTTCTATTAGTAAGATTGCATCAGGTGGTGAGCTTGCACGTTTTATGCTTGCTTTAAAAGTTGTGCTTGCCGAAAGTGATATAATATCAACAATGGTATTTGATGAAATTGATATAGGGGTAGGGGGCGATGTTGCCGATGCAATAGGTGAAAGGCTAAAAAAACTAAGCTCTTTAATGCAGGTTTTACTTGTTACACACTCTCATCAGGTGGCATCGTGTGCTGATAATCATTTATTTGTTAGTAAAAAACAAAATGATGATGGTGTATTAAAAACAAAAGTTACAACCCTAGATAACGAGCAAAGATTGCAAGAAATTGCCCGCATGATATCAGGTGAAAAAATAACAAAAGAGTCAACTCTTGCTGCTAAATCGCTTCTTGAAGAAAAAGGTTTAAAATTTTAACTTAAGTATCATTAAAACACATGAATATTGATAGCCTATCAACTAAAGACGAAGCAAAAACAAAAGCTTTAGAAATAGAAACAAAACTAAAAGAATATGATAAAGCATATTATCAAGATTCAAGCCCAAAAGTAGAAGATAGCGTATATGATGAGCTTGTATTGTTTTACAAAGCTATTTTATTAAAGTTCCCTTCTATTTTAGAAGAAATTGAAGATTACACCTTAGCTGTAAAAGATGGGCTTGATAAAAAATTTACTAAAATCACTCATAAAAAAGCTATGCTTTCTCTTGCAAATGCATTTGATGAAAATGACCTAAAATCATTTATAGAAAGAACTCAAAAGTTTTTAAACCTAAATGAAGATAGTTTTGTAAACTTTTATGCCGACCCTAAAATGGACGGACTTTCACTTTCTTTACACTATGTAGATGGCAAGCTAAACCAAGCAGTAACAAGGGGCAACGGTAAAGAAGGAGAAGATGTAACTGCAAATGCTTTTGTAATAGATGGCATAGTGCATGACCTTAGCTCTTTTAATGTGCCAAGTCACCTTGAAATCAGGGGCGAGGTTTATATTACAAAATCAGATTTTATAGAGCTTAACAGAGCTCAAGAGCAAAACAACGGCAAAATTTTTGCCAACCCACGCAATGCGGCTGCAGGTAGCTTAAGAATGCTTAATGTAAACCTAGTAAAAGAAAGAAAACTAAGGTTTATTGCCCACGGGCTTGGTTATGTAAGTTCTTTGCCTTATGATGATTTTAGCGATTATATGGAAAGCCTAAAAAAAATGGGCTTTGCTACAAATAACTATGCAAGAGTTTGTGAAAATTTTGAGCAAATGCTAAGCTTTTACCAAGATATTAACCAAAAAAGGGCTTTTTTGGAATATGATATAGATGGAATTGTTTACAAAGTTAATAACTTTCAAACCTTTGAAAGGCTAGGTATAGTTGGTAAAACCCCAAGAGGGGCAATTGCTTATAAGTTTAAAGCTGAAGAAGCAATAACAAAAATTAATAATGTAATAGCAAGTGTAGGAAGAACAGGGGCTGTAACTCCTGTTGCAATTTTAGAGCCTGTAAATGTAGGCGGTGCATTAATTAGCAAAGCAACACTGCACAACTATGATGAAATAGAAAGAAAAGATATAAAAATTGGTGATTATGTAAGGCTTGTAAGGTCGGGCGATGTTATACCTAAAATATTAGGTGTTTTAACAAAATATCGCACTAATGAAAATAGCCTGCAAGATATTGAAAAACTAACTAATTGCCCATCTTGTGGAAAGCCTCTTTATGTAAATGAAGATGAAGTTGTAATAAAATGCACAAATGGTTTGCAATGCAAGGCTATATTTTTTCAGTATATGAATCATTTTGTATCTAAAGAAGCTTTTAATATTGTGGGGTTGGGGTCTAAAACCTTAGAGCTTTTTATTGAAAAAGATTATATTAAAAAACCTAGCGATATCTTTTACCTTATAGAAAACTATGGGGAAGAAATTTCAGAAATTAAAGGTTTTGGTAGTAAAACAATAAATGCATTAAAACAAGCAATTGATGAAAAAAGAAAAATACCACTTGATATATTTTTATACGCACTAGGAATATACCAAGTAGGCAAAAAAAGCTCGCAAGTTTTAGCATCTTATTATGTAAGCTTAGATAATTTTTTAAACCAAATGCAAAAAGAGCAAGAAGGCAGTGTAAACAACCTGCAAGACCTTGAAGGAATTGGTCCTTTAATGGCACAAGATATTATTGCTTACATAAACAGTATTGAAATTAAAGAGATTATAAATAGTTTAAAAAATGTTGTTTTAGTGCAAGACAATATAAGAAAAGAAAGCGTGCAATCGCCTATTGCAGGTAAAAAAGTTGTCTTTACAGGAACGCTAAGCATAAGTAGGCAAGAAGCGAAGTCGTATGCTGAAAGGCTAGGGGCTGTTATTGTTGGGTCTATATCATCAAAAACTGATTATGTTATAATAGGCAAAGATGCAGGAAGCTCTAAGCTTGCTAAAATAGAGAGCCTAAACATAGAAACTATACAAGACCAAGACTTTACAAAAATGATTACAGATTATTTATAATTTTAGGTTTTTGGGCAAGTTTTACTAAACTAAACAAATAGCAATAAAAACGATGTAATAAAAAAGCTTTTGTGATTTAAGGCATATTAGCAGGGTTTAAGTGTTTTTGTCGCAAAGGTTTGCTTTGATTTTTTAAAATATTTATTAAAACCATTATCTAACTTTCTACTTTGTAGCAATATAGATAATGAAAAAGAATTAGTTTGTTAAAAAATTTGCTTGTTTATTTCTTATAAAAACAAGCCTCTTTAAAGTGCAAAAACCAATAAAAATGGTAAATATAATATTTTTTTTAAATATTTAGCTTTAAAAGAATATAAAGCTAAGAGTCTGCAGGTTATATTTAATACAACATGCTAAAAATAAATATAGAAAGTGTTGCAAATGTTAACTTGTTAAGCAATTTTAAAGTCTTTAAGTGAGTTTTTAACAAGTTTTATTGTCTTCGTCTTTAGTTTTTCTTTCTCTTTGTTGCTTTTTTCTTTTGCGTAGGTTTTCTCTTAGTTTTTGAGCTTCTTTTAAAATGCGTTCTTCTTGTTTATTTTTAGGTGTTTCTTGCATGTTTTTTTATTAACTTTTTAGTTGCTTTTAGCTTATTTTTTAAGTTATTTTAACATTTTATTATTATTTTTGTTAAAAGTAATTTTAAAAATAAGAATTTAAAGCTCTATTTTGGTAAAAGATACATAAAACTTAATGATTTTTATAAAATAATAGGTTTTATGCTATAATTTTAGCCTATAAACAAACACAAAAAGTTTTTTAATGAGAAGAGAACGAACAAAAAAAGCAACAGAAGTTGAGCTAAACAAACCAGATTGGATAAGGGTTAAAGCACCTGTTTCTAAAATATATAATGAAACTAAAGACTTAGTAAAAGATAATAACTTATTTACTGTTTGCCAAGAAGCGGCATGCCCAAATATAGGAGAGTGCTGGGATAAAAGACACTCTACAATTATGATACTAGGTGATATTTGCACAAGGTCTTGTAAATTTTGCAATGTTAAAACAGGTAAACCAGGGCCTTTAGACCCGCTTGAGCCTTATAATGCAGCAAACCTATGCAAAACAATGAAACTAAAGCATATGGTTATAACATCAGTTGATAGAGACGACCTAGAAGACGGTGGTGCAGGGCAGTTTATTAAATGTATTGAAAAAGTAAGGGTAGCATCGCCTGAAACAACAATAGAAATCTTAACTCCTGATTTTTTAGGCAAACACCATGTGTTAGAAAGCCTAGTAAAAGCAAAGCCAGATGTTTATAACCATAATCTTGAAACAGTTCCTAGGCTTTATAGAGAAATTAAACCAAAAGCTAGGTATTTTAATAGTTTAAATCTGCTTTGGAAAGTAAAACAAATAGATAAAGATATGTTTACAAAATCAGGTATTATGGTAGGGCTTGGTGAAAGTAAAGAAGAAGTTATACAAATAATGGATGATTTAAGAGCAGCAGATGTTGATTTTTTAACAATTGGGCAATATCTACAACCTACACCTTTTCACGCACAGGTTAAATCTTTTGTAAGTCCACAAGAGTTTAAAGAATATGAAAGACTTGCACTTTCAAAAGGGTTTTTGTATGTTTCTGCTTCGCCTTTAACAAGGTCTTCTTACCATGCAGATAGCGACTTTAACAAACTAAGAGAAAAAAGACTACAAAAAGAGCAAAGTTAATGAGTGGTTTTAAGTATTTATTAGTTGCAAAAATGCCTTATAGCCAAAGGCAAATGTATAACATTATAGCAGATATTGAAAAATACCCGCAGTATATTAAATGGTTGAACTTTATTGATATTTTAGAAGAAAGCAAAGATAGAAAAGTTGCCCGTTTAGATGTTGAGTTTTTAAACATTAAAAAAAGCTTTGTAACAGAAGATTTTTTCACCCCACATTCACAAGTTATTATTAACCATGTAGATGGACCTTTTAGCCATTTAACAGGTTCGTGGGAAATTACAGAGATAGATAGACAAAGCTCTCGTATTGATTTTTATATTGAGTTTGATATTAAAAATAAAATTTTAAGCTCTGTATTTGGCAAGGTCTTTCAAAAATCTTTAAGCGAAATTGTAAGATGCTTTTATGAAAGAGCAATCTACTTGCATGGCTATGGCAACTTTGATATGCAGATAATAAAAGAGCAATCACAGAGTTAGGGAAAAGCTTTTTTTAAATTCCCCCAATGTTTTTAAAAAAATTAAAGAAAGTAGATAAGTAATGACTATCGTACCTAAGTTTGTATTTAATGCTATTAAACCATCAATAAAAGACAAAGAAAAAACAGCAAGTATTTAAAGAAAAATACATAGCTTCTAGAAGAAACCAAAAAAGTATTTACAATCCTTTTAATTATTTTGATTTTCCTTTTAAAAGGAAAAAGTTTTGGAAAATGGCAACAATAAGTTGCTACCTTTCGTCTCATATCTACCCTAGAAGAAAAATGATTAAAAGAATGAATGTTATGAAGAAAGGTAGAGCTTTTTTTGCCTCACACAACAGGTGTAGTGCAGGGGGGTAGCTATTGGTAACAATGTATTAATTTACCAAAATGTAACAATTGCAAGTGGTGTTAAAGAAGTGCAAGATGATGTAACAATATGTGCAAACCCTTGTATAACAGGTAGTGTTACAATAGGTAAAGGTAGCATAATAGGTGCAAATTCTTTTGTAAATAAAGATGTACCGCCTTATGAACTTTGGGCAGGAAGCCCAGCTAAATTTATAAGAAAAGCACCAAAAGAAGGTTAAAGATTAATAAATAAAAAACACAACTGTCTTTTACATCTTTTAGCACCATTTTTGTTCTTACCTTTTGCAGTTTTATTATTTTAAGCAAAAAAACTTAAGCTTAAACAAAGTTACAATAATAGATGCTTACTGCTTTAGCTATCTTGACTATAAAGGTTTTTAATATACTGTGCCACAGCAGGGCTTACAAAACTATCAAGCTTGTTGCTTTTATAGCCTATAAGGTCGCGTATTAAAGACGAGCTAATGTGTTGATACTCGGGCATTGCAGGTAAAAATATAGTTTCTATTTTTTGCTCTAAAGAAAGGTTAGCAAGGGCTAGGTTTAGCTCAAAATCAAAGTCAGAAAATGCCCTAATACCCCTAACAAGGTTGTATACTTTTATATCTTGTAAAAATTCAACCAAAATACTTTTATAGCTTAAAACAGTTACTCTTTTTTGATCTTGCTCTGAAAACACATCTTTTAATGCATCTTTAGTAATTTTTACCCGTTGTTCTAGTGTAAAAAAGGTATTTTTAGAGTGGTTTTCAGATATTCCTACAATTATATTGTCAAATATCTTTAAAGACCTTTTAATAATATCTAAATGACCAATTGTAATAGGGTCAAATGTTCCTGGGTATACAGCCGAGTGTTTTTTCATCATATTTTTAACTATCTGCTTGTAATTTTAACATATTTTGTTTCCATATATAAAAACCATAAATTGAGTTAATTAAATATAAAACCCAAGTCATGGTAAGCACTATGCTTCCTATACTTATATAAAGAGGAATGCTTATTGCATTTAGGGCTATCCAACAATGCCAATTTTGAAAGATTTTTTTAGACATTAACCATTGACCCAAAATAGCAATAACTGTTGTGCTAGCATCGGTTATAGCTTGTGCCTTACTGCTGTATTTTTCGGTAGAAATTCCCATGGTGCTTAAAACAAAAACAGCAACTAAAAACAAAATAGCGTATAAAATATACTCGTTTTTTGTTAAGTTTCTTGTTAGGGCTATATCTTGCTTGGTAGATTTTTGGTTTTTGCTTGGGTTTTTCCAATAATATAAACCATAAAAGCTTAAAATTAAATAGCATATGTTTATAGCAATATCCCACAGTAATGGCGACCAAAGTAAAAGGTAAAAAACCCAACATAAAGAAGACAAAATGGCAAAATAGTAGCTTGATATTTTTTCAATAGCTACTAAAAAAACACAAATTACACCTGACAAACCAGCAATAAAAGACAAGCAAACCCTAAGTAAATTAATATTTATACTGCTTTCAAGTGTTTTAAACTCATAAAAAGATGCAATTAATAAAAGCAAGGCACTAAGAGATATGAAAGCAAAAGGGTAGTATTTGTTAAATAACTTCATGGTGTGTTTTTAAGTTGTATTAAAAATTACATTATAATTTTATAAAAAAATAAGGCATTTGAAATTATATTACAAATACATAACAAATACCTATCTTTAAAATTGTTTTTTAAAACAAAACCTATTAAATTAACACCTAATAGGTTGTTTTTAAGAAAAAGAGCAAGGTTTACTCTTCCATATCAAAAAAGTTCTCCTTGCGTTCCTTCATCTGAATTATCTTCTCCCTCTCCTGATAATTGCTCTTTTTGAACTTGTTGATTATCATCAAGACCAGACTGATTGAAGCTATTGCTATTATCAGAATTATCGCTATTTTCAGCATTAAAACCAGCAGAACCACTGTTATTATTGTTCCCACTGTTATCAGTGCTATTTCCTTTATCTTCTCCATTTGTTTCCTCATCATTGTTTTCAGGTTCAGAAACTTTACTAACAGAAACAACTTCATCGTTCCCAGTAAGAGAGAACAAAGTAACCCCTTTACTGTTTCTGCCTACAACTCTTATTTGTTTAGCAGGGCATCTAATTACCTGACCAGAGCCACTTACCATTATAATATCATCGTCTTTTTTAACTTCAAAAGCATCAACAACATGACCAATTTTATTGTTTAAAGACATAGCAGTAACACCCATACCGCCACGGTTAGATATTCTATACTCGTAAGCTGATGTTTGTTTACCATAGCCTTTAGAAGAGATAGTTAAAATAAACTCTTCTCTATGTTCAAGGTCTTTTATTTCTTCTTCTGAAAGTATATTACCTTCAAACTCTTCACCTCTTCTTTGGGCAGATTTATACTTTAAGTAGTTATCTCTTATTTCTAGGTTTTCTAGCTTTTCATGTTTAACAGAAGAAAGGTTAACAACTTCATCATCAACCCTTAAGTTAATACCATTTACACCCGAGCTTGACCTAGAAGCAATAACGCGTAAGCCTTCAAGAGCAAAACGAATGCTTTTGCCTTGTTTAGTGCTTAAGAATATATCTTCATCAGATGAGCAAACTTTAACACCAATTAGGCTGTCTTTATCTTCAAGTTTTATAGCTATCTTACCTGATGAATTTACACGCAAGAAGTCTTTAATATCACTTTTTCTTACCTTACCGTTTTTAGTAGCAAACACTAAGCTAAGTTCTTCTGTAATTTTTTCAGGAATTGCAACAACATTTGTTATAGTATCATCTTTTTCTATATTGATAATATTTGCAATAAATTTACCAAGAGCTTGAGATGATGTTTCAGGAATTGAGTAACAAAGCTGTTTATAAACCATACCTTTTTTAGTAAAGAATAGTAACTCTTGGTGGGTATTAGCTAAGAATAGAAGCTTAATAGCATCTTCTTCTCTAATATTCATACCCATTTTACCTTTACCGCCTCTTCTTTGAATATTATAGCTGTTTACAGGTATTCTTTTAATATAGCCTTGGTTTGTCATGATTACTACAACATCTTCTTTCTGTACAAAGTCAGCTTGGTTGAACTCGCCACTGTCTTCAATAATGTCGGTTTTTCTAGGTGTAGTAAATTGTTTGTTTTCATGTAGTTCTTCAACAACAATAGCTTTCATTCTTTCTTTGTTGTTTAAGATTTCTAAATATTCTTTAATATTTTCTACAATGTTTTCTAAATCGTTTTTAATCTGCTCTCTTTCAAGCCCTGTTAAACGGTGCAATCTTAGTTCTAAAATTGCTTTTGCCTGAATTTCTGAAAGCCTATAAGTGCCATCTTCAAATAGTCTTTCGCTATTTTCTTCAACAAGTTTAATTAAAGGAACAATATCAAAAGCTTGCCAATTTTTTGCCATTAATTGCTCTTTAGCAACGCTTGGGTTAGGAGCATTTTTAATAAGTTCTATAACTTCATCTATATTTGCAACAGCAACGCCTAAGCCTGTTAATGTGTGGGCTTTTTCTCTTGCTTTTTTAAGTAAGAACAATGTGCGTTTTTTAATAACATCAAACCTAAAGTCTAAGAATGCTTTAAGCATTGTTAAACTGTTCATAAGTTTAGGAACATTATTATCAATTGCAAGCATGTTTACAGCATAGCTTGTTTGTAAAGATGTGTTTTTATAAAGAGTATTAAGCAATACATTAGGGTCTTCACCTCTTTTAAGCTCAATCACAATTCTAACGCCGTGCCTATCACTTTCGTCTCTTATAGCACTAATTACATCGTAATCTTGATCAACTTTTTGCTTAATTCTACTAATATCTTCAACAAGTTTAGATTTATTAACCTGCCAAGGAATTTCATTAATAATAATACGAGACTTATTTTGCCCCATTTCTTGTATTGTGCTTTTTGCTCTTACAATAATAGACCCACGCCCAGTAGTAAGGGCAGAAAGCAAGCCTCTTGTACCAACAATAGTACCACCTGTTGGAAAGTCAGGTCCTTTAATATATTGTGTAAGCTCTTGCACACTAATATCAGGGTTTTCTAAAATTGCTAAACAAGCTTCTGTAAGCTCACCAAGGTTGTGGGGTAAGATATTAGTGGCCATACCAACAGCAATACCACTTGCACCATTAACCAAAAGGTTAGGAAAGCGAGAAGGTAGCACAGAAGGCTCTAAAATACTTTCATCGTAGTTTGGTCTAAATTCAACAGTTTCTTTTTCAATATCATGTATTAAAGCATGTGCAGCAAGTGATAATTTAGCCTCTGTATAACGCATAGCAGCAGCACCATCGCCATCCATTGAGCCAAAGTTACCTTGCCCTTTAATTAAAGGTAAACGCAAAGAGAAATCTTGAGCCATTCTTACCATAGCTTCATAAATTGCACTATCGCCATGTGGGTGATATTTACCCATTACATCACCAACAATTCTAGCAGATTTTCTAAAAGGTTTACTGTGCACATAACCACCTTCAAGCATTGCATAAACAATGCGACGATGCACAGGTTTTAGACCGTCTCTTACATCAGGTAATGCTCTACTTATAATTACGCTCATTGCGTATTCTAAGTATGATTTTCTCATCTCTTTTGAAAAATCAACAGTTTCAATATTTTGCTTTTCAACTATATCTGCCACAATAATTCCTTATGAAAACACTTTATTATATTTTTGTAAAATTTCTTCTGCTATTTGTTTGGTGTAGTTTGGTATGTTTGCTTGTTTGCTTTGTAAAGTGCTAAGTATTTTATTAAAGTTAGTTACATAGCCTTTTGTTTCAAGCTCTTTATACAAGCAAAACCTTTCGTATTTTACCACAAAATCATCGTATATCCAAATTGGTGTGCTTTTACCTAAAGAGCATGCTTCTGATATCATAGAAACACTATCATAAGTTATTACAATATTGCTAGCAAGATTAAAAAAACCATAATAGGGGTTAAAATCTAGCGTGTTTTCATTAAAATTATACAAATAAAAGCTTTTTACATGCTTTTTACATTCTTCTTGTAGTGTGTTAATAAACTCTTTTGGGGTTCTTCTGCTTGTGCTTATAAGTAGCGTGCTTTCTTTACCTATTTTAGCAAGGTTTTTAGCCATTTTTATAGCATCTTGCTTGCTATATGCTACTTTGTTTTTATAGTTGCCACCAAGCATTATGCTTGTAAAAGGCTCTTTTAAGTTTTGCTTTTGCAGTAGGTTTTGCAAGTTTTTGCTACTTTCTTGTAGTGTTGCTTTATTAACATTGTTTGCAACAAGTGTTTTGTAGATAATGTTTTCTTGGTTTTTTGCAAGGTGTTTTTTGTTGCTTACAAACACAAGGTCGGCATCTTTGCTTTTAAAACCAGGGTACATAAATTGGCAAACTATTACATTACAAGAGTTTTTAATAGCTTGTTTTTTAATATACCTAGCAAGAGCAAAAGACTTTCTCCCTGCTGAAAGTACAATTTGTGGAAAGGTTTTGTTCTTAACCATATTAGCAACAAGCTTTTTATTGCTAGCTGATATACCTATGGCGTTATAAATTATAAGCTCATTAGGTAGCTTACCAATTTTGCTTGGTTTTAGTTTTATTTCTTTATAGCTAAAAGGCAAGTAGTTTAAAACCCCAAGAATTTGGTTAAAATGCCCAGCTCTTCCGTCATTAATTGCAAGAATTTTAGTGTTGGTATTGTTGTTTTTTTGCATATTTTTATACATTTGTTTTTATAAAAAATTATAGCTTAAATAGTTTGCAAGGCAATTTTTATTAATATAATATTTTGGTTTATTGTTATAATGAGCATGTTTTTAAGATTAGTAAAAGGTTTTATATGCTAAAAGACAATAAGCTTGAAGTTTTAGTAGTTTCGCCCCATGGTTTTTGTGCTGGTGTTACAAGAGCTATTAATATAGTTACAAGTGCTTTAGAAAAATATAAAGGCAAAAAGATATATGTAAGGCATGATATTGTACACAATGAAAGAGTGATAAAAAACTTGCAAGCACAAGGGGTTACTTTTATTCAAGAGCTTGACCAAATTAAAGAAAAAGATATTGAAAACAGTGTTGTTATTTTCAGTGCTCATGGGGTTTCAGAGGCTGTGGAAGAAGATGCAAAATGCAATAATATGTTTAGTATAGATGCAACATGCCCTTTGGTTAAAAAGGTTCATAGCAAGGCAAAAGAGTATGAAGAAAAAAACCACCAAATAATTTTAATAGGACATAAAGACCACCCAGAAACTATAGGCACAAGAGGCAGAATAAAAGGTGATGTTTTTATAATAAGCAATCTAGAAGAAGCAAAAAACCTTAACTTAGATAGTGAAAAAACAATATCTTATATCACACAAACAACTTTAAGCGTTAATGACACAAAAGAAATCACAGAGTTTTTAAGGCAAAAATACCCTAATATTGATACTAAAAGCTCGGAAAATATATGCTATGCAACACAAAATAGACAAGATGCCATATCATCGTGCATTAAAAGTGTTGATGGGTTAATTGTAGTAGGGTCTCAAAAAAGCTCTAACTCTAAAAGACTAAGAGAGATAGGAATTAAAAATAATGTTGATTCAATTTTAGTAAATGACCCGAAAGAAATTAACAAAGATTGGTTTAAAAATAAGGTAAAAATAGCACTTTCAGCAGGTGCATCAGCCCCTCAAGAACTTTTTAACGAAGTGCTAAAATACTTGCAAGAGCAGAAAGATGCAAAGGTAAGCTATCACACCCATGTGGAAGAAAATGTTGAATTCTTTTTGCCAAGAGAGCTTAGAAGATAATTAAAACATTGGTAAATCATAGGTTTTTGTTAACAATATTATTGCAATAGCTTTATAAAAAATATAAACTAGCATAAGGTTAGAAGTTAAGATTATTAACTTTAAGCACAATATTTTTATAAGGTAATAAAATGCAAACTATTTTAAATAAAATAAAATATGCTTTACTTATAATAGTATTTATTGCGGGAAATACTATTACACTGCAAGCAGCAGAACGATACAACCCATCTATACTAACAAAAAACAGCATCAACTATGATTCTTATGTTGTAATAGATGGTTTATTAGATGAAATCTTTTCAGTATTAGGCGATAAAACTCTTTCACCTGAAGATTACAACTCTATCATATCTGCAATTTTAGATAAAAACTTTGCAGTAAAATACATGTCTATTTGGGTTATTGCAAATTATAGAGATAAGATGACCTATGATTTACTTGAAAGATACTACAATGCTTTTAGACAATATGTGATTTTATACTATGGTTCTTTAGTGCACAACTATTCTGGACAAACTATGCTGATTTTAGATGTTCAGCAAAAAAATGAAAATACAGCAGTTGTAACAGTTTCTATTGAAACAGGCACAAGTGAACCAATTTTAATTGACTGGACTTTAAGAAGGTCAAAAAATGATCCTAATTCACCTCCTTATATTGTTGATATTTCACTTTCTGGTATTAGTTTGCTTGCAACACAGCGTGCAGAGTATGAAACTATTATTCGTAAAAACAATAGAGATCTAGAAAAATTTGTTACTATTTTAGAAAATAAAGTAGAAGAACTTACCAAAAAGGTGCTTAACTAGGTCTTTAGCAAATATGATAGAATACTTTGCATCTTTAAGCCATATAAAACAAGCCTTTATTGCGGGCTTGTTTACATGGGGTATGACAGCAGCAGGGGCATCTCTTGTTGTATTTTTTAAAAGTATAAAAGAAGATGTAAGTAATTTTATGCTTGGGTTTGCCTCTGGTGTTATGATTGCAGCTAGTTTTTGGTCTTTACTTGCACCAGGGATAGAGATTGCAGAAAGCTTAGGGCAAAGTATTTTTCTATCTATTGGTGTTGGGTTTTTATCAGGTGGTTTAATAGTTGCTATATTAAACTATTTTATCCCTCATATTCATGTTATTCCTCGCTTAAATGTAGATGAAAAAACAATGAAAGAAAGCGGAATAAAAAGAAGTATATTGCTTTTTTCTGCTATGACTATACACAATATCCCCGAGGGTCTTGCAGTTGGTGTTGCTTTTGGTGCTGTTTACCTAGGGTACGACCAAGCAAGCTTAGGTGCTGCTATTGCTTTGGCAATAGGTATTGGCTTGCAGAACTTTCCTGAAGGTTTTGCTGCTTCTGTGCCTTTAGCTGGTTCGGGGGTTTCTCACAAAAAAAGCTTTTTTTATGGTCAGCTTTCAGGGGTTGTAGAGCCTATTGCAGCTGTTGTAGGGGCTAGTGTTGTTATTATTATGCATAGTATTTTGCCTTTTGCTTTAGCTTTTGCAGCAGGTGCTATGATTTTTGTTGTTTCTGAAGAGTTAATACCATCTGCAAATAGTAAAAAGGGCAAAAGTGTAAGCTCTCTAACAAGCTACGGAACGCTTGGCGTTATGATTGGTTTTGTGGTTATGATGTCTTTAGATGTTCTTTTGGCGTAGTTTTTTAAATATGCTATTTTTAACAACATAACATTGTAGATTGGTGGCTGTATTTTCCTTATTTGATTTTTAGCAAGGTTATTTCTTATTAAACAATGCCTTTAATAGTTGTGTTTATAATATCTTAGCTTTTTTAAAAGAATAGCTCTATTTATAGCTTATTTGTCTTATTGGATACTCTTGGTGCTAGGAAATTTTGCTAATTATCAGAAAAAGACAAAACACTAATGCCTATATTAAATGCCATGCACAAGTGGGGAACAAAAAATTGGTAAAAAAGAAGGGTCTTTGTTTAATAACCCTTCTTTAAAGAAAGGAAAACTATAAGGTTAAGTTACCTTGATAGATTTCATAAACAGCAAATAAAGCAACTAAAACTGTTAAAATAGCAACAGATAGCTCTATTTTGTTAGAAAATAACTTTTGTTGTAATTGTTTTTGTGTGTAAATATATGCAACCATAACAAAGCTGTAAAGCACAGAGCTTAAAAGAATATATTTTAAACCTGCTGCATAAACAAGCCAGATGCAAAACGCACTAGAAACCACAAAAGCAAAAGCTTCAAAAGGCTTTGTTTCTTTTTTATTTTTCAATGTAAGTAAAATACCATAAAAAGAAGTAAATAAGTAAGGTATTAAAATCATAGATGTTGCAAGTAAGTATGCTGCTGTAAAGCTTGCTTCATTAAAGTAAATAATAACAAAAAAGATTTGTTGTGCAATTACTGTAGTAAGCAAAGCGTTAACAGGTGTGCCTACTTTGTTTTCTTTTTTAAGCTGTAAAGGGGCACTACCTTGCTTTGCTGATGCGTATAAAATTTCTGATGTTACTAACATCCAGCTAACAAATGCACCTAAAACCGATAAAACAACAGCTAAAGATATAATGCTTCTACCATGATAACCAATTATATAGCTAAAAACACCAGCCATTGCAGGGTTTTCTAACTCTATAAGTTCATTGTAAGGAACGATACCATAAGGTGCTATTGAAACCACCATAAGCATAACTAAAACAATTAAAACACCTACAACAGTTGCAACACCAACTTGAGACCTTTTTTTAGCACGAGAAGTAAACATAACAGCACCTTCAATACCAATAAAAGCCCATAGTGTAATTAACATTGTTTTTTTTACTTGGTTAAAAACACTTCCTAAACCAAGACCATTGCCCCAAAAGTCAATATCTATTCTTGAAAAATCAAAAGCAAAAATAGCAAAGATGCAAAATAGTGCTATGGGAATAATTTTTACAAACATTAAAATGGTGTTTAATAAAGCAGCTTCTTTTATGCCTTTTGCAGCAATTATAAATATCGTAGTGTTTAGTGTAGTGTAAAGCAACAATGCAACTGCACTATTTTCAAAAATAGGAAACCATACTGAAAGAGCTTGCCCTAAAAGCATCATAAGTGCAACATTACCTAAAAATGCACTAATCCAATAACCCCAAGATAGCTTAAAAGATGCGTAAGAACCAAAACCATCTTTTATATATCCAACTATTCCTGTTTCTATACTAGGAACCTTCTTGTTGATATAAAGAAAAGTTAAAGCAAGCATTGTAATCCCCAAACCTGTTATAACCCAAGCAACAAGCACAGACCCCAACGAAGCAACAGAGGCAATATCAGATGATATTGCAAAAATACCACTACCTATCATAGAGCTTATGGTTAAAGCAAGTAGTGCATAAAACCCTAAAGTTTTTGTACCATTCATATTTTTATCCATCCATTTTTCAATCTAGGTTATTAAAAAAAGATTTACTTTTAGCTAATGTTTTTGCACTAAAACTAAAACTTGGTTAATATTTTAACATAATATAATGTACTCAATCACAATAATTACATATAATTTTGTGTTTTTACATTTTTTTTGGTTTTGTTTTTTAAAATGCTACAATTGTTTTCTGCAAAATAAATTGAAAAATTAGAGGTTTTATTATGCTTATAACCGTTGTTGTTTTGTCTTTTTTACTTTTGGTTGTGGTTTCTTTGTTTGTTTTTAAGGCTACAAGCTTTAGTGCTTTGCAAAAACAGCATACTGATTTACAAAGCAATTGTAATCTACTAGAAGATGCAAAAAATGAGTTTGAGCAAGAGTACAAGAAAATATCGCAAATAAATAATGAGCTTTTAACACAAAACCAAGTATTGCAAGAAAAAATAAAATTTACTCAAGAAAGCATACAAAGGCAAGAAGATGCTTTTAAAGAGCAAACAAAACACCTAGAAGAAAGAGTAAAAAACGCTATTAATGAAAATATACCAAAAGCAAGTGGCGATGTTGTTTCACAAAGAGTTAACGAGGTTATAAATCCTTTTAAAGTAGAGCTTAACAATATGCAAGCTAAAATAGATGACTACTACAAAACAGAAAATACAAGTAGCATTAAGCTTTCTAAGCATATTGAAGATATGAACAAAGTAACAAGAGAAAACAGCCTGCAAGTAGGCGACCTAACAAAGGCTTTAAAAGGTGATAATAAAATACAAGGTAATTTTGGCGAGCTTCAGTGTGAAACCCTATTAAACTCACTAGGGTTTGAAAAAAACATACACTATCAAACCCAAGTAAAGCTTGATGGTGTAGGGGGTAGAAAATACCCTGATTTTATAATAAACTTACCAAAAGAACAAGGTAAGCTAGTAATTGATTCAAAGTTTGTATTAACAAGCTATATGGCTTATACAGAAGCAGAAACAAAAGATGAAAAAGAACAAGCTTTAAAAGACCTAAAAAAAGCTGTTACAAACCATATTAAAGATTTAATTGATGATAAATACCACGAGCATTTGCAGGGGCAAGCTAGTTGTACTTTAATGTTTGTTAGTAATAAAAATGTGGTTAACTTAATGGTAGAGCATGGTAAAGATATTTTAGAGCGCGCTTTGCATAATAAAGTTTTTGTTGTTGATGCTACATCTTTATACGGTATTTTGCACTTTATAAAAAATGGCTATGAGATAGAAAAACAAGATAAAAACACGCAAGAAATTATAAAAATAAGCAAACACTTGCACGAAAAACTAGTAGAAGTTTTAAACGAAGTAGAAGAGATGAATAAAAGGTTCGCTAAGTTTTATGGTACTTTATCAACCAAAATTGAAGGCAACCAAGGGGCTTTAAAAGATATTAAAAAACTTGATAGTTTTGATAACTTAACTATAAATGAAAGCAGGCTAAAGCTAGAGCAACTAGGTGTTGAAGGCACTAAAGAAATAAAGGCTTAATATTTTTTTTTAATGATAGATAAAGCATTTAGTTATTTTTGGCAATGTATTGCCTTAGTTTGCTAGTTAATGTTATTATTTTATAACAACTTTAAATTTTATATATTTTAATAAGGGTAGAAATTGTGGCTGATTATGTTTATGTTTTAAAGAATTTGTCAAAAACTTACCAAGGTGGTAAAACAGTTTTAAACGATATTACACTTTCTTTTTTAAAAGATGCAAAAATAGGTATAGTAGGGCATAATGGTGCAGGTAAATCTACTTTATTAAAGATTATTGCGGGGCTAGATACAGAATTTAACGGCGAAGCTTTTGCAGCTGATGGGGTAAAAATTGGCTACCTTGCACAAGAACCATTGCTTGACTATAACTTAACTGTAAAAGAAAACATAACACTTGCATTAAAAGAAGTAAACGACTTAGTGCAAAAGTTTAACGATTTAAGTATGCGTTTTATGGAAGAACTAAGCGATGATGAAATGAACACATTGCTTGAAGAACAAGCAGAACTACAACAAGAAATTGATGTAAGAGATGGCTGGAATATAGAGCCAAGAATTGAAATGGCAATGGAGGCCCTAAGATGCCCAGATGGAGACCTGCCAATTGATAACCTTTCAGGGGGTGAAAAAAGAAGGGTGGCTCTTTGTAAACTATTGCTAGAAAAACCTGATATTTTATTACTTGATGAACCAACAAACCATCTTGATTCAGAGTCAGTTGCTTGGCTTGAAAAGTTTTTGGCAAAATATGAAGGTATGGTTTTAATTGTAACCCATGATAGATACTTTTTAGACAATGTAACAAGTTGGATTTTAGAGCTTGATAGAGGAAACGGTATTCCGCATCAAGGTAATTATAGCTCGTGGTTAGAAGCTAAAGCAAAACGCCTAGCACAAGAAGAAAAAGAAGAAAGTTCAAGACAAAGAGCAATTAAACAAGAGCTTGAATGGGTTAATAAATCACCAAAAGCAAGGCAGGCAAAAAGCAAAGCAAGGGTGCATGCATATGAAGACCTACTTGCACAAAGCAATAAAGAAACTTATTATAAATCACAGTTATTTATTCCGCAAGGACCTAAGCTTGGTAACAATGTTATTAACTTTAAAAATGTAACAAAATCATTTGATGATAAGTTACTTTATGAAGATTTATCATTTATGATACCAAGAGGGGCAATTGTAGGAATTATAGGACCTAACGGTGCTGGTAAAACTACGCTTTTTAACCTTATATCAGGTAAAGAACAGCCAAACGGCGGAACTGTTGAAGTTGGCGATAGTGTAAAACTAGGCTATGTTGACCAAAGCAGAGAAGACCTAGATGACAATAAAACAGTATGGCAAGAAATATCAGACGAATTAGATGAAATCTACTTTGATTCATACAGCATTAAAAGCCGTGCTTATGTTTCGCAGTTTAACTTTAAAGGGCACGACCAACAAAAGAAAGTTGCTAGCCTTTCAGGTGGTGAAAGAAACAGAGTGCATATGGCTAAAATGCTAAAGCAACAAGCCAATGTTTTGCTACTTGATGAACCAACAAACGACCTTGATATTGAAACTCTAAGAGCTTTAGAAAATGCTATTTTAGAGTTCCCTGGTTGTGTTTTTGTTATTTCCCATGATAGATGGTTTTTAAACAGAATAGCAACTCATATTATTGCTTTTGAAGGCGACAGCAATGTGTTTGTTAATGAAGGTAACTATGTTGATTATGTAGAGCTTAGAAAGAAAGAACTTGGTGAAGACTTCTTTAAGCCTAAAAAAATCAAATACAAGCCACTTTCTAGGTAGTTTTTTATAGAATTTTGTAAAATTTAACAAAATTTTGTTTTATATTCTTTTAAATTAATGCAACTTTTAGGTTTTTGCCTTTTAGTTGCATTTTTTTGTGTAATGTTTTATAGGGGGGTGATGCAAATATAGTGATAAAATGCAAATATCTAGTTATTGCATTGCTACCTAACTTTACAAGGTTTATTGATTTTATATAGTTATATCATTTAGTGTTATATTAAAAACCTTATAAGCTTAGTGCTTTTAGAAAGTAAAATTAATTTTAAGCTATAATTTTGTAATAAAAAGCAATGTAAAGCTACTTTTGTGTATAAAATCAGTGAAATTTTACTAAAAAATATAATAAATAGCTTAATAATGGCTAAAAATACGGTATATTTATTGTGTAATAAAAACATGTTAATAAAAAATAAAAC
>CAYYLE010000003.1:45438-77800 GCA_964472375.1 uncultured Rickettsiales bacterium
CTTGCAAGCATGTAGGTAAGTAAAAAACAGTTTTTAAACCTAAACCTTAAAGCAAAAACCTAACTAGTATTAGTTTCTAAACCAAGCAATATTTACAAACTATGCACTAACTAAAAAAAGTAGGTAAAAAATGAAACCCACAACCTTGTTATTTTCTATGCTATCTATTGTGTTTTGCCTGCCATTATTTGCCGATTGGGAGCTAGTAGGTAGCTCTAAAAGTGGGTATGACTACTATATAGACTTTGAAAGAATAAAACAAAGCAACGGTTATGTGTATTTTTGGAGATTAAACTCTTTTGAAAAAAATACAAAGCACGGAATAGGTTCTTTTATGGGGTTTTATGAAGGTGATTGCAGAAATATAAAGATTAAATCATTAAGCGGTGTAGCATACTCTGAAAAGATGGGGCAAGGGGAGATTATAGGAATAAAAAACCTAGAAAATTATATAAGAGATTGGGAAAGCATTATTCCAAACTCAACAGGTGAAGATGTATTGCTTAAGGCTTGTGAATATATAAAAAAGCAATAACACAAACAAAGTAGATTTAAAAATACTATTGCAATATGTGCAATCCCCTTATTTAAAGTATTTTATTTTTATTAAACTATAAAACAAGTATAAAAAGAAAAGTTACTACTTTTATACAGCTAAATTTTTTTAATAAAAACAAAATATGATTTTTTTTGCTTTTATATCTTGTTGTTTTTCATATATAGCAAGATTGAAAAATTATCACAAACATAATTTTTACTTACAAAAAACGGTTATTTTATTAATTAATTGGTATTTTTTCTATTTTGTTTTGTATTAAAAATGCAAATAATGAATTTATAGCAATAAAAAGCAAGGTGTTGTTTACTTAATTTCTACTAATCTGCCTTGGTGTAGCTCATTATTAATATAAACTTGAGGTAAATAACCTTCTATAACAATAATTTGTACTTCAGGCATATGCGAGTATGAATAATAATACGATTGACACACAAACAATAAACCATTTAAAAAGCTTATAACTTTATCAAAATCACAACCTTCAAAGCTACCTTTTACCCTTGTTTTTATACCATAACCATCATGCAAAATAGCTTTTACTTTTTCACCACCAATTACAACTTTTCTGTCAACAGCTTACACAGTAGGAGAATACTCATAAAAATATTGGTATTCGTTGCATTGCAGTACGCCTCCACCTTTAATTAAGTAAAGCTTACCATAGTCGCAACCTTTAAAATCACCGTCAATTTCATAGTCATTAGCAAAAAGAGATACTTGGCTAAGAGTGAGCAAAATAGCTAAGTATCTAAATATAGCTAGCAATTTTACTACTCAACAGTTACAGATTTTGCAAGGTTTCTTGGTTTGTCAATATCTCTTTTTAAATACAATGCAGTGTAGTAAGAAAGCAACTGTAAAGGCAAAGTGTACAAAATTGGTTTTGCAAGGTTGTGTATTTCAGGCACTTTTATAAAATGCTTACAATCTTCATGCTTTTCAGAAAGTAGTATAATTTGCCCATTACGAGAAGCAACCTCTTGCATATTAGATAATGATTTATCATAAAGTTCATCATTAGGCAACAAAAACACAACAGGTAGGTTTTTATCAATAAGGGCAATAGGTCCGTGTTTCATTTCGCCAGCTGCATAGCTTTCAGTATGAATATAACTAATTTCTTTAAGCTTTAATGCACCTTCTAAAGCAATAGGGAAGTGAAAATTACGACCCAAGTATAAAGATGCCTTAGCATTTTGCAAGTAAGATGCAGTGTTTTTGATATCATCTTGGTTTTGCAAGATATCTGTAAACAAATCAGGTAATTTTAACAAACCAGCTACAATTTCTTGCTCTTTTTCTTTGTTAAGCTCACCTTTTTGTTTTGCTATGTAGATTGCAAGGCATAGTATAACAAGGCTTTGTGCGGTAAAGGCTTTGGTTGAAGCAACCCCAATTTCAAGCCCTGCATTAATAGGTAGTATAATATCACTTAGTCTTGCAATGCTTGAGTGTACATTATTTAAAACGCTTATAATAACCTGACCATTTTCTTTTGCTTTGTTTATAGCTGCAAGTGTATCTGCTGTTTCGCCCGATTGTGAAAACGCAATGCAAACACCATTTTTTCGATATCTTATATTGCGGTAACGATATTCTGATGCAACTTCGGCTCTTGCACTAAGCCCTGCTAAAGATTCAAGGTAATATTGCCCTAGCAAACCAGCATTATAAGCTGTGCCACAACCTATTAGTGTAATTTCATCTATATTTTTAAAGTCAATTCCATGGTGATTTATATCTTTTATGCTAAGGTTTTGCTTATCTATATAGTTTTCTATTAAGTTTTTAAGTATTTCAGGTTGTTCGTTTATTTCTTTAAGCATAAAGTGAGCATAGTCTCCTTTGCTAGCATCTATTGCTTTATGCTCTATTGGTTTAATCTCTTGTGCGGTTTCATTTCCTTCATAGTCAAAAGTTTTTACACTTTTTTCATCAAGAATTGCAAAGGTTAAATCATTAAGATAAATAGCTTTTTTAGCATGTGATGCAAGGCATAAGGTGTCTGATGCTACATAATTGGTATTTTCAGCCAAGCCTAAAACTAAAGGGCTGTTTAACCTTGCTGCATAAATCTTGTTTGGTTCTTTTTTTGTTATTAAAGCAATAGCATACGAGCCTTTTAATCTTTTTAAGGTTTCTATAAAAGCTTGTTTAGTCTCTTTACCTTCATTTAAATAATTTTGCATTAAATGGGCTATTACTTCTGTATCGGTAGAGCTTACAAAGTTAAACCCTTTAGCTTCAAGTTCTTGTTTTAACTGTGCAAAGTTTTCAATAATTCCGTTATGCACAAGTGCAATATCATCACTTGTGTGCGGGTGTGCATTTTCTACACTTGGCACGCCATGAGTTGCCCATCTTATGTGTCCAATTCCACAATTTGCTTGCAGTAAGCTTGGCTCTACTATTTTTTTTAGCTCTAAAACTTTGCCTTTTGCTTTTTTAACAGTTATATCATTGTTAATTTGCAAAGCAATTCCAGAGCTATCATAGCCTCTGTATTCCATTTTTTCTAGGCTTTGTAGTAAAAATTCTGTTTGGTTTTGTGTTGAAACACAAGCAACAATTCCACACATTTTTGTAATCCCATTTGTTTTTAATAGGTAGTTATTTTAACAAGATAATGTTTTATAAAAAAACAAGCAAATAACATTAAATAACAAAAATATAAAATTGCTATGGTTTTTTAAATAAAAAGCCTATTATTTATAAGTTATACTTAAGAATAAAAAACAAGTAAGAGTAAGGTTTTGTGTAATAAAAATTCTATTGCAATAGGTAATTTTGATGGTTTTCACCTAGGGCATATAAAAATTGTTAATGCTTTAAAAGAAATATCTAATAATAACAATATTATTACTTTTTCACCACACCCCTATGTAGGAATGGGTTTACAAACAAGCTATGAAATTACCCCAATAGAGCATAAAATAGAGCTTATAAAACAAAATGGTTTTAAAGCCCCTTTGATTTTAGATTTTAATCAAATATCACACCTAAGTGCAGAAGAGTTTATAAAAACGTACTTAAAAGAAGATTTAAATGTTAACAATCTTGTATTTGGGCAAGATTTTAAAATGGGTGCAGATAAAAAAAATGCTAACCAAATAAAAGAAATAGCAGGTAAGTATGATATTTTTTGCCATATTATAGAAAGAGATGAAAGGTACTCATCTACAATTGTAAGAAACCTTTTAAAAGAAGGAAAAATTCAAGAAGCAAATGCAGTTTTAGGGCGTAATTTTTGCATTAAAGGCAAAGTTGTAAAAGGTATGGGTCTTGGTAGCCAAATTGGTTTTGCAACAGCAAATATTGACCCTAATATGTATGTAATTCCAAAGTTTGGTGTTTATAGAGTTGTTTTAACTAATAACGCAACAAATAAAAAACACAATGCAATTTGCAACATTGGCGTAAGACCAACAGTAGATGATAGCAAAAAGATACTTTTAGAAGTGCATATATTTGATTTTTCAGATGATATTTGTAATAATATGGTTTCAGTTGAGTTTATTGATTTTATAAGACAGGAAAAGAAATTTGAGTCTGTTGATGAACTTATAAACCAAATTAATTTAGACTGTATAAAAGTTAAAGATATTTTTGCTAAGGAGTAGATGTTTTGTCTAGCTATAAAGATACTGTAAGGTTGCCTAAAACTAGTTTTTCAATGAAGGGTAATTTACCTAAAAGTGAACCAAACATTTTAGAATTTTGGCAAAATCAAGATATCTATAACAAATCAAGAGAAAAATTTAAAGATAAAGAGACATTTATATTGCATGATGGACCTCCTTATGCAAATGGTAACTTGCACCTAGGGCATGCTTTAAATAAGGTTTTAAAAGATATTGTAGTGCGTGGCAAACAAATGCTTGGCTGCAATGCTCCTTATGTTCCAGGGTGGGATTGCCACGGTCTTCCTATTGAGTGGAAAATAGAAGAAGAATATAAAAAGAAAAAAATCAACAAAGAAGAAGTTGATAGAATAGAATTTAGGCAAAATTGCCGTAATTTCGCTTCAAAATGGCTTGAGATTCAAAAACAAGAGTTTAAAAGGCTTGGTATTTTAGGTGATTTTGAAAATCCTTACAATACTATGGATTTTTCTTCAGAAGCTGCAATACTAAAGCAAATTAAAGAATTTGTATTAAATGGGGCTTTATATATTGGTTATAAGCCTATTTTATGGTCAGTTATTGAGCAAACAGCACTAGCAGAAGCAGAAGTTGAGTATAAAGACCATGTTTCAGATGCTATATATGTTGCTTTTAATGTTGTAAAGGCAAAAGAAGAGAAGTTTGAAGGTGCAGATATTTTGATATGGACAACAACACCTTGGACAATACCTGCAAACAGAGCTCTTGCATGCAGTGATAAAATACAATACTCTTTTGTGGAGGTTTTAGAGGTTGAAGAAGAAAGCCTAGCGTATTATAGGCAAAAAATTATTGTAGCAAAAGCCTTGCTTTCAAATATTGCAAAAGACCTTAAGATAACAAAATATAATATTATTGAAAACTTCTTTGGGTTAGAAGGGTTTGAAGCAAAACACCCTTTATATGGCTTTGAAGGATATAATTTTACTGTAAAAACATTTAATGGCGACCATGTAACAGAAGATGCAGGCACAGGTATTGTGCACACTGCACCATCGCATGGTGAAGATGACTTTATGCTTGGCAAGAAACATAACCTAGAAATGCCTAGATATGTGGAAGATAATGGCGTTTTTGCTGATAACACTCCACTTTTTGCAGGGGTACATTTATTTAAAGTTAACCCTTTGGTTATTGAAAAGCTAAAAGAAAGCAAAACTTTAATGCATCACTATAAGTTAACTCATAGTTACCCGCATTCTTGGCGTTCTAAAGCTCCTTTAATTTATCGTTTAACCGAACAAGTTTTCATAAGTCTTGATGATGAAAACAGAATAAGAGAAAAAGCTTTAAATTCTTTAGAAGATATTAAGTTTTACCCTAAAGAGGCTTATAATAGATTATCTTCTATGATTGAAGGAAGACCTGATTGGTGTATATCTCGTCAGCGTTCTTGGGGTGTGCCTATTGCTATTTTTATACATAAGCAAACAGGTGAAATCTTAAGGGATGGAGCTATTTTAGATAAAGTTATAGAAGCATTTAAAAAAGAAGGGGCAGATGCTTGGTTTAAAGAAAGCCCACTGCGTTTTCTAGATGGAACAGATTATAATAAAGATGATTATAAATACTTAGAAGATGTAATTGATGTTTGGTTTGAATCAGGTTCTACCCATGCTTTTGTGCTAGAAGATAGAGAAGATTTGCAAGCACCAGCTGACCTTTACTTAGAAGGCTCTGACCAGCACAGAGGTTGGTTTCAATCATCTTTAATAGAACGCATAGGTGCAAAAGGTCAGGCTCCTTATAAGGCAATTATGACACACGGGTTTTTGCTAGATGGTAAAGGCTATAAGATGTCTAAATCTTTAGGTAACTCTATTACACCAGAAGAGATAATAAAAGAACTAGGTGCAGACCTTTTAAGGGTTTGGATTACAAACTCAAACTTTTATGATGATATTAAAGTAAGTAAGCAGATTTTACAGCAACAATCAGATATTTATCGTAAAATACGCAATACTTTAAGGTATATAGTTGCAATTTTAGAGTATGAAGATAAAGAAAACAATGTTTCATACAATGAGTTGCCTGATTTGGAAAAATATGTTTTACATAATCTTTATGAACTGAGAGAAAAGTTTAAAGAAACATATGATGGTAGTTATGACTTTCACAAGCTTTTTGTAGCAATTTTTGACTTTTGTAACAATGATTTATCATCTTTTTATTTTGATATTCGTAAAGATTGCCTATATTGTGATAGTAGTGATAGTAAAGAGTTTAAAGCAACACTTTATGTATTTAGAATTTTGTTTGAAAACCTAGTTAAAATGATAGCTCCTTTCATACCTTTTACAGCCGAAGAAGTATGGCAAGCTGTTAAAAAAGATGAAACAAGTGTGCATTTGCAAACTCTTGACAAACTACCTAAAGAGTTTTACAACAAAGAAGTGTGTGTAAATTGGCTAACTGTAAATGATATTAGAAAGCAAGTTGCAATAATATTAGAAAAAGCAAAAGCTAACAAAGAGATTAACTCACCGCTTGAAACTATCGTAAGTATTGATTTACCAATCAAGTTATTTGAAGAGCTAAAAGAGGTTGATTTTGCACAAGTTTGTATAACTTCAGGCTTTGAGGTTTCTTTATCATCTTCTGATGAAATTAGCATATCTTACAAAACATCAAATGGTGATAAATGTGTAAGATGCTGGAAGATGGAAAAGTGCAATGAAAAATCTCTTTGTAAAAGGTGTAATGAGGTTGTTAGCTAACAATGAGTAAGTTTTTTAGTTTATTTAGCTTGCAACACAGGTTTTGGCTATTTGCTACTTTTTTACTAGCATTTTTATTTGACCAAGCTACAAAAAACTATTTTTACTTTTATTTTATGTTTAATGAAAGTATTAACATGACTAGCTTTTTTTCACTTACTTTTGTATGGAATACAGGCATGTCTTTTAGTATGTTTAGTTCGCAACCTGTGTTGTTTAATGTACTTTTAAGTTCTTTTGCTTTGGTTGTTATACTTTTTGTGCTTTTTAAACATTTTAAAACAAATAGTATTTATTTTGCAGTTGCAGTTGGTTTTGTTACCGCTGGGTCTTTAGGCAATATAGTTGACAGATTAAGATTTTCAGCAGTTATTGATTTTTTGCATTTTTATTATAAAGGGTATAGCTTTCCTGTTTTTAATTTTGCAGATGTGTTTATAAACTTTGCACTTGTGTTAATATTTTTTGACCAATATATAAGCAATAAAAAGGGTTAGGAAAATGAAAAATAAAAGTAATTTTTATAGTTTATTTCTAATTGCATCATTACTTTTAGTAAATGCATGTGCAGGCAGAAAAAATGTTTTTGAAGTTGAAAAAGAAACATTAGACCCAACTGTTGCAGTAAAAAGAAATAGCTTAGTTTTGCCACCAAATTATAAGCTTACAACCCCTAATGTATCGCAAGAAAGGTCTATTTCAGGTTCTTATGATAGTTTGTACACTTTTCTTTTAGACCCTAGTTCGGTTAATTTAAGAAGGGTTCATGGTACAAAGCAAAATACAAGAACAAGCTCTGCAAACCTTTCAAAAGCAGATAAAGAGCTTTTAGAGTTAGTTAAAGCAAATTCAGAGCCTATAAATGATGATATTAGAGATATTGTCAACCAAGATGCTTACAATCAGGTAAGAAAAAGTAGATCTTTTATAAGAAAAATACTACTTTTAAGTTCAGATTTAGAAGAGTCTCAATCTTTAGACAACAAGTTTGAAAAGTATGTAAACATAAATAAACCAAAGGCTGAAGACAGCAAAAAAGACAATTAGCTTTTTATTTAATTAAGCTAGATTGTGTTTTTGTTGTACAATTAGTATTAGTTTCCAACGATAAAACAATGGTGTTTTTATGCTTAATATACTTAAAAAGTTGATTGATATTTTTACCCTTAAGGCAATAAGAAGGTATTTTATAACCGGTATTGTTATTGTAGGTCCTTTCTTTCTTACATTTTATTTAATATATTTTTTAGTTTCTACATTTGCTAGTTTTTCGCAAACTTTTATAGGTTTTTTCTCTAAAAGTGGTTCTGTTGTAGCTAATATACCTGCTTTAAGCATGATTATAACAATTTTTGTTGTAATTATGGTAGGGGCTGTTGCAAGGAACTTTTTTGGTCAAATTCTTGTAAGAGCAACAGAAACCTTAATGGCAAAAACACCGCTTGTAAGTGCTATATACTCTACAACAAAGCAACTTTTTACTTTAATATCTTCAAGCCAAGGAAGTAGTTTCGGCAAGCCTGTTTTGGTAGAATACCCAAAAGAAGATTCATGGGTTGTTGGTTTTATTACAAATAGCAAAGAGCATCCAAAAATCAACAATGCTTTAGGTGGCAATGATTTACGAAGCATTTTTGTACCAACTACACCTAACCCAACTTCTGGCTTTATGATTTTTGTAGAAAAAGAAAAAGTAATACCTTTAGATGTTAGTGTAGAAGATGCTATGAAGCTGGTAATTTCAGCAGGGTCAATAGGCTTTGAAGATATTAAGAAAGAAGAAGTAGAAAAAAAGATAAAAAAAGAAGAAGTAAAAGCCCAAGAGTAAAGGGCTTTTACAGGCTATTGATTTATTAGATATTTTTAAAATTTTTAATAAAATCAAGATGAACGCTATATAGTGTATCAAGTGTTTTAGTTACACAATATTCATTTTTCATATGCATTCCATGCCCGCTAATGCTATGCATAATAAGTGGAATTCCTTTTATTGCAAAGTTTCTTGCATCTGTTGCACCGCCCATTATTATTAGCTCAACTTCTTCGTCTTTTAGGTGATTTTTTAGTATAGTTTTATAATGCTGTAGGTATTTATTTTTTTCTTCTACATTAACAATAACACCGTATTCAATATCTTTTATACTTACACCTTCTACAAGTGATTCTTTTAAAACTTTATCTAAATAATCATTTGCATTGTCTCCTGTTAGCCTAATGTCAAGCTCTGCTTCTGCACTACCTGCTATAACATTTGCAGCACTTCCGCCTTTTATTGTGCCAACATGGAAAGTATCAACCCATGTATTTTCAGGTTTTTTTATCTTATTAGAATAATAAGGTATGTGTTTTCTTATATTGTTAACACTTGTTATAAGGTTTTCCACTGCGTCAAATCCATCCCACGGTAGCGAGCCGTGGCTTTCTTCACCTTGCGAGGTAAGGGTAATAAAGTTTCCACTTTTGCATTTATAGGCTATTTTAGATATATCGCCACCTATATCAGTATCTAAAAGTATCTTTGCATTAATATCTAGGTTATTTGCAGCAAAATAAGCACCTTGACCGCCTGTTTCTTCATCAGATGTTATAAGTATGCCGTATTTTATATCTATACTTTCGTTTAAAATTGTTTTAAGTAGCTCTAGGCAAACTGCTGTTGTACCTTTCATATCAAGAGAGCCTCTGCCATATAGTTTACCTTCTTTAATTTTAGGGGTAAATTGCTCTTTGGTTCCTGGTACAACATCTATATGTGCTATTGATAAAATATCTAGGTCGTTCATATCTGCATTTGAAAGGGTGATAAAAGGAGATATTTCAACATTGTATTTACTTTTTAGGTCTTCCTTGGTGTAGTTTACAACTTTTAAATTATCATGCTTTACATGGTTTATACACTCTTGAAGGCATTCTTTTATAATATTTTCATTAGTACTTATTGTTTCAAGCTCTATAAGTTTGCAAGCTGTTTGCACAACATTGCTTTGATTTTTTATTTCAGTCATTTTTAAATCCTTGTTTTTCTTGACTAGACTTACTAAAAATTTTACACTTTATATTGTAGTGTTTACAACACTTTGTATCTTTTAATTAGTTAATTTTTCAAAAAGGTGGGGGAGCTTATAATGAGTGCAGTAAGTGTTTTATTGTATAGTGAAGAAGTTGGTGTTACTCAATCTGCTTTTTCTAAAAAAAGTGTTTGGAAGATTAAAATAATTACAGATAGCAGACAAGGTGATTCTTTTAATGATTTTTTATCAAACATTTGTTTTGAAAGTCTTGAAGAAGCAGAAGATTTTGCAAAAAAGAAAAAATATAATTATAAAGTTGCAAAGCCTTCAAAAATAGAATATAATTTAAAATCATATGTTGATATTATAACTAGAGAACCTAGTTTATAGTTTTTATGTATCCGTAGCTCAGCTGGATAGAGCAACTGCCTTCTAAGCAGTGGGTCGCAGGTTCGAATCCTGCCGGATACACCATTTATTCTCTTTGTTTTTCAAAGGTTTCAGCCTTATTTTTATCTATTTTCTTTTGTATTTTGTTTAGCTTTTAATCGCTTTTGTTAGCTTGTGTTGTCTTTATAGATGCTATTATTAGTGGCACAAATATGGCACAGGGTTCTTTTTATAGTCAATAATATTTTTATAGGGTTTTGTTTCTCTAAAATAGTGGAAAACTTCTGTAATTTTTCTAGTTTTGCACGAATGATTTGATATGCTTTTGTGCATAATTAGATATATCTTTTTGTATTCTATAAAAGGCTATTTTTGATTTTATGCATAATTTAATATATAAATATGCATAAATAGATATTTGTATGTATATATAACCTTTTTAATATTTAATAAAATCGCCCGCCCCATAAACTACTTAATATAACTATCTATATATTATTAGTATATATACTTTATATACATTAATAGAGAGAGGAGTTTTCCATATTGGTGGATGATTGAAAGATTTAAAATTCCTTGGCCTCTAAAGAATAAATCAATCACAATGTCCATTTTGTTCCCTTTTGTACCCTTTACTTGCTAAAGAATAAGTGTAAAAATATTTAGGCAAGCCTTTAATTCACTTGTTTTGGTAAAATACTCCCTTATTTTGCTTTGCAAGGTGTTTTTAGGTTTACTTTTGTTTTTAGCAAGCTAGGTATTTTATGTATGCCTTATCTCCCTTGAGGTTTGTAAGGTATTTAGCTTGTTTTTAAACTTATTAAACACTTTTAAAGTAGGATATAAAAATGAATGCAATAGATATATCTAATATAATAAAAGCACATCTACAAGATAAAAACATAACACAAAAAGAGTTTGCTAAAAAGCTTGGTGTATCAAGGTCTTTAGTGTCTTCTTGGGTGAAAGGAGACAAACAGCCAAGCTTGGATAATTTACAGAAGATTTTTGATGAGCTTTGTCTTGTTGTAAGCAACCAAGAAGAAACTAAAAATAGCAGTACAGAAAAAGAGGAACTGTTCTTGCTTAATAAGATTATTAAGAGTAAAAACATAAGCACAAAAGAGCTTTCTAATCTATTGTCACTTGATTACGAAGCAGTAAGAAGAAAATTAAAAGGTACAAGAAGGTTGCACAATCATGAGCTTGTAGCTATCTGTGATTATGTGTTAAGAGTGTAGTGCTTGTTGCTTTTTCTTTAAATTGTTGGCTATTTTAGAGGCAGAGTTAATGGCTTTATATAAATAGAATTTATTTATTTGTTTTTCTTTAGCAAAGCTTGAGATAGTTTGACCTTTATTTGTTCTTCTTTCTAATTTTATGATATCAAGCAATACCTCTTCATATATTTTAGAGTATAGCTTTTTATTTATATGTATTTTCCTGGTATTTGTTTCTTCTGTATTATTGCTTAATGTTTGTATTAAATCATATAGAGCTTGGTTGTTGTAGTTGTTGTTACTATTTGTATTTATTGCATTATTGCTTGTTTCTATTATAGGGTCTTTCTCATAACCAAAAACACCAAGTTCTTTAGCTTCATTTCTTATTTCTTCATTGTTTATTGTTACCTTTTCTATTACTCTTTTGCCTTGTTTGTCTTTTTTAAGATATATAAAAAAGTCAACATTGTTTAAATCTTCTTTTATAGAGTTTAAAGAACTTGTTTCTTGCTTTGCATTTATCATATTTTTTTCAAATGCTTTTGCAATGCTATCTTTTTTAGTATCTGCATGTAGTGTTAGTATAAAACCAGAGTGCCCAGAGCCTAAGGTTCTTAAAATCATTTGTGCATTTTCTGTTGTAAGTTCAGGTATTAGTATTCTTTCAGGGTTGCTTCTAACTAAATGGTTTATGCTATCTTTATTTTGCTCTTGGCTTTTTGCATAAAGCTCATTTACTTTATGCTCTTTTTTAAAAACAAAGTCGTGTATATCACCAACTATCTTCATGTTTTCTTCTGTGCTTATTTCTTGTATTACAATACTTGCAAATGTTGTTTTACCACTTCCAGTAGAACCTATAAAAAATGCACTATGCCCTTGTTTTGCAATGTGGTTGCTTAAAAAGTTAAACTCAAATTCTTCTAAACCAAAGTCTTTGTAGTCATAGTATAAGTAGTTATCATTAAGCCTTATACTTAAATCAATACCGCTTTTTACAGAATTACCAAACTTGCAACTAAACCTAAATAAATTAAGTGGTAGCATTCTAGAAAATTGTATATCATCTTTATTTTCTAATTGAATTTGATTGATGTTTGCAAGTTGTCTTATTAATATCTCTAGGTTTTCTTTATTAAAGTTATTATCTTTTATAGTTTCTTTTCTACCTTTTGTTTTTAGTAGGGTCACTTCATTAAAGCAGTGTACTTGCAGGTCTTCAATATCTTTTTGTAAAAAGTAAGGTATAAAAGGCTTAAGTAAATCTTTTACATATTCTTTACCTTTTATGAATTCTAGTACTCTTTGGTTGTTATTATTGTTCATGTTTTATGTTCTCGTGTTTAGTAATATCATCAATTTTGATTATATTTAGTTTCCTAAAGCTAATATGTTTTAGGTTATGTTTTTGTTTGTAGTCTTCTATTTGCTTCTTTTTAACTTTAAAAAAGTTAGGGTTATTGTTTAAAGTTGATATTGCAAGTTTGTTATCTTCCTGGTAAAGGTTTAAAAATCTGTTTATGTTTTCTTTATCTAAACCTATATCTTTTAGTTTATCTATCGTGTTTTTACTTGCTTTTAAACTTTCTAAAGAATTAAAGTTTTCAAGTTCTATAAAGTTAGGTACTTTCTTGTAAAAGTAGTCGGGGTAGTGATATTTTTTCTTTTTTATAGCTTTAGGGTTGGTTTTTTCTAGGTTTAACTGTGCTTTTTTGCAATTATCGTAAAGCAGTTTGTTTATTTCTAAAAGTTTTTTGCCATCTAATCTTAGTTGTTTGTTTGTTAAATCATTTTTATACTTTAAGGCAATATGTACATGCATGTTATTTGTGTTTTTATGCACCCCAAAGGCGTATTTATGCCCAGCAAATACTTCAGGTAATGTTTGCCTTAAAACATCTTTTAAAAGCTCTTCATTGTCTTCTAAATTGTTAGGTAATGAAAATATTAAATGTGCTGTTTGTCTTTTAGAAAGGTTATCTTCTAATGTTTTATTGCCAACTGCATTTGCCTTTTGATTTTCACTATCTTTTAAGAGCTTAAAGCGTTTGCTTTCTTTAGTTATCTTATCTAATAAAATTGTATTTCCTTGTTCATTTTCTAGCTCATCAGTGTTTTTAAAAATATACTGCATTAAGCTATAAATAGAGCTTTGTTTTTTCTGATAAGATGCACTTTTAAGTATAGTAGGGGCTTTTAAATTTTGGTAAGTGCTATTGTTTTTTGTGTTACTGTTTGTATGTTCTTTATAAGAATTGATATTGTTTTGTTTTTTAGTGTTTTTGTTGCTATTTGCAGTTTTAAAGTTTGCCCTGGTACTAGATGAGTTTTGCCTAAAAGCCTCTTTCTTTAAAGCTTTAGAAACATTCTTTTTTAAAAGCTTTGAAAACTCATCTTCTAACTCTTGTTTGGTTTTGTTGTTTAAGTATTTTGGGTTGTAGGTCATGGTTACCTAACAGGTATCTCTTGTTTTTTAGGTTTCATTTTCTGTTTGGTTTTTTCTTTCGTTATATTTTTTTACTATTTCGTCAAAATCAGAAACTATATGCTGTTTTTTGTTAAACTCATCATACTCTTTATGTGCTTTATTTTTAGCTTGTTCATGGCTTACTTTACCAAGATTATCAAGTATTTTGTATTCATTAAAGCTTAAAAAATTATCTATAGATGAACTAAAATCTTCCATACTAAAAACCTTGCCTCTTTCTACCAAACCCTCTACATAATCAAAGTATGATGACACTGTTCTTTCAAGTTCTTTTATTTCATTTTCTTGTAAATAGTTTTTACCAACAGTTGTGTCAGATTTTAAAATACGACCATTAGGAGAGTTTTTCCAAGTTGTTAAACCCATATTTTCTTTTTTGCTATTTGCACAAACATAAACAATTTCAGATGCAGTTTTGCCAACAATTGCATAGTGGAATTTATTTTGCACATTAGAGTAAAACTTTCTAGTAACTTCAGAGTTTTTATCATAATCAATACTGCACTCTGCAAAAATATCAGTAATTTGTTGCCATATTCTTCTTTCACTTGCACGAATAGAGCGTATTTTTTCAAGTAGTTCTTTAAAGTAGTCTTTACCAAAAAGATTTTTACCTTGCTTTAATCTATCATCATCTAAAACAAATCCTTTTATTAAGTATTCTTTTAAAGCAGAGCTTACCCACTTTCTAAATTTTGTTGCTTGTTGTGAGTTTACTCTATAGCCTACTGAAAGTATCATGTCTAGGTTATAGTAATTTATTTTCCTAGAAACTTTTCTATCTCCTTCTTCTTGAACTGTTTCCATTTTGGAAACAGTTGCTTTAGGGTCTAGTTCTTTTGTTTCATAAATATTTGCTATATGTTTTGATACTGCAGATTTATTAACTCCAAAAAGTTCTGCTAGTTCAGTTTGGTTAAGCCAAACAGTTTCATTTTCAACATCAATTGCAACTTTTAGTTTTTCATTAGAGTTACTGTAAAATAAAAAACTACCTGTTTTAAGTTCTTTGCTTATCACTTTATTCCTTTAACATTTTATGTATGTTTCGTTTATAGAGTTACCACTTTGCTATCTTGCTGGTGTATTGTTTCTTCCATATTCATTTATAGCAACATTAAATACTTCCTGTATTTCTTTAGAAAGCTTCACATTTTTATTATATTTTTGCACTCTTCCTTTTTCTAAAACAAGAGCAAGTTCATGTTTTTGCTTTGCATTACTAAAAACAAATGTTCTATCAACGCTTTTGTAAATACTTTTTAAGTTTTTGTAAGAGCTTTCATATCTTCTTAAAATATCTTCTGTTGGTACATGGTGGCCGTTGTTTAATACTCTATTTTCTACCCTTATAATATGAGTTGTTGGGTTTTCTAGGTACACATAAACAATGTTTGTCTTATAGCCAAGCTCTTTTGCTTTTTTAATAATATTTACTGGTCTATGCCCTGCAAAAGTTGTTTCAAAAGCAAAGCTTTGGTTGTTTTCAAGCATGTTGTTTTGCATTGTAACAGCTTGCTTGCCTGATTTAAATTGTGTTGCAGGGCTAGGGTGTGTAGGGTTGTTTGGTTCTATTTCTTTTGCTATATCATCAGGGTTAATTACAGGTAATTGGTTTTTAAAATAGCTTTTGTATTTTGCAACAATGGTTGATTTGCCAGAACCATTTGCACCTGCAATAACCCAAAGTTGTTTGCTCATTATTCTATAATTTCCTCTTTTTCTTCAACCTTATCTGTGTCTTTGTTGTACTCAATGATAAACTTTCTACCATTAGGGTAGTGTCTTATAATCCTGCCTTTTTTATCTGTATAAGATGCAACTAAGCCTTGCTTTAATAAATCTTCTACATGGTTTATTTTTCCTAAATCATTTTCTAAAAAGTTTGTAAATTTTTTATCAAAATCTTTTTCCAAAGTATAATCTTGTATATCTTTATTGGTCATTGTTTACCTCTTTATTTGTTGTCTTGTGCTTTATTATAGCATGTTTTGTTGTTGTGTATTTTTACATTGGATAACATATTTATCTAGTTATAACACCCTGCAGTTCATCTGTTAAACTAGATATATCTTTTAAAACCTCATTAGCTAGCTTTATATCAACATTTCTTAAGGCACCATATTTATTAGCAACTTTTGTAAATTGGTTTAAGTTTCTACCAATAGCATTTAATTCAAGTATTAGAGTTTGTAGTGTTTCTAGCTCTTTGTTGTTTAAAAATGGTTTAATTTCTCTAAAGGCAAGGTTTTTTATAAGCTTACTTTTAGAGCTATATTTGTATTTTTTAATAAGTTTTTTTAAATATTCTGTTTCTGTTTTATTGAAACGCACTGTTGTTCTATTAGAAGTATTTAACCCACTCATCACCATACTCTTTAATTAATTGTTCCATTTTTAAAACATCTTTAGCAGAAGATGATAAAAACTTTAAATCACTTCCTAATCTATCTTTTAAATTAAGGTCTAGTATTAAGTTCTCACTTGGTCTTTGTAAGATGCTAAAGTAGGGGTTATTGTGGTATTTTTTAGCTTGTTGACTTTGGTTATAAAGCTCTTTATCAATATTTAGTTTACTTAGTATACTTTCTTCTGTAACATTGCCTTTTTCTTCCAATAAAAGAAGGTTTTTACATTGCCCTAATATAAGCTCTTTTAAAGAACTATCTTGTAAAAAGCTATTTGCCTGTTGAAATGCAAGCCATACAACACCTCTAAGCTTTCTGTGTTCTTGTAACAATACCTCTGTTTGTGTTTTAAAATAATGGTTTTTAAGTAGCTTTGCACTCTCGTCTAGGAATATGAAGTGTGGGCGACCTGTTCTTCTTGCTTTTTGTCTTATTTTAAACATTATGTAATAGATAATTGGCACAGCAAGTTCATCATGCTCTAGTACTTTATCCATTTGCATGGTTATTAGTTGGTTATCAAGTGTAAAATTGTCTTCTTTAGAGTTAAAATAGTTTTTAAATTTACCATCTTTGTAAATATTTAAGTTTGCTTTTACATTAGAGTTTGGTTGAAACAGTGGCTGTTGCAACAAGAATTCTATTGTTTTATATTTATTATCAAGTTCTGATATTGCTTTTACAAACATATTAATTTCTTCTTTATCTTCTTCGCTTTCTGCTTTGCCCATTATTTCTATTAGGTTTTGTAAGAATTCAAAGTTTTCATTGTCTTTTAGGTTTATTAGTAGTGGGTTTAGAGCTGTTTTTTCTCTGTTTTCTTCTTTGCTAAAGTCAAAATCTATGTTTTTACCACCTTGCCACTGTGTAAATATTTTCATACCGTTATATCGGTCAAAAAGGTAAATATCAACTTCATTTTTGTAGTTTTCTAAAATGCCTTTTACAAGATATTGCATGATTGTTGTTTTACCAGCACCTGTTGGAGCAATTAAAGCACCATGCCCAACAGATGCATCAGCAGAGCTTATGTGAAAGTTAAAGTTGTAGTGTGAATTATAATGGGTTTTAAAGCTTGCAATAGGCTTGTTGCCCCAATCTGTTTTTGTTAAACCTTTAGGTGTGTCAATATAATCAAACATACCTACAAGGCTTGTAGATAATATTGTTTTTGCATAAGTAAGCAAGTTGCTTGCAACTTCAAACTTTGGTGTTTGGTTTAATCTAAAGCCTATTAGTCTTTGTAAGAAGAAGAAATTTAAAAGCTTGGTTTCTTCTACAAGGTTAAGTTCATGTCTTGAAGTTATTTGTTTTATTTGGTTTATAGATTTGTTTAACTCAACTAAAGATGGTGCGAAGACTATTATAAAAACATCAGTATAGGTTAGATTGGCTTCTTCATTTAGTAATATTTCTTCTGCACTTTTTAGTTGCTCTTGTTGTTTATCTGTTGCTTTATGGCTTGTTTCAGAGCTTACAGCTTGTGCTTTTTTGCTATCTTTTAAGTAGCTTTCTTGTGCAAATCTATCTAAAAAACGAGTATTTATAATAAAATCAAACTCTATGTTTGCCTTAGAAATCTCTTGAAAGTATTTATTGTTTAACTCATTGCCTATAAAGTTAAAAGATAAGCATTTAAAATGTTTTTGTTTTATGTTTTCACCTAAATATAAGTTTGATAGTGTTCCATAATCATCGTCAAATCTTACAGAAGATAGGCTAAGTAAATCATTAACAGGTATATCTTTGTTATTCTCGTAGTTAAACTCTTGATGAAATAAGTTGGTTTGCAGGTTTAATAACTCTAAAAGCTCTTTATTTTTTAGTAAGTTTACATTAAACTCATGTAATGAGTTTTTTAAACTATTTACAAATTCTTCTAAAAATGTTTTATCTAAAGAGGTGATTTCAATATAGTTTATGTTTAAGTAACTATCTTGCTCTTTTATTCTCTTAAAAACAAACTTAATATCAACAGACTTTTTTAAAGATATGATGTTAAAAGCTCTTTGTTTAATATATAAACACTTGTTAACAGTTTTCTTTAAATCATTTTCTTTGTGGTACTCATAACCTGTAACTTTTAAAACACATGTAAAAGAGTTGTCTTTATTGTATATAAACTCATTTTTAATGTGCTTATTTGCTATAAACTCACTGTAAGTATTGTTTATGAATGGTTTTTTATTTAAAAATATATAAAAGTTTGCAATATGTCTTGTAAAAACAAATGTTAATGTTATCAAAAATAAATAAACTACTAATAAAACCATGTTTAGCTACCTTGGTGATATATCATTTAAGCTTTTATACTTATTCTTTATTGCCCAGTGGATTAATTGTTTTCTAAACCAATAAGGGTCTTTTTTAAACAAAACAACACTTGCCAAGTAGGTAAGTGTTGCAAGGACTATTGTATAAAGAGGCTCTATTTTAAATGGAAGTATATTCATTAAATTAATAAATATAGTAAATGTTCCAATTGTTATAAAGCCTATAAAATATGCTACGGCATAGTTTTTATCAAGACCAAACAATAGTTGTTTTTTACTAAATTGCGTATAGTTAGGTGTATTCATTGACTTAAAGTCCAGAACTTAGCCAGTCAAAAATAGTTCCTGCAAATGTAAGCATAATGGCTAACATTCCATATCTAAATAGTTTCATTTTGTCAATTGGTCTTTCTGTTAAAAAAGAACTTGCAAATTCAAAAACTATTGCAATAAGTCCTATGCCAAGACCTATTAATTTACCTGCATTTGATACTTCTTCTACTTTACTTCCAACACCGTCTGTAAATACAGAAAGGTCGTTTGCAAAGCCTTTAGATATTAGAAAAGTTGCTATTATTGTTATTAAGATTGTGTAGATTGTTTTTGTGTTCATAAAGTTCTCCTGAATTGTTTAATTATTAGTATCTATTTTTTATAAAGATAAAAATACTCCAAAAATCCACCAACTTGAAAAGTTAGCTGTCGCAAGACCTTTAAGCTAATTGTGTTCACCTAGAGTAAATAAAAAATTTACTGCCAGTGGATTGATGTTGCATAAAAACCAATAAAAATGCAGTTAAATTACAGCTTAAATGTTGCTTTAAGTACAATTGCATATTTTTTGCATAAAGATACCTAAAAAATCTAGCTAAAGTAAGCCTTGCAATGCAATTGTATTGGCTAAAACTATTATGAGATGACAATAAAAAAATCAATCTATCTTAAACCTTTGTAATAGCTAGTATTCCAATGATTGATTTTTTAATGCAGGTATCGCATTTTGTCTGACAAAATGCTTAAAAATACCTGCTCTTGCAGAGAGCTAAAAACTTAAAAATCAATGCTTGATTTTTGCTGGTGTATTTTTGGAGTGTTTTTGCTTAATTAAGTTTATTAAAGTTTTTTCATAAGCAATTAAAGACAACAAGAGATTAAGAATTGTGTTTAAGAAAATAATAAGTGTATTTTTTACATTTTTAGTTTTAGGTGGCAGTGCATGGGCAACATATAACCCATATCAAATTGTGTTTGACCCACAAGGTTTAGAGCAGTCTGTAACAAGCTATGAGCAAATGTTAAAACAATACGACCAATTTGAAAACTACAAAGAACAAATAGGCAATGGTGATTTAACACCATCAACAGTTAATAAGTTATCACAACTTTATGAAAAATGTGGTGGTAAAAAGTTTGGTTTGCCTGATTGGTTTCCTCGTTTTAAAGTAGAAATGTGTGCAGATGATGGTCAATTGTTTGCATTGCAAGTTGACTGGATGAAAGAAACATATCTACCACTTTCAACGGATAGTGCAGAGCAAAAAAAAGCTAAGGCACAGAAGAAAGTTGAAGATAGGGTGAAAATAATTGCAACAACTCTTTCAAGGTCTGTTGTTAACTTAGATAAAAGAGAAGAAAAAACAGAAAAAGCAACAGCTTTGCAAGATGCTTTAGATAGCAGTAAAAACCAAATAGAAGTTCAAAAGGTGCAACTGCAAGTACAGATAGAAATATTGAAAGAATTGCAAGAGCTTAATAATACACAATCTTTAATGTTGCATTTAATGAGCATGGAGTAAAGTTATGAGAATATTTACTCTATTGTCTGTTTTATTACTTGTATTTTTGCCTTTAAATAGTTTTGCTTTTGATGTGTCTAGTGTATCTTCAGACAGTATTTATAGCCCTATTGTTGCTTTATATGACAATTTAATAGATGTTGTAAAGACAACTATGAAAGCAAAGGTAAAAGATTTAGAAAAAGGAGCAATTGATTTACTTACAGCAATGGCTGTTGCATACCTAGTTTTTAGAATAGCTAAGTCTTATATTAAGGACGAACCTTTTAGAAGTGATGTATTTGAAAAAATAGTTTTGTTTGTAGTATTGGCTACTTTTTTACAATTTAAGTATTTTGAGGAATATATATTAGAGCCACTTGAGTTGTTGTTTAATAATTTACCTTCAATATTTAGTAGTAGTTCTTCTTCTTACAGTTCTTCTATTAGTAATGTACTTTCTCAAAGTGGTGAGCTTGTAAGTGGTATTTGGGCTACTCTTGAATACAATAATATTTTTAGTGTAGGCAAGATACTTATAATGGCAATTCCTGTTGTGCTTGCAACCATATCTGTAATTAGTTTAACGCTTGTTATTATCTTAAATGTTTTGCTTGCAACACTAAAGTTTTATCTTGTCTTAACGCTTTCTTCTTTGTTTATACTTTTATCTTTCTTTAAGTTTACTAGGCAATACATGTTAGGTGCTGTACAGGTTGTTGCAGGGGCTATATTAAATATTACATTGCTTTCAGTATTTTTAAATATGTACGGAGAGATATTTACAAGCTTAGTTAATATACATGGTAATAGTGCAGAGCAAGGTACTATGGGTTTAATGACAGTTGTAATACTTTCTTCTGTTGGAATTTTTATAGTAGGGACGATTTCAGAAGTTGCACAAGCTATTACAGGTTCTGGTTTAACAAGTGCTGGTTCAGGTGCATTTACAAGTAAAGCTAGAGATATGATATCAAAAATACCTTATGCAGGTGCAATATCTAGATTTATTAAATAAAGGAGCTAGATAATATGAAAAAACTAACAATACTAATGCTTTTAACACTTTTATTAAGTGCATGTAGTTATAAACTACCAAGCAAATATGAAAGAAATGGAGCAGATATAGGCTATGGAGCTAACGAACTAAAAAAGAGCAAATGTGCTTGTAAAGAGTTTTATGTAAATGGAGAGTTTATATAAAAATGTTAACTAAGTTATTGAATAAACTATCTGATTTAAAGGCTAAAGCAAGAAGTAAAAAGAAAGAGATAGAAGATAAAGAGTTGCTTGATAATTCTTTAGGTAATGAAGTAGAAGAGTATGAAGAATTTGATGAAAGCAACGAACACTTACTAAAAGATAAAAAGCATAAAAGTAGACCTAAAGTGTTTAGTTTACTTGACCCTGAAAACTTTGTAGATACAGGCGATAGCACAAGGGTTGAGTATAAAACAATACAAGCGGTAACAAGACTTAATATTAGTTTGTTTATTGTATCTTTTATGCTTATTGCTTTAATTATTGCTTTACTTCCTTTGAAACAAAAAGTGCCGTATTTTGTGCATTTTATGCCTAAGGAAGAGCAGATAACATATATAGAGCCATACCGAACAAGTAAAAGTAGCCAAAGAGCTAGAAAAGAATTTTTAGCAATTGATTATGTTAAAAATAGAGAAACATTAGACCTTGTAACAGAGAACGAGCGTTATACGAAAATTATTTTAATGTCTACACAATCTGCGAAAAATGAGTTTTTGAAACAATACCACCCCGATAATAATCCCCAGTCTCCTTATAAAGAAGCTGTTGATGGCTCTTATGTTAGAAGTATAAAAATCATTGTAAGTAGTGTAATAAACAACAATGTTATACAGGTTGATTATTCACAAGTTGATAGTGCAAAATCAACAGGTAAGATAATAAGAGAGAGCATAAGAAGAGCAACAGTTACATTTGTAGAAGATAACACAAAATATAAAGATAAAGACTATTTAAATAACCCTTTTGGTTACCTAATAAGTGATTATTCAATAGGTATTAAAGAGAAAAACATTCAAATACAAAATCAAAACATTTTAGAAGGTGAAAGTAATACAAATAGTCAAGAATTTGGCAAGAAAGTGGAAAGCAAAAAGGAAGATAAGTATGGTTTTTAAAAGAGTATTGATTGCTATATTTGTTTTAGAGTTTTTAGCTTTACTTTTTCTTTTAAAGGCAAATGCAAATGCTATAACAAACACAGATAGTAACTACCAGACAGTCTATATTAAAAAAGGTACTGTAAGCACTATATCTTTTGATAGTAATATTAACTACTTTTTGCTTGGTGATGAGCTTATTGCACAGGCAGAGCAAGTAAATCAACATACCTTGATGGTTTATGGATTGCTTGCAAATGAAAGCACTAATCTAAATGTAGCAACTGTAAAAAGCAATTATGTTTTTATGTTAAAAACACTTGATTATAACAACCAAAAGCTACCTAACCTGCACATTAATGTAAATGAAGATGGTAAGCAGATTAAAAGACCAAAGGCAGAGAAAACAATAAGAAACCCAAACTATGATTACAACTATTCTATGTATACAAAGTATTCAAAATGGATTAAGTCTTTACCATTTTGGAATGATGGCAGAAAAATAGCACCTAATTTGGTGTGGACAGATGGTATTTTTACCTACCTTTCATATAAAAGAGAAGATGGTTCTAAAGCTGATATACCAACAGTATTGGAAGTAATTTCTGATATTGATACACCTGTTGATTTTACTATTAAAGATGAAGTGATAGTTGTACATGCAGTGGCTAAAAAGCTTACTTTAAAAAGTGGTAAATACTATGTTTGTGTGGAATATGTAGGGAGCATGTATGAAACCAATCAATAGTATTTGTTTAGCTTTAGTATTTTCTTTTTTAGTTAGTGGTAGTTTTGCTTTAGATAAAGAGGCTCGTTTTAAAGCTAAAGAAAAAGAAGATGTGCTTTCAATAACAAACTATCAAAAAGAAAGAGAAGAAAAAGCAAAGCAAGAAAAAGCAAGAGCAGAAGAAGAGGCTAAATTAAGAGCAATGCAAGATAAAGAAGAAAGAGAAAAAGAAAGAAAACGACTTGCAAGAATAAGGGCAGAGCAAAAAAGAGCAGAAGCAGAAAAAGAAAGACTGGCACGACTTGAAAAACAAGAGCAAGAAGCTAAAAGATTAGAAGAAGAAAAAAGAAGAAACCGTCGTTCTTCTATAAAACTTGTAAAACAAGGTGATGTAAATATTGTAAGGCTTAATAAAGGCGATAATGATTTGAAAGAGCAAAGCTATTCATATTCCCTGGGGACTGATGAAGACACAATAGGCTTTGCAACAAGCAGAGATAATATAGTTACAAGAGACCGCAATATAAAGCTTTTGACAGAAAGTAATATCAATTCTCGTAGGGGTGGTGATTTTAATGCAGTTGTAGAGCGTGATGTGTATTCTTTTGAAAGCACAAAGGTTTTAATTCCAAGAGGTACAAAGTTTATATGCTCTTTTGAACCTTTAAATGCATATGGTGAAACTGCATTAAATGCAAGCTGTATTCGTGCGTACTTTCCTGATGGTAGAAGCTTTTTAATGAGTGAAGGTATGCTTAAAGACGCAATGGGGCGTAATGGTTTAAGTGGTGAACTTGATAATAGAGTTTGGGAGAAATATGGTCAAACATTTGGTTTAACATTGCTTTCTGCAACTGCTATGGTTGGTGCTGATAATGTATCTTCTGATTCTTCCACAACTAAAGATTTTGCAAACTATACAGCACTATCAATACTTGATGTTGCAACAGAAGTACTTGATAAAACCATTGATTTAAGCCCAATTGTAATAATACCAAGCGGTAGCAGAATAATATTAAAGCCACAAGTAGATATTAATTTAGTAGCAGAGGAAGAGTAGTTATGAAGTATGTAGTTTTTTATTTAACAATATTTTCTTTTTTAGCAAGTGTTTTAAGGTCAGATTTTGCTGTAACAACAGTTAAAAAAATAGATGTTACAAAAGAGCAGAAGATAATAGCAAAATTAGATGATGATGAGCAAAAAAGGTCATTAGAAGGCTTCCTTGCTGTTGCTAGAAACAAGCAAAATGATAATTATATTATAAACATTAATTGGATAAATCTAATTGATAAAAACAATAAAAAAACTACTGTTAGGTATGCAACTGCTTTTGAGCAAGAAAGTAAAATTCTTAAAAGAAGAACTTCATTACTTGTAAAAGGTAATTTACCAACTTCTTTTGAAATCAATAATAAAGAAGATGAAAAAAATAGTAGAAAAGACTTTGCAAGTAGAGGGTCTTCTGAAACTGTAACAAATATACAAAACCCAAGTGGCTCTGTATTTGATAGCAGTGTTTCTACACCTGAAGTTGTAACAACATATAATGGGTGCGACCAAGTCTTTAATATATCAAACGATACAATCTCTGTAATGCAAAGAAGCTATTATATATCAGATACTGGAAGAGAAATCACAATAAGTGATTGCAAGCAAGTAAAACTTGTGCCTGCAACCTTTCAATCTTGTAGTACATTGCATAATTATAGTCAAGGTATAAGTATTGCACGCCGTCAAGCTGTATTTTCCGAAGATAACAAGACATATTCTGCAGGTGGTTGTTTAGCAACAACTACTTATACTCATGAGTTTGTAGAAGATGGTTGCTCTGCAATAACAGTAGAAGATAGGTATTACATAAGAACAGGTAAAGTACAGTACACAGACAGTGATACTTATGATGTAAGTACTCTTACAGGTTGTATAGTTAACCCTAAAGATGGTGAAAGCCCTGAAAAACAATTACTTAAAGTAGAGTATGGCTCTTGTGATATAAACCATGATTTAGATGCAGGGCATACAATAGCTTTTGGTAGATATTATTACGAACAAGGTATGCAGGCTAAAAAGTATGTAAGTTCTTGTGTTTTAACTTATTTATCAGAACTTAATCACTTAGTTGAGTTTTTAGGCTGGACAAACTTTGATAATGAAAGATATGCAATAAAAAATATATCAAGATATATTTTGTACCCTGAAAACAGTGCAGAGTATCAGCTACAACCTAATCAAAAAATATATGTAACAGGTCAAGAGCAAGAGGGTATTTCTTACCCTTATGAGCCTATATCTATTAAAACACAGGTTGTTTCATATGCTAAAAGCAGTGGTGAAGGTAGCTCTTATGGTGTTTGTCCAAACGGTGTAGGAAAACCAGCAGGAAGTAAGCCAAACCCTAATGCATATGTTACAAGAGGTAGTAGTAGAAGCTGTACATATTATGGAAATGTTGGTAGCCCACCGCCAACACAATCAGGAACAAACTATAGAGGTAAATGGCAATGGGTAGAATATGTAAAGCAATGTGATGTTGTTTATAACAGACCTGATGGTACTGTAATGGAGTTTAATGATTGGCAAGATTTAATAAGTTCTTGGGACGAGACTGCTGTAAATAATGCAGTTTGTAAGTAATAAAAAGAAAAAAGGTAGTTAAGTGTATTTTCAACTAAAGCATGTAACAGAAGAGTTAGGTAAGAAAAGAATAAGTTACTTTGTATTTTCTTATAGCAAGGGTTTAAAAATGTTTTCTTTGTTTAATATTATCACTCATAGAAATTTAAGAGTAACTAACTTTTTTACCCATACGAATATTAATTACCAAAACAAGGCAGATGATAAGTAATGAAAGAAGAAGATTATAAGTATTATTTTTATATCATATTTAGTGTTTTAGTATCTTTTAGCTTTGGTGTTTTGGTTTTAGAAAGCTATTTATATTTTTATTTTGATACACATATAAACAATATCTATTTTTACAGATATTTTTATAAAGATATATTATTGCCTCTTGATTACAAGACCTTTACTTTTTGGGTTGTTGCAGTTGATTTGTTATTGATGTTTGTTTTGTTGGGGTGTTTTTTAAGGAAGAATAAGTTTAGTTTATATCAAGAGTATTCTTTTTGGGCGAAGATGAAAAATGTTAAAAAAATGAATATTTTTCACAACAAGGGTTTTGCAATTGGTAGGTATAAAGGAAAGTATTTGAGAATGCAAGAGCCTCTTGCAGTTACTGTTATGGCACCTGCTGGTACTGGTAAGACAGCAGGTGTATTAGTTCCTAGTGTTTTATCTTTAGATGATGATTGCATTATTGTAAATGACCCTAAAGGAGAAGTGCGAGATTTTACTTATAGGTACAGAGAGCAGTTAGGTGATGTTTATGTTTTTGAATGGGGTAAAGAAAAAAATGAGAGATGTTTTAGGGACAGTACTTGGAATCCGATATCTTTAGCTAATTTAAGTAAAAAAACAGATTTAAGAGCAAGACAAATTAACTTAATAGTTCAATCTTTAATTCCTGATGGTAAAGATGAGTTTTGGACTAATTCTGCTAAAAAGATTATGAATGCAATGATTATGTATGAAGTTTATGGCAATGAATTGGATGGCAAGGATACAACTATAGGTGATGTTAAAGACAAAATTGCAAGACTTTCAAATTTGGCAAAAGACACAGAGCATGAGGGTAAAGGTACAGCAGGAGGGTTTGCAACTATAGCAGATGCTTTGAGAGAAAGTGGAGATAATCTTGATGTACCTAGTTTTGTTAAGCAGATGCTAGAAGTTGACTTTAGTGAAATAAAAGATGTTAATGAGACAACCTTAGGGTCAATGCTTTCAACATTAAGTACAAGTCTTTCAATATATAATAACGAAAGTATACGCAATATTACATCTACTACAGTTAATGATTTTTCAATGACTAATGTAAAGGGTAAAAAAGGCAGACCTGTAACAATATATTTAATATCACCTGCTACTGAACAAGAGCTATTTGGTTTAATGTCAAGGATATTTGCAGATGGTGCTTATAGGTACTTAGGTTCAATAGATGACTTAAAAGCTGTTAAAGAGGGGAACATGGTTAGAATGCTTTTAGATGAGTTTGCCTTTATGGCAAAGTCAGAAGCTCTTATTGGTTCTCCTGCGATTACAAGGGGTTATAGGACTTCAATTATGCTTATTTGTCAAGACAAGAACCAAGTTGAAAAGATTTATTCTGACAAAGAGGTTGATATTTTGACAACTAATACAGCATGCACGGTTGTACTTCGTCAAAATGAACCTAAAACTGCTGAATACTATGCAAAAAGAGCAGGTGAGACACAGTATTTTGAATATCAAGGCAGAGGTCAAAACAGGCAAAAGGTTAAGAAGCTAAAGCCTTTGATAAAAGCAACTGATTTAACCAACTTACCAAAAGGAAAGCAGGTTGTTTTTATGGAAGGGTTTTCAAAAAGCCCAATTTATGCTGATACCCCTTTTTATTTTAAAGATAAGCAAATGGTAGAGAAGATTAAAAAGCACGATGTACTTTGGGCTGAAGAAAGAACGCAGACAATTAAAGGGTTTTTACTTCTTTTAGCAAACATAAAAGAAGAGTTGGGAGAGTACAAGGAGCTAGGTAAAAAGTTTTTGTATAAAAATATAGAGTTTACTTACAACGAAAAATTAAATTCAATTTTTATTGACAAATACCTTATTAGAAGAAATGTTCCTTCTCTTGAAAAAGTAGAAGAGCAAATTAAATATATAGCTAGCATAAAGGTTGCAAGGCAATATATTAGGGAGATAAAAGAAGAGTTTAATAAATTTGAGTATCTGACAAAAATAAATTTTGAAAAGTTTATGAAACAGCAGAAAGAGTTAGATACATTGAAGCAAGTTAATAGAGTTTTGGAAGATGTGGAAGATAAAACAGTAGTAAAAAAGGAGGAGCTAGGGCAGGTTGATGATATTGATAGCATTGAAGTAGATAGTAGTGATGTTGATTATACGGATATAGACTTTGATGATGAAGAATAGTACGAAGAATATGAAAAATAATAAAAATAGAAAATAAGGATTAAATTATGAAAACATTAAATGTAAATAAGATAAGACAAGAACTAAGTAATGCAATGAAGGAGCAAGATTGGGATTATTTAGAGTTGCATAAAAACGATGATATAGAAAACAAGCTTGTAAAAAGAACATTAGAAGAAGACGAAGAGGGTTTTGCTTGTAAATATGTAACAGTTTATAAACCAAATGCAGATGATAAAGAAGATTCAGATATTTATGAAATTAAAATGACCATAGAAATTAAAGGTAGGTAGATGAAAAATTTAAGAATAGTTTTCTATGTAATGCGAATAGGTGAAATAGGTGTAAGGCTTTTAGAAAAAGCCTTTAAATATGGCAAAAGAGTAAAAAGGGCAAGAAAAAGCAGAAAAATGTATAACAGGGTAAATAAAAGACAGAGAGGGTTTTAAATATGGAACAAGTGAGCAAAGATAAAGCTAACTTAGAGCAAAAAGGCAATAAGTTGTTTAATAGATATGAAGACCATTGTAAAAAACTACACAGACTTGGTAAAGAAGATGAGGCTGTTCAGTTTGAAGAGGATTACTTAAAGTTTTTGGAGCAAAACATAGATTTTAAATCAAAAAGCTTTTTTGCAGGCAAAGAAGATGTACAACAGCAAGAAGATGAAAAGCTTACAAATAAAGAAAAGATTAGAAAAATCTTAAGTGTTGCTGATTATTCTTATGGGAATGATGTGTATGCAAAGTATCAAGATGAAAAAGAAAATGAACGCTTTAAGAGTAATTTAAAAGTTGCAAAGCTTTGTTTAAAATTTTGTGAAAAAGCCCATAAACCAAACCTTGATGCAGAAGAAAAGCTAAATGCTCGTATATCTGTAAGTGTGCTAGGTAAAGAAGAAAACATACTTGGTAATGAAAGAGGTGTGTTTAGAAAGGCTACTAAAATAGAAGATAAATTTGATAGTTTGCAAAATGATAAAGTCTTTCAAGAAAAGTTTGAAGCTTTTTTTAAAAACAATATTGCTGAAAGCATACCTAATTTAAAAAATGTTAAAGAAGGTGAAATATCTATAAAGTCTGCTTTAGATATTGATAACTATGATTTTATGCTTAAAGGCTTTGCAGGTGGTAAAAAAGATGAAACAGGTAGAAGTTTTAGGCAGTTAAAGAAGGATAAAGACCTTTGTAAGGCTAAAAGAAAGTATATGAAGCAACAGAAAAAGCTTTTTAAACAAAACATGCAAAAATGCCAAGTGTTTGTTAATAAGTATCAAAAGCTACAAAAGAATATAGAAAGTGCTAAGGGTCGTTAATTATGAGTAAGGCTTTAAGTGTTTTAAATCATTATGGTATTAAGTATAGGCAAAGTGGCTCTGATTATATGATATCTTGCCCTAATACTTCTTCTCATAAAAATGGTGATAAAAACGCTTCGTGCGGATTAAGTGATAAAGGTTCTTCTTATGGTTCTGTAAATTGCTTTAGTTGTGGCTTTAAAGGTAATTTAGTTGATTTTGTTGCATTTAAGGAGGGTTTAAATTTACAAGACAATAAACAAAGAGCAAGTGCTATTGTTGAAACCAAAAAGATACTTGGTACATATGTAGATAGTTATAAGAGTAGTGATAAAAGTAATAATAATTTTTATGGCCAAAGAATTAGCTCTAAAAATTATAAGAGCAAGGTTGATGAAGTAGAGCAAGAAGAACCTTTTAAGCCTTCTTTTATAGTAAGTGATATTTTGGATAACTCAAGTTATCTTGCAAAACCTAATGCTTATTTGAAGAAAAGAGGTATAGAGATTTTACCAAGTAACTCTTTAATGGTTGCTGATAGAAGAATAGTTTACAACGAGTATCTACACCCTAAGACAGGTGAGGTTATAGAAAACTATGTTTCTAAAGGTTCTTTAGTTGTTAAAGCAGTTAATACACAAGGTAATGTTTGTAATTTGCAGTATATCTCTAGGAAAAACAAGAAAATGTTTTTACCAAAAGAGATAAAAGGGCAAAAGCATACATTGGTAGGTAAGTATTCTAAGTTTTTTATAAATAAAGAAGATAAGAGGCTATTTTTTGTAGAAAGTGCTATTGATGGTCTTTCATTGAATCAAGTTGGCTTAAATGCAATTGTTTGCTTTAATGCCTCTAACTTAAAAGAAGTTAGCAAGGCCTTAAAGAAAAAACTTAATAAAAGTTACCAAACAATAGTGTTTGCAGACAATGATAAAGCAGGTTTAGAAGCAGGTGAGGAAGCTTGTAGGAATTTAAAAGAAACAAGTAATAGTTCTTTGCTTTACTCAAAGAAATACAAAGATGTAAATGAAATATTAGTAAAGGAGGGTAGGGAATACTTAAAACAATTTATAGATAAACATTTAGAAAAAGAACGCCCTTTTGTGTCTGCTGTGGAAAGTGAAAACACAAAAGAGCTTATTACCTTATCTAAAGAAAACTCTTTAGATAAAAATAACAGTAATGATTATAAAGGAGATATTGTTATGAATGCAATAAAAGAGCCTTATTCGTTTGATAAAAGTTTATTAAATGAATCAAATAAAGAAGACTTTAAACAAGCGTTTGATATTGCAATAGGTGGGAATGAAGCAATGCAAGAGAAAATGTTTCAAACACAAGAGCAAGCCAAAGAGTATGTAATGTACTTCTACTCTTTAGATGAACTTTTAAAAGATACTTCAGATAACTTTTATGAAGATTGGAATAGGTATAAGAGAGATAATACGGAGTTTAATAGCTTTATTGAGTATGCAGAAGCCAAGCCTGAAGAGGCATATGATGATTTGTTGAGTTATGCAGTTTGTGAACTGGGTAAAGACGGAATTGAAAATATTATAGAGTTAAATAGACTTTTTGTAGAAGACAAAGAAAAAGGTTTAGAAATGAGTGAAGTAGAAAATAAAGAAGTTGCACAAGAGAAACAACAAGAGCAAAAAAGCAATAACCCTTTTAAAAGAAATGCAGTTATTTTGACAGGCAATGTAAATGGCAAGGGCATAGAACACCATGAAGAAAGTAAAAGAGTTAGCTTTTCTATGAATGTTTCTAAATATGCTGGTAAAGATGAAAAAGGAGAAAATAAATATGATAATAATTGGTTTAATGTAAGTAAATTTTATAAAGAAAAAGAAGAGGTTAAAGAGCTTTTAGATATACAAGAAGCTTGTAAAAATGGAGAGAAAAGCCCTTGTATAACAGTAAAAGGTTCTTTGAATTACTTTCAAAGTAAAACTAAAGATGGCAAGGATTATTATGGGGATAACATCAATGCTTTAGAAGTTGTTAAAAATGATAGTTTTAAACCTAATTTTGCCAAAGTTGAGCTAACTGGTCATTTAGCTAAAGAGCCTGTGTTTGATACTGTGCAGACTAAAAATGGACAAGAAAGAGAAGTTTGTTACTTAAATTTAATAACAAATGAGGGTAAAGATTTTAGTATTACCAAAAATCACTCTGTTTCTATGTTTCCTTCTAAAGAACAAAAAGAGCTTATACAAAGTTCTTTTGAAAAAGGTACTAAGGTTAGCTTAAACGCTTCTTTAAATAAAGATAACAATAATAACCTTCGTATTAATTTAGGTAAAGACAATAGCATGTACAAAGTACAGAAAAATGGTGCAAGCATTGGTGTTATCACCAAAGATGGTGAAGTGCTAAAACAAGCTAGATAAAGCTTTAGAGCAACTCTTGGTACTTAAGGCCACTTTTTACAAAGTAGCTAAAGTACCAGGAGTTTGATTAAAAAAATAATAAGAGATTTAAGAAGATGATAAGAACAAGTATAAAGCTTGTTGTTGCTAGTGCTTACCTTTTTTCTTTAGCAAGTTTGCAGGCAGAAAGTAAAACAAAGAGCTTTGATTTTAATAAAGTACAAGCTTTGTATTGCTACGATGGTGATACATGTACTTTCAATATATTAGATAGCAACTTCCCAA
>CAYYLE010000004.1:0-5783 GCA_964472375.1 uncultured Rickettsiales bacterium
TAGCTATAGATTATTAATGGATTTTCCAAAAAATACCCAACAGATTGTACAATTTAACAATCATTACTTGCTAAATAAACCTAGCAAAAGCAACTTAATCTATCAAAAATAACCTTCGGTGTTTTTTTGCAAAAAGTATTATGTAATGAAAAGCATTAGAGATTAAAAATGTTTATTTGAAAATAAATGAGTTATTAAAGTCTGTAAATAAAGAATAGTTGCTGTTGCAAACAAATAATAGTTTCTTGCTGTTTAAGTATTTAGCGTTAACAAAATAAGAAAACAAAAGAGCCTTTGCAGGAGCTAAAGCAAAAATGTTGCTTTGCTTAAATAAACAAAAGCGAAAAACAATAAAGCTTTTTAGTATTTTTTCAACAACTTATGCTTTAGATTTTTTTAACAAACAAGCAACAAGGCTATTGCATTCTATCTTTTATTTTTTCTTTAAAATTACCAAATTTATTAAGGCTATAACCTGCATCTACTACAATGTTTTGCCCAGTAATTGAGCTTGTATTTAGTATATAAAGCACAGTTTTTGCAATCTCTTTAGCTTGTGATGGTTGTTTTAGCAATGTGTTTTGGCACATTTCTGTAAAGTTATCATCAGTTTGAAAAGGGCTTTTAATAGTAGGGCCAGGTGAGATAGCATTAACCCTAATATTAGGAGCCAAAGACATAGAGGCAATTTTTGTAAAGCTAAGTAAAGCGGTTTTAGAAAGTGTATAAGATAAAAAATAAGGGCTTATGTTTTCTACTGCTTGGTCTAGAATATTTATGATATTGCCTTTATTTTCACCTAATGATTGTGCAAAATATTGTGATAAAAAAACAGCAGATTTTAAGTGTATATTTATGTGTTTTTCAAAGCTTTCTTCACTAACTGTAAAGATATCATCATACTCAAACAAAGATGCATTATTAACCAAAACAGTAGGCTTTTGCCCATCAATTTGGTTATAAAGCTTTTTAGCAGAATTATTTTCAAGCAAGTTTGCACAAACAAGGCTAACTATTATATTATATTTGTTTTCAAGGTACGTTTTTAGCTCTTTGGCTTCATTGCTTGATTTATAATAGTGCAAAACAATATCATAGCCATTTTTAGCAAGTTTTTTAGCTATCTGTTTGCCTATCCTTTTGCTTGCACCTGTGATTAGGGCTTTTTTCATATTTTTTTAACCCCCCTCTTTTTTAAATAACAAAAAACGCTAAATATAAAATATAAAAGCTAGTAAAGACAAAGCCTATTGCCCTTGTTATTGTTTTTTTCCTTATTACTATAAAGGCAAGCAATAACGCAGAAGCTAAAACTATAAGTGAATCAAGAGCAAGGGATTTTTGCATTAAGCTATTTTCAAAAATGTTTAAAAAACCAAAAACAAAGAAGATATTAAAAATATTACTACCTAATACATTACCTATTATAACCTCACTTTGTTTTTTTAAAGAGGCAACAATAGCAAAAGAAAGCTCGGGAATAGAAGTGCCTACTGCAAGGATTAAAATAGATATTATTTTTTCAGGTACTTTAAAAAGGTGAGCAAGCTTTGTAGAGCTTAAATATATAAGTTCTGACGCATTAATTAAGGCTAAAAATAAAAGTGCCATAATAAAAGCAGAACTAAAAAGATAAAAAGAAGTTCCTTGTTTAGTTTTGATTATCTTATTGCCAAAAAATGCCAAAAAAGCAACAATTGCAGTATATAAGCAAATAGCTGTATTGCTTTGCAGGGGTTTTGTGTAGCTAAATAAAGATAAAAATCTTTCCGTGTTAATTTGTGTGGCACTTAAAAGAACCGAAGAGAACTTTAATAAAACATAGGTAAAAGACAAAAAGATAGCAGAAAACAACAAAAATTTAATAGCTATTTTTAGTTTGCTTTCATGGGGTGTTGCAAATTGCTTTGGAGTGTTTCGCTTGCTGTTTTGCATTATTAGGGTAAATAGATAAAAACCAATTGCAGAAAGCAATAAAATGCCAATAGCTAAAGAAAACCTGCCATAAAATATAGATAAACTAAGAGAAATAGATGCAAAAAGCATAAAATAAGCATTAATATTTTTAATGCTATATTTGCTAATGGGGTAGATTAAAGCAGCAATTCCTATAACAATAAGTGTGTTAAATGTATTGCTACCTATAATATTGCCAATAGCTAAAAAAACCTCACCTTTTTCAATAAGTGTTAAAGATACAACAAACTCCGGTAAAGAAGACCCAAACCCAACAATAACAATAGATATTATTAAAAGGCTTATGTTAAAATCTTGCGAAACTTTGGTAAGGATATCAACAATTAAATCACTTATAAAAATAAGCAAAAAAACTGAAGTAAAAAGTAATGCAACAATAAAAAGCATTAAATAATTCCAAGGTCTTCAAACTGTTTAATAATTTCTTTATACATATCTTTTTTAAAATCTACAACTAAACCCAAAAGGTTTGAAGGCTCTACCCATTTGTAGCTTACAAACTCTTGAGGACAAGTGTCTTTTAATTTTATATCTTCTTGATTACCTAAAAAATTAAAAGCAAACCAAACTTGCTTTTGCCCTATGTAGCCGCCTCCCCAAAGGGTTTTTGCTTTTTCATCAGGGAAGTTGTAAAAAACCTCTGTAGTTTTGCCAATTACTTCTAGTTTACTTGCAGGTATTTTTGTTTCTTCTTCCACTTCTCGTAATGCTGCAAACTCTAGGCTTTCATCAGTGTTGTCTACTCCACCTTGTGGCATTTGCCATGCTGTTTGTATATCATTTCTTTGCCCAACGAAAACCTTGCCTTCTTTGTTTAATATAAGTGCTCCAACACCTTGGCGATATTTTTCCATTACTTATATTCCTTTAGTAGTTTAACAGCATAATCAATTTGCTTATCTTCTTCAGTTGTTTTGTTGTTGATATAGTTATCATATATCATTTTAAACTCTTCGTTATTTAGTTTTGCTTTATCTTCAGCACTACAATCTTGCTTGCATGTTTTTCCTGTTTCATATACATAAAAATCAGGCGAAACACCATTGCCATGAATAACCTTGCCAGAAGGTGTGTAATAAAGGGCAATTGTTAGTTTAATAGCTTCATTTGTTCTACCAAGTGGTAAAACTGTTTGCACAGATCCTTTGCCAAAGCTTGTTTTACCAACTAATAAAGCTCTTTTGTTGTCTTGTAAAGACCCTGCAACAATTTCAGATGCTGATGCAGAACCATGATTGATTAAAATAACCAAAGGCTTGCCATCTATAATATCGCCTTTTGTGGCATAAAAGCGGTTTATTTGCTCTTTGTTTCTTGGTCTTATAGAAACTATTTCACCTTCATCTAAGAAAGAATCAGCAAGGGAAACGGCTTGGTTTAAAAGCCCGCCTGGGTTATTTCTTAAATCTAAGATATAGCCTTTTATATTTTTGTTTTGTTTTTGTAGGCTTTTAATAGCTTTTTCAAGTTCTTCATGGGTTTTTTCATCAAAACTAGGAACTCTTATATAAGCAATATTATTTTCTTTAATTTCGTATTTAATGGGGGCGGTTCTTATTTTTGCCCTTGTTAATTCAACTTCAAAAGGGGGCAAAATACCACGCACAACCTTAATAGTAAGCTTGGTTCCTTCTTTGCCTTTCATCATTTCAACAGCTTTAAATATTGTAAGGTCAGCAACTGATACACCATCAATATGAGAGATAAAATCACCTGCTTTTATGCCAGCTTTGTGGGCGGGGGTGCCGTCTATTGGGCTTATTACCTTAACATATCCGCCTTCTTCTTTGTTTATTTGTATGCCAATACCGCCAAAGCTACCTTCTGTTGCTTCTTGAATTTTTTTAAAGTCTTCTGCATCTAGATAGGTGCTGTAAGGGTCCATATTACTAAGCATACCCCTTAAAGCATTATTTATTATTTCTTCTTTTCCTATTTCTTCATGGTAGTTTTGGTAAATAACTTCCATAACATAGGCAAACATTGCAAGCCTTTGGTTAATATCTTCTCTATCATCTTTTGCTACTGCACTAAAAGTAACAAAACCAAATATTATTGCAGTTAAAATAACTTGTTTTAGGTATTTGCTTATTTTTTTCATTTGTTAAGTGCCTTATTAGTATGTTTTATTATTTTAATAATATTCTAATCTAAGTTAGATTGCTAAGTTTTTTTGTCTTAATTACTTTCAAGCCATAAAGATGGATTTAAGCTTGTGATATCTTCACGAATTTCATAATAAACATCATCTTCTTGCCCGTTGTCTTCTGTTAACCCAAGCATTTGACCTTTTTCTACAAGTTCTGATGCAAAGGTGTTTAGTGTATGAACATTTGAGATAATACTATAATAAGAGCTTGTATGCTTGATTATAATTGTATTTCCGTATGATTTTAAATAGCCTGCAAACATTATTTTGCCTTTTGCAGGGGCAACAATGGTTGATTTTGGCTTAGCTTTTATTACAATGCCATTGTAATAAAGCCCAACTGCATCGCCTTCTTTAAATTTTTTAAAAATATGCCCTTGTGCAGGCCACTTTAACATTCCTTGTTCTTTAAAAAAGTTTTCGTTTTCAGTGTTGTTTTCTCTGTATATAAAGCTTTCACTAATTATTAAAGTTGCTTGGGTTGTAGAGCTTGATTTTTCTAAAAGAGATGCAAGTTCTTTATACTGTTTGGCTATTTGTGGTTGGTTGGCGTTTTTGCTTTTGTTTACAAGCTTTGTTAAAGATTTATAGTTTTTGTCTATTGCTTTGTTTAAAGACTCTATATAAGCATTAGATTTATTTATTTTGCTATTTATTTCATTAAGCTGGGCTATTTTGCTAAATACTTCTTCTACATATCCTCCTATATATTTTAAATGTCCTCTAAAAAGAACAGAGCTTAAAGCAAGGTCATCACTTGTTGCACCTGTGATTAATAGAACTTCTTCAGGGGTAGAAAATATTATATGCAAGTTAATAAGAGCAAAGCTAATTTCATTGCGTGCTTTTGATAGAGTTTCTAAATAGCTATCTTTTTCAGCATTTAGCTTTTTTTTATTAATCTCTATTTGTTTTATTGTATTGTTATTTTCTTCAATAGTTTTTGCAAGCTGTGCAAGGTTTGTATTTACATTATTTGCATGCAAGTTATTTACATAAGGCAAAAACAAACCAAGCACAAGTGCATTAAATAAAAATAACAATAAACTTTTATTAACAACCATATTTTTTAATTACAAACTTATAGTTTAATTTTTTAAGATTTTGCAATTAAAGACTTTGCAGTCATTTCTTTAGGTTGCTCTATATTCATAATCTCTAAAACAGTAGGGGCAATATTTGCCAATGCTCCTTTTTCTAGCTTGTTAACATCGCTGTTTGCCAAAATTAGCTGTACCTCGTTTGTTGTATGTGCAGTGTGAGGAAGGTTGTTTTTATAATCCCACATTTCTTCACAGTTGCCATGGTCGGCAACTAAAATAAGGGCAACTCCTTTTTCTTTACAAGCTTTGTAAAGTCTTCCTATGCATTCATCTACACTTTCAACAGCTTTTATAGCAGCTTCTAAAACACCTGTATGTCCAACCATATCACCATTTGCATAGTTTACTAATATAAAGTCGTATTCATCATCAAGCACTGCTTTTTCTACAATATCAGTAATACCAAAGGCCGACATTTCCGGTTGTAAATCGTATGTTGCAACTTTAGGCGATGCAACCATTTTACGGTCTTCATTTTCAAAGTTTGCTTCAGCTCCACCGTTAAAAAAGAATGTAACATGTGGGTATTTTTCAGTTTCGGCAACTCTTAATTG
>CAYYLE010000004.1:5883-8342 GCA_964472375.1 uncultured Rickettsiales bacterium
ATAATAAACTCATCTGTTACACCTTCTTTATAAGATTCTTTTACAGAAGCTACAAAATCAGTTGTTACACTAGCTTTAGCAGAAACCATAGCGTCGTAAGCAAGTTTTGTTCTTTCCCATCTGTTGTCTCTATCCATTGCATAATAACGACCTGTTATAGTTGCAATTTTAAAGTTAGGGTATTTTTCCTCTAATTTTAAAATATTTTCAATATGAGCAACAGAGCCTTGTGGTGGAGTGTCTCTACCATCTGTAAAGCCATGTAAAACAACATTAATGCCTTCTTTTGCAAAAATTTCTATTGCATAAATCACATGGTCAACATGGCTATGCACACCACCTTCAGAGATTAAGCCAAAAATATGCATAGTTTTAGAGCTAGCTTTTAGCTTTGTTATAGCTTCTTGTATAACTTCAATTTTAAGCATAGAGCCATCTGCAATTGCATTGCTTATTTTTGGTAAATCTTGAAACACAACTCTACCTGCACCAATGTTTGTATGCCCAACTTCAGAGTTGCCCATTTGCTCGCCTTCAAGCCCTACACTTAAACCGTTTGTTTTAATTAAGGTGTTTGTATATTTATTTAGAAGGCTATCCCAATTTGGTGTTTTTCCTTGGTTTACAGCATTGTCTTTCTCTTCTTTACGGTAGCCCCAGCCATCTAAAATACATAGTAATGTTTTCATTTTTTTTATTGTCTCTTTTTGTTTTTATATAAATATTTTAAACACAATAGAATTATGTAAGAAAAATGTTAAAAAAGTAATACTTTTAATTTATAAAAGATTATTTGTGATAAGGGTGGTTATTTACAAGGCATTGTGCACGGTAGATTTGCTCAATAAGAATTATTTTTACAAGTTTGTGGGGTAGGGTTATTTTGCCAAACCTAACAATTTGGTTGGCTCTTTTGTTTACGCTTGCATCAAACCCTAAAGAGCCACCTATGGCAAAGTTTATTTCTTTTATACCGTTTTGGTTATAGTTTTCAATTAGGTCTTTTAGCTCTTCACTAGAAAGCTCTTTGCCTTTTTGGTCTAAGCTTATTAATACAGAAGTATTATCAAGGTGCTTAAAAATTGAATCACTTACAGAAACTTGTCTATTTTGTAGCTCTTTGCTTGTGCTTTCAAGGTTGTTTACTTTATAGTTTTTAATACGAGTAAGGTATTTATTAAAGTAGTCTTTTTCAATATCTTTTAAAGCACCAACAGAGATTATATTTATTTTCATGTTAATTAATATTTATTGCTATTGCGGTATTAAAAAAGTAGTTATGCTATGGGTTGTTTTTAAAAAATGAAATCAAAACACTTGCTTTATTCAAAGCCTTAAGCGGCTTTTATTTTTTTTAACTACATTTGCACAAAGTAATTAAAAATCCCTAATATATTAAAGAAAATATACATTAGTATTTTCTTTGTTTCTACAAGTGTTTATCTTAAGGTTTTATTCGTCCCACATGCTTTCAAGATTGTAGTATTTTCTTACTTCTTCTTTAAAGATATGAACAATTATTAAGCCAAGGTCAACAACAACCCAGTTAGCACTTTCTAGTCCTTCATAAGCATATATTTTAACTTTATTTTTTTTCACATCTCTTGCAAGCTTTTCAGCAAGTGATTTTACATGTGTGTCAGATGTTCCTGAGCAAATAATAAAGTAATTACAAAGGTCAGTTTTTGCAGATAAATCAAGGCATATAAGGTTATTTGCTTTGCTATCTTCTAGTGATTTAACACTTAAGTCTTTAATTCTTTCAACAGTTTTATTGTATTCCATAGCTTTTTATGGGCCCTTTCTTATTTGAGTTGAAGATATATCAATATAAGGTATTAAAAAAACATTTATACAAGGTAGTATTGTACTATCTTTAAAAGATTTTGTAACTATATTATGGTTTTTTATTGTATTAAAAACATAAGAGTTAACTATATTATTTTTGTTATACCTTGTAAAAACACATATAGGTATGTTTTGTGCAATATATTGCCAGTTTTTAAACTTGTTAAATATAAAGCCGTTATCTTGCCCCATAATTAAATAAAACCGATTTGAGCAATGGGAAACTTTTTTTATATATTTTATAAGGTTAAAAGTATAGTTACTTGCAAGGCTTTCTTCGGTTTTTAAAACTCTTATTTTTTTGTTGTTACAAAACATTTGTTTTGTTAGGTTTAGTCTTGTGTTTAGTGTATTGTTTTTGCTTTTTAGTGGGTTTTGGGGTGTTACAAAAACAAGTAAAACATCAAGACCAAGCCTTTTTATTGCTTCGTTTGTAATATTTTCATGACCAATATGAGGAGGGTTAAAAGTACCGCCAAAAACACCAACTTTTAAGTTTTTATGAAAAGCTAAAAAGCTAAGGTCTTGCAAGGCGTTATTATTTTTTACAAACATATAAAACTTAAGCTTATAACGGGCTCCACTCTTTGGTTTCTTCTTCCTGTCTGTCT
>CAYYLE010000004.1:8442-52770 GCA_964472375.1 uncultured Rickettsiales bacterium
TAAAACTTAAGCTTATAACGGGCTCCACTCTTTGGTTTCTTCTTCCTGTCTGTCTTGCTGTAAAGCATTTGCAATAAGGCTTAAAGCCTTTGTGGTATTTTGGTTAGCAATACCAGATATTGCAACAATTTGCTTTTTGTTATTTGTGTGGTTTTTTAGTTCTTTTATTTTTTCTTCTAGCTCTTCATCGTTTAGTAGGTCGGTTTTGTTAAGTAGTATGATTTCTTCTTTATCAACTATATTATGCCCGAACTCTTCAAGCTCTTTGCGAACAACATCATAGCTTTCTACAACATCTTCAGTAGAATCTATAACATGAGCAATAAGTTTACACCTTGTAATATGGTTTAAAAAACGAATACCTAAACCACTACCTAAAGATGCACCTTTAATAAGCCCAGGGATATCAGCAATTGTAAAAGAATAACCATTAACGCTTGCAATACCAAGCTTTGGGTATAAAGTGCTAAAAGGATAACTAGCTATTTTTGGCTTTGCTTTTGTAGTAACAGATAAAAAAGTAGACTTACCTGCATTAGGCTTACCCGCTAGCCCAACATCGGCAAGTAAAGAAAGTTGAAGCCTTACAGTTAGCTCTTCCCCTGGTGTACCTTTTTGTGCATACCTAGGGGCTCTGTTTGTAGAGCTTTTAAAGTTAGAGTTACCAAGACCACCAATACCACCTTTACAAAGTAAAAATGTTTGGTCTTCTTCTTTAATATCAGCTATTTGAATTGTTTTGTCTTCATTAAAAACAATTGTACCTAAAGGTACTTTTACAAAAATATCATCACCTGATTTACCTGTACGGTTGTTACCAGAACCACCATTACCAGATTTTGCTTTAATGTGTTGTTGGAATCTGTAATCAATAAGTGTATTTAGAGAAGAATCACCTATAAGGTAAACAGAACCACCGTTTCCACCGTTTCCACCGTTTGGTCCACCAAACTCTATGAATTTTTCTCTTCTGAAAGAAACACAACCAGAGCCACCGTTTCCTGCTTTTACATAAACTTTAACTTCATCAATAAATTGCAAAGTAATCTCCTTAAGCTTTTAAAAGCAATGAAACGCAGGCTCTTTTTGTAATTTTAGTATAGGGCTGTTGTTAAGCAACAACGATATCTACTAATTTGCGACCTTTGCAGTTTCTGAACTTAACAGCACCGCCTTCAAGAGCAAATAAAGTGTGGTCTTTACCCATTCCAACATTTTCACCAGGGTAAAATTTTGTACCTCTTTGGCGTACAATAATGTTACCAGGAATAACTTGTTGACCAGCGTATCTTTTAATTCCAAGTCTACGACCAATCGAATCGCGTCCGTTACGAGAACTACCACCAGCTTTTTTATGAGCCATTGTCTAAACCTCTATATTTTGTTATTTACAGTTCTAAAATTTTAATTTTTGTAATATCTTGACGGTGCCCATTTTTTCTTCTATGGTTTTTGCGTCTTTTCTTTTTAAATATAAGAACTTTTTTGTCTCTTAAATGCTCTAAAACTTCAGCTTTTACAACCTTACCTTTAAGGTCATCAGCCTTTACTATTGTGTTTGTGCCATCGTTATAGCATAAAACACTGTCTAATTCTAAAGTTGAGCCAACTTCTTTGTTAACTCTGTCAATAAGTAATACGCCGTTTTTTTCAACATTATATTGACGAGCACCAATTTTAACTACTGCAAACATCTTCTTTCATTCCTTTTTAGTATATTAAAGCCTTTTTTATAAAAGACAATAAACCACAACCAACAATAATACAGCATTAGTGTGGTTTTGTCAAGACAAAAAAGCTTTTGTATATAAGTAAAACTACTTAACAGTAACAGATTGTTCGGCTACTGTGTTTAGGTCTTTGTCTCTTATGTTAATGCTTAAATCTTTTAAATAGCTAGGCATAATAGGTTGTTTATCTCCTTTTATTATATAGCTACCTTTTAGCATTTCTTCTGTTATACCTTCTGTTCCTTCAATATTACTATAACTTAGGTCAACATTTTTAAAAACTGCTTCATTAAATTTTGTATTTCTTGAAAACTTAGTGTAATTAAAGGCACTGTCTTGAATTTTAGAGCTACTAAAGTTACTATTATCAATAGTTGAGCCTTTTAATATTGTTTTAACAAAAACAGAACCTGTAAAGTTAACATTTTTCATTTGGCTAACGCCCATATTAACGGTGCTAAAGTTTGATTGTGTAAATAAAACTTGCTCTAGTTTACTATTATTAAATGTTGTTTTATTAAAAGTAGAGCCTGTAAAGTTTATTTTTTTAAGCCTTGCACCATTAAAAAACACATTTTCAAAGTTAGAGTTTGCAAAGTTTACATTCTCAAAATTTGCGTTGCTAAAGTCAATGTATCTTAGGTTTATGTTAGATAGGTCAATATTAGATATTTTTTTATCTATAAAAAAAGTAAAGTTATTGTTCTTTTCTTGTTTAATTTCTTTATCTGTTCTTGTGCTAAGGAATCTTAAAGATTCTGTAAACACTAAAGGGTCTCTTGTAGATTGAATTGTTTTTTCTAAAAGACGCAAAGAAAGTATATAGTACCTACCATTTTCTTTTTGTGATATTGTGCGAAGTGTTTTAACAGCTTGTATTTTTTCATCGGTTGTAGATTTACCAGAAAGTGCTTGATAAATATTATTAAACTCTTCATTGTAAGGAGGTATTTGGCTTTTAATATTGCCTTGGTTGGCGTTTAAAACAAAAGATAAAACAGCAAAAGCAAAAGTGAGTATTATTTTTTTCAACATTTTTATATTTTCTCTAATAATTTTTATTTACATAAATAGGATTTATGTAATTAAGTTTTACTAGATTCTAGTTTTATAAAGTTAAATAATACTTAATTTATGTATAGTTTTTATTGCTATATCATATTTTTTGGGTCTAGGATTTTTTCTAGCTCTTCTTTGCTTAGGTCTGTTTCTTCTATTGCAAGCTCTAAAATACTTTTGTTTTCAAGCATTGCTCTTTTTGTAATTTTAGATGATTTTTTATATCCAATCACAGCATTAAGGGCGGTGGCTAAAGAAAGATTAAGTTTTATACTTTCATCACAATGCTCTTTATTTACTTTTAAACCAACAATTGCCTTTTCGTTAAGGGTTTTGCAAGCATTAGCAAGAAGCTTAAGGGATTTTAAAATATTAAAAACCATAACAGGTTCATAGGCATTAAGCTCAAGCTGACCGTTCTGTATACATAAAGAAACAGTAACATCAGAGCCTATAACTTCAAAACAAGCTTGGTTTACAACTTCAGGGATAACAGGGTTAATTTTACCTGGCATAATAGAGCTACCTGGTTGTGTTTTAGGTAATACAATTTCATTTAGCCCATTTTTAGGACCAGAAGATAATAGTATTAAATCCGAGCTAAGCTTTGAAAGCTTTAATGCAACAATTTTTAAAGCAGAAGAGAAAGACCCAAAGCACGATGCGTCTTGTGTTGCTGCAATAAGGTTTGAAGATATACTAAAGCTTTGGTCAAGCTCTTGTTTTAGGTGTTTTTCAGCTACTTTATCAAAATCTTTTTTAGCACCAATAGAAGTGCCTATTGCTGTTGCACCTAGGTTTAGCTTTTTAATAAAAGTTAAACTATTTTGCAAAATAGTTATAGCGTCTTCTATTTGGTGAGCATAGCTTTTAAAAGATTGTTCAAAACTCATAGGCACAGCATCTTGCATTTGGGTGCGACCTGTTTTAATCACGTCTTTAAATTCATTTGCTTTTGTTATTAAAGAATCTTTTAAGCTTTCTAGTTCTTCAATTAAAAATGGTGTTTGGTAAAAAATTGCTACCTTGCAAGAAGATGGGTAAGCATCGTTTGTTGATTGGCTAAGGTTTACATGGTCATTAGGGCTTACAATCTCATAGCTACCTTTTTTATGACCTAATTTTTCAAGTGCAATATTTGCAATAACTTCATTAAAGTTCATATTGCTAGATGTGCCTGCACCGCCTTGTATACAATCTACTATAAATTCTTGGTTGTATTTTTCTGCAAAGATATCATCACAGGCAGATATTATAGCGTTGCCTTTTTCTTTACTTAGTGATTTTTGCTCTATATTTGCTAAAGCACATATTTTTTTTATTTTTGCAAAAGCCTTAATAAAACTACTGAAACTATTTATTGGTTGGTTTGTTATAGAAAAGTTTTCTAACGCTCTTTGGGTTTGAACACCATAATACTTACTATCATCTATTTCTTTTTTACCTATTAAGTCTTCTTCTATTCTAGTTTTCATAAGCTTTAAAAAAATTCTATATTTAGTTGTTTAAAAATAAAAAAAACTTAGCACAATAAAACCTTGCCTTAGCAAAGAATTTGTACTAAGTTTTAAACAAAATAGGCTTACAAAAAAACCTATAAAGAAGTAGCCATAGCTAACTTAACTTCTTCAATAGAAACATTGTAACCGTTGTCTGCTAATACTTTTTGAATAGAAGCAGCATCCATGTTGTCTATTTTAACAGCAGCACCTCTTGGTAAAAATAAAGTACCATTGTAATAGTCTACTGCAAAAGCAACAACACCAGGAATAATGCCGAATAATAAACCAACAGCATTTAACACAGCAATTTTTGTGTCTATTTTTGAAGAGTGTCTTTTACCAACTTGGTTTGGTTTTAAAAGTGTACCACAAGCTGAAACAACAAAAATAGCCAATGCTAAAAAAACAGCAAAAAACTTTTTCATATTAATAATCCTTATAAAATAAATTGATTTTATGTAAAATAATAAAAGCATTAAGAAAGGGCTTTTGTAACAAAAAACCCTTTCCATGCAAGACATTATACTATGATTATTGCATTTTTGCAAGAGGATGAAAGAATTATTAATTAACCAAACAGGTTGCCATCAACATCTTCCATATCTTCAATGTTGTCAAATTCATCTTCAGGATTTGCTTGTTCGGTTACACCCATTTCTTCTCTTTGTTTTTCAAGCTCTTTTTGTTTTAGTGCTTCTTCTTCTTTTAAGATTCTTTCTTGTTTTCTTGCAAGAGCTTTATTTTCAGGGGTGTTTTCATAAAGCAAAACTTCATTTGTTGGCAAGAATAATGTTTTGTTATACATATCAACCATAAAAGCAACAAAAGTTACAGGAGGAAAGATAAAAATAGTTGCTGTGTTTAATAAAACAATTGATAAATCAAGCTTTTTAGCAGGTAAATGCTGACCTTTGCGTTCAGGGTGCATAATTGTACCGCACGAAGTTAAGAATAAAACTAGTAATAAAGCTAAAATACGATACTTTTTTAACATATTGTGAAATGTCTAACCATATAAAATTGTTTGTTTTTATATAAATATTACATTAAGTAAAGTCCATATACTAAAAATTTTAGTATATTTCTTCTATGTTTTGCAATGTTTTACTGCAAAGCTTGTAAAAAAATAGTAAAATCCTACTGCATGCTTTTTATTTTCATGCTTTTAATGTTTGTTTAATTTTTAAAATCCCAAAGGTAAATAGCTATTATGTTTTTTAATGTTAGTGATATTAAGCTTGATTATTCAGATGTGCTAATGGTTCCTAAAAGGTCTTTTTTAACTTCACGAAAAGAAGTAAACCTAGAAAGAAACTTTACATTTAAGTACTCTAACCTAAAGTTAGATGCCCTTCCTGTAATTGCTGCTAATATGGATGGCGTTGGTACTTTTTCTATGGCAATGGTTTTGCAAAAACACAAAATTTTCACTGCAATAGTAAAGCACTATTCAGTAAAAGATTGGGAAAGTGCAATAGAAAATGGCTTAGATTTAGACTATGCAATTTTATCTGTTGGTATTTTACAGCACGATTTAGAAAAGCTAGATGCGATAATAAGCATGGCTAAAGAAAAAGGCAAAGAGATTAGAATTGTATGCCTAGATGTTGCAAACGGCTATACAGAAAAATTTGCCCAAACAGTAGAGCATGTAAGAAAAGAACACCCTAATCTTGTAATAATAGCAGGCAATGTAGTAACAAGTGATATAACTTGCGAGCTTATTATGAGAGGTGCAGATATTGTTAAAGTTGGCATAGGTCCTGGTTCTGTTTGTACTACAAGAATTAAAACAGGGATAGGTTACCCACAATTTTCTGCAGTTGCAGAATGTGCAAGGGCAGCGCACGAAGCAGGTGGGCATGTTGTTGCAGACGGTGGCTGTGTTTACCCTGGCGATGTTGCAAAAGCAATAGGCGTAGGTGGTGATTTTGTAATGTTAGGCGGTATGCTTGCAGGACATGAAGAAGGTGAAAAAGATATCAATAAAGAAGGCTTGGTTGATTTTTATGGTATGTCTTCAAAAGCTGCTATTGAAAGACACCACGGTGCTTTAGATAGTTATAGAGCATCTGAAGGTAGAGAAGTTGTAATTAGAGCCAAAGGCAAAGTAGATGATACTTTGCAAGATATTTTAGGTGGGTTAAGAAGTGCTTGCACTTATGTAGGTGCAAAAAAAATAAAAGACTTGCCAAAATGTGCAACTTTTATAAGAGTAAACAGAACGCACAACCAAGTTTTTGAGCGTTAAAAAAACAAAGAGCTGGTTTGATTAAAAAATTAGCTCTTTATCTTTTATCTAATTTCTATTGTAGATTTATCTTTTAGTGATTTTATATACTCGGCAATATAAAGTTCGGCTTTTTGTATGTAAAGGCTTTGTCTTGCAGAATTTTCTATATATCTTTTAACAGATGCATCGCTTGGGTTGTAAGATATTTCTGTTTTTTCATCTTTTACCAAAAACACCGAATAGCCATTTTGCACCCTAATAGGTTTTGTTATTTGACCTTTTTTTAAGCTTTTAATTTGTTCTATTTGCTCACTAGTAAGCTGTGTAGCAGGCACCCAGCCTATATTTCCTCCATCTTTTGCACTAATGCTTTCAGAGTGCTTTCTTGCAAGCTCTGTAAAATTATCTTTGTTTAGCTTGCTGTATATTTGGTTAATTTTATTAAAGCTTTCTTGTCTAGAATCTGATGTGCTATTTATAAAAATTTCAGATAATAAAAAAGCAGGCACACCATTTAAGCCTGATATCTTGCTAACTTCTCTTCTTAGTTCTTCATCTGTTATTGTAACATTATTACTTACAAGGTATTGTATTAGGGTTTCTTTTATCATGCTTATTTGCAAGTAGTTTAGTAAAAAATTTTCATCTATTTTTTTATCTTGCTTCATAGAAGATATAGAAACACCTTTTTTCTCTAAGTTTTCTATATATTGGTTTATTTGCTCTAAAGAGCTTGAGTTATTTGCATTAATACCAAAGTTCACAGCTTCTTGGTTTAGTAATATATTTTCTATTTCTTTTTCAATAATTTCTTTGGTGCTAAATTTTTGGTCAGGAAAAATATAGGTGTAAATACTTTTGTATTGTTCTATGTCATAAGAAGATATGATATCTTTACTATTTATGGTAGCTACTATTTTTGTTACTTTTTCTGCTTTTAGGTTTAGTGCAATTAAACTAAAAATAAGTGTAAAAATAACTAATGTTGTATTTTTAATATCTAAAAATTTTATTTTCAAAACTCTCTCCATTAGATTTTAGCTGACCTATTCCTTTCAACTCTACAAATATAGATGCAGACAAATCAAGCTTTTCTTCACCAATATCGTAGTTTTTTACCCCTAGTATCGCACCAATTGTAAGGCAACTATTTTTCCATAGTACACCAAATTCAATTTCTTTTAAAAAAGTTTTGTCATACTCATTGTTGTTTAAATAGTCAATACCTATAAGGCTAGATGTATAAAGGTTTATATTTTCAGTTGCTTTAAGATTTATAGCAGAAAATATCTCATCATTTCTGTTTATATCAACATCTTCTAAACCTAAAATGTAAATAAGCTCTAGGCTAACAATATTATTATAAACTTTGGTTGATAGATAATTTTCGGTAAATTTATTTGTTTGTATCTCGTAACTGCTTTGGTAATAAAGCTGTAAATGGTCATAAGCATTAAAACTTAAAGAGCTTAAAGTATAGTCATAAATTTGGTTATTACCCGACAAGCTTTGTGAAAAACCAGTAAAAAAACTACCGTTGTATTGCGAGTTTGTTATTTTGCCGTTAAGTCCATAGCTTATTGATTTTTGTTCTGAAAAGCTATCCCAAGTGTAAAAATATCTATTAGAAAACAATGAATCTAAAGTTTTTGACTTTAACTCACTGCTCCAATTAGAGCCAGAGTTAGCTATAAAATCACTTGAAAATACACCTAAAACAGGTCCAACAGATACAAAACCATCTTTATAAGGTTTGCTAAAAGGCATTTCCCAGCTTAGAGAAGATGTAGAGCCTACATAATAATCTTGGGTAGATTTTTCACCTTCTGTTTTTATAGCACTATTTGCAGAACGCACACCTAAAGATGCATTAAAAATACCTGCTTTGGTGATTACAGATTTTGTATAATCAAGCCTATTTCCTACAATTCCTTGTTCGGTGTTGTAGTCTTTTTTGTCTATGTAGTAAATATCCGAGCGACCACTTATGTTGCCGTAGTTTTTTAGGTCAAGAAAGTATAAAGATTGCAATGAAGGGTCTTTGGTTGTTTCATCGGTTTTGACATTGTAAGAGCTAGAGCCATTTAACGAAACATAAACTTTTTCTGTTATTGCTTCAACTTTTAAATAGCTGTTAGAAAACTTTTCTTCAGTTGCTATAACATCAGTTAGGTCGTATTCTCTAGCAAATTTATTTTCACTAAGGTAAGAAATATTAGCTTCTGTTCTAAAAATATCATTAATAGGGTGTTTTATATTACCTACAAAGTAAGATTTATTATCACCTAATCTTTCATCTATAAAGCCAGCAATCACCTTAAATTCACCATCTTTAATATAACCGTAATGGTCGTATTGTATAAGGTTAGTAAGGTTAGAAGTATCTACAAGATTGCTAAAATCATCATAGTTTATTTTGCTATATATTTGGTGTTTTATGTAAATGTTTTGAGTGTCACTTAAGTTAAGAAAAAAGTTGTTTTGTACATAAGAAGACCCATTACTAGAGCCAACTTCAGGAATCAGAAAACCGCTTTTTCTTTTATTTTGTTGACCCGAGTAGCTTAAATAAGGAATCCAAGCAACAGGAAACCCTTTCATTGCTATAATAGCACCGTATACAGTGATTTTGTTTTGCTCTTGGTCGTATTGCATTTGCCCTGCTTTTAGTTCCCATAGTGGGGCAATGTTGTTTTCAATAGGGCAGCTTGTAAAAGAAGGTTTGCTTATTTTTACCTGATTGTCTTTTCTTTCAAAATGTTCTCCTGTAACAACGGCTTTACTTAAAAGAATAGTTCCTATGTTTGCACCAATAATATGAGAAGCAGAGCCTATTAAAGATGCTTCATCTAACAAAACCTCTTGGTTTGTTTGTGCGTCTAGTACGTGCACATTGCCTTGCAGAAATAGGGTTTTTGTTTCTTTATCGTAATAAAGGCTATCAGCTTTAATAACAGTGCCTTCTTGCGATATTTTAACATTACCATGGGCTGCAATTATACCTGATTCATATATATATTCGGTTTTGTCAGCACTAAAGTTTATTTCTTGTTGCCCTGCTATGGTATTGTCAAGGTTTATAGTTTCGCTTGTTTTAGCTTTTAAAAAAGCAGGGAAAAGTAGGGTTAAAAATAGTAGATTAGTAAAAAGAAGTTGCTTAAGTTTAAGAAAATGATTAATAACCATTCTCCTTTTTAAGTAATATCATTGCATTCATAAGTGTAATTAACACAATAGGTATAATAATAGATTGTTTTACGCTAATTATACCCGATTGCCCAAAAGATAAGCAAACTTGATAAAGACCATAAAAAATAAAACACACTAAAACAGCTTTACCAATTGAGATAAAAATATTATCTTGCCTTGCAGAACCAAAAGCCAAAATTGCCCCTGTGACTGTTAGGCTAATTACAAAAAAGATATCAGAAATATAAACACTTAAGGCTTTTAAGTAGTTTTTAACTTGCTCTTTGGTGTCTTCAAAGCTAAAAATAAGCAAAAATAGATTATAAGGCGAAAGTCTATCTATGTTTTTTTGCCTTAAAGTAGCATTTTTAAAATTTTGGCTCATGTTCATTTTTACAACAGGAATAGTCTCATGCTCGCCTTGGCTTAGGTGGTTTTTGTAAGCATTATAGACAATTAGCTCTTCTTCATTGTATACACCTTCTCTTGCACTGTAAGATGTTATTAAAGTATTGTCTCTTTTGCTATATGTAGCTAAAAATACATTGCTTAAGGCAATGTTTTTATCTCGTTTTAAGTTAACATCTTTATTGATAGTTGCATAGGCTATTTGGTAGCTTTGTTCATAATCTTCAATTGCCCAAAATACATTGTTAGTAATGCCAACCTTTTGCTCTTGCTTTACTTTTATTTGCACATTTTCAGCTATTGTTGTGTTGGTTTCAACAACATAAGAAACAAAAACAAAGTTAAAAATTGCAATTAGTGTAGATGCAAAGATGATAGGGTACATAAAGCTTGTTGCTTTTAATCCAATAGAGCGATAAATACAAAGGGCATTGCTAGAATTTAGCCTATAATAAGTTGTAAAGCTTGAAAAAAAAGCAATAAAAGGTGCAAGGTTGTACAAAAATGAGGGTAAATTAAGCAAAGGCACTACTACAATAATGTTTAGCTTACCTTCTTCTGTTAAAATATCGTTACGACGAAAAAGCTCAATATAGTCAAAAAGCAAAACAATGCACGAAAGAGCGAGCAAGTAAATGATGCAGTTTTTCAGATACATGAAAAAGATTTGTTTATAAATTATTTTGTCAAAGTCTATAAACTTCATATTATTTTACTGTTTTACCGTTGTTTAGTATATTTTTATCATCTAATATGCTTTTTATTTTTATCATAATATTATTATGGTCTTTGTGGTATTTTGCCAAATAATCTTTGTTTAAAAGACCAATTCCATGCTCGGCACTAAATGTTCCACCTAAGTTTAAACTAGCTTTAAAAATTTCTTCTCGTAATTTTGTGCGTATTTCTTGCTTTTCATCATCTTGCAATACCTTATTGGTGCAAATATTAAAATGCAAGTTACCATCTCCAACATGACCAAAAAGCAAAGGTTTTAAACTTTCATCTATATTTTTACATATAAAAGTGCCTTGTTTTATTATAGCGGCTATTTTACTAAGTGGCACAGCTATATCATGCTTAAAGCTATGGGTAAAGAACTCTTTTTGCCCAGCATGGATTGAGCTTCTTACCTTCCAAGCATTTTGCTCTTGCATTGGCTCTAAAATTAAATATTTTGCACTATAATCACTTTGTTTTAAAGATTTATTACAGATTTCTTTTAGGTTTATATGCTTATTTCTAGTTGTAAGCTTAATAAGAGCAATAAAATCTTTTGTTTCAAAATCATTTGTAAAAACTTTTTTATTTAAAGAGCTTGCTTTTTTACCAGTTTTAAAAGCTTCCTTGTTCATTAGCTCAAAGCTTTCTAAAAAATCAAAAAAACTATCGTGAATAAAGCTATAAAATTCTAAAATATCAGAAGCATTATCAGATGCAAAAACAAGGCTTATTTCTTTTTTGTGCAAAGGAATGCATTTTAAAGAAAGCTTAGTGATAACACCGTTAATCCCTTCAGTGCCTAAAAATAAAGATGAGAGATTAAGCCCTATATTGCGTTTTTTGTTTGTGTGTAGGTCGTTTATTATATCGCCATCTGCAAGCACAACCTCAAGCCCTTGCACAAGGTCTTTAAAAACCCCATAACGCAATGCAGTAATACCACCTGCATTTGTAGAAGCAAGCCCAGCTAGGGTGCAAATTTCTCTTGATGGTATATCAAAAGGAAAAAACAAGCCTTGTTTTTGGCATTTTTCTTGCAGGGTTTTAAGTAAAACACCAGAGCTTGCAACTATTGTAAGGTCTTTGTTACTAATGCTTTCAATAGTAGTCATATTTTTTAAAGACAATATTACTTCATTTTTATTACTTACAGTGCTACCAACAAGCGAACTATTGCCCCCTTGCACTACAACTTTGATACCATTTTCATAACAAAATCTAAGAACTTTAGAAACCTGCAAGGTGCTTTCAGGAAGCAAGGCTATCTCACCTTTACTTATAAAGTTGCCCCTTCTTTCAAGTAAAAACTCTTTTAAGTTTTTAGAACCTAAAACAACATTGTGTGAGCCAACTATGTTTTTAAACTCATTAATAATATTTTCATTAAAAGGTCTTTGATACATTTTTTACAAAGCCGTATTTTATTTTTTTGATGCTCTTAATATTCTATCATTAATTGCAAGCCCAATGCCTTTTTTGGGAATAGGGCTAATTGCAATTTTTTTATAAGGGCTTTCGTCAACCTGCCATAGGGTTTTAAAAAGGTTTGCCCCTGCTTCATCTAGGCTGTTTATTTTACTTAAGGGAAAGTGATTTTCTTTGTTTTTGCAATAAGTGCCAAAACAAATATAGGCCTCATCTTCTTGTGGGCTTTCTATATTTATTCTTAGTGGTTTTTTTGGGCTGTAATGTTTTTTTTGCATTCCTGGTGAAAGGTTTTTTTTACTTTCATTTGTTTCTTTTACATCTATAACCCTTAAAAGAGCCTCTTTGCTTATAGGCCCATGCCTTAGTATATAAATGAAATCATTGTTTCTTGCATCAACAACAGTTGATTCAAGCCCCAAGTTGCAGGCGTTTTCATCTTCTAAAACTGTTATGTTTTCATTAGCTAAAGATTTTACAACATGGCTGTATGAAGTAGGGCTTAACATGTTAGATGTATTAGCAGAAGGACCAGCTAAAGGAAAAGAAAGGCTAGAAAGTAATTTATTTGCGGTTTTATTGCTAGGCACCCTTATAGCTTGGCTACTTAGTCCATTGCTACAAATTTCACTTATTTTAGAATCATCGGTTCTTTCTAAAATTATTGTTAAAGCACCAGGCATAAAGTTTTTTGCCAAAATTTTGGCACTTTTGGTAATTTTTACATCATTAAAGCAATCTTCAAAGCCTGCATAATGCACAATTAAAGGGTTAAACAAAGGTCTTTGCTTTGCTTTAAAGATTTTTATAACCGCATTTCTATCATAGGCATTTGCACCCAAGCCGTATACAGTTTCGGTAGGAAAAGCAACAAGACCGCCTTGTGTTAATATTTTTTTGCAGTAAATTATGCTTTCATTACTTGTTTTTAATACTTTCATAGCTTTGTTTAGCTTTCTTTTGGTTGGAAAAAACAACAATATACATTATATTTAAAATGAGAGAAAAATTACAAACAAAATGCCAAAAAAAGGATAGTTTAAAATGCAAGTTTTAATAAAGCAGAATGCAAAGCCAAGCAATAAAGATATTGTAGTACTTTTTGTTAATAAAACAGAAGGCTTAGAAAAAGTAAAAGATAGCCTAGAAGTTATAAAAATAGAAAGCATATTACAAGGTTATAACTTTGCAAAATCAACAAATCTTTTGGAAATTAAAGGTTTAGATTCTTGCAAAAACCTTATAGTTGTAAAGCTAAATGAAGAGCAAAGCAATGCAAAGCAAATGGAAGAGCTTGCAAATCTTTTAGAAAAAGAGCAAGAAGTTAGCTTTATATTTGCAGATACAAGCATGCAAGCAAGTGCTAAAGCAGTGGCTGATTTTAAAATTAAAAGCTGGAATTTTGATAAATATACAACAATAGAAGGTCAAAAAAAGGATAGCAAGATTGCTTCTTTAAATGTTTCTCATTTTGAAAATGGCTTTGAAGAAGAGCTAAACAAAGAACTTGCAATTGCAGATGGTGTTATTTTTGCAAGCACACTAATGAACGAGCCTGCAAATAAGCTGACCCCTGCACTTTATACAGAAGAAATTAAAAAACTAGAAGAACTTGGTGTAAAAGTAGAAATTTTAGACCAAGCACAACTAGAAAAACTAGGAATGGGTTGCTTACTTGCAGTTGCACAAGGCTCGGCACAAAAGCCATATGTAGCAATTATGCGTTGGGAAAATGGTAACAAAGATGATGCACCAATAGCTTTAGTTGGTAAAGGTGTTACTTTTGATACAGGTGGAATATCAATAAAGCCAAGTGTTGGCATGGAAGATATGAAGTTTGACATGGGTGGCTCGGCCACTGTTTGTGGTGTTTTAAAAAGTGTGGCACTAAGAAAAGCAAAAGTAAATGTAGTAGGCTTAGTTGGATTGGTAGAAAACATGCCATCTAGCACTGCTGTAAAACCAGGTGATGTTGTAACTGCAATGAATGGCAAAACTGTGGAAGTTATAAACACAGATGCAGAAGGTAGGCTTGTATTGGCTGATGTTTTATACTACACACACAAAATACTTAACCCAAAGTTTATAATTGATTTTGCAACTTTAACAGGTGCTATGATTATATCTTTAGGTTCTGAAAGAGCAGGCTTTTTTGCAAATGATGATAAGCTATCTAAAGAGCTAGAAATAGCAGGGGAAGAAACAAACGAACTGCTTTGGAGATTGCCACTTGGTAAAGAATATGATAAGTATGTAGTTTCTGATTATGCTGATTATCGTAATATTAGCAAGCTTGCATCAAGAGGTGCTGGCTCTGTTGTTGCTGCAAAGTTTTTAGAGCAATTTGTAGGCGATAGCAAATGGGCGCATGTTGATATTGCAGGTGTAGCATGGAGCAGCAAAGGCAAAAGGACACCTACTAGCTTTGGTATTAAACTTGTGAATGATTTTTTAATCAACAACTATGAAAAATAAAACTATAAAGCTTTTTACCTACCAAACTAGCAAAGAACAATCTATTGTTTTAACAACTAGTTTGGTTAGTAAAACTTTAGCAATGGACAAAAAGTGCTTGGTGCTTTGTGGGTCTTTAACCCAAGTTGACTACCTTGACAATATATTTTGGACAAGGTCTTTATGGCTTGCCCATGGTAAAAAAGGTTGCAAAGATGAAAACTTGCAACCTGCACTGCTTTCAGATGAGTTTACTAAAGTAAATGAGCCTGATTTTTTGTTTTTATTTCACAAAGTTGGAAGCTTTAATTTAGAATCTTTTGAGAGAGTTTTTGTTATTTATATGAAAGAGCAAGAACAAGAGCTAAAAGATTATGTAAAATCTTTAGAGAATAAAGAAAATATTATTATTGAACATTATGGTTATATAAATGGTAAATACGAAAAAATTGATATTATTTAAATTGTTGGTTGTGCTTGCTTTTATGTTTAGCACTACTACTTTAAAAGCTAATCAGTTTCAAAAAGAATTTTTGCTTTATTCTGTTTCAGCAAGTGCAAAAGATGTAAGCTCTGCAAAAGCAAGCATTAAAGCAAGAGCCCAAGCAAAAAAAGCTGCAATTACTATGCTTTTAGAAAAAATGGTACTAAAGCAGGATAGAGTAAAAATTCAAGGTCTTTTAGATAGCTCATCAACCGACCAGCTTGTATCTCGTATGCGTATTACTAATGAGGTTGTTTCTAGTGTTTCTTACTCGGCTAATTTTGTGTTTGAGTTTGATGCCCAAAGAGTTGTAGATTTTTTAAACGAAACTAAGCTAAAGTTTGTTTATTTAGACAAGCAAGTAGACTTTGTTGTTTTGCCTTTGTTTAGAGATTTAAACAGCAACAAAGCAATGCTATGGGAAGATGAAAACAAATGGAAGCAAGCGGTTTTTAGCAAAGAAAACACCTACCAAGCATCAATTTATGATATTGCAAACACAGCTGTAACAGTGCAAGACCTTGAAAGTATAAACTCTTCTGATGTTGTGCATAAAAATGTATTACAAAAAGCTAAGGTTGTAAACTCTGCAAGTGAAGGTGCTTTTATTTTAGAGCTTTCATTAAAAGGTGATGTTTATATTTTAAAAGCTACAAACCTAGAAGATAAAAAAGATATTTTTGTAAAAAGCTATTCAGAAAGCAAACTACAAGAACAAAACAAACTAAGAGGTATTGATATTTATCAATACATTGCACAAGATGCAAGCGTAGAGCTAAATGATTATTTTTTAGAGCAAGCTTATAGCATAATTACATCAGAAGCTAAAGATAGCTATTTTATTTTGTACTTTAATGATTTAAATAAACTTACAAGATTTAAAAGACAGCTACAAAACATTATAAGCGTTGAGTCTTTTACAGTGGAAAAATTCTACTCTAATAAAGTTGTTTTAAAAGTAAAACACAAAAATAAATTAGATGCGATAGATAATGATTTAAAATCACTAGGGTTTTATATAGAAAGTGTTAGTAGGTCTATTGTATCTGGTGATATAGCAACAGTTGAAGAATGTGTAAATAGTGTGTGTACAAATTAATGACATTTAACAATAATAGCTTGCAACAGCTGTTTTTTGACTTTAGTACACCAAAAGAAAACAACAAAAATGCAACTAATGCAGATATTTTTGTAAGTACTCACAATCAAAAGGTGTTTAACTTTTTATTTAATTATAAAGAAGATTGGATAGCATCTTTTGCTTTAATTATAGGGCAAAAACAAAGTGGAAAATCATTGCTTTTAAATGCCTTTTGCAACAAAAAAGGCAACTGTTTTAGCCTAGATATCAATAACCTAAAAAATTTTGATAAAAATGCAAGTTACTATGTGCTTGATAACCTACAAAACATAAATAAAAACAACGAAGAAAGCTTGTTTCATTTGTTGAATTTTATAATAGCTAACAAAAAAAACCTTGTAATGGCAAGTGATAGAACAATTGACGAGATAGAGTTTTCAACTAAAGATGTAAAGTCGCGTATTAGAAGCTCATTAGTTTTTTATATAGAAAAAGCAGATGAGAAGGTAATGAAGTTTATTTTTATAAAAATGTGCTACAACCTAGGTTTTGATATACCTTTAAATGCTGTTGATTATATTTTTAAAAATATAAATACAGACTTTGAAAGCCTAGGCAACTTTGCACAAAAGATATACAAAAATAAAATGGAATTAAACAAAAAGGTTACACTGCCTTTTGTAAAAGATATAATAAAACCAAAAACAAAGTTTGATTTAATAAGAAAACATCTTGAAAATTTTTATTAAATACTGTGTTTAATAATATTTAGTATCTGTGCTTGGTTTTCTTTGATTTGGCGAGAGTATTTTACTCTAAAAAGGTCTTTAAGGTTAGTTGGCTTTCTTATGGCTATTTTTCTAATATCTTTATTTTCATATATCATTTTGCGTGAAAGATTGTGGTTTTTTGCAAGGGTTTCTCTTAGTTTAAAAAGACTTAGGGCAATTGCGTTTTGCTTACTATTATAAAGCCTTAGTTTAGAAAGCTCTTTGTTTATATTATATTTTAGGTTATTGCCACTGTATATTACTTTTGTTTTTTCGTTAATATTTGCAAGTAGTTTTTTTTCACAAATTTGAGGAAGGATTTTTTTGTATATCTTGTATATATAATATACATCTAAAAAGCTGTATATTATTTGCTCTTTGCTTAGTGGTCTTTGTAGCCAGTTGCTTTTTTGCATAGCTTTGCTTGTTTTTTCATGAAAAATATTTTCATAAAGTTCAGCAAGACCTATGTTATCTCTGTACCCAAGTGCTTTTACAGCTATTTGAATATCAAAAATATTGCTCATTTGCTTGCTTGCTTTGTGGTTGAAAATAATGATATCTTGCTTAGCACTAAACCAAACTTTTATGCATTGGCTATTTTCTATCACATTAATGAAATCTTCAATACTTGTATCAAAATTATTTTCAATACAATCTACAACATAGCTTTTCCCATCAGGAAAGCATAATTGTATTGTAGAAAGAGTAGGGTAAAGTTTTGTTCTTCCTGTATGGAATTCAGTATCAAGAGCAAGCCATTTGTTGTTTGTTAAAATCTTATCTATTAAAAAATTTAATTTGTTGCTATCATTTACTAAGTAATACATAAAGTTTCACAAACCCGAGGAGAAAAAGTACTTGTATTATATTGTTTTAATTGCTTTAGTTTCACCAATTTTGGTTTTTTTGCACAAAAAAAAACTATGCAAAACCATGTTGTTTTGTTTCTCATTAGTGTTGCTTTTGCCATTGTACCACACATACAGTAACTTTTATAAAAAAGATACCGCTAAGCATAGTGTTGTTGTCTCTTCTTTTGATTACTCTAACCCTTGGCTTGTATTAAAAAGCGATGGCATAATTTCGGGTATTGATGTTAATATTTTAGGTAGTTTCGCAACTGCTGTTAAGCTTTCTATGGATTTTGTTGAAAGGATAGACCTAAAAGACAAAGAACCTGATATTTTAATAGGGGCGGTTTATGAAGGCTATATTAAAAAAGATAGTAACTTTGAGTTAAGCGACCCATACGGGCAAGAGACTATGGTTGTTGTTGGTCCTTATCACTTTTTTCGCAATGATGAAAATGAAAACAAAAGCTTAAATAGTTTACTGCGAAACAAAAAGCTAGGCACACTAGCAAGTGATAGGTACAAAATAGTGCTTAACCAAATGAGCCTGCAAGATAATGTAGATGTTCGCTATTACAGTAGCTTTATACAGCTGGTTAATGATTATGCCAGCAGTAAAGTAGATGTAATGCTTTTAAGTAGTTGCCTACGAAAAACAATAAAACAAGAAGATTTAACAAAAAGTTTAGTAACAGTTTACAAACATAGCCCTAACAATCTTTATGTAGCTTTTAATAAAAATAGCGATAATTATTTGCAGAATATTGCCTATTTTAATGCTATGATAGGTGAGAGAAATAAACTTGTTACTTGCAATTAGCAATTTATAATTATAATTTGAGGTAGTTAAAAAATGTATGAAAATAAAATCTTAAATATTATTGAAGGTGTAAAAACCATTCCTGAACATGGTAGAAAAGTAGCTATGGTGTACCCTTGTGATGTTACCTCACTTCAAGGAATTATGGAAGCTTACAAGCAAGGTGTTGCAATTCCTTTTTTGTATGGTCCTGAAGTTAAAATTAGAGAAGTTGCAAAAGAAAACGATATAGATGTAAGTGATGCAACCATAATTGATTGTAGAGATTACAACGAAGCAGCAATACTTGCATGTAGAGATTGCCGTGAAGGTAAAATAGCTACAATAATGAAAGGTAGTTTGCACACTGATGAACTAATGAAACATGTAGTAAGCAGAGATGCAGGCTTAAGAGCAGGCAGAAGGATAAGCCACGCATATGTTTTAGATATGCCAAGTTATAATAAACTTTTAATGGTTTCAGATTGTGCCTTAAATATTTCACCTGATTTTGATACAAGAGTAGATATTGTTAAAAATGCTATTGAGTTTGCAAGGTCTTTAGGTATTAAGACACCTAAGGTTGCTTTGTTGTCTTCTGTTGAGCATATTTATAGCAAGATTCCTAACACTATTGAAGCAGCAGCAATTGCAAAAATGACAGAAAGAAACCAAATTACAAACGCTATTGTTGATGGTCCTTTAGCTTTTGACAATGCAATTAGTGCTTTAGCTGCAAGCATTAAAGGTGTAAAAAGTGCTGTAGCAGGCGACCCTGATATATTGGTTCCTTCAAATTTAGAAGCAGCAAACATTCTTGCAAAACAAGCAATATATTTAGGTAATGCAAAAGCACTAGGCGTTGTTTTAGGTGCTAAAGTTCCCGTTGTGTTAACAAGTAGAGCAGATTCTATTGAAACAAGAGTAGCGTCAATAGCAGCTGCATTATCTTTAAGTAATTCAAAATAATAAGAGTTTATAATTTTAAGTAAAAGGGGATTAGTACATTGAAACATGTTTTAATAATTAACGCTGGCTCTTCTAGTTTAAAGTTTCAGTTGTTTTCTTTAAACGGTAAAGAGCTACAAGGTTCTTACAATGGTCAAGTAAGCGGTATAGGTACAGATGAACCATTGTTTGCTGTTAAAGATGGCGATGGCAACAAAGTTGCAAAGCAAACCTTTACAGCAAAAGACACAAGACGCGAGCTTTTATACTATGTGATGGATTTTTTAAGTGAAAAACTAGGTGGAGAAAAACTTCACGCTGTTGGGCATAGAGTTGTACACGGTGCTGATTTATACCAAGATGCAACTTTAATAAATGATGAAGTTATTCAAAATTTAAAAGATATCACCCCGCTTGCACCTTTACATTTGCCACATAGTATTTTTGCTATGGAAGCAATTAAAGAGCGTTATAACGATATTCCTCAAGTTGCAGTTTTTGATACTGCTTTCCACAGAACAAATCCAAAAGTTGCACAAACATATGCTATACCGAAAAAACTAGCAGAAGAAGAAAAGCTATACAGATACGGTATGCATGGTATTTCTTACCAATATATTACAAAAGCAATTAAAGATATTGATGAAACCGTTGCAAATGGCAAGCTTATTATTTGCCATCTTGGTGCAGGTGCTTCAATTTCAGCTGTTAAAAACGGTAAAGGTATTGCAACTACAATGGGACTTACCCCTTTAGAGGGTTTACCTATGGGTACAAGATGTGGTTCTATTGACCCTGGTTTAATTTTATATCTTTTAAACTCAAAAGGGCATGATGGCGAAAGCTTAGGTAGATTGCTTAACCATGAATCAGGTATGCTTGGTTTAACAGATGGTAAATATAGTGATTTCCGTTTTGTAGAAGAGCACGCACCAGAAGCTTGGGAAGTATTTATACACAGTGTTGTAAAAAATATTGGTTCTTTCATCGCTTTATTAAAAGGTGTAGATGCTATAATCTTTACAGCAGGTGTAGGTGAAAACTCAAGAAAACTAAGAGTAGACCTAGCTAATGAGTTTGCTTACTTAGGTGTTGAGCTTGATGAAGATAAAAATAAAGCTTCAGATACTTTAATTACAAAACCTTCTAGTAAAGTTAAGTTCTTTGTTATTCCAACACAAGAAGAACTAATGATTGCAGAAAGTTTAGTAGAGCTTTTAAAACTTTAGTTTATTAAACTTAAAACCCATGGTGACTAATTATTTGGTTACTTTGGGTTTTTTTATTGTCTTTTTAGTTGCCTTGATAGTTTTTTAATATTAAATGCCTTTTTGTTGGTTTATTTGCTTATAAAAAATTTTATAGAAAAATAAAGCAATAAAGATTTATTTATAACAAAATGAAAAATTAGCTTACTTTAAGATGCATAGCAGTATTGTATAAAGTTACAAAAAAACTAAAGTCGTTACTTTCCCTTAAAAGAGAGCAACAAATATTATAGAAATCAAAAAACCTCTTAAGCTAAAAAAGAAGCAATAATATTAAACTACTACCCCTTGGTTTTGTTTTTTAAAAACCCAAAACTAAAAAAGACAAACAATCAAAAAAGTACCTAAGGAGCATTGGATTTAAATGTTTAGTTACTCCTCAGGTTTATTGTTCATAGAGCTATTTTTCGGATGTTTTTGCAGCTTTACAAAAGTTTTTAAGTATAGAGCCAAAAACAGTTTCGCTATCTTTGTATGTTCCATCACTGCTTTGCTTACCAGCAGAGCAAAGAAAAAATATCTCAATTGCTTGCTCTATATTTTCAACAGCATAGATTGTAAAGCTTCCATCAGCAACTGCTTTTTCTATATCTTCTCTTAAAACTATGTTTTTAATGTTGGTTTTTGGTACTACAACACCATTGTTTTTAGTGCCTTTTTCTTTACAAACATCAAAAAAGCCTTCAATTTTCTCGTTAACACCACCAATTGCTAAAACCTCACCAGTTTGCGACATTGCACCTGTAACAGCAAGAGATTGGTTAATAGCTTTACCAGAAAGTGAAGAAAGCAAGCAGATAACTTCAGCAATAGAGGCACTATCACCATCTACATAGCTATAAGTTTGCTCAAAGTTAACACTTGCACCAAAGCTAAAGTTTTCAACTAACGCAAACTTGCTTTTAATATAAGAATTAATAATTAAAGATGCTTTTGAGTAGATTTTCCCACTTAGGGCAGAATTTTTTTGCAGGTTTATAATTCCTGTATTATCTTTGTAAGAGTTTACAGTAATGCGTTGTGGTTGCCCAAAAGTATGCCCATACACTTGGTAAACAGAAAGCCCATTTATCTGACCAACTTTATTTCCTGTTGTGTTGATTAAAATAGTATTATCTTTAATTGAATCTTTAATGTTAGCACTTAAAATATTTATTCTTAAAAAATGGGCAGCAATTGCTTTTGCAACATGCTCTTTTAAAATTTCAGAGCTTTTTTCCATTTTGGCAACATGGTTGCTTTCTCTAAGTAAATCGGCCATTTTTCTAAAATTAGCAGTAATACGAGATTTATCACCAGCTTCTTTAGATGCATGTTTCACAATTTTTGCAAATCCTGTTTTACCAATTGGTAATATATCTTCATCTTTTGTATTTTCAAGTAATTTGTTATAAAAAAACTTTAAGGTTTTGTTGTTTATTTCTAAAGTGTGGGTAAAGTTTGCAACTGCTTTAAACAGGTTGTTAAACTCACTATCGTATTGAATTAAGGCACTGTAAATTTCACTGCTTCCTACCATTATTACTTTGGTAGTGTTTGGCACTGCTTCTGGTCTTAGGTTGCTACTTGCACCACCTACTAAGTTTAAAAGCCCTTCTTTTTTAGGTATTTTTATAGATTGATACTTAAGGGCGTATTTAATTTGTTCCCAAAGTTCGGGCTTTACTAAAACCTTGCTAGCATCAAGAATTAAATAACCACCGCTTGCAGAATGAAAAGCACCACCTTTAATGGTTTGGCTATCACTGTCGTACTCGTTTATGATATCACCAAACAAATTTTCACTTGTTGGGTTGTTTATAGATATTACAGGAACATTTTTTGTTTTACTGTTTTCAGTAATTAAATGCACAGTAAATAAGTCTTTTATAGAAAATTTTTCAGGCTCTTTTGAAAATAAAGATATAGCCTTTTCTTCATCTGTTTTTGCAACATTTTGAAAAAACTTTTTATGGTTTTTTATTACTGCTTCTTCTAGCTGGGTTAAATAGTTGCCAACTTTATTATCTTCATATTTTCTACCCCATTTTCTTTTTGTTTTACCAAAAATTTTAGAGCATAAAGCACGAACTTGCTTAGTGTTAATAACATTTATTCTTGTTATTAGCTCATTTTCACGAATTGGTTGCTTTTCAAGAAACTTTTGTAACTTATGCTCAATATTTTTAAAGCGAGAGTTTAGGTTTTCTTTATCTTCTGCTGTTAGTTTTTTAAGGTCAGCTTCTTGCATTGGGTTGCCATCTTCTTTAAGAGGAATAACCCCGTATTCTTTTTCACCTGGTTTAATAGTAAGGTGCATTTCTCTTGCGCATTGGTTTATGCTTTCAAAGTCTTTGCGTTCTTGGGCAATAAAGTCTTGTTTTACTTTGTCTACTTTTGCAAGGTAGCTGTTGCTTCTAAAAGATGAAGGTATTATTATTTTTAAGTCTTCTAGGGTTTTTTCAATATCTTTTTTTAGCTCTTTGCCATCGCATGCTTTTAGCTTTAGGTATAAAGGCTTGTTGCTGTTTTCAAAATTATAAACATAGCAGATATCAAAAAGCTCTCTTTTTAGGGCTTTTTTCTTGATTATGTTTTTAATAAAGTCTTTTTTGCCCGAGCCTTTAGGACCTATTGCAAAAACATTATAGCCTTTATCATTAATGTTAATTGCAAGCTCAATTGCAGAAACCACTCTTTCTTGCAACACGCCTTCAATGTTTTTTATTTCTTTGCTAGTTAGTTTTTCAGGGTCTACCTGATTGATTTCAAACTTAATTTCTTTGCAATTGATTTTGTATTTTTCAATATCTATTTTATTGACCATTTTATTTTTAAGCCCTCCCTATTGCTTATTTTTTTAAATTTAACTGATAAGTTTAAAGATTTGTTCTTGAATTGTTTGTAAATCATCGGGGGTTGAAAGCCCATGGTTGCTTTCTTTACAAAGTATTAGCTTTGCATTTTCTGATGTTATTTTTTCCATAATTTCTATACTTTTAGTATAATGCACTGAAGAATCTTTCATTCCTTGTAAAATAGTAATAGGTTTTTGTATTTCAATTTTATCTTTTTGTAATAAGGCAAATTTTTCAGCATTTAATAAAAGATTATAAGGAACTATTAAACTATCATATTGTGGGTCGGTTTGTAGTTTTAAATAGCCTTGCTCTTTTAAGGTTTTAAGTTGGTTTTCATCAAAACTACTAAGCATATCAGTATGAAAATCAGGTGCAGGAGCTAAAGCTAAAAGCGAATGTACCTGACTAGGGTTTTTTAAGCAATAAAGCATTGCAAGCCAACCGCCTAAACTACTGCCTATAATTAGTTTTTGTTTGTTTTTGCTAAGTTTTTCTAAAACAATTTCTACATCGCAAAGCCAAGTTTCTATGTTTGCGTTTAAAATATCACCTTCAGATTTACCGCTTGCACTTAAATCAAAAGCTATAAAAGGTAGGTTGTGCTTAAGGCAAAGCTCTTTTACAAACAAGGCTTTAGTGCTTTCACAACTAGAGCTATAACCATGCAAAAACACGACAAAAGGCTTACTTTTGCTGTAATACTCTTGGTTTTTTATTTCGTAGTATAGTTTGTTATTGTTTTTATTTAGTATATAGTTCATAGCACCTTAGCTTGTTAGCTGTTTTTTATAGAATTTATTTTATATTGTAAAAAACTATGTTATGAACTATTATAACATGTGTATTGTTTTTTAGTAGTAGTGCTAAACTTTAGTATTTAATTTTTTGTATAAAAAGAGGTATTGTTGCACTTATGATAAGTGTTAAATTATTAGATGGTAGCTTGCTAAGTTGTGAAAAAAACTCAAAAGTAAGCGATGTAGTTGCAAAAATTTCTATATCTTTAGCTAAAAGTGCTTTAGCTGCAAAAGTAAATGGCACGCTTGTAGACCTTTCTTACACCCTAAGTTCTGATTGCTCTTTAGAGGTTATTACTGCAAAAAATATAGAATACGCAAACCAAATGTTAAGGCACGATTGTGCACACCTTTTAGCACAAGCATTGCTTGAGCTTTACCCAAATATTGAGCTTTCAGTTGGACCTGCAACAGAAAAAGGCTTTTATTATGATTTTATGTTAGATGAGCCTTTAAAAGAATCTGATTTATCAGTAATTGAAAATGCAATGAAGCATTTTGTTGCTAAAGATTTTAAAATTGTAAGAGAAGAACTTTCAAGAAATGATGCTGTTAGTTTTTTTAAAAAACTAAATCAAAGCATTAAAGTTAAAATAATAAGCAATATTCCAGAAAGTGAAACACTAAGTATATACACTCAAGGGGATTTTACGGACCTTTGTAGAGGCCCTCACTTTCCTAGTACTAAATATGTTGGTAAACATTTTAAGCTTACAGCACTTTCAGGTATTAATGCACAAGATTTACCAGAAGGTAAAATCATGCAAAGAATATCAGGTATTGCATTTTTTACCAAAAAAGAGCTTGAAGATTATCTAGTATTTTTGGAAGAAGTTGAAAAAAGAGACCATCGTAAACTAGGGGCAAATTTAAAGCTTTTTCACCAACAGCAAGAAGCAGCAGGTTCAGTTTTTTGGCACAATAAAGGTTATAGAATGTATAAAAATATAGAAAATTACATTCTAAAGCTTTTAGAAACAGAAGGCTACAGCCAAGTAAAAACACCACAAGTTATGAGCAGAAAGTTTTGGGAGCTTTCAGGTCATTGGGCAAAGTTTAAAGATAACATGTTTGTAATAGATAGTGATAAAGAAGAAACACTGGCTATTAAACCAATGAACTGCCCAGGACATGTGCAAATATATAATAAAGAAATAAGAAGTTATAAAGACCTTCCTTTAAGGCTTGCAGAGTTTGGCTCATGCCACCGTAACGAGCCATCAGGTGCTTTACACGGTCTTTTAAGAGTAAGAGAATTCACTCAAGATGATGGGCATATTTTTTGCACTCAAGACCAAATAGTAGAAGAAACAAAGTCTTTTTGTAAAGCTTTAGAGAAAACTTATCGTGATATTTTAGGCGATGTGCAAATAATTGTTAAATTTTCAGACAGACCAGAAGTAAGACAAGGCTCTGATGAAATTTGGGACAAAGCAGAGCAATCATTAAGAGATGCTGCATTTAAAGCAGGGTTAGATTTAATTGAAAATAAAGGCGAAGGTGCTTTTTATGGACCTAAGCTTGAGTTTACTTTTAAAGATTCTCTAGGTCGCCATTGGCAATTAGGTACTTTGCAGGTTGATTTTGTATTGCCTAAAAACCTAGGTGCTACATATATTAACAGCGAAGGCGAAAGAGAAACTCCTGTAATGCTTCACCGTGCTATACTTGGCTCGTTTGAAAGATTTATAGGAATAATGCTAGAACACCATGCGGGCAAACTACCTGATTGGATAACCCCAATACCTTTGGTTATTGCAACAGTTAGTGATAGTGCTACCCCTTATGCAGCTAGCTTGCATAGAGACCTTGCAAGGCAAGGTGTTTACAGTGTTTTAGATAGCAGAAATGAAAAAATAAGCTATAAAATCAGAGAGCATTCAGTGCAAAAGATACCTTATATTGCTATTTTAGGTGATAAAGACGCAAGCAATAAAACAGTATCTGTGCGTTATTTTGGTGAAAACAACACCGAGGTAATGGAGTACGATGCCTTTGTAGAGTTTATAAAATCTAAAGTTGTAATACCTGGTTAAGGGCTTTAGTATTTTTAAAAAAAGTGTGTAAATAAAAATTGGAGTCTCATATATAGTGAAACCTATAAGAAAATCTAACGATAATAGAGTAGTTGATAAAACCCCTGTTAATCATCAAATTAGAGCCTTAGAGGTAAGGTTGATTGATGCAGAAGGCAACATGGCAGGTGTTGTAAAAACTAAAGATGCTATTGAGCTTGCAAAAAAAGATGGGCTTGATTTAGTTGCTGTTTCGCCGAATGCCGAACCACCTGTGTGTAAAATACTTGATTATGGTAAATATAAATACCAACAACAAAAAAAGAAAAGTGAAGCTAAAAAGCATCAGTCTGCTGTTGAGCTAAAAGAGATTCAACTAAGACCAAATATTAGTGAACACGATTACCAAGTTAAACTAAAAGCCTTAAACAGATTTATTGATAGTAGAAACAAAGTTAAGGTTACAGTTAGGTTTAGAGGTCGTGAAGTTGCATACCAACAGCATGGTATTGAGCTTTTAGAAAAAATGCATAAAGATGCAGGTGCAGAAGAAAAAGTTCGTTTAGAGGCAAAGCCAAGAGTTGAGGGAAGGTCTATGTTTATGATTATTTCTCCACTTTCTACTAAATAAAAACTTTACAAAAAATACATTAAGCTATAAAATTTATAGTTGTTTTTAATAAAGGCGTATAAGGCAGGGCATGCCGAATATCGTCAAATATGTTTAAACTCATATACAAAAGGAGAATAAAATGCCCAAGTTAAAGAATAAATCTAGTGCTAAGAAAAGATTTAAATTTACTGCAACTGGTCTTGTAAAAGCTAAGTTTGCAAACAAGAGTCACTTTTTAAGACGCCGTTCTAAAGATATGAAAAGAAATGCAAGAGGCACCAAAGTTTTAACAAAAGGTGATGCTTCTTTAGTAAAACAGTGTTTACATTCATAAAAATTTAACTTAAAAAAATACAAGGAAATAAAAAATGGCTCGTGTTAAAAGAGGCGTTACTTCTCGTAAACGCCATAAAAAAGTATTGCAAATGGCTAAAGGCTACAGAGGACGCAACAAAAATGTGTTTAGAGTAGCATTAGAAAAAGTAGAAAAAGCATTACAATACTCTTACAGAGATAGAAGAGTTCGTAAAAGAGAGTTTAGAAAACTTTGGATTCAAAGAATCAATGCAGCAGTAAGAGAAAAAGGTTTAACTTACTCGCAGTTTATTCATGGCTTAAAGTTAGCAGGTATTGAAATGGACAGAAAAGTTCTAGCTGATTTAGCTGTAAACTCTCAAGAAAGCTTTGCAAAAGTTTTAGAAGCTGTACAAGAAGCTTTAAACAAAAAAGCATAAAAAGTAAGAATTTTTAAATAATATTACTTTTTTATTCATAAACGCTAGCTTTTAATTAAGCTAGCATTCCTTTTTATTAGCGTTGGGTAAACATGATAGACTTAGAGCTTTATCTTAACAAAATTTCATCAGCAAATAACCTACAAGAGCTTGAGCAATTAAAAGTTGAGCTACTTGGTAAAAAAGGGCTTATTTCTCTTGCTATGAAAGACCTTTCAAACCTTTCAGTTGAAGAAAAAAAACAACAAGGTTCTGTTTTAAATAAAATAAAAACTCAAATTAGCGAAAATATTGCAGAAGCTAAAGAAAAGCTAGAAGAACAAAAACTGCAAGAAGAAATGCTAAAAGAGAAAATAGATGTTACTTTAGATGGTAGGTCTTACCAAAGTGGCTCTTTACATTTGCTTACAAATGTAGCTAACCAAATAGTAAGCATTTTATCTTCTATGGGCTTTGCGTATTCTCGTGGGCCTGATATAGAAAGCCAAGAAACTAACTTTAGTAATTTAAATATTCCTTCAAATCACCCTGCAAGAAGCGACCATGATACTTTCTACATGAAAGAAAAGTACAGCTTAAATGAAGAAAGCTTAAACTATGTTTTAAGAACCCATACTTCAACAGTGCAAGTTCGCTATATGCAAAATAACAAACCTCCTTTTAAGGTTATGTCTTTAGGTAAAACATATAGGTCTGACCACGATGCAACCCATTCGCCTATGTTTCATCAGGTGGAAGGTTTTTATGTTGCAGAAGATGTAAGCCTTGCAAACTTAAAGTATGTTTTACAAGAGTTTTGCACTAAGTTTTTTGGGGTTGATGATTTACCTTTTAGATTCCGTCCTAGTTATTTTCCTTTTACCGAGCCTTCTTTTGAGGTTGATATATCATACAAAAAAACTAAAGATGGTATAGAAATAGGAAAAGGTGATAATTGGCTTGAAATCTTAGGCTGTGGAATGGTTCACCCTAAAGTGCTTGAAAACTGCTCTATAGATTCTAAAAAATATTCAGGTTTTGCTTTTGGTGTAGGTGTTGAAAGGCTTGCAATGCTTAAATACAATGTTAAAGATTTAAGAAGCCTTTATGCAAATGATATAGATTTTTTAAAACACCATAAAAGCAAAAACTATAAAACACCTAGTTTAACTAAAGGTCTTGATTAAATGAAGTTTACCTATAATTGGCTTTGCAGACATATTGATACAAACCTAACTCCTTTGCAAATAAAAGATGCATTGGTAGATTTGGGCTTAGAAGTTGAAGAATATACAAACTACCAAGAAAAGTTTGAAGGTTTTACAGTTGCATATATTAAAGATGCAGTAAAGCACCCAAATGCAGATAGCTTAAAGGTTTGCCAAGTTGAAATAGGTGATAACAAAATTAAAGAAATTGTTTGCGGTGCGTATAATGCTCGCAAAGGCATTAAGGTTGTATTTGCCGATGAAGGTATGTATATTCCTGGTACTGATATAACCTTAAAAAAAGCAAGCATTAGAGGGGTTGAAAGCTCTGGCATGATGCTTTCTGAAAGAGAGCTAACTTTAAGCGACGACCATGATGGTATTATTGAACTTCCTTTAGATGCAAAAGTAGGCGATAGCATATTGCCATACATGGGTTTAGATGATGTTATATACGATGTTTCTATAATTTTAAACAGAGCTTATGCACTTGGAGTAAGAGGCATAGCAAGAGACTTAGCAGCATTTGGTAAAGGTAAGCTAAAGCCTTTAGATATTAAAGCCGTTGCAAGAACACTAGAAGATAGCATTACTCTTACTGCTGATGAAAATATTTGCACATATTTTAATGCTGTTTTAGTTAAAGGTATTGATAACAAAACTGCAAAATTGCCTGATTTTATAACAAACAGCCTAAAAATGATAGGGGTAAAGTTAAACAGCCCGTTGGTTGATTTAGCAAACTACCTAACAATAGACCTAAACCAACCTTTCCATATTTATGATTATGACAAGGTTTCAAACAACATTAGTGTTAGGTTTGCAAACAGCAAAGAGAAAATTAAATGTCTTGATGATAAAGAATATCAGCTAGAGCAAAACATTCCGCTTGTATGTAAAGACGATACCCCAGTTTGTATAGCTGGCATTATGGGCGGGCTTGATTGCTCATGCACAGAAGAAACAAAAAATATTTTGGTTGAGTGTGCACACTTTGAAAGTGATATTATTTTAAGCGGTGCATCATCTTTAGGGATATCTTCAGAGGCTTCTTATAGATATTCTCGTTTTGTTGATAAAACCAAAATGGAAGACAACTTAAATATTTTACTAAATTATATTAAAGATATTTGCCAAGGTGAGTTTAGTAATACTTCTGTTTTTGGAAGTGCTAAAGTAGAAGAAAACACAATAGAGCTAGATTTAACATACTTTGCTAAGCTAACAAGCCTTAGTTTAAGCAAAAGTGAGGTTACAAACCTTTTACAAGTGCTTGAGTTTGAAGTAAAAGAAAAAGATGAAAACACTTTACTTGTAAAAGCTCCAAGTTATAGGTTTGATATACAAACTCAAAACTGCATAATAGAAGAAGCTGTAAGACTATATGGGTTTGATAATATTGAAAGCAAACCATTAAAAGATGCAAAACCATGCATAGCATTTGAAAAACACAAAGAAGCAGACCTTACCCAAGACCTAGGCTATATTTTAGCAAATAAGGGCTTGCAAGAGGTTTTAGGAATGTCTTTCATTCCGCAAGATTTAGCTAAAACTTTAGGAATATACGATGAAAAGCTAGAGCTTTTAAACCCAATTTCAGCTAACCTTGCTTTAATGCGTAAGTCAATAGTGCCTTCATTACTTTTAACTTATTTAAGTAACTATAATAAAGGCAAAAACTCATTACATATTTTTGAAGCTGGTGATGTTTACGACTTTAATCTAAAAGACAAACAAGAGCTACAACTTGCTTGCTTGCTTTCAGGCAAGAATAAACAACAAAGCGATGCTTTAGAAAAAGCCCGTAATGTAGATGTTTATGATGTTAAAGCCCTGCTTTTTGAGGCTTTAAACGAATTAGGCATAAGCCCAAGCAAGCTAACCTATAAAACAGATGATTTACCACCTTATTATCATGGGTCAAAATCTGCTATGGTTGGTTTTGGGTTTAAAAACATGGTTGCTTGTTTTGGTCAGCTACACCCTGCTATTAAACAAAAGCTAGGTATAAAAGAAGATATTATGTTATTTGAGCTTTATACAGAGCGTTTAGCAAAGTTTGTAAAGCTTTCTAAACAAAGCCCTTTTATTGAAAACAACCTTATGCCTTTAAGCCGTGATTTTGCTTTTGTATTAAGTGATGATGTGCAAGCTTTGCAACTTATTAAAATTGCAAAGTCAGCAAGTAAGCTAATTACTGATGTTAAAATTTTTGACATCTATAAGGGTGATAACTTAGAAGAAGGTAAAAAGTCAGTTGCTTTTTCTATAACTATTCAACCTAAAGACCAAAGCCTAAAAGGTGAAGAGATTGAAAAAATCTGCAACACAATAATTAAAAATGTTGAAGAAAAACTACAAGGTCAGTTAAGAGGGTAGAGGTTTTTTAAAAACTTAAAATACCAGCAAAGAGCTTATAACTTAAAAGTAAGCACTTGTGGTTTATAGTATATTTAAAAGTATTGGTTGCTCTTATAAATATACCTAATCATGCAGAAGATAAAAAAGTAAATATAAATCCTTTTAGGTATTAAACAGTTTTATTTACTTTTTTTATACTGTGTAAATAAGCAAACATGCATAAAATACATATAAAGCAGAACTTTAACAAAACTGCAAATAATCAAAAGCATACAAGTGTTTTTATAATTTTTTTCTTACATGTTGCATTTTCAATGTTTTGATGGGCTATTTTTACACATTTTATAATTCATTATTTTTGTATTTGGCAAATGCTTCTTGCCGTTGCTTTTTGGAAGATTTAGTAGGTGTAGAGTAAAAAACTACCTAAGAGATTTAAGGTATCTTAGGTAGTGCTAAACAAACAATTGTGTCAATTATTTCTTTTTACGAACAATTTGGTAAGGACGGGCAACAAAAGTTATAGGAGCACTAAAAATATGCACCAAGCGCGTAAAAGGGAAAATAAATACTATTAATAACCCTAACACAATATGTAACTTAAACACAAAGGCAACATCTGCAATATATAAAGACGCATCGCCTTTAAATGTAGCTAAAGTTTGAGCCCATAGCATGAATTTCACCATTTCTTCGCCATCTAAGTGTTTTAAAGATTCAAAAATAGAAAGTAATCCGATTAAAACTTGAAGTAAAAGCAAAATAAGTATTAGTATATCAGTAAAAGAACTTGTTGCTCTTATGCGTTCATCAAACAACCTGCGATGCAAAAGTAACACAAGGCCAACTAAAACCAAAATACCTGCTAAGCCACCTACGGAAATTGCAAGAACCTGTTTAAAAGAATGACTAACCCCCATTATATCTAGTAAAGGAAGAGGAACAAAAAAACCCACAGCATGCCCCATAAGTATAATAAGAATACCTACATGAAAAGTAATACTGCCTATTATAAGTTGCTTTCTTCTCAAAAATTGACTAGATTTACTTTTGTAAGAAAATGGGTCTCTGTCTAATCTTAAGATACTTCCAAGAATAAAAGAAACTACCGCCATATATGGAAAAATAGTAAAAAAGAAAAAGTTCATAATTAGCTCCTCTTAGTTTTTTGTTCGTCACTTAAATATATTCTTGAAACCATTTCTTTAACTTGAGGGCAAGAATTTTGCTCTGTTGAGTTTGTCTTGTTTTCAAAAGCCATTTGCTCTTCCCAAAGCTCGTCTAGTTCATCTAAGTTTGCAAGGCTACCGTCATTTTCAGTAAGTGCTTTTTTAATATTGTCTTTGTTGTAGTTCTCTAAAGATAAAGACTGCAATGCCTTAAACACATACCCGTATAAAGAAGCTCTATTCTTTAACCTTAGAGCAAGTAGTGTTGTAATATCAACAGCACCACTTAAGTTTTTAATAGCATCTTCTTTGTTTAAAGTACTTAAGTATTCTAAAAACAAAGGTAAGTAATCAGGTAAATTTTCTGTCTTTAACTCTAAACCAGCCTCTTTATAGATTTCAACAAGGTCAGAAAGTGCTTGTCCTCTATCGCGAGAGTCTTGGTATATATGCTCAAACATGTTAAGGCATAAAGATGGAGTTCTGTCAAAAAGTTCAGTATATTCTTCTTCAAGATCTAACAAATTTTTGTTTTGCATGTAGTTTGTAAGTTGTTTTATGTCTTGTTGATTATCAGGTGATAAGATACCTTCAACTTCAATAACATCTTCAATTTGCTTTAACTCATTTATTAGCTCTTTAGTCGGATAGCTTAAAAGTGCCGCTAAGGCTTTTAATGTTTTCATGCTTAATCCTGCTTTTTCATAAATAAGTCATTTAATGCAACATGTTTTTTAGCGTCGGTCTTATTTTCAAAAAAATCAAAACTAGTATTAGAATGCGATGAACAACCATTGCCAAAACTAAAACCACAAGAGCCACTTGCTTTGTAAGCATCTATAACTTCTTCTTTATGGTTAGTAGGTATAACATACCTATCTTCATAGTTTGCAATTGCCATAATTTTGTACATTTCCCTTATAGTGTCTTCACTTAGAGAAACTTCATCTAGTATTTTTGTATCTTTATTTTTTTCAATAAGGTCGCTTCTCATAAACAATCTCATTGCTAGCATTCTTTTTAAAGCTAAAGTAACAGGTTCTTCTTTGCCAGCTGTTAAAAGGTTAGCTAAGTATTTAACTGGAATACGCAAATCTTCTACATCTGGAATAATGTTCCCTTGCTTAACTTCTAGTTTGCCATTTTCTAAAGCAGATTGAATAGGGCTCAAAGGTGGCACATACCAAACCATAGGCAGTGTTCTGTACTCAGGGTGTAAAGGAAAAGCAATTTTCCAATCTATGGCCATTTTGTAAACAGGAGAATTTTGAGCTGCTTTTATGTAGCTTTCAGGAATACCTTCTGCAAGTGCCTTGCTTATAATGTTTTCATCATTAGGGTCTAAAAACATACTGCATTGTGCTTCATATAAATCTTCATCGTTTTTCACACTAGCTATTTCTTCTACTTTGTCAGCATCGTAAAGAACAACACCTAGATATCTAATGCGACCAACACAAGTTTCAGAGCATACAGTAGGTTCACCACTTTCTAAACGAGGATAGCAAAGTGTACATTTTTCAGCTTTGCCAGATTCCCAGTTGTAATATATTTTTTTATAAGGGCAACCAGAAACACACATACGCCAACCACGACATTTGTTTTGGTCTATTAATACAACACCGTCTTCCTCTCTTTTATAAATAGATCCAGAAGGGCAAGATGCAACACAAGCAGGGTTTAAGCAATGTTCACAAAGTCTTGGCAAATACATCATAAATGTATTTTCAAACTCGCCATACATTTCTTTTTGCATTTCTTTAAAGTTGTAGTCTTTTTTACGTTTTTCAAACTCACCTCCTAAAATCTCTTCCCAGTTAGGACCCCAGTCAATTTTTTTCATTCTTTTGCCAGTAATTAAAGAAACTGGTCTAGCAACAGGTTGATAATCTCTTCTTGGTGAGCTTTGTAAGGTTTCATAATCATAGGTAAAAGGCTCGTAGTAATCGTCAATTTCAGGCATATTTGGGTTACCAAATATTTTTGCTAAAATTGACAATCTACCACCTTGCTTAGGCTGTAGCTTGCTGTTTTTAAGTTCCCAACCACCTTTCCATTTTTCTTGGTTTTCCCAATCTTTAGGAAAGCCAATACCAGGTTTTGATTCTACATTGTTAAACCATGCGTATTCTAAACCTTTACGAGATGTCCATACATTTTTACAAGTAACAGAACATGTATGGCAACCAATGCATTTGTCTAGGTTTAGCACCATAGCTATTTGTGCTCTAATTTTCATATTTTAAAATTTCCCTTATCGTTATTCCTGTTCCTCAACTGGCGAACCATCTAAAAAGTCTACCTTTTTCATTTTTCTAACAACCACAAACTCATCTCTGTTGCAACCAACAGTTCCATAATAATTAAAACCATAAGAAAGTTGTGCATACCCGCCTATCATGTGGGTAGGCTTTAAAGTAGCTCTTGTAACAGAGTTGTGTATACCTCCTCTTTGGTTTGTAATTTTACTACCTGGGGTGTTGATTATTTTTTCTTGAGCGTGATACATTAAAGCCATGCCTTGGTTAACTCTTTGAGAGACAACAGCACGAGCAGCAATAGCGCCATGACTATTGTAAACATCAATCCAATCATTGTCTGCAATGTTAGCTTTTTTAGCATCAACTTCACTTATCCAAACAATAGGTCCACCTCTTGAAAGAGTAAGCATTCTTAAATTATCTGAATATGTAGAGTGAATTCCCCATTTTTGATGAGGTGTAATAAAGTTTAAAACTAAATTAGCAGAACCATCATCATGCTTTTCTAATACATCAGACACTGTGTTTGTGTTAATAGGAGGCTTATAGCATGTAAAGTTTTCACCAAAGTCAATCATCCATGGGTGGTCTTGATAAAGTTCTTGGCGACCTGTTAGAGTTCTCCAAGGAATAAACTCATGAACATTAGTGTACCCAGCAGTGTAAGAAACTTCATGAGATTCTAACCCACTCCAAGTTGGCGATGATATAATTTTACGCGGTTGTGCAACAATATCATTAAAACGAATGTGTTCATCTTCTTTTGGTTTAGCAAGGTGAGTATGGTCAATTCCTGTGCAATCAGAAAGTGCACTCCAAGCCTTTACAGCAACATGACCATGGTTTTCTGGTGCTAATGTCATAATAGCTTCGCAAGCGTCAATATCACTTTCTATCTTAGCTAAATCATCGCTATTTTTGCCGTTTATATCTTTTAAGATATTTACTTCATGTTTAGCATTCCAAGATATACCTTTACCGCCATTGCCTAGTTTTTCAACTAAAGGACCCAAGCTTGTGAATCTTTTAAATGTTTCAGGGTAGTTTCTTTCAACAACTTTAATGCTAGGCATTGTTTTGCCAGGTATAGGCTCACATTCGCCTTTTTTCCATTCTAAAACATTGCTTTGAGCAATCTCTCCTTCAGTATCATGCATTATAGGGGTAAGAACAACTTCTTTTTCCTCTCCTAAATGCCCTTTTGTAAGTTTAGAAAAAGTTTCTGCTAAATCTTTATAAATCTGCCAGTCTGTTTTACTTTCCCAAACTGGGTCAATTGCTTTAGTAAGAGGGTGAATAAAAGGATGCATGTCAGATGTGTTTAAATCATTTTTTTCATACCAGCTAGCTGTTGGTAGAACGATATCTGAATACACACAAGTTGTAGACATACGGAAATCAAGAGTAGTTAAAAGGTCTAGCTTCCCTTTAGGTGCTTCATTTTGCCATGTAACATCTTTAGAGACATCTTTACCAAGTTCTCCTAAGTCGTCACCTTGTACACCATGTGAAGTACCAAGAAGATGCTTTAAAAAGTATTCATGTCCTTTACTTGAAGAACCTAAAAGGTTAGAACGCCAAACAAGTAAGGTGCGTGGCCAGTTTTCTTCTTTATCTGGGTCTTCGCAAGACATTCTTAAGCTATTTGATTTTAAGCGATTTACAACATAGTCAACAGGGTCTTTATTTTCTTTTTCCGCCTTTTTAACAAGGTCTAGTGGATTTTCTTCTAACTGAGGCGCAGAAGGCAACCAGCCCATTCTTTCAGCTTTAATATTGTAATCTATAACAGAACCTTGCCATTTTTCTTTATTAGCAAGAGGAGAAACTAAATCAGCTACTTTTAAATTCTCATAACGCCATTGGTCGGTATGTGCATAAAAGAAAGAAGTAGAATTTTGCTGACGAGGAGGGCGAGCCCAATCTAACCCAAATGCAACAGGTAACCAGCCAGTTTGAGGGCGTAGCTTTTCTTGCCCAACATAGTGAGCCCAACCACCGCCTGATTTACCGATACAGCCACAAAATGTAAGCATATTAATACATGCTCTGTAATTCATGTCCATATGGTACCAGTGGTTCATAGCAGCCCCTATGATAATCATAGACTTACCTTCGGTTTTGTCGGCATTTTCAGCAAATGCTCTTGCTACTTTTATAACCTTTTCAGCAGGAACGCCTGTAATACTTTCTTGCCATTTTGGGGTATAGGCTACATTTTCGTTGTAATCACTTGCAACATTTTCACCTAAAAGACCATCTCTTTTTATACCATAGCTTGCGCAAATTAGGTCAAAAACTGTTGCAACTGCTACTTTTTTACCTTTTAAATCAAGATATTTTACAGGTATATTTCTGTCTTGAATCTCTTCTTGCTTATTTGCATTAAAGTAGCCATGCTCATGTTCTTGGTTGGCAAAATAACCAAAGCCCACTTTTACAATATCATCTTCTTTGCCTAAAAGTGTTTTTACAGGGCGTATTTCATTTTCTGTATTAGCATCTTTAGGAACAATATTCCATTTTTTGCTTTTGTCCCAGCGAAAACCTATTGAGCCTTTAGGAACAACAAGATTGTCTGTATTTTCATCATAGCAAATTGTTTTCCATTCAGGGTTTTCATTTTGCTCTAGATTGTTGTCAAAGTCGGCTGCTCTTAGCATGCGTCCTGCAACTAATCTTCCTTCTCTTTTTTCTAACTTTACAAGAAAAGGCATATCTGTGTATGTTCTTGTATAGTCATCAAAATATTTTGATGTATTTTCTAAATGAAACTCTTTTAAAATAACATGCCCCATTGCCATACCAAGTGCGGCATCTGTTCCTTGTTTTGGGTTAAGCCAAATATCTGCAAACTTAGATGCTTCAGAATAGTCAGGGGTTATTGTTACAGTTTGTGTTCCTTTATAGCGAGCTTCTGTCATAAAGTGAGCATCTGGTGTTCTTGTTTGAGGAACATTTGACCCCCACATCATGATAAAGCCAGAGTTATACCAATCTGCACTTTCAGGCACATCTGTTTGCTCACCCCATACCTGAGGAGAGCTTGGAGGAAGGTCGCAATACCAATCATAAAAACTCATGCATACGCCACCTATAAGAGATAAATAACGAGAACCAGCAGCATAAGAAACCATAGACATGGCAGGGATAGGAGAAAAACCTATGTTACGGTCTGGACCATATTTTTTAATAGTATAAATATGGGAAGATGCAATAATTTCGTTTACCTCTTTCCAAGTTGAGCGAACAAATCCACCTTTACCGCGGGCTTCTTGGTAGCTTTTTCTTAGGCTTGGTTTGCTTTGAATATTAGCCCAAGCTTTTACAGGGTCAACTTCTTGTTGTCTATGTTCTCTCCATGCTTTAATTAGTTCTTTTCTAATCAAAGGGTATTTTAAGCGATTAGCACTATATATATACCAGCTATAACTTGCACCTCTTGCACAACCTCTTGGTTCATGGTTTGGCATATTTGGTCTTGTGCGAGGGTAGTCTGTTTGTTGTGTTTCCCAAGTTATAATGCCATTTTTAACATAAATCTTCCAAGAGCATGAGCCTGTGCAATTAACTCCATGTGTAGAGCGTACTATTTTATCATGCGACCAACGGTCTCTATATGCTTCTTCCCAATTTCTGTTTTCCTCTGTAGCAACCCCATGGTTGTTAGAGTATTTTTCTCTTTTTTGAGAAAAAAATGTAAGCTTATCAAGAAAATAACTCATGTTTTTAAATCCTATTTTTTATCAAGATTATGGGTTTTTGTGTTTTGCATTGGGTCTTAGGTACACAACGAAGTTAAGCACAATGCAAATTACATAAAATATTGCAAACTGATACATTGCAGTTTCTGGAGTGCCTGCTTTTAGTTGATCACCTATCATTATTGGCATAATAAAAGAGCCGTACGCTGCTACTGCTGAAGACCACCCTAATACTTGAGACCTTTGCTCTGTATTAAAGATAGCAGCAACAGACCTAAATGTTGAGCCATTACCTATGCCTGTTGCTGTAAACAGTAAAATAAATAAAACTAAAAATGGCATAAAGTATTCTTCAGGTGTTGCAGAAGAGTAAGCGGCTTTCATATAATATCCAACAAAAACAGCACATACTATCATTGTAATTGAGCAAAATAAAGTTACCACAGAGCCACCTATTTTATCTGCTATATAGCCACCTAAAGGTCTTATTAATGCACCAACAAAAGCACCAATCCAAGCATACATTAAAGCACTTGGTCCATTAGGGTTTATTGTTGTATGTGTCATTACTCCATTTGCGTCGGGAATATGAGAAAACCCAAAAATTACTTTTATTGAAAGCGGTAATGCTGCAGAAAACCCTATAAAAGAACCAAAAGTCATTATATAAAGAATTGTCATATACCATGTATGAGGGTTTTTAAATATTTTATATTGATGTTTAATGTTTTTACCCGCTTCACCTGGCAAAAGAGCAAGTAATACAACAGTTGCAAAAATAACAAGAGGTAAGACAATAAATTTACTAATATTAAACCCAGAACCATTTGCAGCTTCTGGTAATATTAACCACAAGCCTAGAATAGATGTTAAAAAACCAATACCAAGCATTACAGACATTTTAAAAAAAGCTGAAATAGCAGAAGGCACAACAGGTGTAATATCTTTAGATTTAATATTGTTCATGCCAAACCAGCATGCGATAGAAATAGCAGAAAGCAAAACAACCCAAATATACCCTGCATTATGCAAATATGTTTGTGAGCCTGCTTCAATTTTACCTATTAAAGTACCACTTGCGTTCATAAGTGTCATAGGTTCGCCACCAAAAATACCAAAAGTCATTACAAGAGGTATTAAAATTTGCATTGTTGTAACGCCAAAATTACCTAAGCCAGCATTTAGTCCAAGAGCCAACCCCTGTTGTTTTTTAGGAAAAAAGAAGCTTATATTAGACATTGAAGAAGCAAAATTACCACCACCTAAGCCAGAAAGTAAAGCTAAAAGCTGAAACACCCATAAAGGAGTATTAACATCTTGAAGAGCTATTCCTGTACCTATTGCAGGAATAAGCAATAAAGCAGTTGAAAAAAAGATTGTGTTCCTTCCACCTGCAAGTCTTACAAAAAATGTGCTAGATATTCTTAAAGTAGCACCTGAAAGACCCGCGATAGCTGTTAACGAAAACAAGCTTTCAGCAGGAATTTTAAAACCTAAGTTAAGCATTTGTACTGTAATAATGCCCCAATAAAGCCATACTGCAAAACCGCACAATAATGCTGGTATAGATATCCATAAATTACGGTTAGCAACCTTTTTGCCGTAACTTTCCCATTGTTCTTTGTTTTCTGGATCCCATTTGGTAAGGTCTTGTGCCATTTTTTTTAATCCTATATTTTTATTTATTAGCTTTTATTAGCTTATTTTTTTCTTTTTCAATGTGAGAAATTGCTATATTCATCCATATTAGAGAAACCATTACAATTGCAAACAAAACCATAAAGCTACTTGTCCATACTTTTAAAGTATCATTTAGATAGCCAAATAAAATAGGTAAGAAGAAACCTCCTAAGCCACCTATTAAGCCAACCACTCCACCAACTGCACCAACATGATTTGGGTAGTATGTAGGAATATGTTTGTAAACAGCAGCTTTACCTAAAGACATAAATAAACCTAAAAGGAAAGTTAAAACAACAAATAAACCTAAGCCAACTTGGAAGCTAAATTCTATATCGCCATCTATACCCTTAATAATATAAGTAGTGTTTGGGTAAGAAAGTATAAGTGTGCATAAGGCACAAGCAATAAAAGTAACATACATAACAGCTCTTGCACCATACTTATCAGACCCCCAGCCACCTAATGCTCTGAAAATACTACCTGGCAGAGAATAGCTTGCAGCAAGCATACCTGCTGTTTTTAAATCTAAGCCATAAACACCTACATAGTAACGAGGCAACCATAAAGCAAGTGAAACAAATGCACCGAACACAAAGAAATAATAAAGAGAGAAACGCCAAACTTGTACTTCTTTTAAAGGAGATAACTGTTGCAATAAAGAGCGTGGTTTTTCTTTTTTTGCCTTGCGTTCACTAATTTTTGGGTCATCTTCAGATAGCAAGAAAAACAAAATAGCTGTTATTGCTAAAATAATTGCATATACTTGAGCTGTTTTTTCCCATCCATATGCAATTAATATAAAAGGTGCACCAAAATTTGTTACTGCAGCACCAACATTACCAACACCAAAAATACCAAGTGCCGTGCCTTGGTCTTTACTGCTATACCACTGAGAAACATAAGCAACCCCAACAGCAAATGAACCACCTGCAAGACCAACACCTAAAGCAGCTATTAAAAACATGTTATAAGTTGTAACCGTTGAAAGCATAAAAGTTGCAAAGGCTGAACATAGCATTAGAATTGTTAAAACAACTCTACCGCCGTATTGGTCTGCCCACACCCCTAAAAGCAATCTACTTAAAGAGCCAGTTAAAACAGGTGTTGCAACAAGAATACCGAATTGAGCATCTGTTAAATTTAAGTTTGCTTTTATTTGCACACCAAGAATTGAAAAAATAGTCCATACTGCAAAACACACAGAGAAAGAAAAGGTACTAAGCCCTAGAGCTTTAGTATTTTTTTGCATTATAATACCTCATAAAGACATTAAATTATTATTGCCATAAGTAGCTTTATTAAAGCACTACTTAATTGAGCTTGAGACAATATATTATATATTGTACAAGTATTTAATTTTAGGCAAGGTTATTGTTTGTTAGAGTTACAATTTAGATTTATTATTGATTTAAGTCAATTACTAAATACATATTGTAATAACTTTATTTTTGTAGGAATTTTTAAGCAATAGGTATAATAGAATCACTTATTTTTAAATTAAGTATAGTTATGCACTTTAGTATGATTTAGCTAGCATGTTAACATATACTCAAGCATCCTATTTTTTTTAAAAAGATTGTTTTGTTGTATAAAAATAGCAGTAATAGGAGAAGGAGGAGGGTATTTTTATAAGCTACCTAAAACACCATCAAGAACTTTTAAAAGGTTTTCGTTCACTAGGTTTACATTTTCAGCAAAGCTTTCACTTGCGTTGTTATCTGCAAGGTCAGATACTTTTTTAATAAAAATAGCATCTTGGTTGTAGTGGTTGCAAACTTGGGCAATTGCAGTTGCTTCCATTTCTACACAAATAGGGTTTTTATATTGCAATATAATATTTTGTATTTTACTTTGGTCAGATATAAAGCTATCGGCGGTACAAATTAAGCCAGTTTTTACAAAGTCAAGATTTAGGCTTTCAAATAGTTTGTTAAAGTTAGGGTAGCTATTAAAAGTAGCATCTTCATTTGCCATTTGCCCTTTTTGGTAGCCAAAAATAGTAAGGTCAACATCTGCATAGGCACAACATTGGCTTACAATAATATCAGCAACCTTGCAAGGGGCTAAGCCACCACAAGTGCCTACATTTATAATAAGCTTTGGTTTAAAGGTTTCAATAACAAAAGAGGTAGTAGCGGCAGAGTTTGTTTTTCCTATTCCGCTTACAATAGAAATCACGGTTTTATCTTTATAGCTACCTTTATAAATAGAGTAAAACTGATGAGGGATAGTTTCCTTATTTGCAATAAGGTTTAAGTATTCTTTTCTTTCTTCTTCCATTGCAGATATTATAACTACATCAATCATTCTTATTTACTCTCTTTGTTAAAGTAATGAAAATTTTTATCAGTAAAAACTATTTTACCTTCTTTAATTTCTAGCCCTTCTTGTTGCAAAAGCTCTATTTTTTTATTTATGCCAAGGGCATAGTTACCAATAGAACCATCTTGTTTTACAACTCTATGGCAAGGCACAACTATAGGGTTTGGGTTTTTTGCCATTGCAGTGCCAACTGCTCTATAAGCTTTTGTATCAAGTGTATTTGCAAGCTCTTTATAGCTTGTAACTTTACCTTTAGGTATTTGGGTTAAAAGCTTATAGCATTTTTCATAAAATGGTGCAGTCATTTTAATTTATAACTAGCTTTTTATTTATTCCAAGGCATTTTTTGTAAAAATTTTGCCATTGGGCAAAAACCTGTTGCTCCTGCAAAAACTAAACCAGCACCAATAAAAGCAGGTACGGCAAAAAAAGCAGCAGAACATGTAAAGCCTAAAATATTAAATATTGTTATTAAAGACCCAGCTAAAATAAAGATTTGGCGTTCAATTTCTAATGATTTTTTATTTTTTGCACTAACAGTTTTTAAAGAAGATGCTTTCCAACCATTAAGCCCGCCTTTTAATAAAAAAGTATTTTCAGATTGTAATGATTTAAATGCATTACAAACATTGCTTGCTCTATTACCAGATGTACAGCTAATAATAACCTTTTTATTAGTGCTTAGGCTTTTAATTAGGTCTTCACTCATTATCTCACTAGGGATATTAACAGCACCTTCAATATGTTCGTTTAAAAACTTTTCTTGCCCTCTTACATCAATAATAACAGCATCATTGCTATTAAGCATTTCTTGAGCTTTTTTAGCTTCAATTTCTTTAATTTGGCTCATTTACTTTCTCCTTTAAAAAAACAAACCACACCGTTTTAAAAGTGTGGTTTGTAAAAATATAACATAATAAAAATTTTAATTTTATTAGCTTAGGCTTACATCATGCCCATGCCAGGCATTCCGCCCATACCAGGCATTCCGCCACCCATAGGAGAGCTATCATCTTTAGATGGAACTTCAGCAACCATAGCTTCTGTTGTAATCATTAAGCTTGCAACCGATGCAGCACCTTCAATTGCAATTCTTGTAACTTTAACAGGGTCAATAATACCAAACTCAAACATATCACCATACTCATGAGTTTGAGCATTGTAACCAAATTTGTTTGAATTTTGCTCAAGTAACTTACCAACAACTACTGATGCATCTTCGCCTGCATTTGCAAGTATTTGACGAATAGGGGTTTGTAATGCACGGAATACAATATCAAAACCTACTTTTTGGTCGTTGTTTGCAGCTTTGCTTTTAGCTTTATCAAGTTCTTTTGTGCTGTAAAGTAATGCAACACCACCACCTGATATAATACCTTCTGCAACAGCAGCACGAGTAGCGTGCAATGCATCGTCAACACGGTCGTGTTTTTCTTTTACTTCAATTTCAGTAGCACCGCCAACTTTAATTACAGCAACACCGCCTGATAATTTTGCAAGTCTTTCTTGTAGTTTTTCTTTATCATAATCAGAAGTTTCTGCATCTATTTGAGTTTTTATTTGTGTGCAACGAGCATCAATTTCTTGCTTTTGCCCTGCACCTTCAACAATAGTTGTGTCTTCTTTTGTGATAAGAATTTTTTTAGCACTACCTAGCATGTCAATAGTTGTGTTTTCTAGTTTTAAGCCAACTTCTTCGCTTATTACTGTACCAC
>CAYYLE010000004.1:52870-61976 GCA_964472375.1 uncultured Rickettsiales bacterium
TCAATAGTTGTGTTTTCTAGTTTTAAGCCAACTTCTTCGCTTATTACTGTACCACCTGTTAAAATTGCAAGGTCTTCTAGCATTGCTTTTCTTCTATCGCCAAAACCAGGAGCTTTAACAGCAGCAACTTTTAAACCGCCTCTTAATTTATTAACAACTAAAGCAGCAAGAGCATCACCTTCAATATCTTCAGCAATGATTACAAGAGGGCGAGAAGTTTTAACAGCTTCTTCTAAAATAGGAACAATAGGTTGCAATCCAGAAAGCTTACTATCGTGAATTAACACTAAAGCATTATCAAGTTCACAAGTCATTTTATCTGTATTTGTTACAAAGTAAGGAGAAGTATAACCTCTGTCAAATTGCATACCTTCTACAACTTCAAGTTCACTTGAAAGACCTTTAGCTTCTTCTACTGTTATAACACCTTCATTACCAACTTTTTCCATTGCAGTTGCAATCATTTTACCAATTTCAGGGTCGCCGTTTGCTGATATTGTAGCAATTTGCTCAATTTCAACATTTGTAGAAACTTCTTTAGAGTTAGCTTTTAAATGCTCTACAACAGTCCCAACTGCAAGGTCAATTCCTCTTTTAATATCAATTGGATTCATTCCTGCTGCAATAGCTTTAACACCTTCTTTTACAATGCCTTGTGCTAAAACAGTAGCTGTTGTTGTGCCATCACCTGCTTCGTCGTTACTTCTGCTTGCAACTTCACGTACCATTTGCGCGCCCATATTTTCAAACTTGTCTTCAAGTTCTATTTCTTTAGCAACACTTACGCCATCTTTAGTGATTTTTGGTGCACCAAAAGATTTTTCTAAAACAACATTACGACCTTTAGGACCTAAAGTAACCTTAACAGCATCTGCCAATGTGTTTAAGCCGTTTAACATTTTATCGCGTGCTTCATTACCGAATTTTACTTCTTTAGCTGACATTTCTTTCTCCTTTATTTTAAATTATTTAAAGTTTTAGTTTAATATACCTAAAACTTCTGTTTCTTTCATAATAATATAGTCTTCACCGTCTAGTTTAATTTCGCTACCTGCCCATTTTGCAAAAAGAACAGTATCACCTTCTTTAACCTCTAAAGGTCTTAAAGAGCCATTTTCATGAACTGTGCCAGAGCCAACTGCAACAACTTTGCCTTCCATAGGCTTTTCTTGTGCACTATCAGGAATTATAATTCCACCAGCTGTTTTTTGTTCTTGTTCTACTCTTTTTATTAAAAGATTGTTGTATAAAGGTTTAAACTTCATGATTTAACTCCTAAAATTTATCATGTTAAATAGTTTTACACTTTTTGTAAAAATAATATAAGTGTTTTATATTTCACTTTATATGTAGTTTTGTTTTATTTTAAAGCAAGTATTAATTTTATTTTTTTTCATTTATACTACTTAGATGTGTTTTTAATTAATTCAAAATACACAACAAAAAGCAATACACAAAAGATAAAAAACCATAAAATATATACAAATTAAGGTAAATAAATGGCAATTGACTTTAGCACATTAAACCCGCAACAAAAGCGTGCAGTAGAGCAAACACAAGGACCTGTGCTTATTTTAGCAGGTGCAGGAACAGGCAAAACCAAGGTTTTAACATCAAGAATTGCACATATTATACAGCAAGGGCTTGCAAGCCCACATGAAATACTTGCTGTAACCTTTACAAACAAAGCGGCAAGAGAAATGAACCATCGTATATCTTTGCTTTTAGAAGAAGATGGGCAAGAAGAAGTTAACCTTCCTTGGGTTGGAACTTTCCACTCTATTGCTTTAAGAATTTTAAGAAGACACTATGATATTGTAGGCTTAAGACCAAGTTTTACAATACTTGATGCCGATGATAGCTTGAAAATCATTAAAGATATTTTAAAAAGCGATGAGTTTACATACTGTACTTTAACTGAAAAATTTGTTGCTAATGCAATTTCTCGTCTTAAAGATAAAGCTTTGTTGCCATCAGATGTAAAAGTAATAAGTGATGAATGGTACGATGATGATGTTTTGCCTATCTATCGCAAATATCAAGCAAAACTTTGTGAACTTAATTGCGTAGACTTTGGCGACCTTATAATGCTTTGCATAAAAGCACTGCAAGGAAGCGAACAAATACTAGATTACTGGCAAAGTAAGTTTAAATACATAATGGTAGATGAGTACCAAGATACCAATGTATCTCAATATATTTTTGCAAGAGCATTAGCTAATAAACACAAAAATATATGCTGTGTAGGTGATGATGACCAATCAATATACTCTTGGAGAGGGGCTGAAGTTGGTAATATTTTGCAGTTTAATAAAGAGTATGAAGATGCACTAATAGTAAAGCTTGAGCAAAACTATCGCTCAACTAATAATATACTTGATGCTGCATCATCTGTTATTAAAAACAATAGCTCTTTTAGGTTTGGTAAAAAGCTATGGTCAGACAAAGGTCAAGGGGATAAAATACTAGTTGCAACCCTTAATAAAAGCTTTGAAGAGTCAGATATGATAGCAGATAAAGTAAAACAGCTAAATTTAGATGGCAAAGACTACAACGATATGGCTGTGCTTGTTAGAGCTGCTTTTCATACTAGAGAGATAGAAAAAGCATTAAATAAAAACAGAATACCTTACAGAATGGTAGGAGGTACAAAGTTCTATGCAAGGCTTGAGGTTAAAGATGCACTTGCTTACCTTAGGGTTGTAGTGCAACAAGATGATGACCTTGCTTTTTTAAGAATTATTAATACGCCAAAAAGAGGTGTGGGCAATACTGCAATTGATAAAATAAACAAATATGCAGAAGAAAACAACCTAAGGGCTTTTGGTGCTGTTAAAACTATGCTAGAAGAAGGACTTTTTAAAGGTAAAGCTAAAGAAAGTGTAGCTGAACTTATGGATAAGTTTGATGACTGGATAAAATACAAAGAACACGCATCTAAAGCAGACCTTTTAGAAAAAATACTAAATGAATCTGGCTATTATGATATGTATGAACAAGAAGGTACAGACGAAGCAAGAGATAGAATTGCAAACTTAAAAAGCTTGCTAGATGACTTGCAAAACAATGATAAAGACCTTGTAACATATTTAGAAGATGTAAGCTTAGAAACAGATGCAGACAAAGAAGATTCTAATGAAAGTAGAGTTTCTTTAATGACAATGCACAGTGCAAAAGGGCTTGAATATGATGTTGTATTTTTGCCATGTTGGGAAGAAGGCTCTTTTCCTAGCTCTCGTTCTTTAGATGAAAAAGGTAACAAAGCACTAGAAGAAGAAAGAAGGCTTGCTTATGTTGCTATAACCCGTGCAAAAGAAAAGCTATTTATTTTTCATTGTAAAGAAAGGTCTGTATTTGGTAAGTCTGGCTACCCCGAGCCTTCTCGTTTTTTAGATGAAATTGATGAAGCAAATATAAAAAGATATAAATCAAAAACACAAGAAAGCTACTCATTTGGTAAAGCTGATAACAAGAATATTTTTGAGTTGAATGATTTTTCAGACGATTTTTCAGATAAAGAAAATTTATTTTTTGATGAAGATGATAAAGACTTTAAACCTGATAACCTTGTTTACCACAAAAAATTTGGACAAGGTAAAGTTGTTAGCATAAGCGGTAAAATAGCTAAAGTTAGATTTGTTGCTGGTAATATAAAAGAAATTGATACAGGCTATTTAACAAAGCTAAACTAATCTAGTTTGCAATAAAATGTGCTTTTGTGTTTAAATCTTTTTAATGTAAAAATTATTTTATTTTTTCACTAAAGACTAGTTTGATATAGTTAGTATTTTTAATAAAATTCACATTGCAGAAAGCATAATCTAAAATGCTTTCTGTTGGGCAAGGTGTTTACAAAGCTCTAAAAGCAAATAAAAGATATAAGCATAATTATTAATATTTTTTATAATTTATTAAAACTAACTTTAACTAAAGAAAGATACAGAATAAAGTACAGTTTGTTGCAAAAAGCGGTGGTTTATTTTTTTAAAGCTACATTTGTTAATTGTTGCCAAAGGAAGCAAACAAAAGCTTGTTAAGTTTTTTTGCCTTAAATCATATTGCTTATTTACACATTCTTACAACAAGGAAAATTTTTGCAAAACTAATCTATTTTTTTAATATTTTCTATTTTGCTAGCTATTTCCATAAGGTTGTGGTCAGTAAGTAGAGATATATAGCCTGTTACTTTTAAAAGAGCTTCATACTTATTGATTTCATAGTCTTCTAGGTCAATAAGGTCTTTTTGCTTAGTATAGGCAAGAATGAGTTTACTTGTTCTTTTATCTTTGTTTTTTAAAGCATTAATGATTTCTTTTACTATTAGTTTTATAGCATTTGTGCCTTTAATCTCAAGGCTAAGTTTTTCAGCTTCTCTAAATAAATATTTTTGAGAGATTGTTTTAAATTCTTTAAAAGTTTTTCTATCATCTTGTTGTAAAAGGTCTAATAATGCAACATATTGCCCCTTACTATCGCAAAAACTACCTTTTAAGATTTTTTCTTCATTTTCTACAAAAATTCTCTGCACTTCAAAAATCAAGTAGTTTATTATACGCCCTCTAAGGTAAGATAGCTTTCTTTGAGTGTCTTCTACATCTATATCGTTAAATTGCTTAAGGTTAAAGCCACTGTCTTTTGTAGCAATGTTTAAAAATTGCTCTTGGGCAATATCGTATCTTATATCACCTAGTAATACGCCATCTTCAATATCTGCAACGCAATAGCAAATATCATCGGCTGCTTCGGTTAAAAAAACCAAAGGGTGCCTTGCCCATACATTGTTTTTAAGTTTGGGGATACCTAAAGTATCTGCAAGCTCTTTGTAGTCTTCTAGGCTTTTTTGGTTAAGGCAGTATTTATTGCCATAAGCATCATTTTTACTAGAAGTGCAAGGGTATTTTATAAAAGCCCCAAGAGTTGGCTTACTTACGCTTAAGTTGCCTTTTTGCCACTTGCCTGATGTTAGCAAAAAACCCTGTGCATTACCGTTAAATTTTATAAAATCGTTTTGTTGTTCTTTGCTAAGCCCTTTTCGGTTTTCTTTATCTTCAAAAAAAACTTTAAAAAATTCTGATATTGCATCTTCGCCCGCATGCCCAAAAGGTGGGTTGCCTATATCGTGTATCATGCATGCAGCTGCCACATGGTTTGCAAAGTCGTTAGCGCTTACTATATTTTTAAAATCAGTGCTTAGGTTGTTGTTTTTAATAACATGGTTGCCTATTAAAAAACCTAAAGACCTACCAACAGAAGAAACCTCTAAAGAGTGTGTAAGCCTTGTTCTTACCACATTGCCTTTAGAAAGTGGGTAAACTTGGGTTTTGTCTTGCAAGGTTCTAAACTTAGAAGAAAAAACAATCTTATCAATATCTATTAAAGATGTATTTCTAATCTCGTTTACAGAAAGCCCCTCTTGCTTCATGCATTGTTCCCATTCCATAGCTTTTTAACCTTTTTAATTATTAAAAATACAAAATAAAACTTTGTTTACTTTAATTAAGTATATTACAAATAGTTTAAAAACCTTAATTTGGTTAATATTATTCATTATCTGTAATGCAATGTTGTTTTTTGTTAATAAATGAAAAATATTTTTTGTGTTAAATTAATAAATTATAAAAAAATGATTTATTTTAAAGTGCAAAGTTATGGAAAGTAAAAGAAAAGATATCGCATTTATTATTTTAGCAGCTGGTTTTGGCTCTAGAATGAAAAACAGCATTCCAAAATGTATGAACAAAATAGGCAATGTTTGTCTTATAGAGCATGTTTTGTACAAAGCAAAAGAATTCAACCCTGAAAAAATAGTTTGTGTTTTAGGTCCTGAAATGGAGGGCGTGAAATCTCATGTTGTAAAAATAGATGAAGATGTATTATTTGCAACGCAAAACCAAAGAAACGGCACAGGGCATGCCGTGCAATGTGCTAAAGACCAGTTAAAAGACTTTGAAGGTACAATAGTTGTACTTTATGCAGATACCGTATTGTTTAAAACAGAAGATATCAACAAAATGGTTGAAAAAATAAATGATGAAAATATATTATCAAAAGTAGCAGTAATGGGCTTTGAAGCTAAAAATCCAACAGGCTATGGTAGGTTAATATTAGATGAAAGTGGCTTTTTAGTTGATATTGTAGAAGAAAAAGAAGCCAATGAAGAGCAAAAAGCTATAAAGCTTTCAAATTCAGGCATTGTTGCTGCAAAGGCAAAAGAGCTTTGGAGCTTTGTAGACCAAATAAAAAACAATACAAGTGTGGGCGAATACTATCTAACAAGTATTGTAAGTATTGCAAACAAGCAAGGTGTTAAGTGTAGTTATGTATGCTCGGAAGAAAAGTTTTTAAAAGGCATTAATACCTTAAAAGAACTTGCAGAAGCAGAGCGTATTTTTCAAGACTGTGAAAGAGAAAAACACATGGCAAATGGGGTAACTTTAATAGACCCTAACACTGTTTATTTTTCTCCTAATGTTACAATAGGTAAAGATGTTATTATTTACCCTAATGTTTATTTTCACCCTAATGTTAAAATATCAAACAATACAACTATTAAGTTTGGCAGTATCATAGAAGGTTGTGAAATTGGCGAAACAGTAAACATAGGTCCTTTTAGTAGATTAAGAGAAGGCACTGTATTAAAAGATAATGTTTCTGTTGGTAATTTTGTAGAAATTAAAAACAGCACAATTGAAAGAAACACAAAAGCAAACCATCTAAGCTATATAGGAGATGCTAATATAGGTTCTTATGTTAATATTGGTGCAGGTGTTATAACTTGCAACTACGATGGCAAAAGAAAGCACAAAACAAGTATAGGTAGTCATAGCTTTATAGGGTCTAACACTTCTTTAATTGCTCCTTTATCTTTAGGGAAAAATGTAATAACAGCAGCAGGCAGTGTAGTAAACAAAGGTGTTGAAGATGGCTCTTTAGCAATCTCTCGCCCTGATTTAAAAACATTGCGTGGTTTTTATAATCGTTTTGTTGATAAAAACAAAGATTGCTAAAAATAATTTAGTAAAAAGAACAGCATTTTCATTTTTAGTATTTTAATTACTTTGTTGTATTTTTCTGCAAAGGTTTTAAAATAGGTGCATGATTAAAATATTTTTTGGAGATTGTGCAAATGGAAAATTTTGATGCAGTTGTAATAGGGGCAGGTTCAGCAGGTGCAAGGGCAGCCAGATTACTTGCCGAAGGTGGCTTAAAAACCGTTGTATTTGAGGGCATTGGTGCAGGTGGTACTTGTGTTTTAAAAGGTTGTGTGCCTAAAAAATTAATGAAAGAAACAGCAAAGTTTGCAAGTATTGTAAAACATGCTAAAAACCAAGGTTGGACTGTTCCTGAAATTAGTTTTGATTTAAGTAAATTTAATGAAAAGAAAGAGCATCGCTTATCTACAATATCAAACTTTTACACAACAAACATGCAAAACAAAGGTGTAACTTTTGTTAAAAAATTTGCAAGCTTTAAAAGTGATAGTGTAATTACAGATGGTGAAAAAGATTACAGTTTTAAATATGCTATAATAGCAAGTGGGTCAAAACCTTTAATGCCAAACATTGAAGGCATTGAGCATGTCTTAACATCTGATGGTTTTTTTGAGCTTAAAGAAGTTCCTAAAAGTGCTATTATAATGGGTGCAGGTTATATAGGGCTTGAGTTTAGCAGCATTTTGAATCTTTTAGGTGCAAATGTTACAACAGTTTCACGAAAAGGTGATTTTTTAAATGCTTTTGATAAAGAAACAGTAGCTTACTTAAAAGAAAAAATAGTAGCAAATGGTGTTAACCTTGTAGAAGAGTCTGTTAAAAAAATTGAAAAAACTGCAAACGGCTACAAGGTTGTTTTAGAAGATGGACAAGAGCTAGAGGCAGAAAAAATAATAGGGGCAATTGGTAGGGTTCCTTTAATAGAAAACTTAGGTCTTGAAAATACAAGCATTAAATTCAGCCCAAGAGCCATTGAGGTTAATGATTATTTTGAAACTAATGTAAAAAATGTTTTTGCAGTTGGTGATGTTGTTAATCAACTAAACTTAACGCCTGTTGCTATTAGGCATTCTATAAATGTTGTTAACCAAATTTTACATTCTAAAAAAGAAAAGTTTGATTACTCTAACATTGCAACCGCTTTATTTAGCAATCCAGAGTTTGCAACAGTTGGCTTAAGCCAAGAGCAAGCAGAAAAAGATGGTTTTAAGGTGCAATCTTATTCAACATCATTTACACCTTTAAAACATGTATTTACAGAAAATGCAGATAAAATCTTTATGAAAGTAATAGTAGATACAGAAAGTGATAGCGTTTTAGGTATTCACCTAGTAGGTGAAGATAGTGCCGAAATCATTCAGGGTTTTGCCGTTGCAATGAAAAAAGGTTTAAAAAAGGCAGAGCTTGATTCTGTTGTGCCTATTCACCCAATTTCTGCTGAAGAACTACTTACACTTAAGTAGATGTTAGAGTTTGAAAAAAGCTTACTTACTGAAACAAAAGACCTTCTTAATGCAAGAGGGTCTTTTTCTAATAATAATGCTAATAAAAATATTGTAATAGGTGTTGATGAAGTAGGCAGGGGATGTATTGCAGGGCCTGTTGTAGCAACTGCTTTTGCAATTGATTTAAACTTTAATTTTAAAGATAAAAAACTTCCTATTATAAGAGATTCAAAAACCTTAAGTGCTTTACAAAGGGCAAAAGCTAAAGACTTTATAGAAAAGCATTTTATAACTAAAACTGTATCTATTTGTAACAACGAAATAGATAAAATAAATATTTTAAATGCATCTTTAAAAGCAATGGAGCTTGCTTGCAAAGGGCTTGATATAAACAAAGAAGATATTGCCTTAACGCTTGTTGATGGTAATAAACTACCCTCTTTACCAAGTTATTTTAACCCAAAGGCTGTAATTAAGGGTGATAGCAAAAGTTTTGCTATTGCTTGTGCGTCTATAATCGCTAAAGAACATAGAGACAACTTTATGAAAAACCTTGCTAAAGACTATAATTATTATGGTTTTGAACGCAATAAAGGTTATGGCACAAAAGAGCATAAAGATGCAATTTTAAAGCATGGCTTAAGCCCTTATCATCGTTTTAGTTTTAAA
>CAYYLE010000005.1:0-18562 GCA_964472375.1 uncultured Rickettsiales bacterium
TTAAACCACATGCTCCACCGCTTGTGCGGGTCCCCGTCAATTCCTTTGAGTTTTAGTCTTGCGACCGTACTCCCCAGGCGGAGTGCTTAACGCGTTAGCTTGGACACCGAATTACTCCGACATCTAGCACTCATCGTTTACGGCGTGGACTACTAGGGTATCTAATCCTATTTGCTCCCCACGCTTTCGCGCCTCAGCGTCAGTAATGGCCCAGATAGACGTCTTCACCACTGATGTTCCTCTGAATATCTACGAATTCCACCTCTACACTCAGAATTCCACTATCCTCTACCATTCTCAAGTTGTACAGTTTCAGATGCAGTTCTTGGCTTGAGACCAAGGATTTCACACCTGACTAATACAACCGCCTACGCGCCCTTTACGCCCAGTAATTCCGAACAACGCTAGTCCCCTTCGTATTACCGCGGCTGCTGGCACGAAGTTTGCCGGGACTTCTTCTCCGACTACTGTCATCATCCTCATCGGTGAAAGAGCTTTACGACCCTAAGGCCTTCTTCACTCACGCGGCATCGCTGGATCAGGGTTTCCCCCATTGTCCAATATTCCCTACTGCTGCCTTCCGTAGAAGTCTGGGCCGTGTCTCAGTCCCAGTGTGGCTGATATTCCTCTCAAAACAGCTATTGATCGTCGCCTTGGTAAGCCATTACCTTACCAACTAGCTAATCAACCGCGGGCTCATCTTATAGCAATAAATCTTTCCCCCTAAGGGATTATGCGGTATTAGCCAGTATTTCTACTGGTTATCCCCCACTACAAGGTAGATTCCCACGTGTTACTCACCCGTCCGCCACTCACTAATAACTGTGCAAGCACAGTTATTGTTCGTTCGACTTGCATGTATAAAGCGTGCCGCCAGCGTTCGTTCTGAGCCAGGATCAAACTCTCAAGTTACTGACTCTTTTCTTTTAATTACTCTTAAAATTGAACTTTGGCTAAAATTAAGCATACAGTTTAACACTGTCTACAATTCTTTTTGTTCTTCTTTAACTTATTCTACTACTCAAACATTAGAAACAAATAAAAATAAATAACTAATTAATTATTCTTCAATAACTAACTACCTTTTGTTCTTCGCTTCCAACAGTACCTAGATTACTCCCTATATTTGAGTTTGTCAATTGGTATTTGATTAAAATAATGCAAATAATATGTAGTAATGAATTTTACACAAGCTATTGCAAGGCTTTAGGCTTAAAAAAATTAAAATATATTTTTTAATAAGCTATAAAAAAGGCAATAAAAACAAATGCTTTATTGCCTCTTTTGTAAGAATCTAAATAAAAGATATTTAAGTTAACTTAAACTTCAACAACTCTTATTGTGTTAGTAATACCATGCTGTGCAAGTGGTATGCCTGCTACTACTACTAATGTATCACCTTTTTTAACAAGACCTTGCTCTACAAGACCTTCTTTAGCTACATTAATCATTGTTGCAAAAGATTCTAACTCAACAGAAACCTTAAAAGCATTAACACCCCACACAAGCGCAAGCTGTCTATATACTTTATCAGAAAATGTACAAGCAAATACTTTTACATCTTTTCTTTCTCTTGCGATTCTTTCTGCTGTTGTACCTAGAGATGTAAAGCAAACAATTGCTTTAGCTTTAGATTTTAGTGCTATTCTAGTTGCTGAATAACTTACAGCCGAGCTTACTGATGTTTCAGTAGTTTCAAAATATGTATCTGCAAGACTTTTTTCATAATACTCATCACTTTCTACTGATTTAATAATGTTTACCATAGTACTTACAGCTTCTAGTGGATATTGCCCTACTGCTGTTTCTGCAGAAAGCATAATAGCATCTGCACCATCGTACACTGCATTTGCAACATCTGATGCTTCTGCCCTTGTTGCAACTGGTGAGCTTATCATAGATTCTAACATTTGTGTTGCTACAATAACTGGTCTTGCTAATTTTCTACAAGCCATAATGATTCTTTTTTGCAACACAGGAACCTGTTCAGGAGGAAGCTCTACACCAAGGTCGCCCCTTGCAATCATTATTGCATCGGATTCGGTGATAATTTCTTCAAGTTCATCTACAACTGATGGTTTTTCTAGTTTTGATATGATTCTTGCTTTATTGCCTATTATTTCTTTTGCTTTTCTTACATCGTCTGCTCTTTGTACAAAAGAAAGTGCTACATAATCAACCCCTAAGCTTAGTGCAAAGTCTAGGTCTTTTAGGTCTTTTGTTGTAAGTGGGCTAATATTTAAAACACCATCTGGGTAATTCACACCCTTAGCGTTTGAGATTCTACCTGCAACAACAACTTCTGTTATTGCTGTGCTTCCATCTATTGATTTTACACGCAGTTTTAATTTTCCATCGTCTACTAATAGGCTATCACCCACTTTCATGGCTTTAAAAATTTCAGGGTGAGGAAGTTTTACTCTTGTTTCATCGCCTAGTTCGTCTTTATCGTCTAATATAAATTCCTGACCTTTTGTTAAAACAACACCGTCATTTTTAAACTTGCCTACTCTTAGTTTTGGCCCTTGTAGGTCAGCTATTATTGCTGCACTTTTGTTATGCTTTGCCTGAATTTCTCTTATCATATCAAGGTTAGATTTATGCACAGAATACTCGCCATGGCTAAAGTTTAGCCTAAAAACATTTACTCCTGTTAAAAGTAATTGCTCTAAACTTTCGTAGTTAGATGTTCCTGGACCAATTGTTGAAACTATTTTTACTTTTCTATCTAAATTCATAGTTTTAGTTCATCCTTAAACTTTTATAGTTACTGTATAAAAAATTAAAAGTGCTTTGCAAAAACACACCATTAATAAAATTTTTTATTCCTTGCTAAGATGTTAGCATATTTTTAATGTAGTTATTATACTTTTAATATATAATAATTAAGCTAGTTTAGTACTTAAATTGACTAATACTAACCCTAAAAACAAAAGTTTAAAAAGCTATGAGAATATTTATACAAAAAATCATTTTACTAGGTGCTTTATCCTTATCTTTAAGCTTAACTGCTTTGTTAAAAAACTCTTTTGCAAATGAAAGTGAAACAAAAAAGGTAGAAAAAGTAAACCTTGCAGAAAATTACACCCAGATGATACAAGCTGTAGAATCTTATATTGAAGAAGTAGGAGCTGAAAAAGAAATTGACCCTGCAAAAGATATGGCTATTATGTTTACCAAGCTTGGCTATGTTGCCATTCACCTTGATTCTGATGCCAGAAAAAGCCTAAGAGCTATTAGAGTGCTTATAAAATCAGGTTTTTATGATGATTTAGAGTTCTTTAGAGTAGTGCAAAATTATTTTGTACAATTTGGTGACCCTAGCTCAAGCGGTGGCGGTGGCTCTGGTGTTTTTGTTGAAGATGAGTTTACAACAAAACGAAGCCATGTAAGAGGAACTGTTGCTATGGCAAACTTTGGTACACCAAATAGCCAAGATTCACAATTGTTTATTGTTCTTAATCGTTCACCTTGGTTAAATGGTAAATACACAATACTTGGCAATGTTATTTTTGGTATTGAGGTTATTGAGCAGATATCTTTTTCTCCCGTTTTAGAAAATGGCACTGTTGTAAAGCCTTTAACTATTACTAAAATGGTAATGTATGATAGTGTTAACACTATAGACCCTAGTTATTATGCATCTTTAAAAGAGATTTCTAGTACAAACAGAAACAAAATTATTGAAAAAAATCTTGAGTTTGAAGAAAAAATAAAAACTATAAAAAATGAAAATAACAAACTTAACAGCCCTGCAGACAAAGACCAGATGAAGACAAATGATACCCTTGATCAAAAAGCTTCTGAAAGCCAAACAGTAGAAGTAGAAGTAGAAGTAGAGGTAGAAGCAGAAGAAACAACCACAAGAAGAAGGAGGTAACACTTCTTTTTTTTTGCATTTCTTTAAACCACAAAGGCAAGTCTGATAGTTTTATCTTTCTTGCCTTTTTATTTGTTTTTTTACATTGTAAGTGTGATAAAGAAGCTTGATACCTCATTACTACAATAGTTTTATTTATTGCCCCACATTTTTTATATCTTTTTAGGTTAGATTTTTTACAAAACAAGCCTTGTAAAATCAGATTTAGGCTTTTATTATTTTGCTATTCCAAAAGATTATTACAAAGAAAATTACTTTATAAGCAATATGGCAATAAGTCCTTTATATAAATCTTTAAATAAAAACCATCTTTTGTCTTTTGCTTTATTGCTTTAACTACTTGCCAACTTGCTTTTTTATACCTTTTTGTACAAAAATAATCTTGACTGTTTTTTTAGCAATCCTTTATGTATTTTCATTATGTTTTTTAAAAAACCAAAACAATGTAAAAGACAACATAAGTGATTTTACTATCAGGCTTAACCATTGAATTTTTCTAAAATGTTAGTTTTTCCTCAAACAGCTTGCAAAAACTTATGCGAAAGCTAAGTATATAAAATAAATATGGTTTTGTGTTTTCCAAAACCTTCTCTAAAGGCTCCATAGAAATTACACGAGAACAAACATTGCAATATATTTTTTTTATTTATAAAGTAAAAGATTGTGATATTTCTTTATTAAAAAGATTTTACAAAGTTTTTGCACTTTAGGGTGTGAAAACCAAAGCTTAGTAAATATATAATAATTCAGGGGTTGGTGGTTTTTAAAGACAAAAAAAGGGGCTTAAAAGCCTAAACTTAAAAAGATTTTGCTCTTTTGTAAGAGTTTTAAACCCCCGTTCTTACTACTTACACAAAACAATTGTATACATGTAGTTTACAGCCTAATAAAAGCTTTTGTTTAAAAAACACTGTTAATCTTTTGTGCACTTAGGCTTTTAGCCATCTGCCCCCTAAAATACTTTTAAGCATAAGTACTTAACACTAGTTTTTTTTAAACCTCTTGGCAAGCTACTTAAAAAAAATTAGGTTACTTTGCTAAAGTTTTTGTAATATGCTCTATTGCAAGGACAATATTTTCTTTACTGCCACCACCTGCTTGGCATGCTTCATCGGTTCCGCCACCGCCTTTTAAACCTAAAACAGGTGCAATTTCTTGCAGGTATGCCTTGGCTTTTATTTTATTTTGTGCAAGGGTCGAGCTTCTTAAAGAAAGTGAAACACTTTCGCCTTTTACTAAAAATATAGCAATAAGATAATCAGGAACTTTTGTAGCAATAATATTAGATATTTCTCTAATATCTTTTATATCTGCTTCATCTTCTTTTGCAACCAAGCTAACAAAAGAAACATCATTAATCTCTTGTTTATCTTCAATAGCTTTGCTTACAAGGGCTTTAATTTTAGTATTTTTCAGCTCTTTTTTAAGCTTTTTGTTGTCTTCTATTATGGTTTTTACTTTTTCAACAACATTGCTATTTTTAACAGAAAGGGTTAAGGCTGTATCTTCAAGCACGTTAAAAACATTGTTTAAATAATTAAAAGCCGACATAGAGCAAACAGCTTCTATTCTTCTAACCCCCGCTGATATAGAAGATTCGCTTATGATTTTAAACAAGCCAATCTCGCTAGTGTTATCAACATGTGTACCACCACAAAGCTCAAATGATTTCACATCACCTTCTTTTGCAATTTTTACAGTTCTTACAAAATTACCATATCTGTCATCTTCACCAGCTATAAACAAAGCCCCTTCAGATATTGCATCATCATAGTTCATATTTTTTATACTTACATCATAAGATGCTAAAATATAGCCATTTACAAGCTCTTCTAGTTTTAGTATTTCTTCTTTTGTTAGGGCTTTGTTGTAGGCAAAGTCAAACCTTGTTCGTGTATCAGAAACATAAGACCCCTTCTGCCCTACACTTTCCCCTACTGTTTCTATTAAAGCAGTTTGCAACAAGTGTGCAGCACTATGGTGGGCTTTTAGTAGTTTTCTTCTTGTTTCGTCTACTTTTAGTGTTACAGTCTGCCCTAAATCGATATCTTCCAAAACTTGTACAAAGTGCATAAAGGTTTTTTTGTTATGCTTTTGAGTATCTAAAACCTTGGCAATTTTTTTACCTTCATTATTAGATATAAAGCCAGTATCACCAATCTGCCCACCACTTTCGCCATAAAATGGAGTTTTATCAGTTATTATTATAGCTTCTTCATTGGCTTTTGCTTTTTCTACTTCTTCTTTGTCTTTTAAAATCATTAAAACTTTTGCATCGTCTTGCAATGTTTCATAGCCTGTAAAAGTTGTTTGCAATCCATCTAGTTTGCTTAGATATTTTCTACCTTCATGGTTAGATGCAAAGCTACTTTCTTTTTTTGCAAGCTCTCTTTGTTTTTTCATAGATTCTTCAAAACCTTTAAGGTCAACTTTCAGGTTTTTTTCTCTTAAAATATCTTGAGTTAAATCTAAAGGAAAGCCGTAAGTATCATAAAGCTTAAAGGCAACTTCACCTGAAAGTGTGTTGTTTCTTACATTTGTAAGCTCATGGTTTAAAAGCTTTGTGCCTTTTTCAAGCACTTGGTTAAATTTTTCACCTTCATCTTCTATCACTTGCTTAATATAAGAGCTTTGTTTTTCTAGCTCTTTATAGCTTTGCCCCATTTCTTTTACTAAAGCATCAACTAGGTTGTGAATTAAAAAATTACCTGAATGCAAGCTATTTTCATGCCTCATTGCTCTTCTCATAATTCTTCTTAAAACATAACCTCTGCCTTCGTTAGATGGCAAAACACCATCTGTAATTAAAAAAGACATTGCTCTTATATGGTCGGCTATAACTTTAAATGATTTTTCATTACTTTCATTTATAGAAACCTTAGTAAGGTCTGAAAAATTATTCATCAGGTTGGCAAAAAGGTCGGTTTTGTAGTTGTCTTGCACCCCTTGTAAAACCGATGCTATTCTTTCAAGTCCCATTCCTGTATCAATAGATGGTTTTTGTAGGTTTAATAACCCTTCTTGTTTTGCAGTTTTTTCATACTGCATTAAAACTATATTCCAGATTTCAACATACCTATCGCCCTCATCTTCAACATCTGACCCTGGTAAAAACCCTTTAACAGAATCTCCATAATCGTAGTAGATTTCTGTACATGGTCCACATGGTCCTGTTGACCCCATACTCCAGAAGTTATCATCAGAATCAATTTTTAAGATTTTATCATCACCAAACGATGTTATTTGCTTCCATAATTTAAAGGTTTCTTCATCATCTTTGTATACGGTAATAATAAGCTTATCTTTGTTTAAACCAAGCTCTTTTGTTAAATAATCCCACGCGTATACTACTGCTTTTTCTCTAAAATAATCACCAAATGAAAAATTACCAAGCATTTCAAAAAAAGTATGGTGTCTTGCTGTGTATCCTACATTATCAAGGTCGTTATGCTTACCGCCTGCTCTTAAGCATTTTTGTGAGCTAACAGCAGTTTTATGTTCAGGCTTTTGCACACCTGTAAAAATATCTTTAAAAGGAACCATTCCAGCATTGGTAAAAAGCAAGCTATCATCGTTTGCAGGCACTAATGAAGAACTTTTAACATGTGTGTGGTTTTGTTTTACAAAATAATCTATAAAAGATTTTCTTATATCATTGTAGTTTGACATTTTTAAACCGATATCCTTTTACTTGTTTGGCTTTTTTAAGATTTTTTTGGCAATAAACCTATTATATAACCATAGTTACTTACTTGGCAAACAACAAAACCACAAGCTTTTTAAAAAAACTTGCTAATTTAAACAAAAACCACACAATTCAATTGCTACAAAAAAGCCCTGCAAGTAATATTTGCAAGGCTTTAATTGTAATTTTGTTTTACTTACTGCTTTTTTGCAATCATTTTAAAGCAATAAACCCTAAACCTAAATTTGTAAGCTTTCTTTTTCACAAAGCCTAATGTTAAAAACCAAGAAGCAAGGAGTCTTAAAAAAAAACAGCAGTTACTTTAGTTGCTTTTTTGCAATAAGATAAAATCTAGGGCAACTAACTCTAAAATGGACTAAAAAAAGTGATTGCTTTTACCCCCCCCTCCCAGCTTGCAAGTATTGTAACCTTACAAAGCAAGAAAAGGGGGCTTTTGACTAACTTTTTTAAAAGAGCTATTATTATTTCTCTTCTTCAGCTTCTTCTTCACTTTCAGAAGCTTCTTGATGAGGTATGTTCTTGTCTAGCAAGCTTTCGTTTAAAGTGCTATTAGAAGCAATAATTTTGTCTTCTATTTCTTTCATAATTGCAGGGTTGTCTAACAAATATTGTTTTGATTTTTCCTTTCCTTGCCCAAGCTTAGCACCATTGTAAGAATACCAAGAACCTGATTTGTCAATTTCTTTAATTTCAACACCAAGGTCTATTATTTCACCCACGCGAGAGATGCCAGCACCATACATAACATCAAATTCTACAACTCTAAATGGAGGAGATAATTTATTTTTAAGCACTTTAGCATGAGTTATATTTCCTGTTACAGAACCATCACTTGCTTTAATTTGTTGTCCTCTTCTAATTTCTACCCTTATAGAAGAATAGAACTTTAATGCATTACCACCTGTTGTAGTTTCAGGGTTACCGTATGCTCCTATTTTCATTCTGATTTGGTTAATAAATATAACCATAGTGTTAGATTTAGATATAGAAGAAGTTAACTTTCTTAGTGCTTGGCTCATTAAACGAGCTTGCAACCCCATGTGGCTATCACCCATATCACCTTCAAGTTCTGCTTTTGGCACAAGTGCTGCAACACTATCTACTACTAAAACATCTAAGGCACCTGAACGCACTAAAGTATCTGTAATTTCAAGAGCTTGCTCACCAGTATCAGGCTGTGAGATTAAAAGGTCATCTAAATTAATACCTAGTTTTTTAGCATAAGATGGATCAAGTGCGTGTTCTGCATCTATAAAAGCACATTTGCCACCTTTTTTTTGTGCTTCTGCAATTACATGAAGCGATAAAGTTGTTTTACCAGAGCTTTCATGTCCAAAAATTTCAACAATTCTACCTTTAGGAAAGCCCCCAACACCAAGAGCAATATCAAGACCTAAAGACCCTGTTGAGATGGTTTCAATATCAATATTTGCACCTTTTTTACCTAAGTGCATAATAGAGCCTTTACCAAAGCTTCTTTCAATTTGTGCTATTGCAGCTTCTAGTGATTTATCTTTACTCATTTATATTATTCTCTTCTTCTTTTTTAATATTTAAACTTAAAACATTTTTAACCTTTGTAGCAAGCATTTGTGGCGTAAAAGGTTTTGATATAAACTCAACTTCTATATTAGTTGTGCTTTTTTTATCAATAACATCTTCTTCATAACCAGACATCATTATAACCCTTAAAGATGGGTTAATTAAACGAGAATTTTTAACAAGCTCTATTCCATCCATTCCAGGCATTACAACATCGCTTATTAATAAATCCATATTTTTATTTTGTTCTAAAATAGCTAATGCACTTTCCCCGTCTTCTGCCTCAAATACATTATAGCCTTTTTCTTTTAAAACTCTAACACAAACCATTCTTACAGGTAGCTCATCTTCTACTAATAAAATATTACCGCTTCCTGTTAAATCTATATCTTCTATATCAAAAAGGTTTGGTGTATCTTGTGGGATTTTCTTTTCATCATAATGTGGTAAATAAATAAAGAATGAAGTTCCAACTCCTACCTTACTCTCTACATCTATATAGCCTGCATTTTCTCTTAATATGTTATAAATATTATACAAACCAAAGCCGTTACCTTGGTCACCTTTTGTGGAAAATCTGCTATTAAAAAGCCTTGGTAAATCTTTCTTTTTTATACCAATACCTTGGTCTTTTACCTCTATAACAATATATGTACCTTCGTTTATCACATCTCTTACTAGGCTCATTGGTTTATCTATTGTTTTTAGGTAGGTTGATATTAAAAGCACACCACCTTTTTTTGTCATTGCATGCTTAGCATTTGTTACTAAGTTTGTGATAATTTGCTGAAACTGCGACTCATCAATTAAAATACGCCCAATGTTTTTACCGCGTTTAAATTGTTGCTGAATGTTTTCACCAATCAAACGACCTATTGTGGCATTAAACTCTGTAATTGCTATATTAACATCTAAATAAACTGGTTTTAGCTCACGATTGCGAGAAAATGTTAATAATTTTCTTATCATAACCATTGCTCTGCTTGAGTTTTGGCGAATATACTCAATTTCTTTATATGCAGGGGCATCTGGTGTAAGCTCTGATTTTACAAAATCAGAAAAACCCATAATAGCTGTTAAAAGATTATTAAAATCATGCGCTACTGCACTTGCAAGTTGCCCAACTGTTTGTAATCCTTCTGATTCTGTTAACTCTTTTTCTAGCATTTTTGATTTTGTGCAGTCAACAATTGCAAAGCCTTTGTAATCAAAAACTGAAAACACTGAAAGCACAAAGTAGTAATCATCAAACTTTACTTCAAGCAGTTTGCCTTCACCACTTTTAACTTTTTTAGCATCTTTAATGCTTTGTTTTATATCTTCTTCTTTGATTCTAAAAAGCTCTAAAGCATCTACCCCTTTAGGGATATCATAATACTCTAGCCCATATCTATTAACATGTATAATTTTGTAGTTTTCATCTACTAACAAAAACCCAAACTCTACATTGCTAAAAACATTGTAAAGCTTTTCTATTATGCTACTTTTTGTATCTTGGTTTTGTGTGTAAGGCTCGGGTATTAGGGCAGACCTTATGGTTTTTACATTTCCATTTATATCTTTACTAATATTTTGTAAAAGCCAATACCATGATTTATGATTATTGTTTTTTATCAATACCTTGCCGTTTAGCCCTTCATCTATTAAAACCTGCTCGTTAAAGCGTTTTATTTTTTCTTCGCTATTTACTGCAAGTTTAAGCTCTTGTGAATTTTCTATATAATCACTTAATTTAAAATTCTCTTTATTTACCTTACTTAAGCCCAAAGTTTTTTTAAAGGCTTTGTTATATTTGGTTAAAAGACCTTTTGAATCAAAAGACATTAAAGGCACAGGGCTATTTTCTAAAAGGTCGGCGTATTGTGAGTTTGCATTTTCAAGCAACGAGCCTTTTGCAAAGCATATAGACCATAAGCAAGTATTATTAGAAAATGGTGTAATAGAAATACGATAAAAACTATCTTTTAACGAAAACTTTAAAGGCACTTCTATTTGGTTTATGTATTTGCTTCTAAGGCTTTTAAACATAGTTTCAAGCTGTGCGTTTGTAACATCAAGTTCTTTATTTTCTGAAAGCAGGTCAAATATATTTTCTTGGCTTTCTTTATTTATACGCAAAATATTAGCAAAAGAATCACCAATTGCAATAGGTTTGCCCCAAGCATCTGAAACCATATAACCAAACTTATTTTCTTGTTTTTCTAAGTTTAATATATAGTCTATAAAAAAGCTTTCCTTGGGTTTTTTGTCAACTACTGTTTTTTGTCCTCTATTAAGGTAATAAACATTACTTAAAGCCAAAAACACAATAAGAAACGAGCTAACAACAAAAAGTGCAAAAACCACCTGCTTAGTTGAAAACAAATCAAGTATTTGGTTTAAAAGTGCATTTTCTGCTAAACCTACTTTGCTTAAAAAAGCATAAATATTTATGCCATCAAATATATAAAGCAATATGATGGGCAATAAAAAAAGTAAAACAGCAGCAGATAAAATATTTAAATGCTTTAAGGTGTTAACTCTGTTGTTGCTCATGGTTTTTTATGTATTTATTTTTTAAGATTCTTGTGCAATGTTTTTAATGTAGTTAGGTAGCATAAAAGCACTTTTGAAAATATCTTTGTTTAAATATTGTAGATTTTTACTATCTTTAATAAGGTCTATTTTGCTTTGTATTGCACTATCTTCTAGCTTATAAAGGTCTTTAGTGTTTGATGCAAAGCTTAAAACCATATAAGAGCCAACATAAGTAGGCACAGGTACAATATAAAAATCTACATAATCAAAAGATTTTTTAAGCCTTTGTTTTATATCTAACATTTCATCAGTTTGATAAAAAGGCACACCACTTTGGGTAGAAACTACCCCACCTTCGTTTAGTATTCTTTTACAATGGCTATAAAACTCATTAGTAAACAAAACCTCTCCAACTCCTATTGGGTCTGTTGAATCTACTATTATTACATCAAATTTTTCATCAGTTGTTTTTACATACTCAATGCCATCTTGAATTAAAAGGCTTGCTCTTTCATCTTCATAAGCACCTTCGCTTAAACTTGGCATATATTTTTTGCAAAGCTCTACAACATCACCGTCAATTTCTACCATTACAGCTTTTTTTACGCTTTTGTGCCTTAAAACTTCACGCAAAATACCACCGTCGCCACCTCCTATAATAAGAACGCTTTCTGCTTTTTTGTTGGCTATTAAAGGGCAATGAGCTAGCATTTCATGGTAGAAAAACTCATCTTTAACAGTTGTTTGAATAACGCCATCTAAAGCCAAAACGGTATTGTAATGAGGGTTTTTAAAAATATCCACCTGTTGGAATTTTGTTTTTCCCGAATATAGAGTTTCACTAACTTCAAATTGTTGATAGTAACCAACATTTCCTATTACATCGTAAAGTTTTTCAGTAAATTTTTTCACCAAAGTAGCCCTTATAACTAAAATATTTTTTGTTTTTGTAAAAAGGTTTTTAAACCTATTCTTTATTTAATTAAGCATATTTTTGCTTAATTAATTAACTTCAATACCGCGTTTGTTTTCTGATATTACAATTTTTTCAGGCTTAAAGTATTTTTTTATCTCATTAACCGCTGCATAAGGGTCTGCCTGACCACACATAAAGATATCAATAGCTGCATAGCCTCTTTCTGGCCATGTGTGTATACTAATATGAGATTCTGCTAAAACAACAACACCTGAAACCCCATGAGGCTGAAACCTATGCATGTAAGAATATAAAACAGTTGCTTTCGCATCTTTTGCTGCTTTTATTAAAACTTTTTCTGTTTCTTCTGGGCTGTTTAAGTTGCTAGCCCCCCATAAATCAACAAAAAGATGAATACCTGCGTGAGTTGCTGTATTTTTGTTGATTTCAAGAACCTCTGTAAGTTCTTGCTCTTTCTCTGCAATTTGATTTTCTTTCATTTTAATTTTTTCAAACCCTTTTGCTTGATTTTTTAAATAATTTTTAAAAAAGTAGAATCACTTTTATGCACTAAGCTAGCAAAGTTTAGCACAATTTTAACCACAAATAAAAATATAAAACTAACACTTTTTAACAATCAATCTTTAAACTTTATCAACCGACTTTAAAAAAATTGTCAATAAATGTTAACAAAAGATTAATTTTATATGATAAAATTTGTAGTAAAAATTTTAATCCTTAGTTCTTTTTATGAAAATATTAATTGTTGAAGATGACGAATTGCTTGCTAAGTCTTTAGTTACTATATTAAGCAATAGCGGTATGGTGTGTGATTGTGCCTTAACAGGTAAAGAAGGCTTTAGCTATATAGAAATGTATCAGTACGACTTAATAGTTCTAGACCTTATGCTACCTGATATAAGAGGTGATGAACTTGTTAACATGATGCGTAAAAATAAATACACATGCCCTGTTTTAGTACTTTCTGGCTTAGCTGAAGATACTAGCAAAACAAACCTTTTAAACCTAGGAGCTGATGATTATTTAACAAAGCCATTTAGTGCAAGTGAGCTTATTGCTCGTATTAAAGCAATAGTAAGAAGAACAAAAGGCGTTGCTAGCTCTCTTGTAAAAATTGGCGACCTTTCAGTTGATATTGGTGCACAGGTTGTAAAATACAAAGACAAAACCATAAACCTTACTAAAAAAGAGTTTTCTATACTAGAGCTACTTGCTTTAAAAAAAGATAAGGTTGTAGGAAAAATCAATATTTTAGAATATTTATACGATGGCTTAAATGAGCCAGAACCAAAAATTATAGATGTTTTTGTTTGCAAACTAAGAAGAAAGCTTAAAAAAGAAACCAATCAAGATTTTGTTGCAACTGTTTGGGGGCAAGGCTATACCATAAAAACTCCCGAAGATGATTAAAATTATATTATCTTTGTTAGGAAACAAGCCGGATTTCTTATTTTGTTAGATGACAAGCCTAAAAGTGGCAAGTTTTTATAAAAAAATACCTCTTTGTGTTTAAAAACATTAAATAGGTTTTTTATCTATTTTTATCATTTGTATATATTTATTTTGTAAAATGTAAACCACTGCTTTTTAAACTCCACCTTAAATATTAAGATTTAGGTTAAATTTAATTATCTTTGTTGGGTTGTTGCAGGTGATTACTTGCAGTATTTATAATCTTTTTTATAAATTTGATATATTGCTTTTTTGTTTAATGCTTAAAGTAATTAGGGTAAATATTGTTGCTTGGGTTATAAATACAATTAAATTGAATACAAGTTGTAACTTTTAAAATTATAACCAATCCCTTTTTTAAACACTTAAGCTAAAATACATTAGACCAAGATATACCAGAATAAATATTGCAGTTTTATAAAATAAAACAACCTCTCTTGTGTTAAGGCATGAAAAGAGTTTTTTGGGTAAAATATCACAAGTTTTCTAACCAAAGATAGATTTTAAAAAAATCAACTAGCAGGAAAAACTAAAGAAACTTGCAGGTTGTTATTCATTCCATCTCTTGCTTCAATAAGAATGTTTCCATCTCTTGCTAGGTTTGCTGTGTAGTATGTTTGTACATTTCTTGCTGTTATGTCTTCTTCTTCTACATTCATGTTAATAGCTTGCAGTGTATCAAGCCCAAACCTTACGCCGTTGCCCTCTACCTGAAAAGCAACCCCAACAGAGCCATCTCCTAATGCTTTTGTAAATAGTTTAATTTCAGCATTTTTAGGAATAGAGTAAAAAATAACTAAAAGAGCATTTAAAAGAACTTTTATATTTTGGTTAGAGCAAATAGTTTCTACAACCTCATCGTTTTCTTTACTCCACAAAAAATTAACATCTTTTTCTCTAAAAAGATTAAAAATCATATTTTTTGCTTTAGCTAGCCCGCTTTTGCCCTCACCAATTGGGGCAGCACCTAAAGCCATTCTAAAGTAAGTTACTCTGTTAACAAGGCTTTGGTTGCTTGCTTTTGCCATTTTTATAGCATCATCATTATTTTCTGAAGTCTGTCCGCTTATGCTTTCCATAGCAAATTGCAAGCTTGTCGCTGGGCTTATGATATCATGGCAGATTTTAGAACTCATCAACCTTGCTAGTAAGAAATTGCTTGTTTTTTTATCGTCTTTATTGCTCATTAATAACCTTGTAAATAAAATTTGTAGTTTAAAAAAACAAAAATATATAAACCTATAATTGCGTACTAAATAGCTATTTTTGGCAATTAAATTGGCTCTTAAAATAAAAATGCTATAATTGAAATTACATAAAATACACTAAACATATATTGTTAATTTAAAGTTAAACAAAAGGCTTAGATGTCAAAGTTTTTTATTGTAAGTAGTGATGATTACTGTGAAACAAGTAGTATAGCAAACAAAATCAAATCAACTTATAAAGATAAAGTTGTAAGCAGTGCAAAAAAAGCTGACTTTGTATTGTGCCTAGGGGGTGATGGCACAATGCTTCGTGCTATACACGAACACCACAAGCTTAATATACCTTTTTATGGTATTAACCGTGGTAATGTTGGCTTTTTGTTAAACGAGCTAGAAGATGTAACCAAAATTCTAGAAAATGTAGAAAATGGCAAAAGAACACGCTCTTTTTTGCTAGAAGGTGAGCTTACAACCACAAAAAACAAAAAGAAAAAGGTTTTAGCAGTTAATGAAATATCTTTTTTAAGGTCTTTGCCCGCTGCTTCTCATGTTTCTGTGCATGTAGATTCTAAAACACCCCAAATTGAAAAACTAATAGCTGATGGTATATTAGTAAGCAGTGCAATAGGTAGCACAGCTTATAATCGTGCTTGCAAAGGTGCTATTGTTCCTGTTGATTCTAAACTAGTAAGCATTACCCCTATTAACCCATTTTCACCTATTAACTGGAATGGAGCTGTTGTTAGCAATAAATCTTCAATACTTATTGAAAACCTAGATACCAAAAACAGAAAGATTAATTGCTCTAGTGATTATGAAATAACTTGCGATATTAAAAGTGCTTTAATTAAAACATCAACCGAAAATTATGTTGATATTTTATTCCACTCTGACAACAATATTCTTAAAAAGACTTTAAGCGAACAGTTTACCTTTATACATTAAAAAGCCATGAAAATATTAACCCGATATCTTTTAATTAAAAATTCTTATTATCTTCTTATCTCTAGTGCCATATTAGTAGGCTTAATTTTTGCCTTGCAGGCTACTAAGCTTTTAGGGGTTTTTATAGATAGCTCGGCGGGGGTTTTAAGCTTTTTTTACCTTGTTACAACTAGTTTACCTGCTTTGTTGCAAGAGATTTTTCCTATTGTTGCTTTTTTAACTACTATCTTGTTTGTAAACTCACTACACAGTAGTAATGAAGCTACCATAATGCGTGCTGTTGGGTTAAATGAGTTTGCTGTTTATAAATCTGTTTTTAGTATTTTACTTTTTATTACCATAATTAATATTGTTGTTACAAATAGTTTAATTCCTAGTTTTGAAGAAAAATACAGGGTAGCAAGGCACAATCTAAATAACAATGCCATTGACCTTTTAATAGCTCAACAAAAGCAAAATAAGGTTATACCTATTCGTAACAATGAGTCTCTTTATATTGAAAGTATAGACAAACAGGGGAATATAAAAAACATGGTGCTTTATACACCTAGTGAAGACCGTGAAATTACTGTTATATCAGAAACAGGGAAAATATCTAAAGATACTACAAACGCCCCTATATTATTTTTGCAAAACGCTAAGCTTATTACACTTTCACAAGATTCTTATTCTCAACTTGTTTTAAAAGAGTATATTATTTATTTGCAAGATATTTTTGACACACAAAAAAACTTGGTTATTAACCATATGTCTCGCAAAAATATGACCTTAATACAGCTTTTGTTTCCTAATATACTAATAAATAAAAAATTAGAAAACTTAAAGGCTAAAAAACTAGCTCCTAAAGACCGCCTACTTAGTAAAGAAAATATAAAAACCTACAACACAGAGGCTTACAGAAGGCTTTTAAATATTTTTAATTGTTTTGCTTTTGGGTTGATTGCTTTGCTTTTTGTTGGTGGTAATAACTCGGGTAGAAAAGAAAACAACCACACTGTAATAAAGGCTCTTTCTTGTGTGCTTTTACTACGAATTTTGCAACTTACTTTTGTTTTTAATAGCAACGGCAACCCTTATATTTTATTCTTTGTTATTTTAGCAACTACCATGGTTTGTATTTTTGTGTTTTACAAAATACTACAAAAAGCCCGCCCACAGGCTTAAAATAGTTAGATTAGTTAGTTTTTTAAACACACCACGTCAATAATGCTACAAATTGTATTGTGTTTTGTCTTAAAAAGCGAGGTTGGTTAAAGTTTAGATACCAAGAGAAGTATTGCAAATAACTAAATGCTATTTTTATCTATCTTGCTTTATTTTGCAAAAAACTAAAGACCATTTAGCAAAACAAAATAAAAGCCTACAAATTTATTTACTTGAAGCAAAAGCACCTTGTATTATTGTTTTTACTTAATTATTAAATCAAATCTTTACCCTCTAAGCTTAGTTTTATAAAGGCATTTTAATAATTATATTTAAAGGTAAATTTTGCTTCTTGTTTTGTGTTGTTTTTAATGCTATGCTTGATTTGTGTTGCTTTGTGCAAAATACACAACTTTTATGGCGAATGTAGCTCAGTTGGTTAGAGCACCTGATTGTGATTCAGGGGGTCGTGGGTTCGAATCCCGTCATTCGCCCCATTTTTTAAATAATTTTAATAAAAAATCTTAAGGGCTTTGCAAGAATATGGGTGCTTTGGTTAACATTGTAAGATTTATATCTGTTGTATTTTCTTTACTTATCTCGTGCAGTTTCTTAGTTCTTTCTTTTATTATATTTTTAAAAGTAGGTAGTGTTGCAATTTCTGCAATTTCTGTTGTGTTTTCTTTAGTTTTCTTGTTTGCTATTAAGCTTATTAACTATGCTTTTGCAGGTAAAGCAAGCTTTGACCTTTTAAAAGTAAAACAAGACCAATAAATTTTTACTACTTTTTAGTTTAGGTCTTCTTTTTTATCTATTTTCTCTAAAACCCTCTACTAAAAAATCACCCCCCCCTTGTGCATGCTTGCAAGAGGTGCTGGCTTTATAAATTAAGTAAAAACAGATAGGTATCTTTTTACATGCAAGAAAATAAATAGCTATAAATACAACTAGCTTTTTGCATAGTCTTACTATTTAATAGCCTTATAAACAATGTATTTACCATGGCATTACTTACTCTTAAGCTTTTATAAAACCTGCAAACCTATTTGCATGTTGTGTTTACTACTTAGCTTTACTTATTATTTTGCCATTTTTATATTAATAGCTATTTCACCCTATGTAGGTGCTTATATTTTTACATACAACAAAATACTTAAAGTTTGCAAAGTTATACTTGCAAGAGAATTCTTAAAACAATTTAGAAAGATATAAACGCAAGATAAAAAGCAAAC
>CAYYLE010000005.1:18662-26325 GCA_964472375.1 uncultured Rickettsiales bacterium
CAAGAGAATTCTTAAAACAATTTAGAAAGATATAAACGCAAGATAAAAAGCAAACTTTTTGCAACAAAAAAGCAGTAAAAGCACCCTATTGCAAAGATCTTTCACTGCTTTTACAATACTATATTACAAAAAATATTTTATTACTCTTGTTTTTGGCTATTTACTTCTTCAGCTTCTAAAAGACCTTGCTCTATCATTTGGCTATCTAGCAATGGGTTGGCCATGTCTTGCTCGGCTTCTAAATTTTGTTGTTCTTTTTCTAGCTTTTCAAATTTTTCAAGCCAATCTTCTGCTGTAATGCTAGGCACTGTGTAAATATTTTTACCTATGTTTCTAAAGGATTTATTTTCACTATCATACTTAATAAAAGTAACAAACACTTTATCAGCTGGTATTTGTGCCTCTATTATAAATACCTTCATAGTCATTTTTGCTGTTTTATAAAGGTATTTTTTAACATAATGAGTATACATTAAATACCTTTGATAGTTTGTTAAGCCACCATCTTGCTTGTTAACCCCGTGTGAATAAGGGTTAATAGGAATTGCAATAACAACAGCATTGAATTCTTCACTATTTATGTATTTGTTAATAAAGCTATCAACTTCTTCACGGTGGCTTTCATGTAGTTGATTATAGCTTCTATGACCTTTTATTCTTGGTACTTGCTCATTTTTAAGCATTTCATAAGCTTGTTGCTCTAGTATTTGCTCTTCTGTTAGCTCTTCTTGTTCTTTTTCTGTTACAAAATCTTGGTAAAAGTTAGGAACATCAAGCACTAAATAAGGCTGTCTTTCATCTTTAACATATGGGTTTTTTTCTTCAGGTCTAAATATTTCTTTAAAAACCCTAGCGACAGGAGTGAAAAAAGAATCTTTTGGCTCTTCTTCAGACTCTGAAACAACAAGGTTGACAATTTCTTCAGGCTCTATCCCTTCTTCATCTTGTAGATTTATATCTTCTATCTCTTCTAATTCGCCAACGGTAAAGATATCGCCATCATCTGTAAGCCCTCCTTCTTGAGGTTGAAAATCAATAACTGAACAACCATAAAGGAAAAAAACTAAAAAAGCAGAAATAAAAGCCGACTTAAAAGATATTTTCACAATGCACCTTAGGTATTTTAATTTATTTATTTTTTATATTGCATACAACAAGCTAATTGTACAATATATTAAAGCACTTATCAATTTATCAATAGCCTTATTGATACAATAAATTATAAACAAATAAACACTTTTTTTAAAGTTTTTAGCTTTTTTACTTGAAAGTTAATTATTTTTGTACTATAATTAGTATTAGTTTTGAGTTACCTATTTATTTTTAGTGAATAAATAGCTAGTTTGGTTGTGGGCTTGTAGCTCAATTTGGTTAGAGCTCCCCGCTCATAACGGGGCGGTTACAGGTTCAAGTCCTGTCAGGCCCACCATTTTTTACATGCTCGAATAGCTCAGTTGGTAGAGCAGAGGACTGAAAATCCTCGTGTCGGCGGTTCAAGTCCGCCTTCGAGCACCACTTTTTTTTACTTAACGTTTTTACATTTTCTTAAACGCGTTTAAGGCTTTTAATTGCATTTACTTTAATTTATATTCTTTTTTTAGTTTTTGCTTATTAAAGCTATATAAATATTATGTTAATAACGTTTTGCAATCCCTGTGTATTTTGGTGCTTTTTTAGTTACTAATGCTATTTAAAAATACCCTTAATCACAATAAGTAAAAAAATAAAGCTCAAATCAAATATAATTACTTAAACTTTAAGTATTGTACTTATAAAAAATTTTCACGAATCTTTTTAAAACAATTATTTTAGTTTTATACTCTTATTTAGACAGACAGTTAGATAGATAGACAGCTAGACAGTAAAAAAGCTACTTGATGCAACTTTGCCTTAAGTTTTCTTTTAGCTTTTTATCTAGTGCCTTGTTAAAAAGTACAAAAACAGAAATAGAGACAAAAAAATGAGAAAAAAACTTACAAGGCTATCAATAATCTTTGGCTTGTTGTCTTTTGCAGGTTATTCAATATCTGATGCCATAGCAAAATATGCCTTAAGTGTAGAGAATGTAGACTATATATCATACTTACTTATATTAAACTTTACAGGGCTTGTTCTTGCCTCTATTGTTGGGTTTAAGCTACATGGCTTTTCTTTATTAAAAATACCAAGAAACAAAATTAAATATGTAATTATAAGAACATTTTTCAACGGTGTTAACATACTAGGGGCAACCTACGCTATTGCTAGAATACCTTTAGAGATTTTTTACTCTGTAATATTTTTGTCTCCTTTAATCTCAACAGTTTTAGCACATTTTGTTATTAAAGAAAAAATAACAAAAAACATAGCACTAGCTCTTATAATAGGTTTTTTAGGCGTTACTATTGTGTTGCAACCTTGGCAAATCAATAGTTTTTCAAAAACCTATATTACAGCGTTAATAGTTACCAGCATAATGCCAATTTGTGTAGCAAGTATAACAATTATTAACCGCAAGCACTTAACAAAAGTAAAAACATTTACTGTTGTTTTTTATAGTGCTTTAGCTATAACAGGCTTAGTTGTTTGTTTAGCATTATTCCAAGGTGGCAAGTTTAACCTAAGCTTAAGCGAATTTAAATACCCAGTAATTGCAGGTTTATTTGTGTTTTCTGGTGCTAGCTTGTTTCTTATGGCTTTTAAACTTGGCAAGGTACAAAATGTAGCAATTACACAATACACCCAGTTTTTATGGGCTATTTTGTTTAGTATTTTTGTTTTTAACCACAACCCAGCTTTAGCTACTTATATAGGCATATTGCTTGTTGTAGCTGCTAATGTACTTAACTTGGTTAAAAAATAACTAAAAGTAGTGTTATACTAAACTTTGCAAAATTACATAATTTAACAACAATTATAAATAACAAAGGTTTTTTAATGAGTACAAAAGAAGATAAAAGAAAACTATTAGCAAGCATTATTGACTTTTTGCCACTTGTTATATTTTTTGCCCTTAATAAAAAATATGGCTTAATAAACGCAACCCAAGCCCTTGTAGTGCTTACTTTTGTTTCAGTTTCAATAAGTTATATGCTAACAAAAAAGCTATCTTTTCAGGGGTTGATTGGTTCTTTATTAGTAATCTTTTTTGGCTCTTTAACCATTTTCTTTAACAACGAAGTTTTTATAAAAATCAAACCAACTGTTGTTAATGTTGTGTTTGGCAGTGTTCTTTTAGTTGGAATGTTGATTCAAAAAAACTTTATAAAAATGCTACTACAAAGCACTATAAATATGAAAGAAAAAGGATGGGACCTTACTGCAAAGCTTTGGTGTGGTTTTTTCTTCTTTTTAGCAGCATTGAACGAAGTTGTATGGAGAAACTTTACAACCGACCAGTGGGTTAACTTTAAGGTTTTTGGCGTAACTGCAATAACCTTCATATTTTCAGCTGTATCACTTTATATAACCTTTAAATACATTATAACAAACGCAAATATTAATGACTAACAACTACAAAGACCTTGAAAAAAGTATTTTTTATAGTTTTAAAGACAAAGACCTTCTAGAAAATGCCCTAACCCATCGTGGCTTTTATTATAGCAATGAAGATAGCCTAAACCACAACGAAAAACTAGAGTTTTTAGGCGACCGTGTATTAGGTCTTACAATATCTTCTTATCTTTATAAAAATTATACTGATATTAATGTTGGACAAATGGCTAAATATTTTTCTTACATTGTTGGCTCTGACAACCTACTAAAAATAGCTACTAAGCTAAACCTTGCAAGCTATGTAAAGATTAACAAAAACCAACTAAATACAGGCGTTGTAGATAAAATATTAATAGATGCTGTTGAGGCCTTAATAGGAGCTATTTACCTTGAAAGTAGCTTTCAAGAAGTTGAAAAAATCATTTTTAAGCTATTTAAAAGCAGTTTTGAAAGCCTAAGCACAAAAATACTAAACCCTAAAGGCTTACTACAAGAATTTACCCAAAAAAACAACCTACCATTACCTGATTATAAGGTTATTTCCCAAGAAGGGCCTGACCACAAACCAAGCTTTACCGTAAGGCTTTTAGTAAAAGGGTTTAACCCTATTGAAACACAATCTTTAAACATTAAAAACGCCCAAAAAGACCTAGCTGAAGAATTTATTAAAAAACATATGAAAAAAAGTAAATAACATGCAAATAATACAAGACACAAAAAACACAAAAATTGGCTTTATATCTATTATAGGCCCTACAAATGCAGGGAAATCAACCCTATTAAACAACCTTATAGGTAATAAAGTTTCTATTACATCACACAAAGTGCAAACCACAAGGTCAAATATTTTAGGTGTTTACACAAAAGACGACACACAGCTTGTATTTATTGACACGCCAGGTATATTTAACCCCCGCCGTCGCCTTGATAGAGCTATGATAAAAAGTGCAAAAAATGCTACTGAAGACAATGAAGTAAATGTTTTATTACTTGATGGCTCTAACATTGATAACAAAAATAACCAAGCATCTTTAGACATTTTTAAAAACATTAAAGACACTAGCAAAAAAGTTTTGGTACTAAACAAAGTAGACTTAGTAAAAGACAAAACAGAACTACTTGCATACCTAAAAACCATTGAAGATTTAAATGTTTTTGATAAAGTCTTTATGATATCAGCACTTAGAAAACAAGGCTTTAGAGACTTTATAAACTACCTTTGTGAAAACACCTTAGAATCTCCTTTTATGTATCAAGATGGCCAAACATCTAACCAAAATGATATTTTGCTATGCCAAGAAATAACAAGGGAAAAGGTTTACTATTATTGCCACAAAGAGATTCCTTACCAAATTATGGTTAAGAACTTGCAGTTTGAAAAAAAGGGAAAATCTATAAACATACACCAAACCATTTTTACAACTAAAGAAAGTCACAAAAAAATTATTCTTGGTGAAAAAGGGGCAAATATTAAACGCATAGGCACAGCTGCAAGGCTTGAAATGAGCGAGCTACTTAAGAAAAAAGTTAATCTATTTTTGTTTGTTAAGGTAAAATCTAACTGGCTTGATGATAAACAAGCATATGAAGATATTGGTCTTGAATTTGATATTTAACAAAAGTAGTTTGATTTTATGAGCAATATAAACTTTAGGCATTTTCCTTCTTTGCAAAGCTATGAGCAAAGCATACAAGAAATGGAGCAATGTGTTGCTAATATAATTGAAAATAAAGCCCCAGAGCAAATATGGTTGCTTGAGTATAAAGATATTATTACAACAGGCACTAGCACCAAAACAGAAGATATTTTAAACCATGAAAACCTACCTATTTACACAAGCTCTCGTGGGGGGCAAGCAACCTACCACGGACCTGGGCAACGAATAATTTACCCCCTACTTAACTTAAAAGACTACAACAACGATATTAGGCTTTTTATAACAAGCTTAGAAACTTGGGTTGTTAACACCTTAAAAGACTACGGAATAGACTGTTTTACCTGCCCTAAAAGGGTTGGCATTTGGACCAAAAAAGGCGATAAAGAATATAAAATAGCAGCCATTGGCTTAAGGGTAAGAAAATGGGTTAGCTACCACGGTATTGCTGTTAATGTTAACCCTGATTTAAAAAAGTTTAGCAACATTATACCTTGTGGAATTAAAGAACACGGCGTTACATCTTTAAAAGACCTTGGCATTAACATAAGCCTTGAAGAATTTGATAAAACCTTAATCAAAAACTTTGCAAGTGTTAAACTTTAGTTTACATAAAAAGTATTTACCATAAAGTTTATTTCAACATAACTTATCTTAGAATTTAATAAAATAAAATTTGCCTTAGGGTTTTTTCTAAAAAGAGTTTGTTTTAAAGATTTATCTGCAAACATATCACCTTAAAGCTAGCTTTTGCATGCAAGAATCCCATCATCTTTTAAGACTTTGTGCTTTATCCTTCCCTATTTTTCATCTATTTAAAGCATTAATTAAATGCCTTTGTTTAAAGTTCATTATTAACAAAGCACTTAGCTACTTTGTGGCTTTAATAATTACCCCCCTAACATGAATTGCTATATACACTTGCTTTAAGCACCTTTTGTTTTTAAAGCACAAACAATGCAACCTTACAATACTTTAAACAATCAACATAAAAAAACATTTTCTAAACAAGGGAATCTATAAGGGGCTTTCTAAATATATACTAAACATAACACAACAAAAGCTGTTGTAATGTTGAAGGGGTATTGATTTGATTGAAAAGATACTACTAAGTAGCTTTCTTTAGTTGTTTATTTTGCAAAACTTTTAACCTACAAGAAAGATTTTATATTTAAAGTAACGCAACACATGTAAGAGATAAAAAACAAAAAGACACAATTAGTTTTTAAAAAAGCTAAAACCTTTAACCCTCTCTAAAGCTCTTTAATAAAAAAGTGTAAATTTTCAAACATTTGTTTTTTATTTTCAAGCTCTTGTTGTTTTAGCTTGTCTTTACCCCATCTTTCTAGGCTATAAAGGTCGTGCAAAAAGCTAGAGTTGTAAGCATCTTCAAAGCTTATAAGGTTATTGAAAATAAGGTAAGCAATACCTACACTTTCTAACATATGAGCAATTGCATTAAAAACCCAAAGCTGTTTTTTGTTTAGTTTTTGCAAGTAAATGTTTAGCTCTTTGGTATTAATTCCTTGCACAAGGGTTAAACCTGTTGTTTTACTAAAATTAGCACTTAAGTGGCTGTTTATACTGTCTATAACGGGGTTTAGGTGTTTTTGTTCTAGTTTGTTGATATCTTCATCTTGCGACCAATACAAAACACTATCACTTACAAAATTATTGCAAATATCTTTAATTACATCTTCTTTATTAAGGTTTTGCACTCTATCAAGCAAAGTAAAGCTTATTTTTAAAATACTATAATCTTGCAGGTCTTTGTGTTTTCTTAAATATTTAATATCATCAATAGCTTTTAGGGCTAGGCTTTTGTTTTTAAAAGTTACAATATTTTTTTCTGGACTTTGCAAAAAAGATTCGTCTAGCTTTATGCAGTAATAATCATCTTGTTTAGTAACACTTATATTTTTACTTTTTAGCATTGTTAAATTACTCTTGTTTTAGCCTTTTTAAAAAAGATTATGATGCATTTTAAAGTAGGTTAAAGCATTTACCCATTTTGTGTCTAATTCTGCCTTAAATGAGCAAAAATCATCATTGTAATTCATAAAATTTAAATCATACGAATGCAAAAACAAACTATCTTTAGCGAAAATATCTTTTTGCTCTTTAAAAAGCTCTGATTTATCTTCATAGCCATATTTAAAATCACCCACTATTGGAGTGTTTAAAACCTTAGCAAGATGCACTCTTATTTGGTGCGTTCTTCCTGTATGGGGTTTTAACTCAAGTAAATGAAAGTTCCCTCTTTTGCTACTTGCAAGCAATGTATAGTCTGTAATTGCTTGCTTGCCTCTTTTTTCATCTACTACTACAAGCTGTCTTTTACTATTATTGCTTTTTATTAAAGGGGCGTTTATAGTGCCTTCTTTTTTTGCAAGTAAGCCTTGCACTATTGCAAGATAAGTTTTATTAACTTCACCTGTTTTAAAAGCATTGGTTAAAAAAGTAAGAGCCTTATGATTTTTAGCATTTACTAAAATGCCCGATGTTTTTTTATCAAGCCTATGTGCCAAAAAAAC
>CAYYLE010000005.1:26425-60547 GCA_964472375.1 uncultured Rickettsiales bacterium
CTATAAGGAAGATTAGTTTTTTTATGCAAAAACCTATCAACTCTTATATCTTCAAACTCATCATTTATAAAAATAGATTTCGTAGCCTTTTGTTGCTCGCTCATGGTTTTGCTTTAATTACCCTTGCTTTTAAAATTTATTTAGCTTTATTTAGTTTCAAAGGTAACTTCATATTCGTCTACACCTCTTACAAGAACAACAGAAAAGCTAGACTTTAAAGGTGTGCCTGAATTTAGGTTTATAACATTTTGGGCAAAATAATCCATAACTTGGCTAACGCTAAAAACCTTTTTACCATCTATTGAAACAATAAAATCACCTGCTTTAATGCCAAGCTTGTGAGGTAAAGACCTTGTAGCAACATCATAAACCACTACACCTTTTTTACTATAAGGGTAAGAAAGCTCAATAGCAACAGCAGGAGAGCTATTTGCAATTACCATGCCATTAACATAAGGAATGCTTGCAAGGTTTCTTATAGGGTCTTCTGGTGGGGCTTCTAGAGATATTTTAGTTAAAAACTTTTTATCTCTTCTAAAAAATACAACTTCGTATTCTTGTGCTTCGTTTAAAGATGTAATTATATAAACAAAATGCTCATGATTTCTAACTTCTGTATTGTTAATACTAAGAATAACATCACCTTTTCTTAGTTTAGAAATACTTGCAGGTCCTTGTGGGTAAACATCTGCAACTACAACACCTCTAGTATTAGAAAGACCTAAAGCATCGGCCATAACTTGGTCAATACCTAAAACAGTTGCACCTATCCAACTGCTACGAAGAGCACGACCTTGCATAGCTTTCTTGTAAAAGATTTCTGCAACATTAGATGGTATAGCAAGGCTTATGCCATTAAACTCACCTTTTTTGCTAAAAATAGAGTTATTTATACCTATAAGCTCCCCTCTTAGGTTAATTAAAGGACCACCTGAATTGCCTGGGTTTGTAGCTGCGTCGGTTTGCACTAAAGTACCTACATAACTTGTAATTAAGCCAGATGTTCTAGGGGTAATAGCAGAAACAATACCAGAACTTGCAGATAAACCAATACCAAAAGGGTTACCTATTGCAACTACTTGCTCGCCAAGCTCAAGCTTGTCAGAATCTGCAATAACTATGGCTTTAAATGTTTTTTTATTTTCTTGCACACGAAGCATTACAAGGTCGGCTATTGAGTTTCTTTCAACAACATCGGCAATATACACAGAGCCATCTAAAAACTCAACTAAAACTTGTTTTCTATCTTTTACAACATGGTTATTAGTAACTATATATCCTTTAGGGTCAAAAACAATACCAGAGCCTAAAGCTAGCTTTGGGTTGCTATAATTTTGTTCAATGTCAACAGAATCGTTTTGATAAACATAAATGCTTACAACAGAATCTTGGGCTTTTTTGATAGCAGTAACATAGTTGTTAGGTGTTGTTTGGGCATTTGCAAAAATACTTGCAAAAACCAAAATAACTAAATAAAGAGACAGTTTTTTCATAATAAGACTTTAGTTTTTAAATTATGTTTATAAAAAATTGTTAACTAAATAGATAACAAATATTGCTGGGTATTTACTTAAAAAAGATATTGCAGAAATTAAAATAAAATCTTTAAAGCTCTTTTTGTTTACTAAGTATGCAATAAAATAACTAATTATAAACATAACACAAAAAGCAAAAACTAAAGAAAGAGCAGTGTAGTAAGGTGTAGAATTGCTAAATATACTTAAAAATGTAGCATCTAAAATATTCCAAGAAAGTAAAAGAGCATATATTAACCTAAACTTTAAAGCAATACCAAATATGCGCTTAAAAAATAAATGAAAAATAGGCAAACATACGAACCAAGTGAAGAAAACACTTGTGAATAATAAATATAATATATACATATAATTAAACATATGCTCGCCTTTAAAGCTTTTTAGAAATAAAACTAGCTAATTATTCAGCGTTTTCAACTTCTTGTTCTGTTTTTGGAGCTTTTTGTTTAGCTGTAACATCTCTTTCTACAAGCTCAATAACAGCCATAGGAGCATTATCACCATAGCGGAAACCAGCTTTTAAAACACGAGTATAGCCACCTTTTCTATCTTGGTATCTATCTTTTAAAACAGTAAATAACTTATTTACCATTTCTTTATCTCTTAAGATAGAAAAAGCTTGTCTTTTATGCTCAAGCTCACCCTTTTTGCCTAAAGTTACAAGCTTGTCAACAAAAGCTCTAAGTTCTTTAGCTTTAGGTAAAGTAGTAATAATTTGCTCATGCTTTATTAAAGAATTAGACATATTTTTAAATAAAGCTTTTCTTGATGAAGAGGTTCTATTTAACTTTCTTCCTTTTAAACGATGTCTCATTTTTATTTACCTTTTAAAATTTAAATATATTCTTAATATTGGTCTTCAAGTTTTCTTGAAAGTTGCTCAATGTTTTCAGGTGGCCAATCTTCTAAAACCATACCTAATTTTAAACCCATTCTAGCAAGCACTTCTTTAATTTCACTTAAAGATTTACGACCAAAGTTAGGGGTTGTTAACATTTCACTTTCAGTTTTTTGAACTAAATCACCAACATAAATTATATTGTCATTGCTTAAGCAATTTGCAGACCTAACAGAGAACTCAAGTTCACTAATTTTTCTGTAAAGGTTTTTATTTACATTGTCTTGTGCAACTTCAGGCTTAATTTCTTCTTTTTCTTCAAAGTTAATTAAAGCATCTAATTGGCTTTGAAGAATTTTTGCAGCTAAAGCAATAGCATCTTCTGCATTTATAGAGCCATCTGTTGTAATATCCATTACAAGTTCGTCATATTCAGTAACCTGACCAACTCTAGCATCACCAACTTTGTAAGAAACTTTTTTAATTGGAGAAAATACAGTATCTAAAACAATTTCACCAAGTGCTTTTTCTTCAGCTTGCTTACTGCTTACTTCAACATAGCCCTTACCACTTTCTACTGTAAGGTCCATATCAATTTCGCCTTCGCTATCTAAAGTACAAATAACAGTTTCTTTATTAATGATTTCAACATCAGGGTGAGTACTAATATCACCAGCTTTTACAACACCTGCACCTTTAGCTTTTAGGTTTAAAACAACAGGGTTGGTAATATCACCTCTAATGTTAATCTTTTTAACATTTAGAATAATGTTAATCATGTCTTCCCTTACACCAGTAATAGAAGTAAACTCATGATAAACACCATTTACTTTAATTTTTGATACAGCGTTGCCTCTTATAGAAGAAAGCATAATTCTTCTTAAAGCATTACCAATAGTAATACCAAAACCTCTTTCAAGAGGTTTAATGGTTACTTTGTATCTGTATTCATTTTCATCATAGCTTTTAATTTCTGTGCTAGATGGTTTAATTAATGATTTCCAGTTCTCTGCACTCATAATATACTTACCTTCTGCGATTTAACTTGTAATTCTATTTACCCTTAACCTCTTCTAGCCTTAGGAGGGCGACATCCGTTATGAGGAATAGAAGTTACATCTTTAATAGATTCAATAGTTAAACCAGCAGCTTGTAATGCTCTTACAGCAGTTTCTCTACCAGAGCCAGGACCTCTGATTTCAACAGAAACGAACTTCATACCGTGCTCCATAGCTTTTTTTGCAGCAGAATCAGCAGCTAACTGAGCAGCATAAGGAGTTGACTTCTTAGAACCTTTAAAACCTTGGTTACCAGCAGAAGACCAAGCAATAGCATTGCCTTGCGGGGTTGTAATGGTAACAATTGTGTTGTTAAAAGTAGCTTTTATATGCACTTTTCCTGTTAAAATATTTTTACGCTCACTATTTTTGATGCGTTTTTTATCTTTTGCTACAGACTTCACTATTAAATCCTATGTATTTTTATTATTTTAAGTTACAAATTAACCTTTTTTACCAGCTATAGCGATAGCTTTACCTTTTCTGGTTCTAGCATTTGTATGAGTACGCTGACCTCTAACAGGAAGCCCTCTTCTATGCCTTAAACCTCTATAACTACCAAGGTCCATGTGTCTTTTAATATTAGACCTTACTTCTCTTCTAAGGTCACCTTCAACTTTGTGCTCTTTATCTATGCACTCTCTAAGTTTAAGAACCTGGTCATCTGTCAACTCGTGAACCCTAATATCTGGAGAAACCCCTGAACTTTCACAAATTCTAAGTGCAGTGTGTCTACCGATTCCATAAATATAAGTTAAACCAATTTCTAATCTTTTAGACCTTGGTATATTAATACCTGCTATACGAGCCAAGATATAACTCCTTTTCGTTTAAATTAACAAATCATTATACATCAATTATATTCTTAATGTCTAGAAAAACTTTTTCTACATCACCATCTGCGTTTACAGATTTTACCATATCTCTATCAATATAGTATTGTAAGGCAGATTCTGTTTCTTTTTGATAGTTGCGTAACCTTTGGTCAACAACCTCTAAAGTATCATCTTTTCTCACACTAAACTTATCTTCAGCACCACAAACATCACAAATATTTTCATGCTTAGGCATTTTACTAAGTTTATTGTAGATTTCACCACAGCAAGAGCAAGAGAACCTAGCTGTAATTCTTTTTTTAATAAGCTCTACATCAACTTCTAGCTTAATAACATGATAATCTTTTACACCTTTAGAATCTAAAAGGCTATTAAGACCTTCTGCTTGCTCTAAAGTTCTTGGAATACCATCAAAGATAAAACCTTTTTCACTTGCAGAATCAATGCAAGAAGAAACCATTTCTAATATAAGTTCATTAGAAACAAGGTTACCTTTATCAATAGTTTCTTTTATTTTTTTACCTAAAACAGTATCTTTAGCAGCCTCTTCTCTTAAAAGGTCGCCAACTGAAACATGCTTTAAGTTATAATGGTCTTTTAAAAATTTAGAATGAGAGCCTTTACCACTACCTGGAAGACCCATAAGAACAACAACTAACAAACTAAACCTACCTTCTTCTATTTGTTTTTCTTCTTCTTTCACTTAATTTTGATTTTTTAATCATGCTTTCATACTGATAAGACATTAAGTGAGATTGTATTTGAGTAATTGTATCAATAGTTACTGAAACAACAATAAGCAAACTAGTGCCACCAAAATAGAAAGGTATAGAAAGCTTACTTATTAAAAATTCAGGCAATAAGCAAACAAAAACCAAATAAACAGAACCTATTGTTGTAAGTCTATTTAGTATTGTATTAAAGTAGTCAGAGGTATTAGTACCTGGTCTTACACCTGGAATAAAAGCACCACTTTTTTTAAGGTTGTCTGCTGTTTCTTTAGAGTTAAATATAACACCAACATAAAAGAAGGCAAAAGCAACAATTAAAGATGCATATAAAGCCAAGTATAAAGGCTGACCTCTACCTAAATAAAGAACAATATTCGCTAAAAAGCCATCTGAGTTTGCATTGTTTGAAAGCAATGTAAATAGAGTAATAGGCAATACCAATATAGAGCTTGCAAAAATAGGAGGTATAACACCTGCTGTATTTAGCTTTAAAGGTATATAAGAAGTTTCAGGTTGCATCATAGACATACCATTGCTTCTTCTTGGATAGTTAATTGAAATACGACGTTGAGAAGTTTCTACAAATACTACTAAGAAAACAACTGCTATTATTAAAGCAATGATACCAAATAATAAAAGTAAAGGAATACTGCCTTTTCTTGTTAGCTCAAATGTATAAACAAGTGCAGAAGGTAGGTTTGCTATAATACCTGCAAAAACAATTAAAGAAACACCATTACCAACACCTCTTGCTGTAATTTGTTCACCAAGCCATAAAACTAAGAAAGTTCCTGAAGTTAAACTAACAACAGTTAAAAATTTAAACATTAAACCAGGGGTAGAAACTGCAAAAACACCAGTGCTACTTTGAAAACCTTCTAAAGCAATTGCAACACCAAAGCCTTGGAATAAGCAGATTACTATTGTAAGGTATCTAGTATATTGGTTTATTCTTGTTCTGCCACTTTCTCCGCTTGAACTAACCTCTTTTATAGAAGGGTACATAAAAGTAACCAACTGCATAATAATAGATGCCGCAATGTAAGGCATAATATTAAGAGAAAAAATAGTCATCCTCCCAAGTGCACCACCTGAGAACATGTCAAAAATACCTAGTATACCTTGCGAATTACTCTGAAAGAAATCAGTTAACACAGCAGGGTTAACACCAGGTAAAGGAACATAAGTACCAAAACGATAAACTATTAATATTAAAAGAGTAAAAAGAACTTTGTTCACTAAATCTTTAGACCTAGTAAAACCTTCCATTCCTAAACTAGCTGTTTCTGCTTTTGCCATTTTTAACTACTTATACAAAACTTATTGTGATACATAAAAAAGATAGTTAATTACTAACTATCTTTCTTTTTAAGAGATTTATCTTTCTTTTCTATTATTTCAACAGAACCACCTGCTTTAGATATTGCTTCTTTAGCACTACCTGTTACATGGTCAGCCTTAATAGAAACTTTGTCTTTTAGTTCGCCTGTTCCTAGAACTCTAAAACCATCAAAGTAACCTTTAGCTATACCTAGCTCTGCAAAATAAGAAAGCTCTAAAGTTTTTGAACTATCTATTCTTTTTTCATCAATAAAAGTTTGAATAGAACCTATATTGATAACAAAATAGTTTTTAGCATTGTAGTTGTTAAAGCCTCTTTTAGGCATTCTTCTATATAAAGGGTTTTGACCACCTTCAAAACCAGGAGCAACAGAGCCTCTTGCTTTTTGACCTTTATGACCACGACCTGAAGTTTTACCTAAGCCAGAACCTATGCCTCTACCAAGACGCTTTTTGTAATGGGTAGAACCATAATTATCTCTTATTTCATTTAGCTTCATTTTTTTACCTTAAAATATTACTTTTCAATAACTTGAATTAAATGTCTTACTTTAGCAATCATACCTCTTACTTCAGGGGTATCTTGTAATTCTTTAGTTTTACCAATTTTACCAATTCCAAGACCTCTTAAAGTATCTTTAATTCTTTGCTCGCAACCGATAGAACTTTTTAACTGCTTTACTGTTATAGTTTTAGCCATAATACTTAACACCTTTTATTTTACAAATTAATCTCTTTGAGAAATAATTTCACTAATTTTTTTGCCTCTTTTAGCAGCAACATGTTTAGGCGAAGTTGTACTTTGTAATGCATCAAAAGTTGCTCTTACAAGGTTATAAGGGTTAGAAGTACCAATTGACTTTGCAACAACATCTTTAATTCCCATTGCTTCAAAAACGGCACGCATAGCACCACCTGCAATGATACCAGTACCAGATTCAGCAGACCTAATAACAACATGGCCAGCACCTGCTCTACCTAAAACATCATGATGAAGTGTTCTACCTTCTCTCATAGGAACATGTACCATTTTGCGTTTAGCACTACTTACAGCTTTTGCAACTGCATCAGGAACCTCTTTAGCTTTACCTGAACCAAAAGCAACACGACCTTTACCGTCACCTATTACAACTAAAGCAGCAAAAGAGAATCTTCTACCACCTTTTACAACTTTAGCAACACGGTTTACATGCACAAGCTTTTCTATTAAAACCTCTGCTTTTTTAGAGCCTTGCTTTCTTCTTGCTGAAGACCTTCTTTGTCCTCTATCATCAGATTTTCTTGAAGAAGCTTCACTTTTTGTATCAGCCTTTTTAACAACTTCTTCTTTTTCTAAAGTATTGTTTTGTACTTCTGTCATATTTCTTTTACCTATAATTAAAACTTTAAGCCTTCTTCTCTAGCACCTTCTGCAAGAGATTTGATTTTTCCGTGGTAAAGATAACCAGACCTATCAAAATAAACATCTGCAACACCTTTATCTGTGGCACGCTTTGCAACTAAACGACCAACAGCATTAGCTGCATTTTTATCTGAAGTGCTTTTTAAGCTACCTTTTAAATCTTTATCTAGTGTAGATGCACAAGCAATAACATTACCTGATTTAATATCTATAACTTGAGCATAAATATGCTTGCAAGATTTAAAAACACTTAAAGAAAGTTTATCGTTTCTTTTAGCAGCTTTTCTTAAAGAAAACCTAACTCTAGATTTTCTACGAAGTAAAGACTTTCTTCTACTATTTTCTTTGCCTTTTGTCATGCTAGAACCTATTTTTTCTTACCTTCTTTTCGTACTATTCTTTCATCTTTATACTTAATACCTTTACCTTTGTAAGGCTCTGGTTTTCTGTAAGATCTTATTTCAGCAGCAACCTGACCAACTTTTTGCTTATCTGCACCTTCAATAATGATTTTTGTAGGTTCAGGGCAAGTAATTTTAATACCTTCTGGCACCTGGTATTTAATATCATGGCTGTAGCCTAAGTTAAGAACAAGATTTTGACCATTAACAGCAGCTCTGTAACCAACACCATTTACTTCTAGTTCTTTAGAAAAACCATTGGTAACACCAAGAACTAAGTTGTTGATTAAAGCTCTAAATGTTCCCCAAAAAGCCCTAGAAGAATTATCTTTACCTTTAGGAGAAACAATTATTTGATTATCTTTTTGTTCAACTACTACAAGGTTTCTATAATCAGTAGAAAGCTCACCTTTAGAGCCTTTTACAGTAACCTTAGAACCTTCTAAGTTTACTGTAACACCTTGTGGTATGTTGATAGGGTTTTTTCCTACGCGAGACATTATCTCTCTTCCTTTCCTTTTATTCTAGAATACCGAACAAATAATTTCACCGCCAACATTCAATTCTTTGGCTTTATTGTTAGACAATATACCTTTTGATGTTGAAAGTATAGTGCAACCTAAACCGTTTCTAATAAGAGGTATATCATGCACGCCAACATAAACTCTTCTACTTGGTTTAGACACTCTCTTAATTTCTTTAATTACAGGTAAACCATTATAGTATTTTAATGTAACTACTATTTCTTTAATACCTTTTCTAATATCTACAACGCTAGAATCTTGAATATAACCTTCTTCTTCAAGCATTTTTAATATAGAAACCATACCTTTACTATAAGTAATGTTTACTGTTTCTTTTCCTACGCTAAGAGCGTTTCTTATTCTTGTAATTGAATCACTTATTACATCTGTTAACATAGCACTTCCTTACCAACTAGCTTTGATTACGCCAGGTATCTGACCTTTAGAAGCAAGCTCTCTAAACTTGTTACGGCAAATACCAAATTGTCTATAATTACCTCTAGGTCTTCCTGTAAGCTCACAACGAAGTCTGTATCTTGTTGCAGAAGAATTCCTAGGAAGTTTAGCAAGCTTTAAAACAGCTTCAAATCTTTCTTCAGGGCTTACTTCTGTATTTCTGATTATAGATTTAAGCTCTGTACGCTTATTGCTATACTTATTAATTAATTTTTCGCGTTTTGCGTTTCTTTGCATTAAGCTTTTTTTAGACATTTAATAACTTCTCCTAATTTGTTCTAAAAGGTACATTAAACTTAGCTAACAAAGCTTTAGCTTCTTCATTTGTTTTCGCACTTGTGCAAAAAGTAATATCAAGACCTCTTATAACATCAATTTTGTCATAATCAATTTCAGGAAAAACAATCTGCTCTCTTAAACCAAAAGAATAATTACCATTACCGTCAAAGTTTTTAGGTCTTAAACCTCTAAAGTCTTTAACTCTAGGTAAAGCAATAGTAACAAGTCTATCTAAAAACTCATACATTCTTTTACCTCTTAAAGTAACTTTACAACCAACAGGCATGTTTTCTCTTAGTTTAAAGCCAGCTATTGCTTTTTTTGACCTTGTAATAACAGCTTTTTGACCAGCAATAAGAGTTAAACCCTCAACAGCAGGTTCAATTTTTTTTCTATCTTGAGAAGCTTCACCAACACCCATATTAAGAACAATTTTCTCAAGTTTAGGACACTGCATAGGATTACTATAATTAAATTCTTTAATTAAATCCTTGGTAATGCTGTTGTTATAAAGCTCATACAATCTTGGAATCATATCACTTCCTTTACTTATCTAAAATTTCACCAGAGGCTTTTGCAAACCTCACTTTTTTACCATCTTCTAAAACTTTATAGCCTACTCTTGTTGCTTTGTTGGTTTTAGGGTCAACTATTGCAACATTAGAAACATGTATAGGTAGCTCTTTAGAGATAATACCACCTGGCTCTGTTTGTGTAGGTTTTTTATGTTTTTTAACAACATTAACGCCACGAACAAGCACTTTGTTATCTTTAGGGAAAGCTTTATAAACTTCACCGATTGTGTTCTTGTCACGACCTGCAACAACTATAACATTGTCGCCTTTTTTAATTTTTAATTTCATTACAGCACCTCTGGAGCAAGTGAAACAATTTTCATAAATTTCTTATCTCTAAGTTCCCTAGGAACAGAGCCAAAAATACGAGTTCCAATAGGCTCACCTTGAGCATTGATTAATGCAGCTGCATTCTTATCAAATCTCATAATAGAACCATCTTGTCTTTTAATTGGATAGCTTGTTCTTACAACAACAGCTTTCATAACTGTACCCTTTTTCACTTTACTATGAGGGATAGCCTCTTTAACAGAGACAACAATTATATCACCAACTTTTGCAACTCTTTTTTTAGAGCCACCTAAAACTTTAATACACTGAACCTTTTTAGCTCCCGAATTATCGGCAACTTCTAATTTTGTTTCAACCTGAATCATAACTTCTTCCTAAATAAGCTTTAAAACCTACTATTCAACAATAGCCCATTTTTTTCTTTTAGACATTGGCTTTGTTTCAATAATTTTTACAACATCGCCTATATTGCTACCATTGTTCTCATCGTGAGCAACATACTTTTTAGAACGCTTAATGAACTTTTTGTATAAAGGGTGCATAACATAGCTTTCAACCTTAACAACAATAGACTTGTCCATTTTATTGCTAACTACAACGCCCTCTAAAACTCTTCTTGGCATTACCCTAAATCTCCATTTCTTTTTCTTTCGTTAAGAATAGTTTTAATTTTTGCAATGTTTCTTCTTGCCAGCTTATGCTTAGAAGCATTTTCAGGGTTAGCCATAGCTAATTGAAACCTAACATTAAACTTTTCTTTCTGCAATTTCACTAGCTCTTCTTTTAAAGTAGCTGTGTCTTTCTCTCTATAAACAGTAGCCTTAGTCATTTATTTACTCTTCTTCTATTAAACGAGATACAAATTTACTTTTTACAGGTAGTTTTGCAGATGCAAGCTCAAATGCTCTCATAGCAACTTCTTTACTAACGCCGTCTATTTCAAACATTATTCTACCAGGCTTAACTCTACAAGCCCAATATTCAGGGCTACCTTTACCTTTACCTTGACGAACCTCTGCAGGTTTTTTAGATACAGGAACATCAGGAAACACTCTAATCCAAACTTTACCAGCTCTTTTCATGTATCTTGTTATTGCTCTTCTTGCAGCCTCAATCTGACGAGCTGTAACTCTTTCAGGAGACAAAGCTTTAAGACCATAAGAACCAAAGTTTAGTTCATAACCACCTTTAGCTGCACCATGTATTCTGCCCTTATGAGCCTTACGAAATTTTGTTCGCTTAGGACTTAACATATCTCTAATACCTTTTTAATTAATATTACTTACTTAAAACGTCGCCTTTGTATATCCAAACTTTAATGCCACATGCACCGTAGATAGTGTGAGCAGTAGCTTCACCGTAATCTATGTTAGCTCTTAAAGTATGTAGTGGAACACGACCTTCTCTATACCATTCCATTCTTGCAATTTCAGCACCACCAAGACGCCCACTGCAATTAATTCTAATGCCTTCTCCGCCCATTTTCAAGCACTGTTGAACAGCCTTTTTCATAACTCTACGGAAAGAAGCCCTTTTCTCAAGTTGTCTTGCTGCATTTTCTGCAACTAGCTGAGCCTGTACTTCAGGTTTTTTAACCCCAATAATGTTAAGTCTGATATCGGTTTTTAAAAGGTTTTGAAGCTTCATTCTTAGTTTTTCAACGCCTTCACCTTTTTTACCTATAACAACACCTGGTCTTGCTATGTGCAAATTAACATTTATTTTATCAGAAAATCTTTCTATATAAATATCTGCAACGCCAGCTTGCTTAACTTCTTTATTTAAAAAATTTCTAATAACGAAATCTTGTTTTAAAAGTTTAGCATAATCTCTTTCGTTTGCATACCAACATGATGACCAAGCACGGTTAATACCTAATCTTAGACCTATTGAGTTTACTTTTTGACCCATTTAACTTAACTACTCCTCACCTTGAGTTACAATTATGCGTAATTTACTGAAAGGTTTTAAGATTTTTGAACCTCTACCTCTACCTCTTGCCATCCATCTTTTCATAGTAATTGCATTACCTACAGAAGCTTCCGACACATATAACTTATCTATATCTAAATTATGGTTGTTTTCAGCGTTGGCAATTGCAGATTCTAATACTTTAATTACATCATTTGCAATTCTCTTTCTTGAGAATCTCAAGATATTTAAAGCGTCAGAACACTTTTTTCCTCTTATGCTTGCAGCAACAAGGTTCAACTTACGAGCACCAACTCTAAGTTGTCTAGCTGTTGCTAAAGCCTGATTGTTGGCAACTTTTCTGCCTACAGATTTTTTACCCATAACTATTTCCTCTTCGCTTTTTTATCAGCACCGTGACCATAATATGTTCTTGTTGGAGAATACTCACCAAACTTTTGACCAATCATATCTTCTGTTACATGTATAGGAATGAACTTTTTACCATTGTAAACAGCAAAGTTAAGACCTACAAATTGAGGTAATATTGTAGACCTACGAGACCAAGTTTTAATAGCATCTCTACGACCAGCCTCTCTTACAGCATCAGCTTTTTTTAACAAATAGCCATCCACAAAAGGGCCTTTCCACAATGATCTTGACAATTTATTCTCCTAAACCTATTACTTATTATTTCTTGTAGCGACGACGCACTATAAATTTATCTGTTCTTTTATTCTTACGAGTACGATAACCCTTAGTAGGAACACCCCAAGGAGAAACCGGATGACGACCGCCTGAAGTCTTACCTTCACCACCACCGTGAGGGTGGTCAACTGGGTTCATGGCAACACCTCTTACAGTAGGTCTTATGCCCATCCAACGCTTACGACCCGCTTTACCATAGTTAGAGTTACTATGATCAGAGTTTGAAACTGTACCAATAGTTGCAAAACAGTTTTCATTAACAACTCTAATTTCACCAGAGTTAAGTCTTAGTTGAGCGTAGCCACCATCTCTACCCAATATTTGAGCATAAGCACCAGCTGCCCTAGCTATCTGACCACCTTTGCCTATTTTCATTTCAATGTTATGAACAATAGTACCAACAGGTATTTTTCTTATAGGTAAAGTATTACCTATTTTAATGTCAGCAGATTCAGAGCTAACTACAACATCACCAACTTTAATTTTACTTGGTGCTAAAATATAAGACTTTTGACCATCTTCATAGTTAATAAGAGCTATAAAAGCTGTTCTGTTAGGGTCATACTCTAACCTTTCAACAGTTGCTTTAATATCTAACTTATTACGCTTAAAGTCAACAAGTCTATATCTTTTCTTGTGTCCACCACCTCTGTGTCTAGTGGTGATTCTACCATTATTGTTACGACCACCTGTTTTAGATAAACCAGTAGTTAAAGATTTCTCTGGCTTGCCTTTCCATAGTTCAGAACGGTCTATTAAAACTAAACCTCTTTGACCAGGAGTTACTGGACTATATCTTCTTAATGCCATAATTACATATTCCCTGTAAAGTCTATTACTTGACCGTTTTCTAAAGAAACGATAGCTATTTTATAACCTTTAGCAAAACCAGATTTACCTCTAAATGTTTTTTGTTTAGGTTTTCTGTTTTGAACATTAACCTTTAAAACATTAACGTCAAAAATCTTTTCAACTGCAGTTTTAATCTCGCCTTTTGTAGCACGAGAAGAAACCTTAAAGCAGTATTTAGAGTTTTCACTATGCTTAGTGGTTTTCTCTGTAATCAAAGGTTTTTCAATTATATTGTATAAGTACTCGTTACTTACTTTTAAAGCTTTCATTATTTCACACGCTCCATAACACTAGGCAAGCTGTCTTTACAAACTAAAACTAAATCGTGGTTTAGCATATCGTAAACATTCATACCTTCAGTTGGTAATGTGTTTACATTTACAATGTTGCCTACAATTTTTTTCAGACTAACGAATTTATCATTATTATCAGAAATAATCAATACTTTTTTAGCATCTAATTTATCTAAAGCAACCTTTATGTCTTTTGTCTTAAGGTTTTCAAGGGTTTGAGCCTCAAAAAATTTAAGCTTAGATTGTTTAGCTTTTCCTGATAAAGCAAGTTTTAATCCTAATTTTCTAACCTTTTTTGGCAAAGCATGTTCGTGCGACCTTACAACAGGACCAAAAACAACACCACCACCTCTCATTTGAGAAACACCTTTCATACCCTGACGAGCACTACCAGTACCTTTTTGTTTAAAAGGTTTTCTAGTTGTATGGTTAACTTCAGACCTTGTTTTAACTTTATGACAACCAGATCTTCTTTTAGCAAGCTGCCATTTAACAACACGAGCTAAAATATCTTCCCTGTTATCTTCTAAAAGCAATGCATCGTCGTAATCAAGATTACCAACAACATCGCCTTTTGTTATATCTACAATTTCTAATTTCATCTTATTATACCTTTTAACTTATAGGTTTTTTAATAGAATCTTTTACTCTTACAATAGAGCCTTTATGACCAGGTATAGAACCTTTAACTAAAATCACACCTAAATCAGCATTAATTTGTAAAACTTTTAAGTTTTGTTGAGTCATATTAGCATCACCCATATGACCAGCCATTTTCTTGCCTTTAAAAACTTTACCAGGGTCTTGAGCTTGACCAGTAGAACCATGTGATCTATGAGATATAGAAACACCATGACTTGCTCTTAAACCACCGAAATTGTGCCTTTTCATACCACCTGCAAAGCCCTTACCAATTGTAAGACCAGAAACATCAATATATTGACCTTCTGAAAAATGGTCAACGCCTATTTCTGCACCAACTTCAATCATATTATCTTGATTAACCCTAAACTCTTTAACTCTAAAAGGAGCTTTAACGCCTCTTAATTCGTATTGTTTTTTTTGAGCTTGAGCCAAATGCTTATCTTTTCTTTCACCATAACCTATTTGTAAAGCTGTGTAGCCATCTTTTTCATCAGTTTTCTGACCAACTACTCTGTTACCACTTACTTTTAACACAGTTACTGGAATCGCTAAGCCATCTTCTTGGAATAATCTTGTCATCCCAACCTTTTCTGCTAATAAACCTGTTCTCATGTCTAAACCTTAATTTCTACTTCAACACCAGCTGGTATTTCTAACTTCATAAGAGAATCTATTGTTTGAGGATTCGGCTCAACAATATCAATAACTCTTCTGTATTTTCTAATTTCAAACTGCTCTCTAGATTTTTTATCCTTATGAGGAGACCTTAACACTGTAAATCTTTTAACAGACATAGGTAGAGGAATAGGACCACAAACTTTAGACCCTGTTCTTAACACTGCATTAAGAATCTTTTTTACAGAATTATCAAGCAGACCATTATCAAAAGATTTTAATCTTATTCTAATATTTTGATTAGCCATAAAAACACCTTATTTTACAAACCTTTGCTTGAAACAAGAGCCTTTAAAAAAAAGACCCTTGCTCAGAGGCAAATTTAGCTTTATTACTTTAATATATTTAATACAATACCAGCACCAACTGTTTTACCACCTTCTCTGATAGCAAACTTTAATTGCTTTTCAAGCACAACTGGGCTCATTAATGTTACCTTGAACTTAACTTTATCTCCAGGCATAACCATTTTAACATCATCAGGTAACTCAACTGTTCCTGTTACATTCATAGTTCTAATAAAGAACTGTGGTCTGTAATTTGTTAAAAATGCTGTATGTCTACCACCTTCATCTTTAGTTAAGATATACACTTCACACTCAAACTCTGTATGTGGTGTAACTGAACCTGGTGCAGATATAACCTGTGCTTTTGGCACATCTTCTTTCTTAACACCTCTTAACAAGATACCAACATTATCACCTGCCTGTCCTTGTCCTAGTTCCTTCTTGAACATTTCAACACCTGTACATGTTGACTTGATAGAACCTTTTGGTGTTAATACATCAACTTCGTCACCAACTTTAATCATACCTCTTTCTATTCTACCTGTCATCACTGTACCTCTACCTGAAATAGTATGGATACCTTCAACTGGCATTAAAAATGGCTTGTCTGTTTCTCTTTCTGGTAATGGTATAAACTTATCAACTTCTTGCATTAATTTTACAACTGCATCTTTACCAATTGCATCATCTCTGCCTTCTAATGCTGCTAATGCTGAACCTCTTACTATTGGTGTATCATCTCCTGGGAAATCATACTTAGAAAGTAATTCTCTTACTTCCATTTCCACAAGTTCTAACATTTCTTCATCGTCAACCATATCAACTTTATTTAAGAACACAACAATCGCTGGCACTCCAACCTGCTTTGCTAAAAGAATATGCTCTCTAGTTTGTGGCATAGGTCCATCAGCTGCATTAACAACTAATACCGCACCATCCATCTGTGCTGCACCTGTAATCATATTTTTAACATAGTCAGCATGACCTGGGCAATCAACGTGTGCATAGTGTCTTGCATCTGTTTCATATTCAACATGCGATGCTGAAATAGTAATACCTCTTGCCTTTTCTTCAGGCGCCTTATCAATTTGGTCAAATGCCACTGAACTACCACCGTAAACATCAGACATAACCTTAGTAATAGCCGCTGTTAACGTAGTTTTACCATGGTCAACGTGCCCAATTGTACCTATATTACAATGTGGCTTATTTCTTTCAAATACTTCCTTAGCCATAATCTCTATATCCCCTTTTTTGATATAACTTTAAAACCTCCTACTAAAAGCAGGAGGTATAAATTATTTACTTTTATTACTTACTTCTTTTGCAATTGCATCAGGCACTACTGCATAATGCGAGAAGTTCATAGAAAACTGTGCTCTTCCCTGACTTGTGCCTCTTAATGTATTAACATAACCAAACATGCTTGATAAAGGAACAGTAGCAATAATGATTCTAGCATTACCTCTTTGTTCCATACCTTCAATTTGCCCTCTACGGCTATTAAGGTCACCAATTATATCACCCATGTAATCTTCAGGAGTAATAACCTCAACCTTCATAACAGGCTCTAAAAGCTTAGGGTTAGCTTGATCCATAGCCTCTCTAAATGCAGCTCTTGAAGCTATTTCAAAAGCTAAAACACTTGAGTCAACATCATGGAAAGCACCATCAAAAAGCTCTGCTGCTAAGTCAACAACTGGGAAGCCCGCAATTGTACCACTTTCCATTGCACTTATCAAGCCTTTTTCAACACCAGGGATATATTCTTTAGGAATATTACCACCAACAATTTTGTTAACAAACTTAAAGCCTTCGCCTGGCTCAAGTGGAGTAAACTTAATTTGAACCCTAGCAAACTGACCAGCACCACCACTTTGCTTTTTATGAGTGTAATCTACAGTAACTTCTTTAGATAAATACTCTCTGTAAGCAACTTGAGGAGCACCAACATTAGCATCTACCTTAAATTCTCTTTTTAATCTATCAATGATAATTTCAAGATGAAGCTCACCCATACCAGCAATAACAGTTTGACCACTTTCTTCGTCAGTTGTAACTCTTAAAGAAGGGTCTTCACCTAATAATCTTGATAAAGAAACACCAAGCTTTTCTTGGTCAGCTTTTGTTTTTGGCTCAATAGCAAGCTCAATAACAGGGTCTGGGAACTCCATTCTTTCAAGAACAATAGGGTTACTAGAATCACAAAGTGTATCACCTGTTGTAGTATCTTTTAAACCAACAAGAGCAATAATATCACCAGCTTCAGCTGTTTTGATTTCTTCACGATTGTTTGCGTGCATTAAAAGCATTCTACCAACGCGTTCTTTTTTATTTTTAACAGAGTTAAGAATATAAGAACCAGCTTCAATTTTACCAGAATAAATACGGCAGAAAGTTAAAGTACCAACAAAAGGGTCGGTCATAACTTTAAAAGCTAGTGCAGCTAAAGGCTCTTTAGAATCAACTTTTCTGATGATTTCCTTTTCACTATCTTTAATATCAGTACCTGAAACTTGCTCTAAATCTGTTGGAGAAGGTAAATAATCAACAACTGCATCTAGTAAAGTTTGAACACCTTTATTTTTAAAAGCACTACCACATAATACAGGAACAAATAAACCTTCAATTGTACCTTTACGGATACATTTTTTTAAATCTTCTAGGCTAACTTCATTGCCATCTAGGTAAGATTCCATAATAGCATCATCAGCTTCAACAGCAACTTCAATTAGTTTTTGGCGATACTCTGCAGCTTTTTCTTTTAAATCTTCAGGAATATCAACATAATCAAACTTAGCACCTAGGTTATCATTTTGCCAAACAACAGCTCTATTTTCTACTAAGTCTACAACGCCAATAAAATCAGCTTCCGAACCAATAGGAAGGTTAAGAACTAAAGGATTAGCACCTAATCTTTCAACCATTGTGTCAACACAGTAGTAAAAATCAGCACCTGTTCTGTCTAGCTTGTTAACAAAGCACATTCTAGGAACATTGTATTTATCAGCCTGACGCCAAACTGTTTCTGATTGAGGCTCAACACCTGCAACACCATCAAAAACGGTAACAGCACCATCTAAAACCCTTAAAGACCTTTCAACTTCAATAGTAAAGTCAACGTGACCTGGGGTATCAATTATATTAATTCTATGGTCATTCCATGTACAAGTAGTAGCAGCAGAAGTAATAGTAATACCACGCTCTTGCTCTTGCTCCATCCAGTCCATAGTTGCAGCACCTTCGTGAACTTCACCAATTTTGTGCGACCTACCAGTGTAATATAGTATACGTTCTGTTGTTGTTGTTTTACCAGCATCAATATGAGCCATAATGCCGATATTTCTGTATTTATCTAATGAAACCTTGTTAGCCATTTGCTTCCTACCTTACCATCTATAATGTGCGAAAGCTCTGTTAGCTTCAGCCATTTTATGAACATCATCTCTTTTCTTAACAGAAACACCTCTAGCATTGAAAGCATCAATGATTTCGCCAGATAGTCTAGAAGTCATATCTCTTTCAGACCTTTTTCTAGCACTGTCTATAATCCACTTCATTGCAAGAACTAGTTTTCTTTCTGCTCTAACATCAACAGGAACTTGGTAAGTTGCCCCACCTACTCTTCTTGACCTAACTTCAATAGAAGGTTTTACATTATCTAATGCTTTAAAAAATGCATCTAATGGAGAACTTTCAACTTTTGTAGCTGCATTTTCAAGTGCTGCATAAACAATTTTTTCTGCAACAGACTTTTTGCCATCTAACATTAAGTGATTGATAAATTTAGCTAAAGTAACATCGTTAAACTTAGCATCAGGTAAAATATCACGCTTTTGTGCGGCACGACGCCTAGACATACAATATCCCTCTCTTTATTAATTTTTTAATTATATTTTTTATTTAGGGCGTTTAGCACCATAATGAGAACGTCTTTGACGTCTTTTTTCAATACCTTGAGTATCTAACACACCACGAAGAATATGATAGTTAACACCTGGTAAATCTTTTACTCTACCGCCTCTAATTGCAACAACAGAGTGTTCTTGTAAGTTATGACCTTCACCTGGAATATAAGCTGTAACCTCATAACCATTTACAAGCCTAACACGAGCTACTTTTCTTAAAGCAGAGTTAGGTTTTTTAGGTGTTGTTGTATAAACTTTAGTGCAAACACCACGTTTTTGAGGGTTACCTTGTAAAGCAGGTGATTTACCACGAGTAGCTTTATCTTTTCTAGGTTTTCTTATTAGCTGATTAATGGTAGCCATTAACTATAATCCTTTCAATTTATCTAAATAAAGTTAGTTAATATTTTTATAACTAACAGAACAAAAAACAATTTCAAAAACAGCACTTTAAGGAGCTTTAAACACTGTTAAAGCACCCTAAAGCACAGACAATACAAAATATGTTATATTTTTAAAGCAAGCAAGTCAAGTAAATTAACTATTAACTGCTCTTTTTAACATCATGTTTATATCTATCTAACATTGCCCCTGTACCTGCAGGAATTAACTTACCAACAATTATGTTTTCTTTTGGTCCTTCAAGAGAATCATCTTTACCAAAAATTGCTGCTTCTGTTAATATCTTTACAGTTTCTTGGAACGAAGCTGCTGATATAAACGACTTAGTCTGTAAACTAGACCTTGTAATACTTTGTAGCATTGAATCATAAGCAATAGGTATTTTGCCTTTAGCGATAAGGTTTTTATTTTCTTCTAAAATATCAACTTTATCTGCAATATCACCAACCATATGTAGGCTATCACCTGATTCTGTTACAGTTACTTTCTGCACCATGTGGCTTATAATCACTTCAATGTGCTTATCGTTAATTACCACGCCTTGCATTCTGTAAACATCTTGCACTTCTCTAATCATATAGTCTGCAAAGTCAGAAAGACCTTTAACTCTTAGAATATCATGCACAGCTTCACTACCATCTGTTATATAGTCACCTTTTGCAACAAAGTCACCTTCCACAAATAATAGCTGTCTGTCTTTTTGTACTACATATTCTTTAAAGATATCTTTTTCTACTTTATCTCTAACTATAACAATACGCTTGTTTTTGTAGTCTTTACCAAACTCAATAATGCCATCAATATCAGACATCACAGCAGCATCTTTAGGTTTACGAGCCTCAAATAACTCCACAACTCTTGGAAGACCACCTGTAATATCTTTAGTTTTTGCAGTACCTTTTGGTATTTTAGCTAAAATATCACCTGGTTGAACTTTTTGACCATTTTCAACAGTTATGATAACACCGCTTATTAGAGCATAAGATATTTCAATATCTTTAGAAAGTGCAATAGCATCCCCTTTGTCATCAACTAGTAATAATCTAGGGTTAATGTTTTTGGTTTTGCTATTTGACTTACTAGCCTTAACAGACTTAAAGCTCATTCCTGTTACTTCATCAAGCTGTTGGTCCATTGTTACACCTTCTACAAGGTCAACATACTTAATAAAGCCTTCTGTATCACTTATGATAGGAGAAGAGAAAGGGTCCCAATCTGCAACTTTGTAGTTTACAGTCACAGGTTCTTTATCTTTTACATAAAGCTTTGCACCGTAAGGTATTCTTTGTCTAAATCTTTCAACACCGTAATCATCTCTTATTGAAACTTCAGTATTTCTTGAAACAACAATAGAGCTACCTTCACTGTTTATAAGTGATTTAAGGTTATTAAAGTGTACTTTACCTTCAACAGGAGATTCTACATTACTTTTTTCAGAAACTTGCTGTGCTGTACCACCAATGTGGAAGGTTCTCATTGTTAGCTGTGTTCCTGGCTCACCAATAGATTGTGCAGCAACAACACCAACCGCTTCGCCTGTGTTTACAAGGCGGGCTCTACCAACATCTCTACCATAACATTTTTTACAAACGCCACCGATAGTTTTACAAGTAACAGCAGACCTTACTTTAATTTTTTCACAACCTGATTTAGTGATTGTAGAAAGTAAGTCTTCTGTAATATATGTACCTTTAGGTATTACAACTTCTTTGGTTTTATAGTCAACCATGTCTTCTATAATAAACCTTCCAAGTATTCTATCGCCAAGCGAAGCTTTAACATCACCACCTTCAACAACAGAACTCATGTAAATACCTTCTTCTGTACCACAATCATCTTCTTTTACTACACAATCTTGTGCAACATCAACAAGCCTACGAGTTAAATAACCAGCATTTGCAGTTTTTAAAGCAGTATCAGCAAGACCCTTTCTAGCACCGTGAGTTGAATTAAAGTATTCTATAACTGTTAAGCCTTCTTTAAAGTTAGAGATAATAGGGTGTTCAATAATCTCACCTGATGGCTTAGCCATAAGACCCCTCATACCTGAAAGCTGTTTCATCTGTGCAACAGAACCCCTTGCACCTGAATCAACCATCATGTAAACCGAGTTAACATCTTGACCAGAAACAACTTTAAAGGTTTCATCAACCATTGCATCGGCAACGCGGTTAGTACATTCACCCCATTCGTTAACTGTTTTATTGTGTTTTTCAGTAGCTGTAATTAAACCGTCATTAAATTGTCTTTCATACTCTTTAACTCTAGCTTCTGATTGTGCAACAAGCTCTTTTTTAGCTTGAGGGATTATTAAATCATCTTTACCAATAGAAATACCTGACTTACAAGCAGTAGAAAAACCAAGTTGCATAACTCTATCTGCAAACTCAACAGTAAGCCTTTGACCACAATGCCTATAAACTAAACTAATGATTTTAGATATTTCTTTTTTAGTAATTGGCTTGTTTAAATCAGCAAAAGTGATTTTATGATGCCTTGGCACAGAATTTGCAAATATTATTCTACCTACTGTGGTGTCATAAATATTGTGGGTTTCGTTACCATCTTCATCAACACTGTTATATAAAGCTTTAACTTTAGTATGGTAAGTAACTGCTTTTGCTTCTAAAGCACTTTCAATCTCGCCAATACTACCAAATACTTTACCTTCACCTTTTTCGCCATCTTTTTCAATTGTTAAAGAATATAAACCTAAAACGATATCCTGTGAAGGCTCAATAATTGGCTTACCATTTGCAGGGTTTAAAATGTTGTTAGAAGACATCATTAAAACCCTAGCTTCTAGTTGTGCCTCTAAAGATAAAGGAACATGCACAGCCATCTGGTCACCATCAAAGTCGGCATTAAATGCTGTACAAACAAGAGGGTGTAGGTTGATTGCTTTACCGTCAATAAGTTTAGGCTCAAAAGCCTGAATACTTAACCTATGCAGAGTTGGTGCTCTGTTTAAAAGTATTGGGTGTTCTTTAATTACTTCTTCTAAAACATCCCAAACCTCTGGGCTTTCATCTTCTACCATGCTTTTTGCTATTTTTATAGTAGCAGCTAAGCCGTAATGCTCTAGTTTTGAGTAGATAAATGGTTTAAATAACTCTAAAGCCATTTTTTTAGGCAAACCACATTGGTGTAGTTGTAGCTCTGGACCTGATGTAATAACAGAACGACCAGAATAGTCAACCCTTTTACCAAGTAAGTTTTGACGGAATCTACCTTGCTTACCTTTTAAAGCATCAGTAAATGATTTTAGTGGGCGTTTACTACCATCTACAACAGGGCGACCTTTTCTTGTGTTATCAAATAACGAATCAACAGCTTCTTGAAGCATTCTTTTTTCATTTCTGATAATAATATCAGGAGCTTCAATTTCTAAAAGTCTTTTTAATCTGTTGTTGCGGTTAATAATACGACGATATAAATCATTTAAATCTGAAGTTGCAAAACGACCACCATCTAAAGGAACAAGAGGACGTAGCTCTGGAGAAAGCACAGGTAAAACCTTTATAATCATCCATTCAGGGCGAACTTCTGAAGAAACCATGCCTTCAATAAGCTTAAGTTTTTTAGTAGCTTTTTTAATTTTAACTTCTGATTTTGAAGTATCTAAAACCTCTTTAGTTGCTTTTAGCTCTTCTTTAAGGTCATAGTTTTCTAAAACCTCAAGTAAAGCCTCTGCACCCATGCCAACTTTAAATGCTTGTTCGCCAAAGCTTTCAACAGCTTGCTCGTATTCTTCTTCTGAAAGCACTTGGTTAACATTTAAAGGTGTTAAACCTGGCTCAATTACAATATAAGACTCAAAATAAATGATTTTTTCAAGCTCTCTTGTATTAAGGTCTAAAAGTAAACCAATTTTTGAAGGAATAGACTTTGCAAACCAAATGTGGGCAACAGGCACAGCAAGCCCAATATGCCCCATTCTTTCGCGTCTTACTCTACGAACAGTAACTTCAACACCGCAGTTTTCACACACAATGCCTTTGTACTTCATGCGTTTATATTTACCGCATAAGCATTCGTAATCTTTAGTTGGGCCAAAAATCTTAGCACAAAACAAACCATCTTTTTCTGGTTTAAAGGTTCTGTAATTTATGGTTTCTGGTTTTTTAACTTCACCATAAGACCAAGAAAGAATCTTTTCTGGGCTAGCAAGAGATATTGATATAGTATCAAAATCATCTACATGGTCATCTGTTGATAAATTACCAAAAACTTTATTAATAGCTTCTTTACTCATGTAAAACTTCCTTTAATATTAATGTTTCTTTTTTGTTTCAATATCAATACATAACGACCTAAGCTCTTTTACAAGCACATTGAAAGACTCAGGTAAGCCGGTTTCAAATGTTTCTTCACCTTTAATGATAGATTCAAACACTTTAACCCTTCCTGTTTGGTCATCTGATTTTACTGTTAACATTTCTCGTAAAATATGAGCAGCACCATAAGCGTTTAACGCCCACACTTCCATTTCACCAAATCTTTGACCACCAAACTGTGCTTTACCACCTAGTGGTTGTTGTGTAATTAAACTATAAGGACCAACAGAACGAGCGTGGATTTTTTCATCAACTAAGTGATGCAGTTTTAACATATAAAGATAACCAACGGTTACTTTACGGTCAAAATATTCACCTGTTCTACCATCAATAAGATGCTGCTGACCAGATTGGTCAACCCCTGCCATTTCTAGCATTTTGTCAATATCTTGAAGTTTAACACCATCAAAAACACTAGTATTAACAGGAACACCTTTTTTAAGGTTTCTTGCTAGCCTTATAAGCTCTTTGGTTTCTAGCTCTTCAATAACTTTAGTGTACTTACTGCCGTATACATCTTGTAACCTTTGTTTAATGTTATCAAGAGTTTCATCACCATGCATGTAAGAATTAACCATGCTATTGATTTGCTTACCAATATTAGCTGAAGCCCAGCCCATGTGGGTTTCTAGTATCTGACCTATGTTCATACGAGAAGGCACACCTAAAGGATTTAAACAAACATCAACAGGAGTACCATCTTCTAGGTATGGCATATCTTCAATTGGTAGAATTCTTGAAACAACACCTTTGTTACCGTGTCTACCTGCCATTTTATCACCAGATTTTAGCTTTCTTTTAACAGCTACAAACACTTTAACAACTTTTAAAACACCAGAAGGTAAATCATCACCTTTTTGTAAGTTTTCTAGCTGTGCATGTAGTTTTTGCTCTGCTGCTGCTACTTTTAGGTCTAGCTCTTCTTTTAGTCTGTTAAGCTTAGGAGCATTAGAACCACTTGCTTTCGTTAAAAGCTCTTCTACTTTTAAAGCCTGTAGCTCTTCATAGTTTAAGCTTGTATTATCTTGGCAAAGGATTCTAGCCATTTTTTTCACATAGCTTTTTCTTACAACTTTAAGCTCTGCATCTCTTTCTTTTGTTAAAGAGTCTATATATTTTTTCTCTAAAACATGGGCTCTGCTATCTTTTTCAATGCCTCTTCTTGAGTACATATTAACACCAATAACAGTACCTTGTACACCTGCTGGAACTCTTAAAGAAGAATCTTTAACATCGTTGGCTTTTTTACCAAAGATGGCTTTTAGTAGTCTTTCTTCAGGAGTGATTACGCTTTCTGCTTTAGGGGTTACTTTACCAACTAAGATATCACCTTGTTTTACAACAGCACCAGTATGCACAACACCTGATTCATCAAGCTTTGCTAAAGCACTTTCGCTAACATTAGGAATATCACTTGTGATTTCTTCAGGCCCTAATTTTGTGTCTCTTGCAACAACTTCAAATTGCTCAATGTGGATAGAAGTAAACACTTCATCTCTTACAATTCTTTCAGATATTAAAATAGAATCCTCAAAGTTGTAACCATTCCAAGGAACAAATGCAACAAGCACATTTTTACCTAAAGATAAATCACCTAAATCTGTTGAAGGACCATCTGCAATAACTTCGCCTTTGCTTACTTTATCACCAACTGAAACAATTGCTTGTTGGTTAATACAAGTATTGTTGTTAGAACGTTCAAACTTTTTAAGTGTATAGATATCTACACTATCTTCACCCTCTAAAGTATCATTTAAAGAACTTATAACAATTCTTTGCGAATCTACACTTTCTACAATACCATCATTTTTAGCTAAAATACAAGCACCTGAATCTCTTGCAACAATAGCTTCCATACCTGTACCAACAATAGGAGCTTCTGATATCATTAAAGGAACTGCTTGGCGTTGCATGTTTGCACCCATTAGAGCTCTGTTAGCATCGTTGTTTTCTAAGAACGGCACTAAAGCAGCGGCAACAGAAACAACCTGCTGTGGAGAAATATCAATATAGTCAACTTCTTGTGGAGAAACTAGAACATTTTCACCATCTTGTCTACAACTTACAATCTCATCAATAATTTCATCATTATCATTAATTTTAGTATTTGCCTGTGCAATAATGTGACCAATTTCTTGGCTTGCATTCATGTACTTGATTTGGTCTAAAATTTTACCATTTTCAACTTTTCTGTAAGGAGTTTCTAAAAAACCATATTTGCTTACTCTTGCATAAGTTGCTAAGGCATTAATAAGACCAATGTTTGGACCTTCAGGGGTTTCAATAGGGCATATTCTACCATAGTGAGTAGTGTGAACATCTCTTATTTCAAAAGTTGCTCTATCTCTTGTTAAACCACGAGGACCTAAAGCAGAAAGTCTTCTTTTATGAGTAATTTCAGACAGTGGGTTTGTTTGGTCCATAAACTGTGAAAGCTGTGAAGTACCAAAGAATTCTTTAATAATGTTTTGTAAAGGCTTTACAGTCATAAGCTCATTTAACATAACATCATCATTTGCAGCGTTGATTTTTTCTTGTATTGAACGCTCTGCTTTTGTAATACCACTTCTTATTTGGTTTTCAACAAGCTCACCTACTGACCTTACTCTTCTGTTACCTAAGTGGTCAACATCTTCTACTTTGTGCTTGCCATCTTTTAAACCTAATAGATATTTAATAATTGCTAAAATATCTTCTTTTCTAAGTACTGTAAGGTCACTTGGGACATCATCAAACCCAAATCTATCATTTATTCTTACACGACCAACTTCTGATAAATCATACCTTTCAGATTTAAAGAATAAGCTTTCAAAAACATATTCTGCAACATATAAGTTAGGGGCATCAGCGTTTCTGATAAGCTTGTAAATTTCATTTAATGCAGCTTCTTTTGTTTCGTTTTTATCTGCCATTAGAGTGTAAATAACATAAGGTCCTGTTGCATTACCATTTGTTACAACATAATCAATAGCATTAATGTTGTTATCTACAATGTACTCTAATAGGCTTTCATCTATTGATGTTCCTGTTTTGGCAAAAACTTCGCCTGTTTCTTGGTCGGTTAAATCTTGACCTAAAAAACCACCTAATAGGTATTCGTCTTGTACTACTACATCTTCTAGGTTAAGTCTTTCTAGTTTTTTAATAACACCAGTACTAACTTTTGTGCCTTTTTTGATAACAATTTCTAAAGTTTTAGCATCTTTAACATCATAATCTAAAGTGCTTGATTTAAATAACTCTGGGTTGTACTTAATTTTCCAACCTTCTGCATGTTTTTCACATGTATCAAAATCGTAGAAAAGTTCTAAAATTTCTCTGTTTGAAGGTCCTTCAACTAAAGAAGCATCAAGGATTTTGCCTCTTGATTCTGCTTTTTTTCTTAGTTCTGCTGTTTTAGCATTATCAAAACATCTTAAAAGTGTTGTTAAAGGGAACTTCTTGCGTTTGTCGATTCTAAAATAAAGCATATCTTTTTGGTCAAACTCAATATCAAGCCAAACACCTCTTTCAGGAACTATATAAGCACCATAAGATGGGTTTTCATCTCTTGATTTTGATTTATCGTAATCAAAAAATACACCTTGTGCTCTGTGAATTTGAGACACAACAACTCTTTCAGAGCCATTGATAACAAAAGAACCATTTTCTGTCATTAAAGGGATATCACCTAAATAGATATCTTGCTCTTTAATATCTTTTACTTTTTTGGTTTCTGTATCTGGGTCAATATCGTATGAAACTAAATGAAACTTAACTTTTAATAAACTTGCATAACTAGTACCACGCTTTTTACATTCTTCAGAGCTATATTTAGGTGGGTCAAAAGAATACGATTTATACTCAATAGTATATTTACCAGAGTTTGAAGTTATAGGGAAAGTAAAGTTAAATATTGCATGTAAACCTTTATTCTTTCTTTGGTTAGGCGTAACATCCATTTGCAAAAAATCAGCATATGAAAGCTTTTGCATTTCAACTAAGTTAGGGCTTTCAAGTGTGGTTTGGATTTTACTATAATCTTTACGAATACGCTTAAGGTTTACAGATGACCTGCTCATTAAGAAACTCCTTTATTGTTATAAATAAAGCTATATTGAATACATATACAACTAGCTATTTTAAAAAATAATAATAAAACTCTTCCGAAACAATAAATTTCTATGCAGAGTCACTAAAAGGTTGAAGCAAGTAAATGCTTCAACCTGTGAAAATAAAAATACTTTAGAAAAAAATAAAAAATTATTTTAGTTCTACAGTTGCACCTGCAGCTTCTAATTTCTTTTTCATTTCTTCAGCTTCGTCTTTTGCTACACCTTCTTTAACAGTTTTAGGTGCACCATCAACTAAGTCTTTAGCATCTTTTAAGCCTAGTCCTGTGATTGCTCTAACTTCTTTAATTACAGCAACTTTTTGGCTACCAGCAGATGCTAAAACAACATCAAAGCTGTCTTTTTCAGCAGCAGCTTCACCACCAGCAGCAGGAGCAGCAGCAACTGCAACAGGAGCAGCAGCACTAACACCCCAATGCTCTTCTAGCATTTTAGAAAGTTCAGATGCTTCTAATACTGTTAACTTAGAAAGTTCGTCTACTAATTTTTTTAAATCAGCCATTTTAAGATTCTCCTATAAAAATTTTAAGCTATTTGTTAATTTGTTTAACTATTTTTTAGAATAAGCGTCTAACACATTTACAACTTGAACAGCAGGCTGTGCAGCAATAGTTGCAACCTTAGTAGCAGGTGCAAGTACAACAGCAGCAATTTTAGCACGTAATTGGTCAAGTGATGGTAATTTAGCTAAACTTTCAACACCTTGTTTGTCAAGAATGTTAGAAGATAAAGCACCGCCCATAATCTTTAAAGCGTCATTTTGCTTGGAAAAATCATAAGCAACTTTCGCTGGAGACACAGGGTCTTCATCACTCCATGCTAAAGCAACAGCACCTGAAAATAAATCTTTCATACCTTCATAAGCTGTGCCTTCTGATGCAATAGCTGATAATGTGTTCTTGAATACTCTAAACTTTGCGTTAACATTACGCATGTTATTTCTAATTTCAGACATATCTGAAACCTTAAGCCCTTTATATGATACCACTACCACACTTTGAGCATTTTGAAAAACATCACGTAGGTCATTAACCATAGCTTCTTTTTCAGAACGGTTCACTATTTTAACTCCTTTATTGAAGTTTAAGATAACAACAAGAGTGCAATTAAAAAAAACACCCTATATTTACCTTGCCCCAGCCTAGATTTCTAAAACTGTCTACGAAGAAATTAAGCCCTTTTTATAAGAATATAAAAAAGGCACCTTTCGGTCTTGGACAGGCAAATTTATAAAATTTTATATATACTGACTTAAATCAACTCTTAAGCCTGGACCCATAGTAGAAGATAAATGACACTTCTGCATATAAGCACCTTTAGCACCAGCAGGCTTAGCTTTTATTATAGAATCGATAAGAGTTTCAGCATTTTTTACTAAAGCATCACTTGTAAAGCTTAGTTTACCAATACCAGCATGAACAATACCTGCCTTTTCAACTCTAAACTCAACCTGACCAGCTTTTGCTTCTTTTACAGCAGCTGAAACATTCATAGTAACACTACCAAGTTTAGGGTTTGGCATTAAGCCTTTAGGACCAAGAATTTTAGCAACTCTACCTACTAAAGCCATAGTATCTGGTGTTGCAATACATTTTTGGAATTCTATTTTACCAGCTTGAATATCTTCAACAAGCTCTTCAGCACCTACAATATCAGCACCTGCAGCTTTTGCTTCTTCGGCTTTATCGCCACGAGCAAAAACAGCTACTTTTACATCTTTACCAGTACCAGCAGGTAAAGAAACAACACCTCTTACCATCTGGTCAGAGTATTTAGGGTCAACACCTAATTGTAAAGAAAGCTCTAAAGTTTCATCAAATTTAACTTTAGATAAAGACTTAACCAAATCAACAGCGTCTTGTAAAGAATAAACTTTATCTTGCTCTACGCTCTCTTTAATAGTTTTGATTCTTTTAGATAATTTACTCATAACTATTTACCAACCTTTAATCAACTATTTTTAAACCCATTGACCTTGCAGAGCCCATAACCATAGACATAGCACCTTCAATATCGTTAGAATTTAAATCACTTTGTTTATCTGTTGCAATTTGTTTTACTTGCTCTTTAGTAAGCTCGCCAACAAATGTTCTACCAGGCTCTTGAGAACCCTTAGAAAGCTTTGCAACCTTTTTTAAGAAATAAGAGATAGGAGGCTTTTTAGTAGCAAACGAAAAGCTTCTATCAGAGTACACTGTTAAGATAACAGGAACAGGTGTACCTTTTTCAATATCTTGAGTTTTTGGAGCAAGTTGCTTAAAAAACTCCATCATATTAATACCTTGAGGACCTAACACAGAACCTAGTGCAGGCGTTGGAGCCATAGTTCCTGCTGGAACCTGAAGTTTTACAATATTTTTAACTGTTTTGGCCATAAATCAAATACCTCTATTTTTAATAAAGCATGAAAGCACACAATACACCTACATGCAAGAATTGATTATAAGTTATATATTTTATATTTACAAGCTAAATATAAAATCTAAAAAAATAATTACTCTACTTTGCTAACCTGACTAAACTGAAGTTCTACAGGTGTTGCTCTTCCAAAAATTGAAACAGAAACTTTAAGTTTGCTTTTTTCAGCATCTACTTCTTCTATAACACCATTGAAAGAAACAAAAGGACCGCTGTTAATTTGTACCTTATCACCTACTACATAAGCACTGTCTTGTTGCGACTCACTTTCTAGGCTATCAATTTTTAAGAAAATAGTTTCAATTTCTTTTTCGCTTACTTTTTTAGGCTTGTTTCCACCTAAAAAACCAACAACTCTTTGCAAGTTGTTTATCATGTGTATTAAAGCTTCATTGCCTTCCATATTAATTAATAAATAACCTGGCATCAAAACCTTATCTACACTTACTTTAGCCCCGCTACTTTTTACCTTAGTAACATTTTGTTTCGGGGTAATTATTTCATTAATATAAGAAGCAAGACCTTCTGATTCTGCCTTGTGCCCTATTTCAACTGCGATTCTATCTTCAAAGCCAGAATACACATGAAGCACATACCAATTAGACATAAACTAACCCCCTAAACCTAGTAAAAAAGAAACTAAAGAAGAAAAGCTAAAGTCTACAAGTAATAAAAATAAAGACATAATAGAAACAAATACAAACACTATACCTGTTGTAGTTAAAGAAGACTTCCTGTCTGCCCAAGATATCTTTTTTAATTCTTGTCTAACTTGCCTAACATAGTTAGTTAATGAAATACCCTTCATAAAACACCTTAAATAAAAAATGGCAGGAGCGACGGGACTCGAACCCACAACCCTCGGTTTTGGAGACCGATGCTCTACCAATTGAGCTACACTCCTACAAAAAAACTAAAAACAAAATAGCTTAAAAGAAGGCTTCTAATTTAAGAAACCTTCAATAAACCGTTAAAGTAATTAGTTTATTACTTTAATATATTTAATACAATACCAGCACCAACTGTTTTACCACCTTCTCTGATAGCAAACTTTAATTGCTTTTCAAGCACAACTGGGCTCATTAATGTTACCTTGAACTTAACTTTATCTCCAGGCATAACCATTTTAACATCATCAGGTAACTCAACTGTTCCTGTTACATTCATAGTTCTAATAAAGAACTGTGGTCTGTAATTTGTTAAAAATGCTGTATGTCTACCACCTTCATCTTTAGTTAAGATATACACTTCACACTCAAACTCTGTATGTGGTGTAACTGAACCTGGTGCAGATATAACCTGTGCTTTTGGCACATCTTCTTTCTTAACACCTCTTAACAAGATACCAACATTATCACCTGCCTGTCCTTGTCCTAGTTCCTTCTTGAACATTTCAACACCTGTACATGTTGACTTGATAGAACCTTTTGGTGTTAATACATCAACTTCGTCACCAACTTTAATCATACCTCTTTCTATTCTACCTGTCATCACTGTACCTCTACCTGAAATAGTATGGATACCTTCAACTGGCATTAAAAATGGCTTGTCTGTTTCTCTTTCTGGTAATGGTATAAACTTATCAACTTCTTGCATTAATTTTACAACTGCATCTTTACCAATTGCATCATCTCTGCCTTCTAATGCTGCTAATGCTGAACCTCTTACTATTGGTGTATCATCTCCTGGGAAATCATACTTAGAAAGTAATTCTCTTACTTCCATTTCCACAAGTTCTAACATTTCTTCATCGTCAACCATATCAACTTTATTTAAGAACACAACAATCGCTGGCACTCCAACCTGCTTTGCTAAAAGAATATGCTCTCTAGTTTGTGGCATAGGTCCATCAGCTGCATTAACAACTAATACCGCACCATCCATCTGTGCTGCACCTGTAATCATATTTTTAACATAGTCAGCATGACCTGGGCAATCAACGTGTGCATAGTGTCTTGCATCTGTTTCATATTCAACATGCGATGCTGAAATAGTAATACCTCTTGCCTTTTCTTCAGGCGCCTTATCAATTTGGTCAAATGCCACTGAACTACCACCGTAAACATCAGACATAACCTTAGTAATAGCCGCTGTTAACGTAGTTTTACCATGGTCAACGTGCCCAATTGTACCTATATTACAATGTGGCTTATTTCTTTCAAATACTTCCTTAGCCATAATCTCTATATCCCCTTTTTTGATATAAATAAATTAACATATTGTATTTAATTTAAGCCACAAGGCTTAAAGTGTTTTAAATGTTTTATTATTAAAACTAGCAAACAAAAGTTCACTAACTCTAAATGTTGCAAGCTATTGTGTAATATTTATGCTTAAAAAGCAAGTTTTTTAAGCAACAAAATATACAAAGCTTTTTTATTCTAACACAATAACTTCTTAAAAAGAAAGTAAATAAAGAGCTATTGCAACAGAAGTTGAGACATTTAAGCTTTGGCTTTCTTCTCTTATATCTATTTTCACCCCAAAATCACAATTTTCTTCCACAAGCCTACGCAATCCCTTACCTTCAGACCCTGCAACAAGTGCAAGCTTATTGTCTTTAAACTTGTTAAGTGATTTTATATCTTGCTCTGTGTTAACTGTTAAAGCAGCAACCCAAAACTCATTTTCTTTTAAAAGTTTTATTGTTTTGGTAAGGTTTGCAACTTTTATAAGGTCTACATACTCTAACCCACCTGAAGCTGATTGTGCCATTAAATTGTTTTCTTCTGGTGAGTGTTTATCTTGCATTATTATTGTTTTTATACCAAAAGCTGCTGCACTTCTTATAATTGCCCCTACATTTTTAGAATCAGTTACCTGGTCTAAAATCAAAACTCTATTTTGCCTTAGTGCTTCTTGTAAGCTTTTTTCTTTTTTAAAAGAGCATTGCAGGGCTAATCCTTGGTGGTTTACATCTTCTTTTACAATTGCATCTAGCTTTGTTTTATCAACTACTTGAATTTTATTTTCAAGATTTCTTTTTTTGGCTAAAGAGCTTATAGAAGCTAGCGTTCTATCTAAGCAATATATTTGCTTTATTTCTCTTTCTTTATTTTTTAATATAGCTGTAACAGCATGTTTACCTGATATTGTAATCATTTATTAAGAAACCTATTTAAAAGATTTTTATTATTGTTGTTGCTTTTTGCAATAACTTGCTGTAAATTATATATTTGTTGGTCGGTTAAGTCTACCAACAACTTTCTTTTTTAAGTGGAGAGGTGTCCGAGTGGTTAAAGGAGACGGGCTGTAAACCCGTTGGCGTACGCCTACGCAGGTTCGAATCCTGTCCTCTCCACCACTT
>CAYYLE010000006.1:0-10879 GCA_964472375.1 uncultured Rickettsiales bacterium
AATAAGTATATACTTTGGTTTAATAAAAGCCATTAAACTAAGTGGTTTGCTCTGGTAATTTTGTTTTTCTTTACATAAAAATGGTTATAAATATTTAAAAAAGCTACTTTTTTAAATATCTCTATTGATTAATAAAAAAATATAAGAATTCTTGACCCTAAAATAGTAAACTTAAACAAAAACTAAAAGACAGAGAATTAAAAAATACTTGGTGTAAAGGTTTTCAGCACATAAATAATTTCAATACTTAAACTAAATTAACACAGATACAATTTTTAAAAATAGGTTAAATAGGGTATTTCAGTCATTTCTCTTCTTGAAAGCTTCAATCTAACAATAACTAAAAAATACCTACTAAACTGTGAGCTATGCATATAGTTCATAAAGTTGGCATATATTTACACTAATTTTTATATTTCCAACCATATGCAAATTATTTACATACATAGATTTATTTATACAACTACATTAAGCGCTGCACAAGACCTATGCCTTCTTTTTAATAAAAATTAACTTTAAATATATTATTTGTAGTTGCGAACCTAAAGTTGTGAATATTTTACTTATCTTTTGTTTTTTACTCTTAGAGCGATAAATATTGCAAATAAAATATTTACAAACAGCCTAATTTGCAAAGGGTTGAAAATATTTATAAAAATAATAAATAATATAAAAATAAAGTACTTAAAAGGTTTTTTTAAACTTTGCAAAACTAAAAAGCCATCTATAGAAAGTAACTTTCTAAAAGCTTCTTTTCTTAACATTATAGAGATTTTAAAAACATTCTTTTTTATAAATCTTCTAAGCAAATATTTGTACTTACTAGAAATATTTTTATTAAAAAAATCATAAATCTCTATGATAACCAAAACTCTTGCTTTATCTACTTCTTTTGTGTATTTTCTACTTCTTGTTGTTGATGTTTCATTATTTCTGTAATAATAAAACACTTGGTTAGTGCAAGAAATACTATTTGCAAAAAAGAAAGCTTTTACAACAAACACATTATCTTCAAAAAAATCCCTTCGGGGAATTTTAACTTATATTTGTCTAGAAATGATTTTTTAAACAACTTGTCGCAAGCTGACCCATTTACTAAACTACTGTACTTTTCTTCAATAGTTTTTGCTAGCTTATTTTTATGAGTAAAACTTACTTTTACTTTATTGTTTTGAAATTTTTTTATACATGCATATGCTATTTCAGAGCTATCTTTTTTACACATATTGTATAAAACTTCATAAAAATCAACGTCAATAAAATCATCAGAATCTAAAAAAGCCACATACTCCCCCTTTGCTATATCTAAACCTATATTTCTAGAATAGCCTTGCTTTTTGTTTTCAGGATTTTTAATAAGCTTTATGCGGTTATCTTTTTCAATGTAGTCTTCAATTATTTTTACAGAATTATCTTGGGAGCAATCATCTACGCACACAACTTCAATCTCTTGCAAAGTTTGTCTAACCAAAGAATCTAAAGTCTCTGTAATATAATTTGCAGAATTATACACAGGCACAATAACACTAACTTTAATATCTTTTGAACACAATTTCATCTTACCTCTTCTCTCTATTGCTTTAAGGTAAATATCTATATATAACTTAATTTTATAAAGCTAAACAGCTCTAAAACTGCTTCCCTGCCCCAACATAAGTGTAAGGCATTTGTACATAATTAAAGAACTTACTAGTTGCGTTTACCGCTTTATAGTTATTTTTGTTTAGGCGTTTAATTCCTAAAGGTGCATTAAAACCAACAACAAACTTTAAGTTTCTTTGTTTTTCCATTGTATCACTCTCAAAGCCTTTTACATAGTATTGTGCACCAAACTCTAAGTATTCTAAGTATTTTGTTGGCCCTGTATTGTATTGCAACCCTTTAAAGCCCGACATTTGAAAAACTAAATTATATTTTTGTGTTTCATAAGTAGAACCTATTGCTTTAAGGTCAAGCCATAAATCTTGAGTTATCTCATACTCAAGCCTATAATCTATAAAGTCGTTAACACGAGGGTATTTATAAAAAACATAAGACATTAAAGCGCCAAGCCCATTAAACACGGTATCAGCAGGCTCAAAGCCATATCCAGCTGCTGTTGCATCACCAACTTCTACATATGCCATAATTAAAAAAGCAGTTAAAGACCCAACAATTGCCGAAGTATCATTACTATACCCTGCATACTTCATTGACTCAATTAAACCATTGGATATTAACATTGTAGAGTACATATGCCCTAGCTTATCAGCACCGCCATAACCTGTATCTTCACCAAACCAGCCATCTTCGCCGTCCCATTTTAAATCACCTTGGTGGATTTTATAAAGCTCCCAATCCCATGATGTTATACCAAAAGCTGTAATTGCTGCAAATGTAGGCACAACAATTGCTAAAGGCAATAAAGAGCTTGGATTTTTATTTGAATCCATATCGCTGTTTATTTTCTCTATATCTGTTTGCTTGTTGCCTTGAATAAGGAACAAATCACCAGCATCATTACTATCATCTTGGTTGGCAAATAAATTAACCACAAGTAAGCAAAAAACAAGCAAAATTTTGCCAAATTTTAAACATAAAGACATAGGAAAATAACCTCAAAAAATCATAAATATTTTAATTATAAAGCGTACTCAAAAGGTATGAAAAAGCTAAAAGATTAACCAAAAAAAATACACAAAAAAGTGTCTAAATACTAACACAGTTTTATATATTTTGCTGTTTTAAAATCATGAACAAATCTTTAACCCTTTAACTTAAACTATTTTAAAGATGATGTTTTTTTAACCCACCAAACTAAGTAAAAAGAAATAATGCAAAATGATTCTAATTTTGACCTAAAACCTAGTATAATAATCTTATACTTTTATTAATGAATAAACAATGATAAAAAGAGGTGTCAATATGAAAACAATAGTTGTTGCACTAGGTGGTAATGCACTTGAAGATAAATCAACACCAAATGCTGAAAACCAACTTTTAGTAATTAAAAAAACTGTAAAACAAATTGCAGATTTAATAGAGCTTGGACATAAGGTTATAGTAACTCATGGAAACGGTCCTCAAGTTGGTAGAATATCACTACAAAATGAAGCTGCTAAAGAAATAACCCCACCAATGCCTTTTGATGTTTGTGGTGCAATGAGCCAAGGAATGATAGGATATCACATACAACAAGCACTAAAAGATGAGCTAAAAGCACGCAAAATAAATAAAGAAGTAGCATCTTTAGTTACACAAGTTCTTGTGAGCAAAGATGATAAAGCCTTTGCAAACCCAACAAAGCCTATTGGTCCTTTTTATTCTAAAGAAGAAGGTGAAAAAATAGCAAAAGAAAAAGGCTATATAATAAAAGAAGATAGCTCAAGAGGTTATCGTCGTATGGTTGCTTCTCCTTTTCCACTTGAAATTGTAGAGCTTAAGGCTGTTGAAAAGCTAGTTGAAAATGATTTTGTAGTTATAACCTGTGGCGGTGGTGGTATTCCTGTTGTTAAAACCTCTAATGATACTTTAGAAGGAGTTGCAGCAGTAATTGATAAAGACTTAGCCTCTGCAAAATTAGCTGAAAAGCTAAAAGCTGACCTTTTGGTTATTTTAACAGAAGTTGACACAGTAATGATTAACTACGGCAAAGAAAACCAACAAGCTTTAAGAGATATTAATATTGAAGAGCTTAATAAATATATAGAAGAAGGTCATTTTGCACCTGGGTCTATGCTGCCTAAGGTAGAAGCTGCAAAAATGTTTGCGGAAAATAACCCTAATGGTAAAGCATTAATTACATCTTTATACAAAGCAAAAGATGCCTTAGCAGGTAAAGACGGCACTTTTATATCTAAGTAGCTTCAATATTTATGCAAGAAAAATATTTTTTTGCAATATGTATTAAGTACCAAACTAAGGCACAAGATTAACTTTTGTGCCTTAGTTTTTTCACTCAATTTTTTCTTAATATTTAATTTAGTCTTCTTTTCACATCAATCTTAAGCTCTTTAAATACATTAAAGAAACCCTCTTTATTTACTAGTTTTTTATTACATCACAAAATCGATTTCTGTTAAATATAAATAAAGAAAAAAGTAGCTCTCTTGTTAGTTTAAAATAATCTACTTTAATAGTTTTCTAAAAAATCAATAAAGCAAAAGATTAGCTTGTATTACAGTAAGCTAAAGAATAATTAATCTACTAACATTAAGCAATTTATTAAATACAAAAAGTAACTTCATTATTTACAAAACACCATCCTGCAAAATAAAGAACTTAAAAATTATCAAATTTTTACAAGTCGCTTTAGTGGTTTTTATTTTCTTAAACTATACACCTGTTAGAATAAATTAGAGCAACCAAGCAAATATCAATTTATTAAAAGTTAATTTAACGTAAAACCTGCTTTTTATAGCTAAAACATAGTAAACCGCCTTAAAGAAACTATATCATACCACTATTTATTAGCTTAAAATCTACCTTAAACCCGAACCAAAACAAACTGTTTTTAAATAAAAAAAGGGTGGTTAAGCAAGGAAAAAAGATTGTCATTAAAAAAATTGAATACTTTTTTAAAACAGTTTTATTGATTTTAAATTCACTTAAAAACCTAAGTGAGCATAATACTACCTAAGCCAAGCACAATGAAAAACCCTAAAAAGTCGGTTGCTGTGGTTAATAAAAGAGTTGAAGCTATTGCAGGGTCTAGCTTTAACTTTTTAAACAATAAAGGAAAGAAAACACCAATAAACATGCCACAAAATGCATTAATGGTAATAGCTATTAAAATAAGCACCGCTAGTTTTATTTCGCCATCCCACACATAGGTTGCAAAAAAACCAATTACACCAACAAGCAGGCTGTTTATTAAGGTAATTGAAAGCTCTTTATAAACATGTTTTTTAACAGTTATAGATGTTATCATGCTGTTTGTTATACCACGAAGAGTTATAGAAAGCGTTTGCAAACCAATATTGCCCCCTATTGAGTTAACAACAGGTATTAAAGCAGCTAAGATTATTTTTTGACTCAAAGTAGCTTCAAAAACATTAACTATTAAAGGTATACCAACCAAACCACCTATAATATTAACCATAAGCCATTTTAAACGAGAGCTAGCAACTGAAAATAGCGTTTTATACATACTTTTGCTATTGTCAATACCTGCCATCATTAACATATCTTCTTCGTATTGGATGTAAATAGATTCAACAATGCTATCAACATGCACAGACCCAATTAAAAAGCCACTATCATCTACAACTGGTAAACTTGCTAGGTGGTTTTCTTTAAAAAGCTGGGCGGCTGTTTCTTGTTTGGTAGCAAATTTTAAGGCTTTTGTTTCTTTGTCTTGCAGACTTTCTATCAGTTTATCTCTACCTGACCCAATTAAACTATTAAGCCTTACAGCCCCTACAAACTTTGCACTTGCATCTACTAAATAAACTTCATAAAAAACCTCTGGTAGGTTTTCATCTTCTCCTAAAGAGGCTACATAATCAAGAGCCTGCCCTACACTCCACTTGCAAGGTACTGTAACCATTTCTCTACTCATAATGCGAGCTACACTGTCTTCGGGGTAAGATAAGCTTCTTTCAATATTTCCTCTTACAAAGCTAGTAAAAGAATAAAGTAGCTTATGCTGTAAAGTATCTTCTAGGTTTTCAATTATCCCTGCTATATCTTCATAAGGTAAAGATTTAACAACAGATATAAACTCATTAGTGCCAAACTCTTCAATAAAATAGGTAACATATAAAGGGTTAAGCCATTGCAGAACCTCTGCTAAGTCTTTTTTATCATTAAAATTTTTAAGTATATTTAGGGCTATTTCTTTATCTAAAGAATCAATAATTAAAGAAATTTGCGAATCTTGTAAGTAAGAAAGAGTTGTTACCACCTCATCATAGTTTATACTTTCTTCTTTAAGCAAGTCATATACCTGCTTTTCAATACTTTCAAAACTTACATGAATATTATTTTCTGAACTTTTATACTCTATCTCTCTAACCTCTTAAAAATATAAAGATTGTTAAAATTATAATATTATACAAAACCCAACTAAAGCATATTGTTTTTTAAGACAAATCCGTTAAAGCCTTTTTTATAAACTTTTCTATATCTCCATCTAAAACACTTTGTGGGTTTGGGCTTTCAAGCCCTGTGCGTAGGTCTTTTACCATTTGGTAAGGGTGTAGCACATAGCTTCGTATTTGGCTACCCCAACCTATGCTACTCTTTTCACTATATTGTTTTTCTGCTTTATCGCTTTGTTTTTGCATTTCATGTTCATAAAGCTTTGCTTTTAACATTTTTAATGCATTATCTCTGTTTTTATGTTGTGACCTATCATTTTGGCATTGCACAACTAAAGATGTAGGAATATGGGTAATTCTTACCGCACTATCTGTTGTGTTAACATGCTGACCACCTGCACCAGATGCCCTATATGTATCTATTCTTAAATCTTTATCTTCTATTTTAACATCAATATCTTTGTTTATTTCAGGGTATACATAAACAGATGCAAAGCTAGTGTGCCTTCTTGCAGAAGAGTCAAAAGGAGATATCCTAACTAAACGATGCACACCTGTTTCTTTGCTTAAATACCCATAAGCAAAATCACCTTTAATATTAATAGTTGCTGATTTTATCCCTGCTTCTTCGCCATCGCTTTGGTTAATGATTTCATATTTAAAGTTAACTCTATCACAATACCTTAAATACATTCTTAAAAGCATTAAACACCAATCTTGTGCCTCTACCCCACCTGCGCCTGAGTGAAGCTCTAAAAAACAATTTTCTTTGTCAAACTCTTTATTTAAAAGCGTGTTTATTTTTATTTCATTTAAGCTTGTTTCTAGCTTTAAGGCTTCTTGCCTTATTTCTTTTAAGGTTTCTTCATCACCTTCTTCATTTGCAAGAGCAAATAGGTCTTTTAAATCGTTTGCTTGGTTAGAGCAAGCATTGTAAGAAAGTATTTTATTTTCAAGCTCTTTATGCTCTAAAAGCAAGTTTTTAGCATTTTCTGCATTATCCCACAGGTTTGGGCTATTAACTTGCTTTGTAAGCTCTTGTAGTTTGATTATGCTATTTTCATAATCAAAGACAGTCTCGTAATTTGTTTAACTCGTCAATAATTTCTTGAATTTTTAAACTAACATCTTCTTGTAAAATCATCTTAACCTAGTAAATACCTCTATCACCAATATTTAGCTCTTCTTCATAAGAAGTAGGCTCATTGTACTCTTGCCCAGGCTTTAAAGCCTCTAAAACTGCTTTTCTATCACCTGCATGAGAAAGCTCACCAGTTGTGCGGTTAACCCATACAAGATCTAAACCTTCAGGTATTTTAATAGGTTTTGATGGGTAGTGCCTTAAGGCTCTTTTCATAAACTCTCTAAATATAGGTGCACTTATAGAGCCACCTGTTTCAAGGTCACCCAAGCTTTTTGGGGTATCATACCCTATGTAAACACCAACGGCAATATCAGAAGAAAATCCTAAAAACCAAGCATCTTTACTATCGTTTGTTGTACCTGTTTTACCTGCTATAAAGCTTTGCCCTATTCTTGCTCTTGAGCTTGAGCCTTTTTGCACAGAGCCTTCTAGCATAGATACAAGCTGATAGATGCTTTGCTCATCTGATAAGTAAACCTCATAAAGATCAATTTGAGGAGGCTCTTGGAATGAAGCACCTTCAACCCCTGAACAATTTGAACAAACTTTATCATCGTGCTTAAATACAAAATTACCTTTACTGTCTCTAATTTCACGAATTATAAAAGGTTCTATTTTTTTACCACCGTTTGCAATCATTGCAAAAGCGTTTGTTATTGTCATTAAATCAGTTTCATAAGACCCAAGTGCAACGGTTAAATCTCTTAGTTCTTGGTCGTATATACCAAATTCAGATGCAACCTTGCCTATTCTTCTAAGCCCTATTTTTGTAGCCACTTTAATAGTAATGTAGTTGCGAGATTTTTCTAAACCATCTCTTAAAGTTACAAAACCACCAAAAGACCCTCTATAATTAGTAGGTCTCCAATCGTTTCTAGAAGCACTATCTTTGTCTTCTTTTTCTCTATCTTCAATAACCACAGGGGCATCTAGAAAAGTTTCAAGAGGAGAAACCCCAGCTTCTAAGGCTGCTAAGTAAACAAAAGGCTTAAATGCAGAGCCTGGTTGTCTTTTTGCTTGCTTTGCTCTGTTAAAGCTACTTAACTTGTAAGAAAAACCGCCTTGCATTGCAAGAATTCTTCCTGTATTAACATCAAGTGCAACCAATGCACCATTTACAGCAGGAACTTGCCTTAAGTAAACCTCTTGAACATTGTTCACTGTTTTTATTTCAACAGGTATTACATCACCAACTTTAAGTATTTGCTTAAAATCTGATAGCTTTAAAGAGGTTCTATTGCGTTTTTTCTCATAAGGATAAGCCCAATTATTGTAATCTTTAAGCTCCATTTCTATAACTTGCCCTGTGTACAAGCCTAAGCTAGCTTTGTTTTTGCTTACGCTAAGCACAATAGAAACACGCCAATCATCTAGTGTAAACCTATATTTTTGAGCATTTCCATTTTCTTTTAGCATTTTTAACCACAAAGCTTCATTGCTTCTTTCTGTTTCTGCAAAAAGGTCTGTATCTTCTTGGTTTGTTTTGCTATCTACAAATACATTACTTATAGCACCACGGTAGCCGTATTTATTTTCGTATCTTATAATACCTTCTCTTAAAGCATTGTAAGCATATCTTTGTAGCCTTGTATCTATTGTTGTTTTAACAAAGTAACCCCTTTGGTAAACAGAATGAGCCCCAAAATAGCTTGAAAGGTCTTTTCTTACATCTTCTGCAACATAACGAGATATATCACTTACTACATTTGTTCTTACTGCAACTTTTATAGGCTCTAGCTTTGCATTTTCTGCTTCTTCTTCACTTATTTTACCATTTTCAAAAAGCCTGCTTATAACCCAGTTTCTACGCTCTAAAGCAGCATTGTAGTTTGTATTTGGGTTGTAATAACTAGGTGCTTTAGGAAAAGAAGCCAATAGAGCTGCTTCTGCTATTGTAAGGTCTTGCACTGCTTTGTTGAAATATTCTAAAGATGCAGCACTAACACCATAAGCCCTATTACCTAAATATATTTCATTTAGGTACATTTCTAAAATTTGGTCTTTACTAAACTCACCTTCAAGCCTTCTTGTTAAAATAGCTTCTCTTGCTTTTCTTCTAATGGTTCTATCACGGCTTAAAAGTAGGTTTTTTACAACCTGTTGAGTAATTGTAGATGCACCCCTTACAGATCCTTTAGACCCTGGAAGCATGCTTTTTGCATTATCATACATTGCTTTTACTATTGCACCATATGAAAAACCATTATGTTCATAAAAACCTTTATCTTCTGCTGAAAGGAAAGCAAATTTTACAACATCAGGAATGCTATCAATTGCTATATAGCTTCTTTTTTCTGTTGCAAATTCAGATATAATAACACCTTCAGAAGAGTAAACCCTTGTTGTAGATGCTGGGTTGTAGTCTCTTAATACTTTATAGTCTGGTAAGTCCCAAAACATATATATTATAAAAGCTGCTAAAAAAAGATTTATAGAAAGTACAAAATTAAAATAACTAACAAATTTTAAACGCTGAACAAACTTAACCTTGTTGAAGAACTTTTCTTTTTTCTTGCTCATTGGTGTAAAAACGAAGTAATAATTAATAATAAATTAATAAACAATAGTATATATGCTACACAAACAGTGCTATATAATCAAACATTTAATCATAACAGCTAAATAAAAATAGGTTTTTAAAATCATCTTATATCTTTTTTGTATAAAATATATATTATTGCAAGTAAGTTGTACAGCATTACATAAAAGATATTTTGTTGCATAAAAATTAATTATTTTTAAACCGATATTTTGTTAATAAGCTCAAACAAATGGCAATAAATTACCTAAATACCTTACTTAAGTTCTTAAAATTATTTGTTATTTACTGTATTTTATATCCTTACTTTTATGTAAAACCTTACTTTAGAGATAAAAAGCTTTCTGCAAAAGTATTGTGGTGCTTTTACACCTTAAAAGGTAAAAAACCCAATAAATCTTAAAGACAAAATATATAAAATATCTTTTAAAACTGCAAGGTACTTAAAAACACTATATAAGTTAAAATATCTTATCTTTTTACCTTTATTTATAAAAGCATACGAGATAAAAAGAGGTAAACAAGAAATACAATTATTGCTAATAAGCCATGTAAGAATTACACAAAACAATTATTAAAATAGATATTATAAGTAGCTAAAACAAGTGTTTAGAACCTGCTAATAAAAATTTAAATAAAACTACTTTAATTACCAACATGCATTACTCTAAAAAATTCTTATTGCAGTAAAAACTAAAATCTTTTAAAAAATAAACTTTTTGTAGAGCTTTCTAGCAAACTTTACAAAAAAAGAATAATTAGAAAAAATACTTTTACTAACAAAGAATTAAACAAATACACACAAAAACTTAAAAGTTAAGTGAATTTATAAAAAAATCTACAAAGCACCTTTTAAAAACTAAAACAAGTGAAACAATATATAAAGATAAAAAAATAGGCAAGAAGCTTAAAAATTGCAACTTGCCTAGCATAAAAACTTGTTTTTTAAAATAAGGTTTAAGAAGCTACCTGACCTCTACTTTCTTGTTTTTGTCTTTCTTTTTCGATTGCTGCAGCTTCTTCTTGAGCCTTTCTTTCAGCTTCTAAAAAGGCTGTTTCTTCAATCGCTCTTTGTCTGTCTTCAAGCTTCTTTTTAGATTCTAAGACAGCTTTTTCTATTTCACCAACAATAGGCTTATAATCAACAGTTAGCTGACCTGTTCTTTCAAGGTATTG
>CAYYLE010000006.1:10979-14355 GCA_964472375.1 uncultured Rickettsiales bacterium
TTAAGAATTTTTACAACCTGCTCATCATCTTCATTAACAGACACACCTGCAATAGAATCAGATTTGTTTTCATTACTAGCAATGTAATAAGAAGATGCATCTGATGCAATTTCAGAAAGTGTATAAACAGAAAGCCCTGAAGCATCTTGTGTTACTGCCTTATCAGCATGAATTGAAACAAACAAATTAGAGTTTGCGTATTTTGATATTAATACACGGTCTCTTAAAGGCACATAAAAATCATCATTTCTTGTTAAAACAACTCCAACTTCTGGGTGTTTCATTAAAATGCTACCTATTCTTTTAGACATATCAAGAACAAGCTCTTTTTCTTTTAAGCCGCCTGTTACTGCACCTGGGTCTTTACCACCGTGGCCTGGGTCTATTGTTACTATTAGTTTTCTATCTGGAATTTTTGGTGCTGGATAGCTTAAATTATCAAAAAACACATGCTGTGCACTTCTTAGTTTTTCTTCAAACAAGCTAAATGCTTCTAAGTTTAAACTATTGTTACTTTGTACAGCAATAGCAGTGTATTTATCATCTACTAAAGATGCTCTTGAAACAGTTTTTGCATTTGCATTGGCACCACTGACATCTCTTAAATCTATTACAAAGCGGTAACCGTCTTTTCCTTTATTATCTAATAAAAAGCTTTTTTGTAAAACCATAGCTCTGTTTAAGTCAACAACTACTCTAAATGTGTTGGCATCAAACATACCGTATCTAAAGCCTTCAATATAATCAGTGCTAACGATTTCAGCTAGGTCTTTTTCTAAAACCTCCCAGCTATATGGACCTGGAATATTAAAAACTATTCTAAAAGGAAAGTTTAGTATTTGTACTTCAGTTTCAAACTTTTTACTAACTTCAAAAACAAGCCTATGAATAGTATCAACCGAGCCTGCTCTAATTTTAGTAATTTTGCCTGTTTCTAGGTATTTATAGTCGCTATCACTTGTGAAAGATTGCTTATTATCCTTGCCATCATTAGCCTTAGCATCTGTAATAATAAATACACTAAATAATAAAATAGCCAAAATAACAATATTTCTTGTAAATAAAAACCTAAAATACTGAAAACTCATCAAAACAATTTACCTTTTTATAAAAATACAGTTACTTTACTACTTATGCATTTCACTAACAACAAACAAATATAACTTATATGCTATATTATATGGTGTTTGCTTTCAACAATTTTTTAACCCTTGCTAGGTAAAATTGCATTAATTGCAAAGTGTTTAAAATATTATTCTAAAACAACAATATTTAATTTTTATTTAATAAAGTTTTTAAAAAAAATTATTTTTATAGTTTTATGCTAATATGTATAGCAGTAATATATTCAAAAATTAAATAAATACAAAAAGAATTATTAAATTAGGTGAAAAAACAAGCTATTTGCTTAAGGCATTAAAGCAAAAACCTAAAAAATTTGTATTTTTAAAAACATATATTTAATTAGTAAATGGTTTAATTGAAAAATCACTAAAAAGTAAAATGCTTATAAAAACAGAATAAAGCAAAGCTTTTTTTTAAAACCAAAAAAGGTTATTTAAACATTTACTTGTTTTTTAAAAAAGATTGATATTACTTTTTGTATTTTGAAGATTAAAGAAAAATATTTGATAAAAAATAAATAAAAAAAGAAAATGAGGCTAAGTTATAAAAAATGAAAAGAGTGCTAGTAGATGGGGCACACCCAGAGGAAATAAGAGTTGCTTTAGTAGGCGATGATAATAAAATAATTGACTACAAAGCAGAGTATTCGGGCAAAGAAATGATAAAAGGCAACATCTATGTAGGTAGAGTTGTACAAATTGAACCTTCTTTGCAAGCTGCTTTTGTAGAATACGATAACGGCAAACAAGGTTTTTTACCTTTTAGTGAAATAAGTGTTAATTGCTTTAATATCCCTGATGATAAAAAAGAAGCTATTATTAAAAAAGCAGTTGACAAAAAACTAAGAAGAAAAGACAACGACCTTGATGAAGCGGAAGAAACAACAGCAGTATCTGAAGAAGAAGATGAAAAAGAAAAACAATACAATAAAAGATATGGCTACAAAATAGAAGAGGTGATTAAAAAAGGTGATTTACTTCTTGTACAGGTAACAAAAGATGAAAGAAGCAGTAAAGCTGCTGTGCTTACAACATTTGTTTCTCTTGCTGGTAAATACTCTGTGCTTATTCCAAATGGTGTATGCACAAGCGGTATATCTAAAAAAATCAACAAAATAAGCGAAAGACAAAAGCTTAAAAAAATCATTGCCGAGCTTAGAGCGCAAGGTGAGTACAACCTTATTATAAGAACAGCAGGGCAAAACAAAAGCCATGAACAGATAATAGAAGACTATAACCAACTTAGAAAACTTTGGAATAACATTCAAGATGTGCTAAAAAACTCTAAGCAACCTACACTTGTTTACAAAGAAGATAGTTTTGCTAAAAAGATAATTCGTGAGTTATTTTCAGGCAATGCTAATGAGGTTGTTATTGAAGGTACAAACTTCCATGCTCTTGTATTAAGCTATGCAAAGCTAACTGCCCCTAATATTATTAAAAAAATAAAACTGTTTAAAGAAAATGGTGTTTCTTTGTTTACCCATTACGGAATTGAAACAGAAGTAAGCATTATTCATAGCACTACTGTGCCTTTAAAATCAGGTGGTTATTTAATAATCAACCCAACAGAAGCCATGATATCAATAGATGTTAACTCTGGTAAATCTATAAAAACAAAAAGTATTGAAGAAACTGCTTTTCAGACTAATTTAGAGGCATCTGTTGAAATTCCTAGGCAGTTAAAACTTCGCAATCTTTCTGGGCTTATTGTTGTTGATTTTATAGACATGAAAAATGAAGAAAACAGAACAGCAATTGAAGACTCATTTAAAGAAGAGGTTAAAAAAGATAATACAAGAACACAAGTAGGTAGTGTTTCGCAATTTGGTCTTTTAGAGCTTTCACGCCAAAGAATTGATAATTCTTTAACAGAAAAAGTAATGGAGCCTTGCTCAAGATGCCATGGCACTGGTTACACTAAGCCACTTAATGCTAGGGTTTTACAAATTCTAAGAGGGTTGCAAATAGAAATTGAAAACTTTGTAAGCTCAAACAATACTGATATGCTAACCATTGTTTTACCGCATGCAGAGGCTTTTGAGTTACTTAACAAAAAAAGAAGATATGTAAACCATTTAGAAGATGTTTTAAACTGCACAATACATTTTGAAACAGAGGAAAATCTAGACTACCCTTACTATCAAATTAGAAAAACAAAAAATAGCCCACATAGTAAAAAATCTGCTTTATTGTTTAATAAAGACGAATTAAAACTAATGGAAAACTATAAAAGTAGGTCTCACAAGGTT
>CAYYLE010000006.1:14455-55942 GCA_964472375.1 uncultured Rickettsiales bacterium
TTGTTTCTTTCAAAAGCTTTGCTATTAATATAGTTTACGATGTTCAAACACTTGATTTTTTACACAAACTATCAAGCCCTATACTAAAAGCAGCAAACTTACCTGCAAACAGCCTAACCATATATTTAAACGATAGCCCTGACATAAACGCCTTTGTAACAGGTGGGCAAAATATGTTTGTAAACACTGGGTTAATATCAAAAGCCGACAATTACGATGAAGTTGCAGGGGTTGTAGCTCATGAAATTGGTCACATTAAAAATGGTCACCTTGTTGCTATGCAAGCAAGCGTTTCTAGGCAACAAATACCTTTATTAGTTGGAATGCTTACAGGTGTTGCAGCTGCTATATTTTCACCCGAAGCAGGAATACTACTTGCTACATCTTCTACACAAGTTGCAACAGGAAATATACTAGCAAATAGTCGAGCCCATGAAAATGAAGCTGATTTAAGCTCTTTAGAATATATTGAAAAAAGTGGCTACTCTACAAAAGGTATGTATAACTTCATGCACAAGCTATATCAACAGCAAGGGGTAAAGCAAATTGGGTTTGAAAATGCATGGTCTTTAACTCACCCTTTAAGCTATAACCGTATGCAACTTTTTGAAAGGAATATACAAAGAAACAGTATCTCTCTTAATAGCAACAAAGAACTGAAAGATGATTTTTTGTTAGTTAAGGCAAAACTAAATGGTTTTGCACTAAACAAAACCCAACTACAAAGCTATTATAAAGATAATTTAAACTCTAAATACTTTTTATATGCTCTTTCAATATCAGAATTTAGGCACAAAAATTTTGAAGCAGGATTTAAAGCAATTGAAGATGCCTTAAAGCTAGATAATAGTATTTACATGCAAGAAACCAAAGCTAGCTTTTTGATAGACTTACAAAGGTTTAGTGAAGCGGAAGAAATCTACAAAGAAGTCTTAAAGCAAAACCAAAACTTTTATTATTATTACATACTTTCTTACACTCAATACAACTCTGAAAAGTACACAGAATCGCTTAATAATATAAATATTGCCCTAAAGCTTTTTAGAAACTCTCCTGCTTTATGGAATCAGAAGGTTCTTATTCAGTACAAGCTAGGCAATAAAGCTCTTGCTGAACTTGCAAATGCTGAAAAACTCTTGCTTCTTGGTGATTATAGAGCTTCTTTATCTACTGCTGAAAGAGTAAAAAGATACCTTGACAAAAACTCAAGTTATTATCTTGATGCAAACTATATTATTGAAAAATCTCAAGAAAAATTAAAAAAATAACCTCTTTAAAAATCTTTGTTTTAATAGAGGTTTTGCTTTGTTTGCATTTTTCTTTTATGTGTTTTCTTTTACATATTGTTATTTTTATCTTATAATTAAAGTAATTAGAAAGTTAGAGCTTGATAATTTGAGGATTCAATAAATGCTATCAGTTTTAAGAAAAATTTTAAATTATAGCTTGTATGTATTGGCTTTTTCTTTCCTTCTTGCATTGCCTTTAAAGGCAAATTCATCTTTAGATAGTTATCAAGCAAACTTACTTAAAAATTTTATAAACAGATACCAAGTTCCTTATTTAGGTGATAAAAATGGAATTAAAAAGGTTTATTTTATTACTAGTTTAGCTAGTTGTACTACATGTTCTGTACAATTAAAAGAGCTTGAAAAACTAACAAAACAAGATAAAAATGTTGTTGTTTATATTCTCCACTATACTGAAACATCTTTTTTAAGCAAGTTTTTCCCTGAAGGTTACAATGAACTTGCAAGTGTAAACTATGCTATATGGAATATCAACCAAGAACAATACTTTGATACTCTTACCCATATATCTGAAATCACTCATGCTACTAAAATTAAAGATTTTGATATTTTTGAAGAATTAAGAAAAATACCAAACCTAGCCTTTAAATCACGGGTTAATAATCTAGATGTAGATAAAATAAAGCTTTTTGCTTATTCTTCGCGGAATGATGAAATGATAAGCAGAACAACCCAATTGTATAAAGAACTTAAAGTAAGTTCTTTGCCTTCTATTATAATTAATGGATATATCTATGATGAGCCAATGTTTGCCGAAGATATACGAAATAAAATAAGAGAAAGGTAAAAAAGATATGCTAAATAATTTTAAGTTTTTTTCTTTTGTAAAAGCCTTTCTTTTTGTTTTGGTTGCTTTAAGCTTACCTTTAACACAAAAAGCAAATGCAGAAGATGCAAACTTAAAAGATATTTACAAATCTGTTGGTATTGTTAGTTATAAAGGCTCTCTTTGTTCTGCTATTTTAGTGTCACAAAGTACTGTTATTACATCACGGCTTTGCTTACAAGAAAAAAAAATTGATGCAACTAAAGTTGTGTTTGAAATCATAGACCCAAGCTCTAATGTAAAAACAAAAGTAAATGGCTTTATGTTTGTGGGGTCTAACCAATTTGTGCTTAACAACAAAAACCACTCTTGGGCTTTAGTGAAGCTTTCTTCTTCTGTTCCTAATATTTTTAAACCTGTTGAAATATCAAGCAATAAAATCAACTCACAATACAAAACTAAAAGAGCTATAGCTGTTGGCTTTTACCTTCAAAAAGATAAACAACAAGCAAATAATAGTAAACTAAACTTTTTTATTGACAACAGCTGTGCTTTAAACACTACTGACCTTGAAAGAAATGATGACGAGAACTATGAAAGCATGGTTATGCAATCTTGCAACCAACAAAACATACTAATCAATGGCTCTGCAGTTTTTGATGCAAGTGAAAGTGGCAAGGTTTCCCTAATAGGCTTAAAAAGTGGTTCTGTGATAGATGAAAACAAGAACAATGTTTTCAACTTAATTGCCCCTGTTGCAAAAGCAAATGAGCTTTTAAAACAACTAGAAGATATACAAATTAAAAAACGCAACCCAAGCAATAATGGCTTGCAACAAAATGATATTTCAAACCCTTTTAAGGGTGTTGAGATATGATTTAGTGTATTAATATAACAACCAATGGAGAAATACTATGCCGATACACGTGTTTTCAGAAATAGGTAAATTAAAAAAAGTTTTACTACATAGACCAGGAATAGAGCTTGAAAATCAGACACCTGATTTACTTGAAACATTACTGTTTGATGAAATCCCATACTTAAAAAATGCTGTAAAAGAGCATGATAAGTTTGCACAAGACTTACGCGGGGAAGGTACTGAAGTTGTATATGTTGAAGACCTTGCAGCAGAAGCTTTAAATACAAGTGCTGAAGCTAAAGAAGAGTTTTTAAAAGAGTTTTTATCTGAAACTATTGTTAAACATTCAGATAACTACAAAAAAGCTATTTTAGAATATCTTAAAACCTTTAAAACAACAAGAGAGCTTGTTGATAAAGTTATTGGTGGAATTAGAAAAACAGAACTTGACATTAAAGGAAGCTCACTTGCTGATTTAATAGATAGTGATTATCCTTTCCTAACAAGCCCAATGCCTAACCTTTTATTTACAAGAGATCCTTTTTCAACCATTGGTAATGGCATTAGCTTACACTCTATGTATTATCAAATAAGAAAAAGAGAAACTTTACTTGCTAAGTATATCTTTAAATATCACCCTGAATATAAAGATACTATTAAATACATAGACAGAACAAGTACCAATAATATAGAAGGTGGCGATGTTTTAGTGCTTAGTAAAAACACCTTATTGATTGGTGCATCTGAAAGAACAAGCCCACATGCTATTGAAGAGCTTGCTAGCAACCTATTTAAATCTGATACTAGCTTTAATAAGGTTTTAGCGTTGAAAATACCTAAAAAAAGGTCTTATATGCATTTAGATACTGTGTTTACACAAATTGATGTTGATAAATTTGCAGTGTTTGGCAATACTGATGTAATGTCTTTTGATATTTACGAGCTTGCAAAACAAGGTAGCTCTTTTAACATTAACCACAAAGGCACTACACTAAAAGATGTTTTAAGCCAAGAGCAAGGTAAAGAAGTAACAATGTTTAAATGTGGTGGTGGAGATGCCCTAGACGGACCAAGAGAACAGTGGACTGATGGGTCTAACCTTCTTACTGTTGCACCTAACAAGGTTGTTGCTTATGATAGAAACCATGTTTCTAACAAGGTTCTTGAAGATGCTGGTGTAGAAGTTATTAAAATACCATCTGGTGAGCTTTCAAGAGGTCGAGGTGGACCTAGATGTATGTCTATGCCTTTAATTAGAGAAGATATATAATTAATTTAACTATTTAACAAAGGAGATTTAACATGTCTGTTAACTTAAAAGGTAGAAGTTATTTAAAATTACTTGACTATTCTAAAGAAGAAATTCAATACCTATTAGACCTTGCAAAACAACTAAAAGCTGATAAAAAAGCAGGAATTGAAAAGCAAACTTTAAAAGGTAAAAATGTTGCTTTAATTTTTGAAAAAGATTCAACAAGAACAAGATGTGCTTTTGAAGTTGGTGCATACGACCAAGGTGCGCATGTTACTTACTTAGGCCCTTCTGGTTCGCAAATGGGTAAAAAAGAATCTGTTGAAGATACTGCTCAAGTTTTAGGCAGAATGTACGATGGCATTCAGTTTAGAGGTTTCTCTCAAGAGCATGTTGAGTTACTTGCTAAAAAATCTGGTGTTCCTGTTTGGAATGGCTTAACAGATGACTTCCACCCTACTCAAATTTTAGCTGATTATTTAACAGTTGCAGAGTATTTAGGTTCAATTGAAGGTACTTCTCTTGCTTATTTTGGTGATGCAAGAAATAACATGGGCAATAGCTTAATGGTTTTTGCTGCTAAAATGGGCTTAGAATTTAGAGCTATTGCTCCTAAATCTTTATTCCCTGATGAAGAATTAGTTGCAAAATGTCAAGAAATTGCTAAAGAAAGTGGTGCTAAAATCATTCTTAGTGATAACGTTGAAGATGCAAAAGGTGCTGATGTTATCTATACCGATGTTTGGGTATCTATGGGTGAAACAAACTGGGAAGAACGCATTAACTTACTAAAAGACTACCAAGTTACTAAAAAAGTTATGGATAATGCAAGCGATAGAGCTATTTTCTTACATTGCTTACCTGCATTCCATGACCTTGAAACAGTAATCGGTAGAGATGTTAAAGAAAAGTACGGTTTATCTTCTATGGAAGTTACTGATGAAGTATTTAGAAGTGATGCTTCAAAAGTATTCTGCCAAGCAGAAAACAGACTGCACACCATTAAAGCTGTTATGGTTGCAACATTAGCTGGCAAGTATTAAGAGTTTTTGTTTCCTTAATTAGGTGGGTGTATTCCTGCCTACTACTTAAAATTAAGAGATGTATCTTTAAAAGGTACATCTCTTTTTTTTGTTTGGTACTTTGTCTTTTTAGGGTTTTTAAGTATTTTATTTAAATTTTTTTATTAGCTAACGCTTTTAAAACCTGCTGAATTTTTTGTTTTGTTTTAAAAAGGCAGAGTTTTATACAACTAAGTTTTCAAATCTAATATTTTTAGAAACAAATGAAATAGCAAAAATTAAAAGCAAACCACTTAAATTCTCATAAAAAAATATCAAATTTTGGCAAATATAGGTGTTAAATATTCCTATTTAAAAGGATTTCATTACAACTAAAATTGACATAAAAGAAAGCTTTCATATAAACAAAATACACTAAAGAATCTGCTTGATTTAGTTGTTTAAAAAATTGCGTTTTATGCCCTTTTAAAACTATTTTACTTCTCTTTTTTTTTGTATATTTTTGTTGGTAAAATGCGTATTTAGTGCGTTTATTTCTCTCATTTAAAGCAAATTAAAAAGCTTATAGGTGCGATATAAAAATCTTTTTATGTTTTTTTAATAAAACTTCAATTACTACAAAGTAATTATTTAAAAAATATAAAAAATCCACCACTAAATAAGGTTTATAATTTAAGTTCATCTATTCTTTCTTTGCTAAAGCAGAACACTATTTCATTAGCACCAAAACAGCTAAAACCCTGCTTGTTTTTACTTAATAAAAATAAATTGTTTAAATTTTTTAAACACAATACTAAAATTAAACCCAACCAAACTATATTTTATTAAAAAATGCTGAAATAAAAGAACGGAACATATAAGAGCAAATAGAAAGTAAAATAACACAAATTGAAATCATAGGTCCTGTGTGTAGGTCGTATTTAAAAGAAAGAGAAAGCCCCATCAGCCCCCCTATTACAATAACAAGGTATGAAAATACTACTGATTTTCCAATTCCATGCACTTTAGCAAGCCTTGCAGACATTGCAGGTATAATTAAAAGCCCTGCAACAAGTAAAATTCCAACTAATTTTACACCCACTACTACAACAAAACTTACAGAGATTAAGAAGATATAATCATGTAAAAAAATGTTTATACCCTCTGCTCTTGCTATATCTCTATTTATTACAATAACTACAAGCTTATCAAAAAACTTAGCATAATAAGTAACACTTAAAATAGCAAGCATTCCTGCTATTGCAATATCATACATATTGACTAAAAGAATACTACCTGCCATAAAATAAGATGCGGAGTTGCTAACTTTAGAAAATAAAAATATCAACAAGGTGCTAACAGAAAGTGCAATTTGCGATGTAAAAACAGAAGTTGCATCGTTTGTAATATCAAGAACATTACGAGCAAAGCAAATAACAAAACTAATAATAAACACAAACATTATAGCAGCTATATAGTAATTAATACTAATTGCCATTGTAAGGGCTACAATCATTAAAGAGCTATGTGATATACTATCGGGAATTGTGCTCATTCTATTCCAATAAATAGAACTGCCTATAATTGCTATTGGCACCGCCAAAACAATGATTAAAATAGCAACTTTTAAGTAAATATCAGCCATAAGATTAATTAATGATTTAGGTTTATATTTGTAAAGCTACCTTCTAACAAAGAAGCTTGTATATTGTGGTCTATTAAAACCAAAGAGCATCCTATATTTTTAGCAATTAGCAGTACATTTTTTAAAAGGTTTTGCTTTGCTTCTTCGTCTATGTAGTTAAAAGGCTCATCTAAAACCACTAAATTAGGCATAACAATAAAACATCTAGCAATTAAAACCTTTTGCAATGTTCCTGCTGATATATCTGCAATTGATGAGTTAGCATAAGAATTAACATCTAATATAGAAAGTATACTATTAATTTCTTGTGCATTAAGATTAGAGTTTTTGGTATAAATACTTAAAAAGTTTTTTACAAGCATAGGCATATGCAAAACTCTTTCAGACATTTCAGGCAAATAAGCAAGCTTTATGTTCTTTGCAATTTCAACACAGCCCTTTTTTGGCTTTACTAACCCTAGCATTGTTTTAACCAAAGTTGTTTTGCCAGAACCATTTTTACCTGATATGTATACATGCTCATTCTTTACAATATCTAAACTAAAATTGCTTAAAACAAGCCTATCTTTAAAAGATACATCAATATTTTTTAAAGATATCAACACATCATTATCTAAGATCATTACTATAAAAACCTTGGCTTATAAAACAATAGTTATAGCAGTAAATATTGCAATAATAGGTATCAAAAAATGCATATAAGAATCTGAAAACTGCTTTTTAAGCTCTCCTTTTGCAATATGTGCAGTTCTGTAAAAAGGAACTTTGTCTAAATGCACTATTGTATTAAACCTACTATCATAAATATAAGGATCATAATACTCTTCTGGTTTTATTTCTTCCTCTGGCTCTATTTCTTCAACTAAGTTACCATCTTCATCATATTCAGCCTCTTGTTGCTGTGGCAATAAAGGTAGGTTCACATCTTCTGCTATTTGTAAAGGAAGTAAATACCTTGTATCACCATTTCTTAGCTGTACAGTAATGTAACCTCTGTGAGGAAAAGCCTTAAAGTTTGCAGGCATAGGAACTTTGTTTTCAGTTAAATAAATACCGTCTTGACTTTTTGTATTAAACTCAAGCACAAAGTCTTCATTTTGCCACACTGTACTTTTATTATATGTTCTTTCTAGGTAATCAAAATGAATTTTTTTACCTTTTAATTTTGCATAGGCATTATTGTATTCTTTAACTTGGTTTAATGCATTACCTACATAATAAGCTGTATAAACAACATATTTTCTTTCTTCTTGCAAAGATGCAGGACTATATTGTGTAATAGACTGTTTTGCAGAATCAAAATCATAAATACTTTCTTTAGGCTCTTTATCATCATATTTTTCATAGCCTTGGTAGTCTTTAGTATAATCTGTAAGTGCAATGATATCAAAAACATTACCACTTGCAATATCTACCCATCTACCTTCTAAAGTTGTAAAGTAAAAATCTCTTAAGCCTAAAATATCGCTCTCACTAGCTTTAGAAACAATTGCAGAATTATCAACCGTTGCTTCTTGCACTTGTCCATTGCCTTGAGTTTGCTTAATAACCTTACCTGGTTCAACTGTAGCATCTGCTACTATTTGCTCTTCTGCTGTTTTGTCATTACTTTCAGGGTCTTGTGGCTCTTGTTGAACTTGTTCTGCTACCACTTGTTCGGGAGCTTCTGGTTTTGGAGCATATTTATTTATAAAATCATCAAATTCTTTTTGAGTTTTTAACCCATACTCAATCATAATCCTAGATTGCTCTTTAACTAAAATTCTTTTGTGTTTGTCAAAAAACTGAAACATAGAAGTTGGTGCTGAAAAATTTTCAAGCTCTTCTGATGTTCTCTTCCATGGTATATCTTGGCTAGGGCTTATTTGCACAGCACCTTCTTGAGGAGCTCTATCAACTAAAAATTTAATATCATAATAATAATTGTACTCTGCATCTTTCTTTTTTGAAAAATCAATAGACTTGAATAAAACAATGTTTGCTGAAACAGAAACAGCAAATCTTTCTAGGTCTCTATAATTAATTGATTCTTGAGAAAAAAACCTTGCAGTACCAAGCTCTTGAGTGTTTATTAGGTATTTTCTTTTATATGCTTCTAGATCATCTTTAGGAGAGAACTTATCTACTATAATAGCTGTATCAACAGCTTGCATATTATCAATATACTGCTGCTCTAAGTCAATTTCTTCACCTTCTTCAATAACTTCTGGTACTTGCTCTTTTTGTAAAACAGAATCACTTTCTGCTACTTGTTTATTTTCAACTATTTCAGCTTCTGAAGATATATAGGCAGACTTGTAATTGCTTTCCAAATCCTTAATGTTTGCAAACAAAACATTTGCAAAAAACAACTGAAATAGTAAATATAAAAAGAAGATACCTTTATAAGCAATTCGCATAAACTTTCCTAATACACGCCTAAAAATAAGATTTTTTAAATATAAGCAAAAACAACTTTGGTTTTACTTTACACAAATAACACAATTATTATAATATAACATTGCTAATCTACCAAAAATTAACCGCTTTATAAAGACAAGTAAGCAATTTTATTGAAAAAAAATGATAGTAAGACCAAAAAATAACATATTGCAAGATTTTTTACAAAACAATAAAGAGTTTTTATTGTTGCAAAGGGTTTTAGAGCAACACAACCAAAGCTTTTATATTGTAGGCGGTGCAGTAAGAAACTCAATAATAAAAGAGAAACTAAGTGATATTGATATATCGTCATCTTTTTTACCTCTTGAAAATAAAAAAATATTAGAGAAAAACAATATAAAGGTTCTTACACACGGAATTGACTTTGGTACAATTGTAGCGGTGATAAACAACAAAAGCTTTGAGATAACATCTTTTAGAAAAGATTTTAAACAAACAGGAAGATACACAAAAGTTTTATACACTAAAAATATGCAAGAAGATGCATTAAGGAGAGACTTTACATACAATGCACTTTATTACTGCCCCAAAGATAATACTATATATGATTTTTTTAATGGTATAGACCACATAAATAAAAGGCAAACTATTTTTATAGGTGATGCTAGCCAAAGAATAAGAGAAGATTTTTTAAGAATATTAAGGTATTTTCGTTTTGAAAGCACCTATGGTAATGGTTTTTTTGATGAAAATATAGTAAAGATATGCCAAGAGGAAAATAAAGGTCTTAAAATACTTTCTAAAGAACGCATAAGCCAAGAGCTTCTTAAAATTTTTGGCTCAAAGCATGTTACAAAAGCACTTTTTACATTAAGTGATAACAATATATTAAAGCATGTTTTAAAGCTAGATTTTTGCCAAAATAAACAAGAAGATTTGCAAAATATTTTAAACTGTTTTAAAGCAAACAATATAAGCTTTAATAAAAGCCTTGTTACTATGGTTTTTTTAGAGCTTTCACAAAGCTTTAAAGCTCAAGATATTATTATTAAAAATACAATAATAAAAGATATAAAAGCAACTGTTGAAATCTTTAACAAGCTAGAAAAAATAAACAAAGAAGAAATATTAATAATGCTAGAAAAACAAGAAAGAGCAAATATTATTAACGCACTTGTTTTAAAAGCACACTATACACAAAATGATTTTTTCCTTAAGATTATAAAAGACCTACCTTTAAAGCTAAGCTTTCCTTTTAACGGTAGTATTTTTAAAAGTAAAATAAAAAACAAAAATATGCAAAAAGCAATTTATGAGTTAAAAATATCCTACCTTAAAGGAGGTAATACAGAAAAAACAACCCAAGATATTATTAATAGATATAAAGACTAAGCTTGTTAAAAACTATTTGCTAGTTGCTTCTTGCTGTTGTCTTTCTCTTATTTTTTGCTCTACAATACGCCAGTTTTGTACATTTCTGTTATGCTCTGCAAGGGTTTGTGAAAACACATGCCCACCACTACCATCTGCAACAAAGTAATAAAGATTGTGCTTTTCAGGGTTTAAAGCAGCTAAAATAGCAGCCCTACCAGGGTTAGAGATAGGACCCACAGGTAAGCCTCTAACTACATAGGTATTATAAGGAGTTTGAGAACGAAGCTCTGACTTTTTAAGGCCATTAGCTGAATCTTTACCTAAACCATATGCAACGGTAGGGTCTGATTGTAAACGCATTCCCGCTCTTAATCTATTTACAAAAACACCAGCAATTTTAGCTCTTTCACCTTTTATGCCTGTTTCTTCTTCTATTAAAGAAGCTAAAATAATAGCCTCTCTTTTAGTTGTAATAGGAAGGTCTCTTGCTCTTTCTTCCCATGCTTTATCTAAAAAAGCAACTTGTTCTTTTTCCATTCTTGCTAGAATTTGCTCATACTCTGTGCCACTTTGAAAGCGATAAGTGTCAGGCATTAAGATTCCTTCTTTAATAGTATTTGGCAAATTCCCTTGTAGTGAATCATTGTTTTTTAAAATTCTTAAAACTTGCCTAGAGTTGCTACCTTCAGGAATTGTTATAATATAAGAATGTATGTTCTTATAATCGGTAAATAAAAATAAAGATGTTAAAAGATTAGTACTAGAGTCAACCTTATACTCACCTGGGTAAATTACACCATTGTTAAGCAAAACACGAGCAGAGTAATAGAAAATTTCAGGGTGTTTTATTACACCTTCTTCTTCAAGTTTATTTGCAAGCTTTCTAAAGTTATTAACCTCTTCGGTTATAACAATCATTTTTTCTCTTTCAATATAACTTGTAGCAAAGAATTGAAAAAAGGCAACTAAACCAACTAATAAAACAATAATAGGAAGAATAAATCTCATAAAACTTCTTTCGGCAAAATAAATTGATACAAAGCTAGTATAAACAAAACTTATATAATTTATATATTTTAATTAATAAAGTGCAATATTATTTTATTGTATAAACTACTTATGCAAACTTTTTAAGCACAATACTTGCATTAGTACCACCAAAACCAAACGAGTTTGATACTGCAACATCAACATTAAACTCTTTAGCTTTATGAGGAACGAAATCTAAATCACAACCCTCATCTGGGTCATCTAGATTAAGTGTTGGAGGAACAATAGAACTATTAATAGCACCTATGCAAAATGCAGCTTCAATAGCACCTGCAGCACCTAAAAGGTGACCTGTTGCAGATTTTGTTGAAGATACTTTTAAATTGTAAGCATGGTCGCCAAAAAGCCTTTTAATAGCTTTAACTTCAGCAACATCACCTAAAGGGGTAGATGTACCATGTGCGTTTATATATGAAACCTCTTCAGGGTTTAATTGTGCTAATTTTAGAGCATTTGTCATAGCAAGAGCAGCACCTAAACCTTCTTTAGAAGGAGCAGTAATATGTTCTGCATCACCACTCATACCATAGCCAACAACTTCGGCATAAATAGTAGCACCTCTTTTTTTAGCGTGCTCTAGTTCTTCAAGTACAAAAACACCAGCACCTTCACCCATTACAAAGCCGTCTCTGCCTTTATCCCAAGGTCTTGAAGCTTTTTCAGGTGTGTCATTATATTTTGTAGAAAGTGCATTCATTCTTGCAAATCCAGCTATACCAAGTGGTATAACAGGAGCTTCTGCACCACCTGCTAACATTACATCGGCCATATCATCTTTAATTAAGCGGAAAGACTCACCAATTGAGTGTGTACTTGTAGCACAAGCAGTAACATAAGAAATATTAGGACCTTTAAAGCCATAATCCATAGAAGCATGACCACTTAAAAGGTTAATTAAAACAGAAGGTATAAAGAAAGGGCTTATTCTTCTGTATTGACCTTTTTCAAGCTGTACAGAAGCTTCATAGATACCTTGTAACCCACCTACACCAGCACTTATTGCAACACCAGCTCTTGACTTTTGCTCCTCTGTTTCAGGGGTATAGCCAGAAGCTTCCATTGCTAATTTAGTTGCTGCTTTAGAGTAATGTATAAAGCTATCTACTCTTCTACTTTCTCTGATGTCCATCCACTCTGCAACATCAAATTTATTTTCTTCATAACTACCTTTAGGAATTATACCTGCAACTTTTGCAGGAAACTCATCAGTGTTAAAAGAGGTTATCTTTTTAATTCCAGAAGCACTATTGATTAATTGATTCCAAACATAGTCATGTCCAACACCAAGTGGAGAAACCACACCTATACCTGTAACTACAACTCTTCTTTTGCTCATATCTTAATAACCTCTTTTTTAACTGTTTAAAAACTTTTTTTATAAAAGTCTTATTTTTTTTCGTAGCTGTGGATATAGTCTACAATGTCTTGAACTGTTACGATTTTAGAAACTTCTTCTTCAGGGAAGTCAACTTCAAAAGCTGTTTCAATTGCCATCATAGTTTCAACTAAGTCAAGGCTATCTGCTGCTAAACCACCTGCAACTTTTGCATCAAGACCAACTTTGTCTTCGCCTGCATTGTAGCTTTCCATAAGAAGAGGTTTTAATTTTGCGTAAATTTCGTCTTTTGTTAACTTTGACATATAAATAATCCTTAAATTCTAATTTGTTTAAAAGACCAAAAGCCACTAAAAAGCAAGGTCTTAATAAGTATATAATAAAAATACTAGAGTATTTTAATAGATTTTAGTAAAAATTGCAAGCAAACTTTACATTAAACCATTAACATACCACCATTAACATGAACATTTTGCCCAGTTATATAGCCACTTTCTTGGCTTGCAAGCCATAAAACAGCATTTGCAACATCTTCTAAGCTACCCATTTTACCCATAGGTATATTAGCAACCATTGCTTCTTTTACTTTATCGCTTAGTACTTTTGTCATATCACTTTCAATAAAGCCAGGTGCAACAGCATTTACTGTTACGCCTCTTGCAGCATACTCTCTTGCAAGGGTTTTAGATAAAGCAACAATAGCACCTTTAGAAGCAGAATAGTTAGCCTGACCAACATTACCCATTGTACCTACAACAGAGCTTATATTAATAATCCTACCATATCTTCTTCTAATCATTTTAGAGCCTAAATCTCTTGAAAGATAAAAAACAGCATCTAGGTTAAGGCTTAAAACTGCTTTCCAATCTTCGTTTTTCATTCTTATGCTTAGGCCGTCTCTTGTCATACCTGCGTTGTTTACTAAAATATCAACACCTTCTAGCATTTCTTCAGCATCAACTGCAAGCTTTGCTGTATCTTCTTCTTTCATTAAGTTATAAGCACCTATAACTTTTACATTATCACCAAGCTCTTTTTTGCACTCTTCTAGCTCTGCAAGGTCATAACCTGCAATACCTACTATTGCACCTCTTTCAACAAATTTACGGGTAATTTCTTTACCAATACCTCTACCGCCACCTGTTACTAGTGCCTTTTTACCTGTTAAATCTAACATATTTATAGTTCTCCTACATTATTTTCAATATCAGTCTGTTTTTCAAAATTAACAGTTTTTAAATCCTTATCTATTCTCTTTGCAAGCCCAGTAAGAACCTTAGAAGGACCAAATTCAGCTTGTAAAGTTACGCCATTTTTAGTAGCGTTTAAAATAGTTTCTCTCCATCTAACACGTGAGCTTAGCTGGTTTATAAGAATATTTTTAATTTCATTTAAAGGGCATACATCTGCATTAAAGTTGTGCAAAATAGGAACAATAGACTCTTTAAAGTCAACATTATCTAGCTCTTGTTTAAACTCAAGTGCAGCTTCTTCCATTAGTGGGCTATGGAAAGGACCACTTGTTTGTAGTTTTACAACCATTCTTGCTTTGTATTCTGGCTTTGCTTTTTCTAACACAGTATCTATTGCTTTTGTTGTGCCACTTAAAACAACCTGCCCTATGCTATTGTCGTTTGCAACTACACAAATATCATCTTTTGTTGAAATATCTAAAGCTAGTTTTTCTACATCTTCAATATCAAGACCTATAACAGCACACATTGCACCAAGCCCTTTAGGGAAGGCTTTTTCCATTAGTTGCCCACGTTTTCTTACAAGGTCTACCCCTTGCTCTAATGTTATTGACTTTCCTGCTACAAGTGCTGTGTATTCACCTAGCGAATGCCCTGCAATATATTTTGCATCTTCAACCTTAAAGCCATGCTCTTGCTTTAAAACTTCTAAAATAGCAATACTTGAAGTAAGTAAAGCAGGCTGTGCGTTGTAGGTTTCTTGCAGTTCTTCTGCATTGCCTTCAAAGATTATTTTACTTAAACTAAAACCTAAAACATCATCAGCTTTATTAAAAACCTCTTTGGCTTTACTATAATTGTCGTAAACATCTTTTAGCATTCCAATATATTGAGAACCCTGCCCAGGGAACACAAGAATTTTGCTCATTTTTTATATTTACCTCTTGTTTATAAAGATTTACTTGCAAAAATACTTATTAATGTTAATTAAAAGCAATATTGTTTGGTATTTATCTTTAGATTTTAACACAGCTATACATTTTTAGCAACAAACCATAAAAAGCCAAGGTTTTGCTAGCAATGCAACTATTTAGTTATTGTTTTGCATTGATTTTATTATCTTTTTAGCATATAATTTGCATGTTTTTATTAAAAGCCTTTTGTAGCAGTGTTGTTTTAATTATATTAAAGCATTTTTGTTACTATACTTTTTATAAACACAAAAAGTTGAGACAATCCAAAAAAAGGAATTTAAAGTATGTCTAATTACGAATTAGTAGTAATAGTAAAAGGTAACTTAGGAGAAAGTGAAGCTTCTAGTTACATTGAAACTGTAAGCAAAAGCCTAAGCGACCAAGGTGTTGAAATTAAAGGTTTTGAATACTGGGGCAATAGAAAGCTTGCTTACAGAATTAACAAATTTAAAAAAGCTCATTATTATTTTTATAAAATTGCTTCTTCTAATATTGACCCAATTAACGAAACAATTAGGTTAATTAAACTAAGCGACAGCACATTAAGACACCTTCTTGTTAAAGTAGAAGAGCATGAAGAAGGTGATTCTATAATGATGAGAAAAGAAAACGATAACGCATAAATTATAAAAATATAGGTTTTTTAAAATGAAAAGAAATGATGTTTTATTTTCAGATAAGAAAATAGATTATAAAGATGTTAACTTACTATCTTCTTATGTTTCTGAAGGTGGTAAAATAACTCCTCGTAGGCTTACTTTAATCTCTGCAAAAAAACAAAGAGAATTAAGCAGTGCTATTAAAAAAGCAAGATTTTTAGCACTAATGCCTTATGTAAACAAATAAGCTAAATTTTTAAGTTTAAGGTAGTTTAATGAACAAAACAGAACTAGCAAACTCTTTAAAAGGCTTGGTGTTTTTTCCAGTCTTTGTACTTTTAAGCTATTCATCTGCATATGATGGGTTGTTTACAAGTGCTTTACAGCTTTTTTCTTTTGTTGCTATTATTCTACCTTTTGCTTTATTTGGCTTTTTATCTTTTTTATTAAATACAATATGTATAATATCTTACCTTGTTATTAGCACTAAGTTAGGGCAGGATTCTTTTTCAATAGTTGACACCTTAAATGTTGTTATTTATGTTTGCTGTGCTTTTGCTATTTTCATTATGCATAATTTAGGAAGAAAAAGGCTTAATGTTAGCTTTTTTGCTCCTATTTTAGCTTTTGTGCTACTTGTTTTTTTTACAATAGTAAGTATTTATGCAAGTAATACAGGTTCTGTTGCAACAGACCTTGTTAACTACCTAGAAAAGCATCTAAATGCACAGGTTGTAGATATTATAAACCTTAACAACGACAGTGGAATTACAAAGAAAGACTTTATAAATGTTTTTGTAATGTTCTTCCCTAGCTTTTTTATTGTTTCGGTTACTGTTATATCTTTAATTAGCTACCATATTGCTTTTATTGTTGCGTCTTATATTAATAAAAAAGTGAAAAAAGATAAATATGAGCTAAATAGTAAAGCAAACTATATTTACAACGCTGGTTTTTTAGCCTTTGGTGTTATGGCCATTTTGGTTAATAAAGTTTTACCAAGTTCTGACACCACTTTGCAAATATCAAACTTTAAATATTTTGTTTATACAACAACAATAAGCTACCTAATACTTTATATTATTCCTGGCCTGGTTGTTTTTATAAACATTATTAAAAAAAGCATGATTTATATTCTAATAACTGTAATTATTGCTTTATTTTTTAATATGGTTTTAGTTATACCTATTATTATACTGGGTGTTTTACAAAGCTTTGGTGTTTTAAAAAGCATTAAAAACTAATTGAAATATATAAAAAAAAAGAATATAATCATCTCGTTGTAATTATTTTAGCTACTTTTTAAAAATAAACGATTTAGGAAAAATAAGAAAAATGAAAGTAATATTACTAGAAAATATTAAAAAGTTAGGCGTTATTGGCGAAACTGTTGAAGTTAAAGACGGCTTTGCAAGAAACTTTTTACTACCTAAAAGCAAATGCTTAAGAGCAACAAAAGCTAACCTAGCTATATATGAAGCTAAAAAAGAAGAAATTATGGCAAAAGACCAAGAAAGAAAAGCAGAAGCTGAAAAGCTTGCTACTTTACTAAAAGGTTTTAAGGTTACTTTACTTAAAAATGCAAGTGATTCTGGCAAGCTTTATGGTTCTGTAACAACTCAAGAAATTTCTAAAAGCATCAATGAAACTAAAGGCACTGATATTAGTAAATCTAATATTGTTCTTTTTGACATTGTTAAATCAACAGGTCTTTACAAATTTGAAGTTTTAGTGCACTCTGATGTTGAAATAGTTCTTGACCTTTGCATAGCAAAAACTCAAGCAGAAGCTGATGAAATGCTAGGAACTTTAGGCACAGTAACTAAAGAAGAAGCTTAAGTTTTTTTTAAAACTTAAAGCATAAAAACAAAAGCAAACAATGCAAGATATACAAGAAACTTCAGTTCAGTTTGATGAAAGTAGGTTATATTCTCTTGAGGCAGAAAGAGCCTTGCTTGCTTGTTTGCTTTCTAACAACGAAATTTTTGATGTTGTAGCCGATACCATAAAAGCCGAGTGCTTTTACTTTAAATACCATGGTGATATATTTGAAGCTTGCGGAAAAATCATAAGGCAAGGTCAAATAGCCGAGCCTGTTTCTTTACAAGTTATTTTAGAAAGCAACCCATTATATGAAGAAATGAATGGAGATGCTTATTTAAAAGAACTTTTTGGTAGTTTTTTCAATGTTGTTAACTATAAATCATATGCTGATTTAATCTACAAATATTTTATTAAAAGAAAACTTGTTGATATTATAAGCCAAGCATCTTCTAGTATTTCTAAATCGGGAAATATTAATGAAATATTTAACGAAATTGAAAACATAGAAAGCCAATTGCACAACCTTGCTTTTTTTGGCAACACTAAAAACGACTTTCAGTGGTTTAGCAAAGCATTAGAAAATGTTTTAGAAGAAATTGAAAAAGCTAAACTAGCTAAAGATGGTATTGTTGGTATTAAAACAAATTTTGCAGATATTGATACAACTTTTGGTGGGTTACATAGGTCTGACCTTATAATAATAGCAGGTCGCCCTGCAATGGGTAAAACCGCCCTTGCTGTTAATATTGGCTATAATGTTGCATCTTTGTTTAAAAACACCCAAGGTAAAGAAGGTGGTGGTGTTGCTGTGTTTTCACTTGAAATGTCAGCCGAACAGCTTGCATCAAGGATTATATCATCAGAAACTGGCATAACTTCTCACCAAATGAGAACAGGTAAAATAGAAAAAGAAAAACTAAAATGGCTTCTTGAGTTTCAAAAAGCATATTCTGATTTACCTATATATATTGATGATACACCAGGGTCTACAATTACCGCTATAAGGTCAAAAGCTCGTAGATTACAACAAAAAAATGACCTTAGCCTGATAGTGATAGACTATATACAGCTTATAAGTGCCGATAAATCTTATGAAAACAGAGTAACAGAGGTTGCAGCTGTAACCAAAGGGCTAAAAGCTATTGCAAAAGAGCTAAATATACCTGTTATTGCACTTTCACAGCTTTCAAGGGCTGTTGAAGCAAGAGAAGACAACCGCCCTATTCTGTCTGACCTTAGAGAATCAGGCTCTATTGAGCAAGACGCTGATATTGTAACCTTTATTTACAGAGACTCATACTACCACGAGCGTAAAAAACCAAAAGAAACGGATGATGATTATGCATCTAAACTTGCAAAATGGGAAGAAAAATACAATCTTATAAAAGGTAAGGCTAACCTTATTGTTGCAAAAAATCGTCATGGTGCTATTACTACAATAGACCTTGGTTTTGATGGTGAAAGAACAAAATTTTATACTATTGATAAAACCTATTAAGTAAGAGATTTTAAAAAAAATAGTTTATAGCTATAGTGCCAAATAGTGCTTCCTTTATCCAAAGCACTTCTTATATCTAAGGATTTTTTATCTTAAATCACCTTTAAATTCACACATAACTATCATCTTTATGTACATTTTATCCAAAAGCTTTAAATGTTTTATAACAATTTTCACTTGTGTTTATTCTCATTTTCTAATTAATCAAGCTTATTATCTTTATAAAAATTTTACTACTTCTTATCATTTAGTTTATGTTGTATTATACTTATTAAAATAACAGTAAACACAAAAAGGAGGATTTTTTAGAAAATGAAAGAGCAAATCTTGCATTACCTGCAAAATCATAGCTCTGTTTTTGCTGTTAACTTACAAAATATAGCCAAAAACTACCATTATATAGCCAAAAAAATACCTAACAAGCTTATTTTTCCTGCTATCAAAGCAAATGCTTATGGTATAGGCGCCAAAGAAGTAGCCAATTGCTTAATTAAAGAAGGTTGTAAAGGTTTTTTTGTATTCACCGAGCAAGAAGCACTTGAAATCTACAATAAAAATATAACCATTTATGTATTAGGTTGTAATGCTTTAAATACTTCTTTTTATAAGAAATACCCTAATATTATTCCTGTTATTTATAGTAACTCTCAATTAAACACTTGGCTTGAAAATAAAACACACACAAGCTTTGCTTTGCAGGTAGAAACTGGGCTAAACAGACAAGGCGTAAGTATTGATTTTTTACTTAATACCCTAAAAAAATACAAAGATATGAAGCTTAATTTAGCATTAAGCCACCTTGCTTGTGCTACAAACCCAACAGATAGCTACAACAGTTTGCAACTGCAAAACTATAAAAACCTTGTTAAAAAACTACCTAAAGCTGTTAAAACATCACTTTCTGCAACATACTCTATGTTTACAGATAGTAGCTATAATTTTGACATTATAAGACCAGGCATCGCCCTTTTTGGTGGCAAACCAGCTTTGCAAGAAAGTAACAACCCAATGCTTCCTGTTGCAAATCTTTGTGGCAAAATACTACAAATACATGAGTTGAAAAAAGGTGAAAAAGCAGGCTATGATGGCACTAAAATGCCTGAAAACGGTAACCTTGCAATAGTCAGTATGGGCTATGCCGATGGTGTTTTAAGGCAAGCAGGCAATGGCAAAGGCTACCTAACTATACAAGGGCATAAAGCCCCTATATTTGGTGTTGTATCTATGGATACAACAATAATAGATGTAAGCAAAGTACCAAAACACCTAATATATGAAGGGGCATTAGTTGAGTTTTATGGTGAATTTACTAAAATTAATGATGTTGCTACTTCACTTAATGATAACCCTTGCAATATAATTATACATGCAGGGCTAAGAGCAAAAAGGATTTACATTGACTAAAACATTAAACTTAATACTAAAAATATGCCAAGTTGTAGGTTTTTTAACCCTTAATACAGTATCAGGTATTGGTAAAATTGTTAGCTTTACAATAAATTCGTTAATAAACATATTTACACCGCCTTATTACCCAAAAGAAATAAAAAGGCACTTTATAGAAATTGGTTTTTATTCTTTACCTGTTGTAAGTTTAACAGCTTTATTTTCGGGCATGGTTCTTGCTTTACAAAGCTATGCTGGTTTTTCTAGCCTTGCCAATGAAGACATAATAGCAAATATTTTAACAAAATCTATTGTAAGAGAGCTAGGGCCTGTGCTTGCTTGCCTTATGATAGCAGGGCGAGTAAGTGGCTCTGTTGCTGCTGAAATCAGCACAATGAAAACCACCGAGCAAATTAACGCTTTGCATATACTTTCAACTAACCCTGTAAAATATTTAATATCACCTCGTTTATTAGTGGCAATGACTGCAATACCAATTTTGGTTTTTATAGCCTCTATTATTGCCATTTTAGGTGGTACTTTAGTTGCTGTATTTAAGCTTAACCTTAACTATGAGCTTTTTGTACAAGCTTGTGCATCTTACTTGAATGTTAAAGATATTATTCTTGGTTTAACCAAAGGTTTTGTTTTTGGTGTTATAATAGTGCTTTCAGGTAGTTATTTTGGCTATTATGCAAAAGAAGGAGCAAAGGGAGTTGGTGTTTCTACAACTAATGCTGTTGTTATATCTTCTATACTTATTTTTGTTTCTAATTATGTAACAACATATTTGTTTTTTAATAACTAGTGGAGACTTTTCTTGAAAAGTATTATTAAAGTAGAAAATTTATCAAAATCTTTTGCAAACAACCATGTACTTGAAGATATTAGCTTTAATCTTTATAAAGGTGAGGTTTTAGGTGTTATTGGTAAATCTGGCACTGGTAAATCTGTACTTTTGCAGTGTATTTTAGGCTATTTAACCCCTGAAAATGGTAACATTTTTATAAAAGATGTAAACTATACCAACAAAAGCCTTAAGCAACGCTACAAGCTTAATAAAGATATATCTATGCTCTTTCAAGGCTCTGCACTTTTTGATAGCATGAGTGTTTACGATAATATTATTTTTGGTCTTAACCTTAAAGACAAAAGCAAACAAGAAATTGACGACCTTGTAAAAGAATCTCTTGAAAGTGTAAAACTAAACTACGATACTGCTAAAAAATTCAGCAGTGAGCTTTCAGGTGGAATGAAAAAAAGAGTAGCTTTAGCAAGAGCTATTGCTAAAAAACCAAGTATTATATTTTTTGATGAACCAACAAGCGGGCTTGACCCTATTACAACGCTTGCTATTGACAAGCTAATAGAAAAAATAACTAAAGACCTTAAAGCAACATCTATTATCATTACTCATGATATGAAAAGTGTACAAAGGTCAACTGACCGCCTGATACTTTTAGAAGATAGAAAAATAGCTTGGGAAGGGTCTACAAAAGACATTGAAGCAAGTGGCAATCAATCGCTTTTAAGCTTTATAAACCCTTGTTAATTTAAAAACCTTGCAAAAAAGGAGCAATAATTATTATGTTAAAAATCAACACCTTAAGTAAAGAAATACTAGATAAATACGATGTTTTTTTTGTAGATGCCTATGGAGTTTTGTTTAACGGTGTAAACACAATAGAAGGTAGCCCTAATGCACTAAAATACCTAGTTGACCAAGGCAAAATAGTTCTTATAGTTTCTAATACTGCTACAAAGTCAGAAAATGCTATAAAAATGTATGAAGGTAAAAAGATTTATAAAGGAGTGCATTTTCATCACATTATTACATCAGGTGAAACTGCAAACTACTATTTAAAGCTAAATCAAATTAACTTTGCAAGCAATAAAAACCCGCAAAAAGTTTGGGTTTTTGGTCTTGGTAAAACCAATATTTTTGAAGGCACTAACATTGAGGTTGTAGAAAATATTGAAGATGCTGACTTTATATATATTCACAATTGTCGTGTTTCAGAAGACGACTACAAAAACATTCCCGCTACTTACCAAAAAGATTTTTTTGTTTCTTCTTTTTCACAAAACAATAATGAATATGAAACCATAAATGTAAGCCACTTATTGCCTTCACTTAAAAAAGCAGTAGAGCTTAATCTTCCTGTTTTAAATGCAAACCCTGATTTAGTAGCCCAAACAAGCCCAAGAGCTGGGCATAAGCTACCACAAAACCACAAAGAAGGACCATTACTTACTATTGTGCAGGGCTCTATTGCACAATCACTTTTAGAAAAAGACCTAGAGGTTTTACAGCTTGGCAAGCCCCACCTTCCTATTTATAGTTTTTCTTTAACTTATTTAAAAGAAGTTATGAAAATAGAAGAAAAAGAACTTTTAAGCAAAAGATTTTTAATGATTGGCGACACAATAACAACAGATGTTTTAGGTGCTATTAATGCTAGAAAACACCTTAATATAGATATAGATTCTATGCTTACTTTATCAGGTGTTTCGTACCATCATAGTAAAATATACAACCTAGAAAGTGATGAAAAAAACCTAGATGCTTTGTTTAAAGCCAAAAATATAAGCCCAACAATTATTGTAAAATCATTTTCTTTATAAAAATATGACCCATATATACCTTACAGGCTCTCACAGTAGTGGGAAATCAACCTTGCTAAGCTGTGCCTTAAAAGATGCTAGATTTAAAGATTTCTTGTTTTTAAAAGAGCCTATAATGCCCTTTATAAATATGGGCTATATGTTTAAAATTCCCGATAATGATGTTGAATACAACAAAGTTATATTATCACAACTTCATTTGCTTGGCTATGCAGTATCATCTGCTGAAATTAACATAGCATTGCAAAACACTAACCATGTAATGTGTGATAGGTCTTTGTTTGATGTACTAAGCTACATATACTTTTATGCAAAAGATGATGATAAAATAAACAATCTTTTACTACAAACAGGTCTAGAGCAACGCATAAAAAATATATCTAAATATTTTAACAAGCAAAACAAAAACTACTTGTTTTTATTTGAGCCTGTACCATATGAAGATAACGGCTTTAGGCTACCTGAAAAATATGTTTGCACTATACATGATATGCTAGAAGATATTTACCAAAAATATCAAGTAGAATACAAGATACTAAAAGACACCAAAAGCATTACCCAAAGAATTGATACTATACATGATTATATAAATAGCTAAAAGCTTATTGTTTTTATTATTTAAGCTTCTTTACAGTTTTGTTTGCAAGATATAATCATTATGTTTGTACAGAATATTAAAAACTATATCTAAAAAACAACCTAAAGCAAATAACTTGCTGTATATATTATATTAACAGTTGATGATATTTGTAGCTTTTAAGTATAGCCCCCCTAAAATACCACAGGGCTTGATTGCACCTTTTCTAACAGTGATTTTTATTGTTTAGCTATTCAATATTTATTTTTTTAGCCTACTTTAAGCAAAAATACAGTTATTTATATTATTTTTTGTAATTGATTACATTTTACATGCAATAGCCTTGCAAAAAGGTAACTAGAAAATATTAATAAGCTTATATACATCTGCATGATACAGGCAAGTAACTTTTAAACACTATAAAATTTAATAATAAAATAGCACCTTTTCTACAAAGAGTTTAAAAAACCACCCAATAAAATCAAAATTAGCCCTACTTTCTTAAAAAGACCTTCACAAAAGATAATAAGCCCTTTGCAAAAAACAAAAGACTTTAGTTTTTAAGCCACAATCTCTTGAAAGTAAGCAATGTTTTGTAGTTTATCTACAAATATTTTTACCATAAGCTGTCTGTTGTTTCTAATGTTTTCATTATCATCTTGAACCTTAACATTATCAAAAAAGTTGTCAAAAAGCTTAATATTAGCACACATACTTGCTAGAATTTCTTCTGCATCTTGCTTTTGGTTAAGCTCTTGTAAAAAGTTAAACAATTCTATTTCTTCAGAGCTTTGTAAAAGGTTAGCGTTTAGCGAAAACCCTTCTTGAATATTGCTTGATTTATTGATATTATAAAGCCTTTTATAAGCAGCAAGTAAGCAATCTAGCTTATCTTGTTTTTCTAACTCTTCTAATAAAAATAAATTTTTATAACCTTTTAAAATGTTAAATCTATCATCAGTTTCTAGATAGCCAAATGCAGCTTTAATTAAATAATGGTTGTGGCTTTGTCTTAGGTAATAATAAAGCCTTTGCACCATAAAGCTTTTAATATCTTTTGCGTAGTCTATGTTTATATTTTCAACATTGGAATATTTGCTGTAATTTGCAAAAACTTCATTTAAATCAATATCTAGTTTATAAAATAGTATAATGCGTAAAATACCAAGTGCATTTCTTCGCAAACCTAAAACATCTCCCGAGCCACTTGTATTTTTACCAATTGCAAAAAAACCAAGTAGTGTTTCTAGCTTGCTTGCAAGGGCAACAACAGAAGGCAAACCTGCTTTTGGCAAGGCATCATCATTTCCTACTGGTTTGTATTGGCTTGCTATTGCATTAGCAATTTCTTGTTCTACACCATATAAAGGCAGGTAATATTTGCTAAATGTTCCTTGGAATTCAGGAAGCTCTTGCACGGTAGAAGATGCAATATCAACTTTTAAGTAGCTTAAAGCATCTTTAATATCACTATATTGATAATTATTTTCTACAATCAACATTAGTTGCTTAATAAGTAAAAGCTCTCTTTTAGTTTTGTCTTGGTAGTTGCCAAGCCCTTTAAAAAAATCAATATCTTCTAGCTTGTTATAGAAATGAAGAGGTTTTTTTAAAGCATCATCTTTATAAAAGAACAAAGCATCTTTTAAACGAGCATCTACAACTTTAAGGTTACCAGATACTATATTGTTAGTTTCGGCAAAATTATTGCTTACAATAATAAAAGTGTTTAAAAGCTCTTTGTCTTCTTTACTAAAAGTTGCTAAATATTTTTGGTTTTTTTCTATGGTTTCTACAATTAAATCAGCAGGTAATTCTTTAGTGTAGCTTGTGTTGTAGTCTAACTCCAACAAAAATGGGTATTCTACAAGGTAAGCAACCTCGGTTTTAATAAGCTTTAAAACTCTTTTTACATTTTCGTTTTTGCTATTTTCATCTAGTATTGCAAAGTCTCTTTTTTCTGCAATATCATTATAGTTTTTTATAATATAATCAACTCTTTCATCTTGGTTGTACATTACTTTGTTTTCTACCAAAGCATTAAAATAACCATCTATTGAGTTAAACTCTATTTTGCAGTTGTCTTTTAAAAACATATGCCCAAAGGTATTTTTGCAAGATTGCACCCCCGCAAAACTAAAAGATAAAAAGCTTTGGTTAAACATTGCCACAATACTTCTTATTGGTCTTGCCCAATAAACTTTAGAATCATTCCAAAATAAAGACCTTTTGAATTTAATAGAAGATAAAACATCTAGTGTTATATGTTTTATTTTTTCTTCCATGTTTACTTCTACATCATCTTGTTTAAAAAAGTAGTAAAGTTTGCCTTTTATATCTTTAAAGATAATTTCATGCTCTTTGTAATTTTTGCATGATTTTAAAAACCCACTTACAGCCTTTGCAGGTGCATCTTTTAGCGGTCCTTTTTTTTCTACCCCTTGCTCTAGTGTACTTAAAGGTAAGCCTTTAATGGAAACTATAAGCCTTCTAGGAGTATGGAAAACATTAAGCTCATTGTAACTAACATTAAGAGTTTTTAAGCTATTTTCATAAGCCTCTTTTATAGCACTACAAGCATGTAGCTGTAAAGAAGCAGGAACATCTTCTGTAAGTACTTCTAATAAAAAATTATTGCTCATTTTTATCACCTTGTTGCTCTTTTTGGTTATTGCTATAAAGCTTTGCACACTCTTGTGCTAAAAGTGCTATACGGTTAATGTAATCTGCCCTTTTAGAAACAGAAATAACCCCTCTTGCCTCTAAAACATTAAAAGCATGGCTTAGGTTCATGCATTTTTCATAAGCAGGTAAAACCAAACCTTTTTCGGCAAGTTTAAAGCCCTGTTTTTCTATTTCATTAAAGTAAAGAGTTAAAAAATCTGTATCTGCTTCTTCAAAGTTGTAAGCACTGTATTGTTTTTCATTATCTAAAAATAAATCACCGTATGTTGTGCCTGTTTCTACACTCCAAGGAAGATTGTAAACATTGTCAACATTTAAAATATACATAGCAATGCGTTCAAGCCCGTAGGTGATTTCAACAGGTGTTTGCTTGCAAGCAATACCCCCTACTTGTTGAAAATATGTAAATTGAGTAACCTCCATGCCATCGCACCAAACTTCCCAGCCTATTCCTGCTGCTTTTAGTGTTGGGCTTGCCCAGTCGTCTTCTACAAACCTAATATCATGCTCTTTAGGGTTAATGCCTATTGCCTCAAGGCTTTGTAAATAAAGCTCTATTATGTTTTCTGGGCTTGGCTTCATTATAACTTGGTATTGATAATAGTGCTGAAGTCTGTTTGGGTTTTCTCCATATCTACCATCAACAGGGCGAAAACAACCCTGTGCATAGCAGGCATTCCAGTCTTTATCTGATAACACATTTAAAAAAGTAGCCGGGTGGAAAGTTCCTGCCCCTACTTGGCTAGAATAAGGAAAAACAACATTGCACCCCTTAGATTGCCAAAATGATTGTAGTGTGTTTACTATTGATACAAAATCTTTTAAGCTATTATCTTTCATCTATTTTAAGCCCGAACTAATCTTTGGTTTTTTATAATTGTAGTTTTTTGTAAAAGTTTTTTAAAAACGCACTAACTAGTGTATAATATTAAGGTTTAAAATGCGACCAAAATTAACTAAACAAGAAACCAAAAAAACTAAAGGGGATTTTTAATGGAAATTTCAGGCTTAAAAGTGCCAAAAATAGCACAAGAAGGTTATAAAATAATAGCCGTTGCTGCACTTGCTACATTTGTATTTTTATTTATATCTGATGTTCTTTTTTATATTGGTCTTACAATCACTTTATGGTGTGCTTATTTTTTCAGAGACCCTGAAAGACTAACTCCGATTGATGATAATTTAGTTGTTTCACCAGCTGATGGCATTGTGCAATCTATAATTGAAATGGAAGCACCTAAAGAACTTGGGCTAGAAGAAGGCACAAAAGTAACTAGAATTGCTGTTTTTATGAATGTATTTAATGTACATGTAAACAGACTTCCTGTTTCTGGTAAAGTTACCAAAATAGTTTATACACCTGGTGAGTTTAAAAACGTATCTTTTGATAAAGAAAGTGCAGACAATGAAAACAACCTACTTGTTGTTGAAACTGAAAAACACGGCAACATTGGTGTAAGACAAATTGCAGGCTTAGTTGCAAGAAGAATTGTTTGCTTTACTGAAGAAAACAAAGAAGGTCAGGTTGGTGAAAAATTTGGCTTAATTAGGTTTGGCAGTAGAGTTGATGTATTTTTACCTACAAGCTCAAATGTTATGGTTAAAGAAGGTCAGGTAGCACTATCTGGAGAAACTATTTTAGCTACTTTTGACAAAAAAGCCGTTACAAGTTCTGAAATTGAATATAAAATTCAAGATAGAATGAAAAAATAACAGGTAGTAAATTAAAATGTCTGTATACAGAATTTACAAACTAATACCAAGCATGATAACAATATCAGCCTTTATGCTTGGTATTTCTGCTATAAAAATAGCCTTTAATGGCAATATAGAAAAAGCCGTGGCTTTAATATTAGTATCATCTTTGCTTGATTTACTAGACGGCAAAGTAGCAAGGGCCTTAGATGCAACCTCGCCTTTTGGCAAAGAGCTTGACTCACTAAGCGATTTAACCTGCTTTGGTGTTGCAACTGGGCTTGTTGTATACTCTTACAGCCCGAATTTTAATGACCTTATAGGTTGGCTTGCACTTTCTTGTTTTTCTATTGCTGTTATGCTTAGGCTTGTTAGGTTCAATATAGATGACGACACAAGATATACAAACTTTTTTAAAGGTGTTCCTGCCCCTGCTGGGTCTGGGCTTGCTATGCTTCCTATTGTTATAGAGCTTGGCAGCAATGGTGTTATTGCTTTTAGTAGCCTTGCATATTCTTTATATATATTCTTTATAAGCTTTTTGTTAATCAGTAGTGTTCCTACTTTATCTATTAAATACTTAAATATCAGCAAAGCAATGTTGCCTTTTGTAGCTGTTGCTATTACTGTGTTCTTAATTGGTATCTTAAAAGCCCCTTGGTTAACGCTTTCTATTTTTGGTATTTTGTATTTACTTACAATTCCTTACACTGTTTTAAAGTTTAAAAAACAGCAATCTTCTGCGTTAAATGAAAATTTAGAAGACTAGTTTTATTGCCTTGATTTTTTATTGATAAAGCTCTTGTAAAGCAAGCAAATGTTTACTAAAAACAAAATTTAGTAACTTTGTTTGCTTTTTTACTATTTTATATCTCTTGCATTCACTAGCATTGGGCTTCTAGTATTGTTTTATTGTTGCACTTTTTACCATGCATTGTTTTTATTATCAACTTTGTACTTGTGATTAAAGCCTTTTTTATAGTACTTTAAAGTAAAAAATATAAACAATACACATATTTTTATTTTATCAAACCCCTACTACTTTTTAGCAACAAATATTGTCTTAATCTATCAATAAAAGAGGTTATTGCCTGTGCTTTTTATCTCTTTTCTAATAAAGAGCAAAGAAGGTTTTATTTATGCCTTTTTATCCCTTTCCTTATTATATTATTAAATTTTTAGGTTCATATTGTTTTATTAAGCTGTTTGTTTTACTTTTTACTTGCTTTGCAATTGGTTAAAGTTTTTTAAAAATTCTTTGATAAACATAAGGCAACACCCTCCTATTTGTTTGCAACTTTAGCAACATAAGATAATCATTTTTTAAACACCCTAGTTTAAAAACAGCAATTCTAGTTTCTTTTTCTACCTTGATTTAAGTTCATTACTGCATTTAATGGCTAAAATAATATAAAAAGTTTTTTCCATCTTCTTTGCCATGCAATTTGCAACCTACGGTAAAAAATAAGCAATGCAGGTGTAAAAAACAATGTTAGAAGAGTTGAAAATAAATTTTTAAATCTTATATTTTTAAAATTACAACACTTGCAATCCCACAAAAAAGCAGATAAAACAAAAATCGCCTTAGACTTTCGCTTACCTGCCTCTTTACAATAACTTAACAAGATAGATTTAAAAAAATTAAGATTTTACCTTACTTTTTCTCTTTATCTTTTTTAGGTTTTTTCTTTTTTGGCTCTTTTTTAACCTTCTCTTTTTTAATTTTAGGCTTTTTGACCTTGGTTTTTTTCTCTTTTTTAGGTCTTAAAGCCTTTTCTTTGCGTTTTTCTTTCAGTTTAGCAACCAGATTACAAGCAGTGTTCTTAACAAAAGAAAAAGTGCTTTTAACTCTTGTTTTTAACCTAAAAATACTTTTAATTTTTTTATAATTTGCTCTTGCAAAAGGCAATACCTTAGTTTCTACAAAAATATAAAATTTTTCTTCTAAAACAAAAAATCTAGATTTGCTCTTTTCATACAAAGGCTTATATTTTGGTAAATTACCCGAGTTTATAGCCTCTTTTGCAAGGTAATCTAAGTTCTTTTCTGAAAGTACATAAACAGAAGTACTATAAGCCTTAAATACATAATAATTTAAAACCCTAAAAACCTTAATTTTGTTTGATTGCACCAAATAAAAACCAACACAAACAAACACAATAGCCTTAACTTTATTAACATAATTAGCAAACAAAGTTTGAACTTTTAAAACAAAGGCTTTTTTCCATCTTCTTTGCCATGCAATTTGCAACCTACGGTAAAAAATAAGCAATGCAGGTGTAAAAAACAATGTTAGAAGAGTTGAAAATAACATACCTGCAACAATAGAAGATGAAAGCTGTGCCCACCATTGGCTTGAAGGTAAATTATAGCTAATTTTTCTTGAGAAAAAGTCTAAATTTAGCTTTAAAGCCATAGGAAGCAAACCTAAAACTGTTGTTATAGAAGTTAACATAATAGGTCTAAATCTTTCAACGCAAGACCTTATAACATTAAGCTTAAAGCTTGTTTTTTTGTTTTGTTTGGTTAGGCTTTGCAGTGTATCTATTAACACAATATTGTTGTTTACTACAATCCCAGCTAAAAAGATAACAGCTAGCCCGCTCATTATTACCCCAAAAGGTTGCCTTATTATAATAAGCCCAAGCATAACCCCAACGGTTGACATAACAACTGAAAACAAGATAACAAACACATAAAAGAAACTGTTGAATTGTAAAAGCAAAATTAAAGCAATAGCACATATTGCAACTAAAAAAGCACCTGCTAAAAAGCCCGCTGATTCTCCTTGATCTTCTGCTTCACCTCTAAAGCGAAAATCTGCAAAGTCTTTTAGTTTTTCTTTTTCTATAAACTCTAAAGTTCTTCTAAGCTCTTGCCCTAAAACCACCCCTGGCACTAGGTCGGCTTCAATATCATATGCTCTATTACCATCTGTTCTTTTAATAAAGCCTGAAGAAACAACTTCTTTAACATTAATAATAGTTTCTAAAGATATTGGTCCATTGTTTGAATTTATCATCATTGTTTCAATGTTAGATATCACCCTAAGTTCATCTTCAAACCTTACTCTAATATCTATCTCTTCGCTCCAATCGTTTGGTCTGTAAGACCCTACAATAGCACCGTTTGTAATCATGGTTAAAAACCTACCGATTTGTGCGGTATCAAGCCCTACTAGTGCTGCTTTTTGCTTGTCTATTTCAATATTTAAGTCTATTACAGCTTTTGGTAAACTATTTGCTACATTTATCAAACCATCAGATTGCAATAAAAAATCTGTTAGTTTATTAATAACAAACTCTAAATTAGCTTGGTTGTTAGAAGAAACCTGCAAAGAAAACGGCTTGCCTGAAGATGGTCCTTGCTCTTGTTTTCTTACTTCATAATCTATTCCTTTAAGATTAGAAAGTGCTTTGGTGGTATCTTTTATAATTTCATCTGCTGTTCTTCTTTGTCCCCATTCTTTAAGCTCTAGGGTTATGTTTCCAACTTCATCGGTAGATTTATTATCACCCCCAACGGCTGTATAAATGCTTAAGTAGTCTTCCTTATGCGGTATAGCATTTTCTACAAACTTCATAATGCTATCTTTTTCATATATTGAGTAGTTACCTTCAACTTTTACTGCAATTTCTAAAAACTCTGGTTCAACATCAGGAAAAAACTCAACCCCTTTACCAAATCTTTCATAAAGCCCACCTGAAAAGAATAAAATTGCCAAAACTGAAAACACCACAACATGAGGCTTTTTAGATATTTTTATAAGAGCTCTACCATAGCTACCTAAAATACCATCTACTTTTGCAATATCGTCATAGTTTAGCTCTGCACCTTCTTCTATTGCTTTATCGTTTTTTTCACTTCTTTTTGCAAGAAAAGACCCTAGTGTTGTCATGAAAAAAATTGCTACAAAAAACGAAACCGTAAGCAAGATTAAAAGTGTTTTAGGCATATACCCCATAAACTGCCCTGGTATACCTGGCCAAAATAAAAGCGGAATAAAAACCATTACCGTTGTGGCAGTAGAAGCAAGCAAAGGCATAAACATGGTTGTGCCTGCTTCTAAAAAAGCCTCTTTTGGTTTTTTGCCTTTTTGGAGCTGGCTATCTGCATATTCAATAATAATAACTGTTGCATCTATTATCATACCCACAGAGAGAATAAGTGCAAAAAGCACTACAAGATTTAGCGTAATACCAAACATATTAAGCAAACCAAGGCTTATAAAAAATGTGCTTGGTATACCTAAAGATGCAATTAGGGCCGACCTTACATTTAACCCAACATAAAGCACACAAAACACTAAAAGCACTGAAGTTATAATATTATTAGCAAGCTCTTTAATGGTTTGTATAACTGATTTTGATGTGTCTTGTGTCCATACAAATTTTATTTTGTTAAGCGTGTTGCTATCTAATGTTTTTTTGTATTTTTCAAGCTCTACTTTTGCCCCTTCTATAGCGTTAAACAAGTTGCTATCTGGTCTTTTTACTACCTCAATTACAACTGTATTTAATAGGTTCATACGAGCATAGTTTGTAGGCTCTTTAAAAGTATCTCTAACTTCTGCAACATCTTTTATTAAAACAGTAGATGTTGAGCTAGAAAGCAAAGGAACTTCTAAAATATCACGACTAGTTTTAAACAAACTAGGAACTTTAATTAAAACACGACCATCTTTAGTTTGCAAAGCCCCTGTTGCAATTAGTTTATTATTAGCTGTAATAGAGTTTGCAATACTATTAACTGTTAGGCTATAAGCTGTCATTGCATAGCTGTTAAAAACAATATCTGCAACTCTTTCTCTTGCCCCTACAACATCAGCACTTAAAACATCTACATCTCTTGCTATTTGTTCCGATGCATCATTAGCTATTTGGTATAGTAGTTTTTCATCTACATCGCCTGATATACCTAAAGAAATAACAGGAAACTGGGCAAAACTTAGCTGGTTTACTATTGGTTCTTCTGCATCTTGTGGTAGCTCTGCTTTTGCAAGGTCAATAGCTGCCCTTGTGTTATCAAGTGCGGTATCAATATCTATATCTGTATTAAATTCTAAAAAGAAGTCAGCACCACTTTCTCTAGCTATTGACCTCATAATTTTTAAGCCTTCAAGGTCTTGTAGCTCTTGCTCTATTGGCTCTACAATTACTTTTTCAGCATCTTCTGGCAACACACCTTCTTGAAAGACCGAAATAAAAACATAAGGTGCTGTTATCTCTGGGGTTTGCTCTTTGGGTATTGAGTACATAGACATATAGCCATACAAAATCAGCACTAAAAATAGTGTAAAAGATACCCTTGAGTATTCAAGACAAGATTTAACTAGCTTATACATAGCTTTAACAACCTACTTAATTGTATATATTTTTATTATTTTAAATCTGCAATAAAGGCACTTTTAACCTCTGTATATTCAACCTTTGCCCCAACAGATGCTAAAGCCTGACCAGAAATAATTACCCTTATATTTTCAGGCAACCCTTCTACAACAATTCCTTTACTAGTTTGCGTATAACCACTTATAGGAATAAAAATAACTTTATCTTTTTCATCTAGTGCTTTTACCCCTGTAACACCTTCAGAACTTAAAGAAAGAGTAGAAAAACTTAACAGATGGGTGTTTTTACGCTCTGTTTGTATAATCATGCTTCCGCTCATACCATGGGGGATTTTATAATCTGAATCAATTAAAGCACCAACTTTATAAGTGTGTATGTTGGAATCTGAAAACCTAGAAACAAAGTTAACTTGTGCTTCAAAATTACTACCATCTACAAGGTGTATTGTTGCTTTTGTATCTTTAGTAACAGAGTTTATGTTTTTTTCTGTAACATAACCATAAGCATTAACTTTTGATAAATCCATAACCCTTGCAACAGTATCGCCTTGTGATACATAATCACCAACTTCTACTAAAATTTCATCTACATAAACTTTATAAGGTAGCTTTATAAAAGATTGCTCGTAAGAAACCTTAGCACTTTCATATTGCCTTAAAGCATCTCTGTAATTTGCCTCTGATGATGAAAGCTCAAGCTTTGTGCGATAGCCTTCTTTGTTTAGTTGCTTTGCTATATCAAGATCAAGTTTAGATTTTTCAAGGTTTGCTTTGGCACTTTCAAGTGCTTGTTTGGTATCGTCAACATCTAAACCAACTACAAGTGTGTTTTTGCCTTTTACATCGCCTTCTATATCTCTTACTTCTACAATTCTTCCTGCTCTTTCAGATTTAAAGTCAATAATCTTTAAAGCCTCGGTTGTAATTGGTATATTAATATCTACTGTATTAACTTGTGAAGTAGAATTATAAATACTTACCTCTGCAATTGCTTCTTCTAGTTCTAGGGCTGGTTTTTCTTTTACAAAAATTTGACCTGTTGCAAGCCATAAAAAAGCAAATAAAATAATTATAAACACCTTGCGGTATTTCTTTTTTTTATCTAAGTCCACAAAAACCTCTTTTTATTTATTTTGCGTTTGTATTTATCATATGTAAAATAAATTTTAGTGTAATTGGATTATTATAATACATGGCCTAATTTTTAAATAATAAAATCAATTTATTGAAATAAAACAATGGCTTAAAGGTTGTTGTGTATAATAAAGTGTTGATTATTGTGGTTTTTAATTTTATTATTATTAATAATAATTAACTTATTGATTTTACTTACTATATAATTTTTATAGTAAATGAGGTTTTTTATAAACTTTTAAAGGTAAATAAAACTAGAAAGGCATTTAAAAAATGATTACTGAAAACTTGTTATTAGGCGGTTTAGTATTTTTATTTCTTATTTCTGTTGGTTTTTTCATATACGCTAAACACACTAAAAGTGTGATGAACAGCAAAATAGATTCACTTCATCGTGCAATTAAAAAATCTAACTCTGATGAAAAATTAGACTCTCTTCAAGAAATAGTTGATACTTTACAGAAGCAAATCAACTCTTATATTGTTGAAAAAAACAATGAAGCAAATCACCAAGAAAAAGAGTTTGCAAGAACAAGATTTTTAAACAGAGGTCAAGGTCAAAGCGGTCAGCAACCTAACAACTTTGGTGGATTTAACCCTAACATGCAAGGTGGTCATGCTCCACAAGGTGGGCCTGCTGTTGCAGGCAATGTAGCTGCTATGCGTTCTGGTTTTAATGGCAGACCTGTACAACAACAGCCTAACATGGGTATGGGTGGTTATAATCAACAGCAAGGCCCTGCTCAACAACTAGGACCACAAGGCAACGGACAAAGAATGCCTTATGGAAATTTTAATAGATAAACCTTTAAAAGGTATAGTTAAAATTGCCTAAATATACTGCTTCATACATATGCAGTAATTGTAATGCTAGCTCTTATAAATGGAGTGGCAAATGCTTACAATGTGGCTCTTGGGGTACTGTTTCAGAAATACCCCAAGAGTCTTTTGCTTTGCAATCTAAAACAGCTCTTAGCAAAAAAACTAGCTCTGCATCTTTTCAGCCTCTTGAAGGTGAGTTTATAAAACAACCACCTAGAATAAAAACAAGTGTTACAGAGTTTGACCGTGCATGCGGTGGCGGTTTAGTTAAAGATGTAGCCCTTTTAGTAGGTGGCGACCCTGGAATAGGAAAGTCAACTCTTTTATTACAAATAGCTAACTATATTGCTTCTTCTAACAACTGTTATTATGTTTCTGGTGAAGAATCTTTAGGTCAGCTTGCACAAAGAGCTTCACGCTTAAACCTTAAAAACAAAAATATAAAATTTAGCACTTCATCATCAGTAGACTCTATTATTGCAACACTTGAAAAAGAACAAGATGTAAATGTTGTAATTATTGATTCTATACAAACTGTTTATATGGAAAACATAGACTCATCTCCTGGGTCTGTTAGCCAAGTTAAAAACAGTGCTAATGCTTTAATAAAGTATGCTAAAAATAAAGGTTTTGCCCTTATATTAGTTGGACATGTTACAAGAGATGGGCAAATAGCAGGCCCTAAAGTTTTAGAGCATTTAGTTGATACCGTGCTTTATTTTGAAGGTGATAAAAACAACCATTTTAGAATACTAAGAGCAATTAAAAACAGGTTTGGACCAACTGACGAAATTGGTATTTTTGAAATGACAAGCCAAGGTCTTTTAGAGGTTTCTAACCCTTCTTCTATGTTTTTAAACGACTATAACAGTAATATTAGTGGCACAGCTGTTTTTGCAGGGCTTGAAGGCTCTCGCCCTATGCTTATAGAAATTCAATGCCTGTTACTTGATTCTGTGTACGCTAGCCCCAAAAGAGCCATTATAGGCACAGATGCTAACCGCATATCTATGCTTACTGCTGTTTTAGAATCTCGCAATAACGTTTGTTTTAGCGGTAGTGATATTTATATAAATGTTGCAGGTGGTTTAAAAATAAACGAGCCCGCATCTGACCTTGCAGTAGCAGCTGCTTTGGTTTCATCAGCTTATAACAAACCTTTACCACAGTATACTGCATTTGTTGGTGAAGTTAGTTTATCAGGGCAAGTTAGGAATGTTTCTTTAATAGAAAAAAGATTAAGCGAAGCCCATAGACTTGGTTTTAAAAACATTTTTATACCACCTCTTACCAAAGAAAATGAAAAACTTATTAAAAAATATCCTAATTTAAATATAGAATGTACTCCTAGTTTGCAACACTTAATAGGAAAAATTAATGAATAGTGATTTCTTTTCTAATTTTAACACCTTAGATTACATAATTTTACTCACCCTTGCCCTTTCTTTTTTAAAAGGTTTTTTAGTTGGCGGTGTTGATAAAATATTTAAAATCACAGGTGTTGTGCTTACTGTTTATGTTGTGTTAAACTATTCTAACCCTATTTCTAGCTTTATAATGGAAGAATTTGGGTTTACAAACAAGCTTTTAACTATGCTTGCTGTAATAATAGTTTGTGCAAGTGTTATAATCTCTACTTTTCATTTTTTGGCCAATAAATCTACACAGGTTTTAAAGGCTTTAGGGCTTAATATTATCAACCGTAGTATTGGTGCTTTGCTTGGTGTTATTATCGTTGCTGCTTTATGGGGTGGTATTTTTGCTCTTATTGGCAAGCTAAATAGCGGGCAAGACCCTAAAATCATAAGAGAGTCTGTTGTAAAAAATATTCTTTCACATACAAAAGATATTTACGACCTTAATATAGATAATTTAAAAACTCTGCCTTACAGCGAACCAAAATCTATAATTAAAGAAGGTTTGCAAGAAAGTATAATAAAAAATTAGCTTTGTTTTAATTAATGTAATATTATGTTTTGTAATATTGCTAAATATTGGCTTTTTTGTAGAAATTGCTTTGCAATAAATAAAAAATATTTTTTAGTTTAATTAAATTTATCGGAGGATTTACAACTTATGGGTTTTTTAGATGTTTTTTCATTAGCTTTTATTACTTTTTTAGTAGCTATAAATCCTATTAACTCGGGGATTATCTTCTTATCTCTTTCTGGTGCTTACTCTAATAAAGAACGTACTATTATGTCTTTTAAGGCATTTTTTACAAGCTCTATTGTTTTGCTTGTTATTTCTATTTTTGGTGCATCAATTTTTGAACGTATGGGCATTAGTATTAGCTCTATAAGAATCGCAGGTGGTTTATTAATGCTAAAAGTTGGTATACAAACAATATTTAACGAAGAAGAAAGCGCTGAAGAAAAAGCAGCTACTGACTTTTTACAAGAAAACCCAACAAACGCTCTAGAAAGAAAAACAATAGTGCAAAAACTACCTGATATTTCTATTTTTCCTTTAGCTATACCTATTATTGCAGGCCCTGGTGCTATAAGCACAAGCCTTGTGATGATAGACAGTGCAAATGGTGTTGCATTATTAGAAGTAGCTGTTATTATTGCTTTGGTTATTAATTTATTGCTAACATTAATATTTATGTTATCTTCAAACATATTTAACAAAATACTAAACAAGAGCTTAACGCAAGTTTTAAGCCGTATTTTTGGTTTGCTTATATGCTCGCTTGCTGTTCAGTTTATTGTTGAAGGAATAAAAACAAGTGGCTTGTTGCCTACACTTGCAATGTAAAACAAATTTTAAAACTAACGAGGTTAAAATGAAAGAAAAACTTACAAACCTATTTACAAAGTACAAAAAAGCCATAATTGTTGCTGTTTCTTTACTTGTTATTGCAGTTATTGGCATTTCTGCTTATAGCCAGCACTTAAAAAACCAATCTGAAAAGCAAAGCCTTGAGTTTAAAGCTGTTTTAGATATGCTTGTAGTGGGCAAAGAAGAAGACAGAACAGATATTGAAGAAAAGCTAGCAAACCTACAAAAAAATGGAAATAAAGGCTTTAAAACACTTTCTTATCTTGTTGAGTTTAAAAACCACATAGAGCAAGACAATAAAGAAAAAGCAAAAGCAACTTTAGAAAATGCTTTAAATGATGGTAAAGTACCTGAAGTTTATAAAGATATGATTAAATATTCTCTTTCTTTAATGCTTTTACAAGAAGGGGATATAAACCTAGCTGATACAAAGGTAGATGAGCTTTTAAACAAACCAAAAAGCGATTATTATGTGCCTGCTTTGCTTTTAAGTGTTAGCATTAACATTAAAAAAGAAGATTATGATAAAGCCCTAAGAAATGCAGAGCTTATTATAAACAACAGAGGGGTAAACCCGCAAATGGCTCAACTTGCAAGTAGCCTTAAATACTACATTCTTCAGAAACAATCTGAAAAATAAAATAATAAAATTTTCTTAAATTTAATATTTTTAAACAAGGTTTATTAGTTATACAATTAATAAACCTTGTTTTTTATTTAAAAGAGGAAATAAGCTTGAAAACACTAGGCAAAAAATATTTTTACTTATTAGCTATTATCATACTTATACTACAAGGTTGCTCGTCTAAAAAAAGCGATGTACTTGTTGGTAAATATACGCCTTTATTTAGCTCTACTCCTGAAAGTACTATATCTGTAATTGGTGTTGACAATGGCTTTAAACCAAGCAAATCTATTACTTTAAACTCTTGGTTTTACAACAATTATAGACAAAGCAACAACATTCCCACTATATCTTTTAACTACCAAAACCTTACCCTTACAAGCAAGGTAAAACTTAAAAGAAACCGCTTTTCTAGTACATCTTCATTAACTGATACTATCATAGTTTCTGAAGCTGGTGTTATCTACACAAGTGCTTTAAACAACACTATTAACGCGGTGCAAGATGGCAAAGTTATTTGGCATACAACTCTTGATGGCGATATTGTAGGGCTTTCATACGACTTTGGCTTCATATACACTGCAACTAATACAGGCAATGTTTATGCAATTGATGCTTTAGATGGGTCAATATCTTGGACAAGAGCAATGGGCTCTACTATTAAAACCTCTCCTTTGGTTTTTGAAACATCTTTATATGTAAAAGACACTAACAACTCAATAGCTGCCTTAAGTGTTTATGAAGGTGGTATTTTATGGACTAAAACAGGGCAAAAACCAAAAATAGAAGTTAAAAGTTATAGTTTAACAAGTGCATCTAATCAATTTTTAGCTGTTTTTGGACTATCAAATGGTGATATTTTGGGCTTAAGAAGAGAAACAGGGCAAACCATTTGGCAACAAAAAACCGACAACCGTGCCAAAATAAATGAACTATCTTCAATTGCTGATATTAAATCAAGCCCTGTTATAGACCAAAACCGTATATTTGTGAGCACTTATAGTAATAAGTCGGTTTATCTTAATGCCCAAAATGGCAACATAATATGGAGCAACAAAGTAGGCAGTGTAACAAGCCCTTTACTTTCTAAAAACCGTATATTTGCCCTAGAGAGAAATAATGTTCTTACAAGTATTGACCGAAAAAATGGCAATATAGTATGGAATTTAGACCTTAAAACCCTTGTTGAAAAACCTAAGAAAACCACTAATTGGTATCGTCCTTTACTTGTAAGCCAAGGGGCTTTAAATGCTATTTTAGTTGCAAATTCAGAAGGTGATATCTTCTTTATATCGCCTATTAATAAGTCTATAAGAAGCAAAGCAAGTGTTAAGGGTGGTATAGCATCTAACCCTATTATTTATCAAAACAAATTAATACTAATGACAACAAAAGGTGAGCTGTTAATTTATGAAGGCAATGCTTAAAATCGCCCTTGTAGGGAGGACAAATGTAGGAAAATCAACACTTTTTAACAAGCTGTTGCAAAAAAATATCTCAATAGTAGACAGAACCCCAGGGGTTACAAGAGACTACAAACAAGCATATGCAAAGCTAAATGATATCTCTTTTTTATTAACTGATACAGCAGGCTTTGAAGACTATAAAAAAGATGTTATACACGCTCAAATGTGGGAAAAAACCAGCCAAATTATTGATGAATCAAGCATTGTTGTGCTAGTTTTAGACTATCAAGATGAAATCAACCCAGCTGATAAAGAAATAGCTAAAATACTTCACAGAAAAGGCAAAAAAGTTATTGTTTGCTTTAACAAAACAGAGGGGCAACACTATGTTGACAAAGGCTTTGAGCTTGGTTTTAAACATATTGTAAATATATCTGCAATACACAAAACAGGCTTTTACGACCTTTATGAAGCCATGAAAGCTTGTGTACCTAATTACAGAGAATACAATAAAGCCCAAAAAGATGATAAAGAAGCCGACCTAACCCTTGCAATAGTTGGTCGCCCTAATGCTGGCAAATCTTCCCTTATTAACCAAATAATAAAAGAAGATAGGCTAATAACTAGTAATATAGCGGGCACAACAAGGGATTCTATCTCTTTAAAATTTAAGTATAAAGATAACTTTATAAGAATTGTAGACACAGCAGGCATACACCGCAAAACAGGTAAGCTAGAGTTTGTAGAAAAACTATCTTTAAGAGAAACAAAAAGAGCTATAAACTTTGCTAATGTTGTTGTATTGCTTGTTGATGCAGAAGAAGGGCTACATAAACACGACCTTACAATAGCCCGCAAAACCATAGAAGAAGGCAGGGCTTTAATTATTGCCGTTAATAAAGTAGATATTTTAGAAGATAAAATAGCTTATTTAGATGAAATAAAACACCGTTTAAGCCTTTCTTTATCTCAACTTAAAGGCGTTAGTATTATTGGTGTTTCCGCCCTGCAAAAGACTAATATTTATAAGCTTTTAGACTTAAGTGTAAAGGTTTTTGCTGCTTGGAATGTAAAGATACCTACATCGTTGCTTAACAATTGGCTAACCTCTGCTGTTGCCAATCACGAGCCTCCTATTGTAAGCGGCATAAGGTTTAAAATTAAGTATATAAGCCAAATAAAAAACCGCCCGCCTACATTTGCTTTGTATGTTAATAAAAAGGTTGATTTTCCACCTTCTTACATGCGTTATTTAACTAAAAGCTTGCTTGATGGCTTTGGGCTTTATGGCACTAATATTAGAATTGTGTTAAAAACATCGCAAAACCCTTATGTTAA
>CAYYLE010000006.1:56042-59164 GCA_964472375.1 uncultured Rickettsiales bacterium
TTTATGGCACTAATATTAGAATTGTGTTAAAAACATCGCAAAACCCTTATGTTAAGGGGTGATATTAAGCTTTATCTAGCTTGATAATTAGAAGTTTTAAGTAGGGTAATTACTAAGGTTTTACCCTATTTTTTTTGCCTAAAATTATACACAACATGTTAACAAAATTGCGGTAAAGTATTTAGTTGTTTGTGTGGATAAATAGTGCTTTTTGCTTTGTTTTTTTGTAGTTAAAGCAAGGGTTTTTAAAAGGCTATTATAGAAGGTCTTTAGGGCTTTTTTGTGTTGTTTTAATAATTGGGCTTTTGTCTTTCTTTTTTTGCTCTTTAAAAGCTTTTTGCTTGGTTTTTGGTGGAATTTTAAGGGGTTTGTTTTGTGCTATTTTGTTAATAGGATTTATTATCTTTCTTTTTGTTTGGTTTAAAAAACCTTGTTATAGCTTATATTTTTAAGTATTTTGCTTTATTGCTAGTGTTTTTGTATTTTATACCATAAGCTTTACACCCTTAGTTTTATAAGGCTTTGTAACAATAATAGGGAAGAAATGATTAAAAAAAGTTAGGTTTTAAAAGATTTGTACAGGTTAATAAGTAATAGGTTTTACTTGCTTTAAACCCTTTTCATTGCTTACTTAGGTGGTAAGTTAAACAACTAATTTATAAACTGATTTTTGGTGCAAAGGTAAGCAAGCTCAAGGTTTTTGCAAAGTATTTTTATATCAAAAGCTTCTATTAAAGGACCAATCCAAAACCTTATACCTAAACCTGCTTTTCTGTATGATTTTATATCATAAGCTAGCTGTTTACTTTCTAAAAGGTTGCATATTTGGTTAACAAATAGCTCTTGGTTTTGTGAATTAAGGTTGTTAAAAAAGCTATCTTTTATTTTTAAATAAGCCACATTTAAAGAGCGGTAGCTTTTATCTTCAACCATAAATGTAAAAATATCAGAGTTTTTTGCAAAGTTTTCAAAGGTGTTAAAATTTTGCTGAACTTTGTTGCAAAAGTAGTCAATGCCATACTTGTGAAAGTGGTTTATAGCCAATAGGCAATCAGCTAATACAAAACCAGAATATGTTATAATAGGGTTGCCAGTATCTAAAAGACTATTGTTTAATTTACCTTTACTATCTCGTATATTATAAACCTTAGGGCAAGGAAAGCTTGGCTTAAAGCCGTTAATACGCTCTATTGCTTTTGGTGAAAGCACCAAAACGCCTAAGCTAGGCTCGCCACCTAAGGCTTTTTGTAACGACCATGCAATAACATCTAAACTTTGCCAAGGAATTTTTTGACAAAAGACATAAGATGTTGCATCGGCAAAAACAAGTCCTTTTCTGTCTTTTGGTATGCTTTGAAGGTTTTTAAGCTCACAAGCCATACTTGTACCACAAAGGGTTAAAACTGTATCATTATTATTAAAATCAAGCAGGTTAAAGACATTACAAGCACTTGTTTGTAAATTATGTGTTTTTACTTCTTTTGCAAAAAGATTATTAGTTTTGCCTTGTAAAAAATTATTTAAAAAATAAACATTTGTATCTTTTAGCTTTAGCTCATTGCATAATAAAATTGCTCTATCTAGGCTAAAATGGTCAAAAACCAATGCATTTACAGGAAGTTTAGATATCATATTCCATAAACCAAGCTCAATGGCACCTGTGGCTGATGCAGGTGTTAAAATTACCTTATAATCATCAGGAATATCTAAAATACTTTTGGTTTTATCAACAAGTTCTTTAAGCTTAGATAAAAAATAAGTAGACCTATGGTTTCTTTCTAATAATTTAGTATCAAGGTTTTGCATGCTAAAGCTTGGTGATTTTCTTGTGGGTCCGCAAGAAAAAAAAGGGCAAGATGGCTTTTTAAAACTATTTTGCATAAGTTAAAACCTTTTTTTAAATAAGCTTGTTATTTTTTTAATATACCACCTTTTGCAACACAACAAGCAAAAAAATAGCAAATAGCAATTAAAATTATATTTTTTCACAAAAGAAGCCTTTCTATCTGGCTGGCTATCTATCTGTCTGTCTTTAGGTTTGTTTTTGTTGTTTAATTTCCTCATATGTTGTTTTGTTGTTTACTTTTGTAGCTATTAGCTTTTGTTTGCGATTGTTTTGCTTGTTGTAACTAATATGAACCCAAGAGCTTGAAGGCTTTTTAGGGTCATAAAACTCTAAAATCACTTGGTCATAATCTAAATTGCTTTTAATGATAAAATCAAAAACTTCTTTGGTATCCATATCTTTAACCACAAAATCAACTGCCTTTCCGCTACAATGCTGACTGTTTTTTGCACCGCCTATTTGTTTATTTAACCTACTTCCTCTATAACCTGATGTTATAATAATAGGCTTATTTAGTGCCTTTCTTAAAGGCTCTAAAACATTTGTGCATAGGGCAAACATGTTGTTTGCAATTTTGTGCAAATCATCATTATCTTCAAAACCACAAATTGTATTATTTTTATAAAGCGGTTTGCAGGTTTCTAGACTGTTTTTAATACCTAATCTGTTTGCTGTTTCGCTTTTGCAAAGCTCTTGCATAGTAAAGTGTTTGGTTAGTTGCATTTTTCTCCTAGTTTTTTTATTTTTTGCTTGGTTTCTTTGGTTTTTGTTGTGTTTATGTTCTTCGGCTCTTTTGTTTTCTAAATCGTTTTTAATAAAGGTTTTTATGCATTAGTTTACATCCCTTTAGTTTTAGATTATTTTTTAAGCATGCTTGCAAGCTTAATTATTTTTGCTTACTTGTTAAACAAAGGTATTTACATATTAAATAAATTGCTAAAAATTGAAAAGCCCTTGCGATAGGTCATAATAGGAATAGTTTAACTAATTACTTTTTTGCATGCTTTTAGGCTTAAAAATAACAGGCTAATTATCTTTAGTTTTTGTTTATGTCTTTACCCCCAAAGACCGTGCAAATAGAAAATCTTTAAAAAAGTAAGTAAAAAATAAAACTTTTTGTTTATTTGTCTAATTACGACCTTAAAATTACTAAAAATACACAGTCTTTGAATTTTATATTGCTTTAAAAGTAAAGATTAATCAAAAAAACCATGCTGAAAAACTAATGCTTTTTATTTAACTTCCTTATTCCTATCTTTTATTTCTTTTTCTTCAT
>CAYYLE010000007.1:0-53351 GCA_964472375.1 uncultured Rickettsiales bacterium
CAAAAATAGAGAAGTGTAATTTCCCCCAAACTAATGAAAAAGCTCCACTGTGGGTTTGTGGTGCAGATGTTGAAGATATTGCCATTAAAGGTGTTGGCATTGTTGCAAAGTCAAAAGCTAGTGCAAATCTTGCAAGGCAAAGAGCAGCAGCAAATGCTAGGGTTTTAATAGCTCAAGAGCTACAAACAGATATTATTAGTAAAGTTTCAGAAAATATATCTTCTAAAAATAGTGATGGTCAGGAACATGTAAGTGAAGCTTCTAAGTTTGTTTCAGAACAGATTACAAGTGCAAGCCTTATAGGGGCAAAGGTTTATAGAGAAGTATATTCAAAAGATGGAACTCTTTACACGCTAGTTGGTTTAAGTGAAGAAAACTATAAGAAAACACTAAAAAATATAGAAGATAAAGCACAACAAGGAAGTGGTCTTTCACAAACCACAAAAGATGCTTTTGCAATAATTAGATAAAAAACTAAAATTAAAAGCCCTTATGATTTTTTATAAGGGTTTTTGATATAATAAGGTGTAAGGTCTTTGAAAGCTTCAATGTTTGCTTGGTTTATACTTGCAAGCTTTGATATTGCAAGTGCATTAGCATAATACTTGCTTTCTTCACCTTCTTTATATCCTACAATTTTTGCATTATTATATTTTCTTGCAAAATTATCAAGCTCTTCTGTCTTTATGGTTTCAATGTTGCTTAGTTTGTTTATATTGCTGCTATCAAATGCTTGAACATAAGTTTGTTTATTGTAGGCATTGATGCTTGCAATAATATTGTTGTTTGGGGTGTTTTTTTGTTTTAGTAAATAATCAGATGCCAAAATATCAAGGCTATTAAAGCCATAAACAGGGCAATTAATTGCATAAGAAAGAACTTTGGCAAAACTAACGCATGATTTAATTCCTGTAAAGCTACCAGGCCCTAAAGATGTAAAAATAGCTTTAATATCTTTTGTAGATATTTTTTCTTCTTTAACCACCTGTTGCACTAGTGTTGCAATATCTTCTGATGATAATGTAGTGCTTTCTATATATTTTATAGTTCTTTGGCTATCAAAAACACATAAAGATAAAATATTGTTTGATGTATCTATTGCTAAAAACATTTAAAACTCTAATATATTTTCACGCAGATGCTTTTGCCTTCTGCAACTTTAACATTTTCATATTGTGTTAGGTTTTGCTTAATAAAGATATCTTTAAATATATTATTTTCATGTTGCAAGATATAAGAAGGAACTTTTTTAAGTAGCTCTAAAGTATCACCATGCTTGCCATTATATTTTAGCCTATATCTTGTTTGGCGAAAACTTGAAAAATCATCAGATGTATTTATATAAAGTAATAGATTGTTGATAGATTGTTTTATTTCTTCCTCAGGTTTATGCTGAAAATCATTATCTTTTAAAATGTTAGGTAATTTTTTAAGTGCGTATTCATTTTTTAGCTGATGGTATAGTGCATTATCTTTAACCATGCTAGCTTTACCCCAGTCGCTCATGCCAATAAGTAGTGATAAAAACAAAGAGCGAGGTGCAGTGTCTATTCTTATCATTAGCTCATTAATGGCTTTAATATACTCCCAAAGCGATTCTTCATTAATTTTAACACCATATTCTTTACTTAGCTCTTTAAGTTTTAGGATGTCTTTCTTTTCCATGGTGTCGTAGTAGCTATTGTTATAAATTGCTACCATTTCAGCTCTTTGGCGGTTTGTTTTTTGCTCAAGTTGTACAATATAAGGTAAAAGTATTTTTATATAAACCTCTTTATACTCTTGGCTTATATTTACATTTTTACCAATGTAAGGAACATTTTTGAAATATATAGGGGGTATGATAAGGTTTTTGTTTTCAGTTTTTTCGCTTGCTTTTTCAGTATTTTGGTTTGAAAGTTTATTGTAGCTATCAATTACATTATTTTGTATGTTTTTTGAGTTGCCAGCTATAAATAAGCATTTATTTTCAGTTGTATTGTTTATTTCTTTTTTAGGGGTTAAAAAAGTACCATTGCTTATAATGTAGTTGTTTACTATTAAGATATTTACAGAAAACAAACAGATAGCAAAAAAAACTACAAAAGTAACGGCAAAGTACTTGCGTATCAAAGTAGAGCTATTGTTTTTGTTTCTTTTTTTCAAATTAGTAGACTTATTCACTTATGCTAACTACCTCTTTAACTTCAGGTATATAATACTTAAGAAGGTTTTCCACACCATTTTTAAGTGTAACGCTTGAAACAGGACAACCTTGGCAAGCCCCTTGCATTTCAAGGTATACAACACCTTCTATATAATCTGAAAATACGATATCACCACCGTCCATCGCAACAGCTGGCCTTACTTGCTCTTCAATTAGTTGCTTTATTCTGTCAACAATTGCTTGCTCTTGCTCTGTGTAGGTTTTTTCTTCTTTGTTGCTTACTTGGTTTGCTTTACCTTCTTTTATAACAGACTGATTGCTTGCAAAAAAGTCTACAATATAAGATATTATTTTAGGCTTGTTTAAAACCCAATCATCAGCATCTTTAATTGTAATAGCAATAAAGTCTAAGCCAAGCAATACACCTGTTACATCTTCTACTTCAAACAATCTTGTAGCAAGAGGAGATATTTTAGCATCATCTTTATTTGTAAAGTTGTAAGGCTTTTCATCTAAAACCTTGCACTCTGGTATAAAGCGTAGTGTATTTGGGTTTGGAGTTTCTTCAATTTGAACAAACATGCTAATAATATTCCCTTTTGTTATCTTGTTATAATAAATATATTAATACAAGTTTTACTAACAACTTATTAACAAGCTAAAACTTTATTCCTACTATTTGCCTTATTTTTTCTAATTGCTTACTTGCTTGCTCTCTTGCATTGTCTGCGCATTTGTTAAGGGTTTGTAGTACATGGTCTTTATTGTCTTGGTAGTTTTGGTAGTTTTCTCTAATTGGCTCAATTACAGATACAAGGCTTTCTATAAGCTGTGGCTTTAGGTCTTTAAAGCCTTTTCCTTGCATTTTCAATAAAGCTTGTTCTAAGTTAATGTTGTTACAAAGGCTATAAATAGTTAAAAGATTAAGTGCCTCTGGTCTTTCTTTTATTTGTTCTATGTTTCCTTCTATTAAATCAGGGTCTGTTTTTGCTTTTTTTATTTTTTTAGCAATACCATCATTACTGTCTGTTATTTCAATGCGAGAAAGCTCTGAAGGATTAGATTTACTCATTTTTTCTAAACCATTTTTTAAAGACATTATCTTTTTGCTTTCTTCTACAATGTAAGGTTCTGGTATGTTTAGCTCATTGCAGTTGTATTCTTGGTTAAACCTTTCAACAATATCTCTTGTTAGTTCTATGTGTTGTTTTTGGTCTTGCCCAACAGGAACATGGGTTGTGTTGTAAAGCAGTATATCAGCGGCTTGTAACACAGGGTAGGTAAACAAGCCAACAGATGATTTTTCTTTATTTTTACCTGCTTTGTCTTTAAATTGGGTCATTCTGTTTAACCAACCAATTCTTGCAATGCAGTTAAATATCCATCCAAGCTCTGCATGTTCTTTCACAGCACTTTGTACAAAAAGGTTAGATTTTTCAGGGTCTATACCGCATGAAAGCAAAGCAATTGCCATGTTGAGTGTTGATTTTTTAAGCTCTTTAGGGTCTTGTGGCACTGTTAAGGCGTGTAGGTTTGCTAAAAAAAAGTATCTTTTTGCTTCTTGTTCTTGCAAGTTAACCCAGTTTTTTACTGCACCAAAATAATTACCAATATGAATTACACCAGTTGGCTGTATACCAGAAGTTATTATCTTCATTTTAGTTTTCCCATTATCTGATTAATTAATTTTTTAGAGCTAAGATAGCTCAACAAAGCCCAAATAAAAGCAGTTGTTAAAACACTAGTAAGTACAAAAATAAGCATTGTTTTTTTGCTACTTATATCAACTATGCTAAAGAAAAAATCTTTAAAAACACTTAAATAAAAGAATACAAGAATAGCAACAAAAACAAAACAAGCTATATTTTTATAAAAATAAACATTGTTTATAGAAAGCTGTTTTTTTACAACAAGGTAAATAAACATTGCAGAAAAATTTAAAATATTTGATGCTAAAAAAGCTAAAGGAATACCTAAAAAGCCAAACATTTTTACAAAAGGAAAAAGCAGAGCGATATTAAAAACAGTAGAAAAAGCACTTATTACAAAAGGTGTTTTTGTATCTAGCATAGAGTAAAAAATAGAAAGCAAAACTTTGCACACAAGTGCAAAAGGCAAAGAAAGAGCATATATTGCAAGTGCGTTGCTTGTTCTTAAAGCATCTTGTGTAGTAAATTTAGCACTTTGAAAAAGTAAGTATATTATTTGGTCTCCTATACTTACAAGCCCTATGCAAGCAGGGAGAGAAAGTGCAAAAGCAAGTAAAATACCATTTACACGAGAATCCATTTTTTGTTTGTTTGTTTTGCTATTATCTGAAAATTCAGAAAGGTAAACAATACCTAAAGATATACCAATTACTGCAAGAGGAAGTTGATTTATGCGGTCGGCATAAAAAAGATAAGAAACAGAACCACTTGGTAGAAAAGACATTACAAGTGTATCTGCAAACATGTTTATTTGGTAAAATCCAGCACTAAAAAACACCAAGGATGCTTTTTTAAAAAACTCTATTGTTTCTCTTGTCATGGGCAAAACTCTTACAAAAAGAGGAACTGCTTTTTGCCTGTAAGTTCCATAGAATACAAACAAAGATTGCAAAACACCACCAACTATAACACCGTAGCTAATAAGCTTTAAAGGAGCTATTTCTGTAAAGTTAAAAGCACTTAACAATAATGAAAATATTAGAGATAAATTTAAAATAACAGGAAAAAACCCAGAGTAAAAAAAGTTGTTTTTAGCATTAATAGCAGCTGAAAAATAAGCGGCTATAAAAACAAAAAGCAAATACCAAATTAGTATCTTAGAAGTTTCTACAATTAAGCCAAATTTGTAAGGGTCTTTATAAAATCCAGGTAGTATAAGCTTTAGAATCTCTGGCATAAATATGTAAAACAAAGTACATAAGACAAAAATAATAGCAAAAAATAATATAAAAACTTGCCCAGCAAAAACATTTGCCCTTAAGGTTTGCTTGCGGTGCAAAAGACGCTTGTATATAGGCACAAAAGCAGAGTTCATAGAGCCTTCAGCAAACACTCTTCTAAACAAGTTTGGTATTTTAAAAGATATTAAAAAAACATCTGAATAAAGTCCTGCCCCCATTGTTCTTGCAATACATATGTCTCTTATGAGTCCAAAAATCCTACTTATAAAAGTTGTAGAGCTAAATGTAAGTATTGACTTCAATATTTTCATTTGTTTCTTTGTTTTATTTTAAAACAATACCTTCTAGATTGTTTTTTGAGCTTTTTAAAATCTTTACATTAACAATATCACCTAGTGTATGCTCATTTGTTTCAATATACACAGGTTGCATATATGGGCTACGACCAATTAAAGTACTTTGGTGTTTAGATGTTCTATCAAGTAGTACCTTAAACTCTTTGCCAACTGTTTGCTTATTAAACTCTTTCTGAATTTGTGCAAAAGTATCTTGCAGTATTGCAAGCCTTTCTTCCTTTGTTTTTAAAGGAATGTTGTCTTCCATTAAAGCAGCAGGTGTTCCTGGTCTTTTGCTGTATATAAAGCAGAAAGATTGTATAAAGCCAACTTTTTTAACAATATCAAGTGTGTCTGCAAAGTCTTCATCGCTTTCATTAGGAAAGCCAACAATAATATCGGTAGAAAAAGACATATCAGCACGAGCAGACTTTATTTTTTCTATTGTCTCAAGGTATTGCTCTCTTGTGTGCTTTCTGTTCATAGCTTTTAATATTTTGTCCGACCCTGACTGTATAGGCAGGTGTAAAAAAGGTATTAGTTTTTCAACATCTTTATGAACAGCTATTAAATCATCATCTACTTCTGCAGGGTATGATGTTGTATATCTTATTCTTTCAAGTTTTTTAATTTTAGAAAGCTCTTTTATTAAAAGCCCTAAACTCCATGTTTTACCATCATGGTTTAACCCATGGTAGGCATTAACATTTTGCCCTAGCAATGTAATTTCTTTTGCTCCTTTTTCTACAAGCTTAATGGCTTCACTTGTTACCTGCATAACAGGGCGTGAGTACTCAACCCCTCTTGTATAAGGAACAACACAGTATGTGCAGAATTTATCACAACCTTCTTGAATAGCTAAAAAAGCAGATGAGTTATGGATTCTTTTGCTAGATATTATTTCTTCAGGTAGTTTTTCAAATTTTTCTTCAACAGGGAAGTCGGTATCGCAGTGCCTTAAGCCCTCTTCTTGGACTTTTGTAAGCATTTCTGGAAGCTTGTGCCAAGTTTGTGGGCCAAATACAAGGTCAACAACCGGTGCTCTTTTTAAAATCTGCTCACCTTCTGCTTGTGCAACACAACCTGCAACGCCTACTATTAAGCCTTTACCTACTTCTTGTCTTCTTTCTTTTAGCTTTCTTATTCTTCCAAGGTCTGAAAACACCTTTTCAGATGCTTTTTCTCTTATGTGGCATGTGTTTAGTATTATTATATCAGCTAGGGTTTGGTCTTGTGTTTCTTGGTAGCCACATTTCATTAGAATTTCAGATATTCTAATTGAGTCGTAGACATTCATCTGACAACCCCAAGTTTTAATATGGTAAAGTTTTTGCATTTTTATTTAGCTTTACAAAAGTTGCTTATAATTATATATATTCAGGTAATGATAAAACAAACCTTTGTTGATTGTAAAGGCAATAATTAGTTGCAATATAAGTAAAAAAGAAAGTTTTTGTAAATGGGCAAAAAAAATGAAATAAAAAATTTTATCCTTACAGCAGGAGACCCTGCATCAATAGCTAGTTTTTTAAGTCTTAAAACCTACTTTGATTTAAAAGAAAATAATAGTTTTAGTTTTTCACTTGTTTCTAATATCTCCTTGTTAAAGCAGGCACAAAAATTTTATGGGCTTTCTTTTCCTGTTGCTAAAATAACAAATACAAAAGAAGCAAAAGATATTTTTAGAAAATGTTTGCCAGTTATTGATATAGAAATACAAGACAAAGTTATTTTTGGTGAAAGAAACTCTAAAAATGTACCTTTCATACTAGATTCTATCAAAACAGCCTGCAGACACTGCATGCTACAAAATGCAGATGGGGTTGTTACAAACCCTTTTAACAAAGAGCTTATGAAACAAGGTGGTTTTAGTTTTGATGGACATACAGAATACTTAAGTCACATTACAGGTGCAAAGTCTTACAATATGTTGCTTACAGACAATAAACTAAAGATTAAAACAATACCTATTTTTATACATAAAAGTTTAAGGCATGTTATTGATAACTTAAGCTACGACTTACTTTATAAAAACATTTTACAAATTGAAGATAATTTTAAAAAAACTTTTGGCTTTAGTCCAAAAATTGCAATAACAGGGCTAAACCCACATGCAGGAGAAAATGGCAACATGGGATTTGAAGAAATAGAAACCATAAATCCATGTTGTAAAGCTTTAAGAGAACAAGGGGTGAATATAACAGATGCACTGTCACCTGATACTGCTTTTATTAAAGATGTTTATGAAAAACATGACCTTGTAGTAACAATTTATCACGACCAAGCCCTAGCACCTTTTAAGGCACTTTGCTTTGATAAGGGCGTAAATACAACAATTGGTTTGGATATTATAAGAACATCGCCCGATCATGGAACAGCATATGATATTGCAACAAAAAAAGAGCTTATTAATAATTCTTCTTTAATTAATGCTTTTAAGGTTGCTTACTTATTAAGCAAGAGTAGGGCACAGAGTACAAATGGCTAAAAGTCAAACATTATTGTACAGACCTTTAACTATTTGCATTGTAAAAAAGTAATAAATTACTTGCTTTCTAGCTCTAAAGACATTAAAGCAGCATCGGCAAACTCTATACCACAAAAGCTATGTGTTCCATCAAGTCTTTCAATTGCCTGCTCTATTTTGTTAACTGTTAAAATACCAAAAATAATTGGCCTTTTAGTTAAAAGTGATGCTTTTTGAATTCCATAAGTAACACTTCTTGCTACAAAATCATAGTGGTCTGTTTCCCCTTTTATAATACAGCCCATGCATATAACAGCATTGGCTTTATTGTTTTCAACAAGGCTTTGTGCTGCCCATGGTAGCTCAACTGCACCTGCTACAACATGTAAAGATGTTTTCACTCCTTGGTTTTCAAGGTGTTTTATAGCATCTTTAGCTAATTTTTTCGTTATATTTTCATTCCATTTTGTGTAGACAACAGCTATATTTTTCATTTAAATATCACTCAAGTTTATGGTTTTGTTATTTACAATAATGATTGTATCATTGTTTATATTATGAAGAGCTTAAAATATCAAAAATATCTTTTTAATGGTTTAAATAAAGAATGTAAATTCATTATATTCTCAATATTTCTTGTTGCTTTTTCAACATTTGTTTTTATCCCTTATATACCTATATATCTTCATAAAGAGTTTGGTTTTTTACCTTCGCAAATTGGTTTAATTGTATTTTTACAATTTTTTATTCAGCAATCAGGTAGTTTTGCTTCTGGTTTTTTAGCAGACAAATATGGGTATTATTTACTTTTTAAAATAGCTGTATATTTAAGGGTTGCGGCTCTTTTGGGTATTTTTTTATTATCTTATAATGCTTTTTTAATCATTTTGTTTTTAATGCTTTTTAGTATGGCAGGGGCTACTTTAACGCTTTCTCAAAGGTCTTTGCTGATTTCCAAGGTAAAATCATCGCGTGAAAAAGCTTATGCTATTTCTTTAAATAATAGTCTTATGAACTTTGGGCAGGGGTTTGGTATTTTAATAGGTGGGTTTGTTTACAGGGTAAATTATTCTATAAGCTTTGTTGTTTCTATATGTATTTACTTTGCAATTATAGCTATTGTAAACTTTGCTATTAAAAAGACAAAAAAAGAGCCGATAGTGAGCAAGCCAAGTTCTTTTGCATCCAATAGAGATGGAGTACTTAAAAATAAATTTTTCCTTTTAGTTATTTTTTCTCAATTTTTTTATGTAGCAACATGGAGTAAGCTTACTACTTATATGTCACTTTTTATAGAGAGTAACTACAATAGTGTAATTGCATATTCAATAATTATGAGCATATCGCTTGCTTGTATTTCACTTTCACAAATGTTTTTAGGTACTTTGGTTTCTAAAAATGGGTTTAAAAAAGTTATTTGCACTGGCTATTTTGTGGTATCAATGGGTTTTTTGCTTATTAGTTTTGTAGAAAATATTTACATACTAGCTGGCTCTGTTGTTTTTGTTTCCCTTGGAGTTTCTGTTGTTTCTTTGCAAAACGAATTGCAAATAATAAACTCAAAAAATATAGGTGCTGTTTATGGTGTGTTTAGGCTTTTTACAGGATTTGGGGTTTTAGGTGTTTATGTAGCAGGCTATATTTATCAGTTCTTGCAAAGCTATAGTTTAGTACAGTATTTTTGGTCTTATGTGTCTTTTGTGGCGTTAATTATTTGTTTTTTAATTTCATTTTTATACAGATATGTAAGCGAAGATGAAAAAAGATTTAAAAACAATAGTGTTTAATTAATTATGTTTTGCTTTTTTGTAAAAAAGATTTTTGCTATAATCTTGTTATGCGTGCATGTATTTATATTTTTTAGAGTTTCTTAATAGTTAAATGAATATTGTATTTTTATTTTTTGTGAATTCGCTTTTATACTTCTTTCTTGAAGACAGTGAATATACCTACGATAGATATTTGAGCATGAAAATGAGATTTGAAGCTCTAGATAGTTATAGTGTTGATATAGGTAGCGATGAAAAGCTTTTTAGTTATGATATTCTTTATCAGCGACTAGATAACCCAGCTAGACAATTCAACATTGGTGCAGGGCATAAAATCTACTTAACTCCACGTACTTTCTTGGATATTGAAACACAGTTTGAGTTCCCTAGAACGCAATATGTTGTTGCATATGACCAATATGGTGATGGTTTATTGAATCCTAGTTTTATTCGTTGGTTCTTTAGTGAAGATGAAACAATAAAAGCGAAGCTTGGTTATAGGCTTGGTAACCAAAGGCAAATGGTTTCAGGTAACCAGATTTTAAATGAAGATGGTTTCTTTTCAGGGATTAAACAAGGTTTTGGTTCTTTAATTATAGAGCCTTATGTGTTTTATGCATTGGGGTCAATGTGGTATGAAGATTCATCATCATATAGTGAGTTAAAGTTAACTAAAGCATTGCATCAGTTTGGTTTTGGTCTTGAGACTTATATGGAGAACCGCGACTATGCATTTGTTTTTGAGTACTCAACATACAATTTTGAGTTTGAAGGCATGCGTGCTTTAAGTTATGCTAATGACTTTAATGTAAGTAAGCTTTATTTTGGCTTTAAATATAATCTAAGAAGCTTAAGTGATAAAACAAAACAAGCAAGGCTTGCGCAATATACCAATATAAAATATAACGACACTGTCTCTCCAAGGTATAGGCATGATGGCTTAGACCAAATTAGAGAAGCTTTAGAAGAAAAAGAAAGAGAAGAGCTTAAAAAGAAGAGAGAGAAGTATATTTACTAATAGAATTAAGTTTACATTCCATTGACAATGGTTACAAAAAAGCAAATTAAGAAGATAGTTTGCTTTTTTGCTTGTGTTGCATTAGTCTTTGTTTTCGTTAACTAAAAGAGTTTTTAAGCAAGTGTTCTTTTGTCAAAAAATTCAGCTGTTTTTATGTAGTAAACATAATAAGCTATGTTTACGGTATAATCACCAATTCTTTCAAGAATTTTAATGCAAAGCATGTAATCTATAAGGTCTTCTGATACATCTTTAACATTTTCTTTTTGAACAGCAGAAATAACCTTTTTAACAAGGTCTCTATAAGCTTTATCTGTATGGTTATCGTTTTTCATTACTTCAATACTTTTAGTCTTAGAAACTCTTGCATAAGCATCTTTAGCAGAGTGTATTGCTTTTAATAATATTTCCATCATTGCTAAAATATCTTGAGTTATTTGCATGCTTTCAGGAGTTTCTTTATTAATGTTACTTAAAAGGCTAGCAACTTTACATATAGAATCGCCAATTCTTTCAAGATTTCTAGATATATGAAGAGCTGAGAATACCATTCTAAGGTCTGACCCCATAGGTTGCCTTAAAGATATGATATCAATACATAAAACGTTGTTTTTGTAGTCTAGTTTGTTAATATCGCTATCTGAAGAAGCTATATTAGCAAGTTCTTGGTTGTTTTTACATTTTATTGCAAGCGTAACATCTTCTAGCTTTTGAGTAAGTATGTTGCACATTTTTAAAAGCTGATTATCAAGTGTTTTAAGCTCTTGGTCAAATGATTTAACTATGTGTTTTGTTTGCATTATCCTATTCTTCCTGTAATATATTCTTCTGTTTCTTTATTTTTAGGGCTTTTAAATATTTGGTCTGTTTTGCCAAATTCTACAAGTCTACCTAGGTTAAAGTAAGCAGTATCAGTAGAAACTCTAGCAGCTTGTTGCATAGAGTGGGTAACTATAATAATGGTAAATTGACGAGAAAGCTCTTCAATTAGGTTCTCAATCTTTGCTGTTGCAATAGGGTCAAGTGCCGAGCATGGCTCATCCATTAGTATAATTTCAGGCTCTATGGCTATTGTTCTTGCAATACAAAGTCTTTGTTGCTGCCCACCTGAAAGGTCTGTAGCCATATCGTGTAGTCTATTTTTAACTTCACTATAAAGCCCAACTCTGTCAAGAACATAAGTTACAATTTCATTTAAATGTTTTTTGTTTTCATAAAGACCATGTATTTTTAAACCATATGCGATATTTTCAAATATTGTTTTAGGAAAAGGGTTGGCTTTTTGAAAAATCATGCCTATTTTTGTTCTAAGATTCACAACATCGATATTGGGGTCATTAATATCAATACCATCAACCTTAATGGTTCCTTCAACCCTACAACTTTCTATAAGATCATTCATTCTATTTAATGTTCTTAAAAAGGTTGATTTACCGCAACCAGAAGCACCAATAAAAGCTGTTACTTGATTAGGGTTGATATAAAGGTTGATATCATGTAAAGCCTGTTTTGCATCGTAAAAAACATTTACATTTTTAATTATTATTTTTGGGTCTATTTTTGTATTTTCCAAAAGATATCTCCTTAAAGTTTCTTTTCAAATTTGTTTCTTAAATAAACAGATATAGCATTAATAACAAAAAGCACTAATAAAAGCATAATAATTAAAGCTGATGCTTTTTCCTGAAAGCCAATATCTGGGATATCTGTCCATAGCAGTATTTGTACAGGTATTGCTGCAGAAGGTGATGTGAATCCTTGTGGTATTTCAGCCATAAATGCAACCATACCAATCATTAAAAGGGGTGCAGTTTCACCTATTGCACGAGAAACAGCAATAATTAACCCTGTTAAAATACCAGGCATAGAGTAAGGCACAACATGGTGGAATACAACCTGAAATTTTGATGCACCAAGCCCGTATACGCCATTTCTTAAAGATTTTGGTATAGAAGATATAGCAAGCCTTGAAGATATAATAATAGGAGGCAGAGACATAAGGCTTAAAACCAAACCACCAACTAAAGGGCTGGCTATTGGCATTTTAAACACAATTACAAATACCATTAAACCAAGTAAACCAAACACGATAGATGGAATAGAAGCAAGGTTGTTAATGGTTAGTTCAACAAAGCTAAAAAATTTATTTTTAGGGGCAAACTCTTCTAAGTATATAGCAGCACTTACACCAGTTACAAATGAAACTAAAACAACAATAGCAATCATTAAAATTGTACCAACTAAGCCGCCTGCAAAACCTGCCATTTCAGGTGACCTTGAATCAGCATTGGTAAAGAAAGTTTTATTAAATTTTGTTTTAACAAAGCCTTCTTTTTTAAGGTAGTCTAAAAGCTCTATGGTTGTGTTATCTAAGCCATTTTTATCGCCATACTTGTAGTACATATCAGCTTTGCTTTGTAGTGTTACACTAAAGTTGTAGGTGGTATTGTACAAAGAATCACCTTTGCTTTTAGCATATCTTGCTAGTTCATAGCCCGAAAAGTAAGAAAATAACTCACTTGTATAGTAAGATAAATCATCAGCTTCCACATTGTTTTCAATTAGCTGATTGATGGCATTTGTTATAAAAACACTATAATCAGCGGTTTTAATATCTAGTTGCTCATCATATACGCTATCGTAAAAATTTTCTTCAGCAAAGTTTATTTCTACATTTAACACATTGGTGTAAAAAGCATTTTTACCCCCTAATGTTATGGTTATAAGAAGTATAGTAAGAAACAATACAGATACTGATATAGAAAAAATACCAGTATATTTTAATATTTTGTCTTTTAAATATCTTCTTTTGATGTTTTTTTCCAAATTGCTTTTGTTTACTTTTTGCATCTTGTATTACATATTTCTTTTATATTTTTTAACAACATATATACCGATAAGGTTGATAGCAAAAGTAAATACTAAAAGCACAGTGCTTAGTGCAAATGCTGCAAGTGTTTTTAAGCTATCGCTTTCTTGGTCGCCTTGTAAAAGCATCACTATTTGTGTTGTGATAGTAGTGACAGAATCTAAAGGGTTAATTGTAAGGTTAGCAGCAAGCCCAGCTGCCATTACTACAATCATTGTTTCACCTATTGCACGAGATGTAGCAAGCAACATTGCACTTACAATCCCAGAAATAGAAGAAGGAAGTAATATTTTTAGTATCATCTCTGATTTTGTAGAGCCAAGACCAATTGCTCCTTCTCTTATATAATTAGGTATTGTTCTTAAAACATCATCAGTTATAGAAGACATGAAAGGGGTTATCATTAAGCCCATAACAATGCCAGCTGATAAGGCACTCTCTAAAGACATTGTAACGCCAAATTTAGATGCAATATTAACAAATGTAGGTCCAATTACAACAACAGCAAAGAAACCATAAACAACAGTTGGTATACCTGCTAAAACCTCTAATATTGGTTTAACATACTTACGCTTTTTAGAGTGCATATATTCAGACATATAAATAGCTGATGTAATACCTATAAAAGACGATAAAGCAACTGCAATAAAAGATATCAACAAAGTACCTGTAAGAAGTGGTATAAAACCAAATTTAGGCTCACCACCAAAGTCAGTTGATTCAGGAGACCAATCACTTGTAAATAAAAAGTGAAACAAAGATACTTCTTTGAAAAACTTTATAGCTTCAAATAAAAGGCTTAATATGATTGCAAATGTTGTAATAACAGAAAGTAAAGAGCTTAAAAACAGCAAGAATTTAAATACAGATTCTAGTCTGTAATGAACCTTGGTTTTATAGTCTACTTTCTTTAACACATACAAAAAAGAAAAAGCAGCTATTACAACAATAAGGCATATTTTTAATATATTACTTATAGTTATTAAAGAGCTTACTTTATTTGCAATATGGACAACAAGGGCAGTATTTTCACCCATTTTTAGCTCACTTAAATAAGCTACTTGGTTAAAGTTGCCAGCTAAAATTAGGTTAGTAACCTTTTGTATTTCTATTTTCATTATCTGGTGCTGAAAAATATTAAGCTTTATAGCATCAGGTATAGAGCTTGCAATTATAGATGAAGATATAAATTTTTCTACAAAAACCCAAAATACAATAAAAATAATAGCAGGTATAGCAAAACTTGCTAAAGCATAATAGCCATGATATTTCGCAATACTAGAAGGCTTATTACCTTCTAGTATAAAGTTTTTGGCACGCTTTACACCAAAGATGTAAAAGCATGCCATTAAAATTAAAGTAATTAAATACATATTAAACTTTTTATTTAAGTTCTTTGTTTGTTTTATTAGTAAGGTCTGAAAATTCTTTATCGCTTAAAGGGCTTAAACCTTTTCTTGCAAGGTAACCATTTCTAGAAAGAGCTTCTTTGCTTGTAAGTTCAGCAACAAATTCTTTCATACCTTTAATAACACCTAAATGTTCACCTTTTGCATAGATGTAAAGAGGTCTTTTAAGGCTATAATCACTATCTTCTAAAGTTTTACCGTTAATATCAACAGCGTTTAACTGTCTTGAATTTTCTGAATAATAGTTAAAGCCAACAATACCTATAACATCTTTAGAGTTTTGTATTTTTCTTACAAGCAGGTTATCATTTTCACCAGCATCTGCCCAAGCACCATCTTTTCTAAGGTTGTGTGCCAGTTTTTTAATTTCATTGCTTGATGCATTAGCAAGGCTAGGTTGTGCTTTTGCACCTTTTTCCATAACCATTTCTAAAAATGAATCTCTTGTTCCTGAAGTTGGAGGAGGTCCCATAAAGCTAATTTTTATATTTGGTAAACTAGGGTTGATATCTTGCCAAGTTTTATGAGGGTTTGCAACAATTTTGCCTTCTTTGTTAGGTACTTGTGCACCAAGTGCAAGGAAAATTTCACTATCTGTTAGCTCTAAAGAAAGACCAGTGCTTGTGATTAAAACTAAAACATCATAACCAAGTTTGATTTCAATAATGTTTTTAATACCATTTGCTTCGCACGATTTTCTTTCTGAATCTTTTATGGCTCTTGAAGCATTGCTAAAGTCAGGGTGCTGAAAACCTACACCAGAACAGAATAGTTTAAAACCACCACCTGTACCTGTTGATCTAACGGTTGGTGCTCTGTTGCCTGTTTTTTGCACGAATCTATCAACGGCTTCTGTTGTAAAAGGGTATACAGTAGAGCTACCTACAACAACCACATTATCTCTTTGAGCATGTAAAGAGTTTATGCTCATTGCAAATAACATCGTCACTGCAAACAATAAAACTTTATTCATAATATCAACAATCCTTTTAACTTTTTTTTGCAAATAAAGCAATGCAAGCCTATTGTATTAAAGGGTTGCACTACAGAGATTATAAAAAGTTTTATAAATATAGCAACCGTTTAATGTATTACTTTTTATTACAAGTAAATCTTTATTGTAACAATACACCTTGCTCTACTGTAAAACCTTTTTTAAATTCATTTATATCAAGAGCTTTTCTTCCTGCTCTTTGCAGCACTAAAGGCTTTATAACACCTTGTTTTGTAGCAATTTCCAAGTTTTCATTTAGCACTGTTCCAGCTTTGGCTTTAGTGTCTTTATTGCAATAGCTTGCTTTTAATATTTTTATTTGTTCATCTTTATAATCAAAATAAGCTTTAGGAAAATCAGCAAAAGCTCTTATTTTATTAAATATATTAAAAGCACTATCATCAAAATTAATTTTAGCCTCTTCTTTTTTTATCATTTTTGCGTAACAGGCTTTGCTTTCATCTTGTTTTTCAGGCTTTAGATTATCTATATTTTTTAAAACATCTATAAGCAGTTTTGCACCAACGCTTGCGGTTTTTTCAAAAAGCTCTTTGCATTGCATATCTTCAGGTAAGTCAAAGCTTTCTTTTGCAAGCATATCACCTGTGTCTATACCTTCATCCATTTGTATAATGGTTGCACCAAAGGTTTTATCGCCACTTTCAATAGCTCTTTGTACTGGTGCTGCACCTCGCCATTTTGGCAATAAAGAGCCATGAACATTAATGCTTTTATATTTTTTTGCATATAAAACTTCTGCAGGAAGAATTAAACCATAAGAAGCAACAATATTAACATCAGCATCAATTTGTAAGAACTCATCAATTACTTCTTTTTTGCGTAAACTTGTAGGGGTGTAAATAGGTATATTTAAGCTTTCTGCTAACTTGTATATTTCATGAGTTTGCACTTTGTGTCCACGCCCTTTAGGTTTTGGTTTTTTAGTGTAAAGTGCTTGTATTTTATATCCATTTTCATAAACTTTTTTAAAGCTGTTTAAAGAAAAATCAGAAGAACCCATAAAAATTACTTTCATAGCAAGCCCCAGTTTTATTATTTATCTTCATTTATTTGTTTTTTGTACTTTTTAACCACAAAGTTTCTTTTTAATCTTGATAAATGGTCAATAAAAAGTTTTCCATCTAAGTGGTCTATTTCGTGTTGTAAGCATGTTGCAAGCAGCCCATCTGCCTCTATTTCTTCTTTTTCACCATCTTTATTTAAAAAACTTACAGTAACAGCTGAAGGTCTTTTAATTTCTTCGTAAATACCTGGTATAGACAAGCAACCTTCACTATAAATTGATAAATCTTCACTTTCTTTGGTGATTTCAGGGTTTATAAGGGCAATAGGGTTTTTGTCAACTATTTGCCCTTCTTGGTCTTTCCAGTTTATATCTACAACTATAACTCTTAAAAGAACATTTACTTGGTTTGCAGCTAAGCCAATTCCTCTGCTTTCATACATTGTTGTAGTCATGTTTTCTATTAGCTCTAAAATACTTTCGTCTACTTTTTCAACAGGTTTTGCTTGTGTTTTTAAAACAGAATTTGGGTATTTTATTACATTTAATATTTTAGACATTTTTTATCTTTTAAATTTTATTTAAAGCTGATTATTTTACGGTCGTTTAGGGCTTTTCCTATTGTAACATCATCTAGGTAGTTAAGCTCACCACCAATTGGAACACCTTGTGCTAGCGTAGTTATTTTAATGTCATAATTAGATATATGTTCATAAATATAGTGCAGTGTTGTTTGCCCTTCTACATTCATAGAAAGAGCCAAAATAACTTCTTTTACTTGCCCGCTTTCTATTTTGGTAATTAGGTTATCAAGCTTTAGTTTTTCAGGCGATTCAGCCCTTGATATTGATATGTTTTCACCAATTACATGATAAAGACCCTTGTAAGACCTAGAATCTTCTACTGCCCAAAGAGAAGACATGTTTTCAACCACGCAAACAACATGCTTTTCTCTTCTTTCATCATTGCAGATATAGCAAGGGTTTGATGTGCTTGCCTGAAAACAGTTAGAGCATGTTGTAACATTTTTTGATAAATCATCTAATGCAGAAATAAAAGCAGGTAAAAACTTTTCATTCTTTTTTAACATATAGAGTAAGTATCTTTTAGCAGTACGACTACCTACACCAGGTAGCCGAGACAAGAGCTCTATTACTGTATTAAATTTTTCAAAATCTTTGTTCATAAAATCTAACTAAAAAGGCATTTTAAAGTTATTAGGTAAAGGAAGGTCACCTTTTGCACTTTCCATTTTTGCTTTTGCTTCTTCTTTAGCCTTTTCATTTGCATTGTTATAAGCAGCAACAATTAAATCTAATAAAATTTCTTTATCCTCTTCAAAAGCTTCATCAGATGCATTAATGCTTAATAGTTCGCTATTGCCATTTACAGTAACACTAACAAGACCACCACCTGATTGACCTTCTACTTTTAAGTTTTTAATTTCTTCTTGAGCAACTTCCATTTTCTTTTGGAACTCTTGAGCTGCTTTCATTATATTACCAAAACCAACCATTTTTATCCTCTATTCTACTTTGTAAGTGTTATAAATATTGTTTCAAAACTCTTTGTATTTTAAGATATAAATGTAAAACTTGATAGTAAAAATTAAATAACTCTAAAATAGGTTTGTAAAATGAATGGTAACTCTAATAGGGCACTTTTTGTATTTGATATTGAAACAATACCAGATACAAGCGTAGTTGAAAACTTGCTTGGAGAAAACATAGAAGATGTTGAAAAAGCAAGAAAAGCACTTGAAGACTATCATTTAAAAATAACAGATGGTAAAAATGCCTTTTTAAGGCAACCTTTTCATAAAATTGTTGCTGTGAGTTATGTTCTTGCAGAACCATCTTTTGAAGAAGACACAGGGCAAAAGTTTTATAAAATTAGGCATATAAGGTCAGGAGGGCAAGAAACTTCAAAAGAGCAAGACCTTGTTTATGGCTTTTTCAAACTAGTTGATGATAAATTGCCAACCCTTGTTTCATTTAATGGTAGAACTTTTGATATACCTGTTTTAAAGTATAGGGCAATGAAGTATGCAAACAAGTTCACTAAGTTTTTTAAGGAAGGAACAAAGTGGGATAGCTATTCTTCAAGATATTCAGCTGATTGGCATTGTGATTTAATAGATGTACTATCAGATTTTGGAAGTTCTGCACGTATAAAATTAAATGAAGTTTGCTCTATTCTTGGTTTGCCTGGTAAGTTTGGCACTGATGGGTCTGATGTTACAAAGCTTTATGATGAAGGCAAAGTAAAAGAGATTAGAGACTATTGTGAAACAGATGCATTAAACACATATTTACTTTATTTAAGATATGCTTTGATGATAGGTAAAATAAACAAAGACTCTTATAATTTTTCAATAGACGATGCATTAAAGTTTATTGAAAGCTCTGAAAAAAAGCATCTTTTAGAGTTTCTGGATGCTTGGAATACTGCTTGTAAAGGCGAGTATTTTATAGACTAGTTTTAATAGCAATAATCTTAAATTGCTATTAAAATAGTGTATGAGGAACAATACAATGTTAGCAAAGTAGTTCCTATGTAGCTCAAAAATTTTAGGCTATTTTCTTATTTTGATTTTTTTTGCCATTTAATTTGTTAATACAAAAATACCAAAAAATGGAAAGAAAGCAGAAAAGAAGACTATTGAAACAACATAATTTTTTTGTTAATTAAATAGTAATTGCAATTAATTAGGTTGTTTAGTATTATGTAAATCCATTTGGGTTTGCTGTTTTAAAAATATTAGCTATTTTACCGATAGTCTTTACAATATTGTTTTATCAAGCATTTTGGTATCAATACTATAAAACTAGTATCTTGTATACAAAAATCAATCATATGTTATCTTTGCTGTTTATCTTGCTTGCAATTAGTTAAAAGCAAAGTTATTAACTGATTTTTTGAAATAAATATCCAAAAGAGAGTGTTAAGATATTTTCTAATCAATACAATCTTAGCTTTAAAAAGCTACTTTACAAAAAAACTGGTGTGCCTGATAGGATTTGAACCTACGACAAACATCTTCGGAAAATGCTGCTCTATCCAACTGAGCTACAGGCACACATAAAAGCAATTATTTTTTCTTAAACCTTTAAAGCATCAGGGAAAACAGATTTTATTTTACTATCTATTATAGATTGTATATTATTGTTTTCTTCTTGTTGTAAAGTGGCATCATCTTGTTTAAGGGTGGGGGACAATACAGTGCTATTTTCTATTTTCTTGGTGCTTTCTGCTGTATTTTGGTTTTGTTCTTTGGTTTTTGTATTGTTAATAGATTGTATAACATCTTCAATGTTAGGCATTTGTGCAATCCAAGATGTTTTGATTATTAAAACATCAAGGCAAGATTTTGGCATTGAGTTTGTTTTTATCTCTTCAAAACCTTGCAAAACAACTTGCCATAGTTTTAAAAGTGAAGGTACAGAAACTTTGCTTGCAATATCTTTGCCAATGCTTAGGTCCTCTTCACTTGCTTGGGGGCTATTTGCATAGCTTGCAACTGTTTTGATTTTCAAAACCCTATTTATAACATCAAGCATTCTTTCAGTAATTGTTAAAGGGTCGCTACCTTTTGTATAAAGCTCTGTTATGTTTTCCAAAGCTTCCTGGCTTTGCCCTTTTAAAATGCTATCTATTAGTTGATAGTAGTTTAAGATATATCCTTTGCCAAGCATTTGGGTTACTTTTGGGCTTGTAATGTTATTATTACAAAGCACTATTGCTTGGTCAAGTAAGCTTAGCCCATCTCTTACCGAGCCTTGTGCCGATTGCGCTATCAAAGCTAGTGCTTTTTCTTCAAACTCAATTTGTTCTTTTTGGCAAATATTTGCAAGGTGTTTTGCTAGTTCGTTGCTTTTTACCCTTGGTAAGTCAAACCTTTGGCATCTTGAAAGTACAGTAATAGGTACTTTTTTAATCTCTGTTGTAGCAAAAACAAACTTAACATGAGAAGGAGGCTCTTCAAGTGTTTTCAATAAAGCGTTAAAAGCACTATTTGAAAGCATATGAACTTCATCTATTATAAATATTTTGTATTTTGAGTTTACAGGTTTGTACTGAACAGAATCTATTATTGTTCTTATGTCATCAACACTGGTATTGCTAGCAGCATCTATTTCTACAACATCAAGTGAGCTATCTTTTAAGATGTCTTTACAGCTTTGGCAATTGCCACAAGGGTCTATATTGTTTTGTAAATCTGTGCAATTTAATGACTTTGCAATAATACGAGCAGTTGTTGTTTTACCAATGCCTCTTACACCTGTTAATATAAATGCATGGGCAACCTTACCACTGGTAAAAGCATTTTTTAGGGTTTGCGAAAGGACTTCTTGCCCTATTAGTTGGCTAAGTTTGTTGGGGCGATATTTTCGGGATAATACTATGTAGTTTTCTTGCAAAATATTGCTCCGCACCCTATTGATGTTTTTATAAAAAAGTACAGATGCGACCCAAAACGATTAATTATGGCTGCTTTCTTTCGAACCTGACCAGATTCTTAACCACTTTGCCCGCACCTGCAATTTTATTTTAATACATAAGACAAAAATAATAAAGACTTATGAAAAAATTAAACTAAATTTAAAACAACAGCAACTAAAACAATTTGAGGAAGAGTTATAAGAGGCAAAAATAAAGGAATCTTAAAACTTTTGGTTGTTTCTTTTAGAATCATTATTTCTGTATAGTCTGTACTTACACCTGTCATTAAAAATGCAAAGCCATTACCTGCTGAATTTGCATTATTTATAATATCAGATGCAATAGGGGTAGAGCCTTCAGAACATATTTCTAAAATGGTTGCAAATACAATGGTAACCATTAAGCCAAACATACTAGGTCCAAAAAAACCTTCAAATTGCTCAGGACTTAAAACCACTCTTATAATCCCAGCAATTAAAATACCTATTAAAAGCCACTTTAAAACAATTTTAGAGTCTTTAATTCCTGATATTGATGCTTCTTTAAAGAATTTAAAGTTAAAATCAGTATTTTTAAGCTTTGTTTTAGCTTCTTTGGTAAAGTTAAAATCTTTTGGAATTTCAACAGAGTTAGGGTTGTCAGGTAATATTTTTTTAGTTGTTAGTATTTCAAAAATCATACCTGTTATAAGTGCTATAACCATAGAAAGCACTATAAATAATATAGTTAGCTTAAGCCCTATTAAGCCAACAAGTATTAAAGTTAAAGAAAATGAGTTCCAAGGGCTTGCAACTAAAAATGCAATTACTTGTCCAGTACTTGCCCCTCTTTCGTATAGTTTTGTTGCAATAACAAGTATACCATGGTTACAAAGGTCTAAAAGCACACCTGCACCTGTTGCGCGCAAAATACTCTTAAAGCTTCCTTTTTTGCCAATTACATGCATTACAAACTCTTTTGGTATTTTAGAAAGTATTCCAGCAAAAATGGCGCCTGATATAACTCCCCACCATGTTGAGTCTAGCGTTTCTTTTGACATGGAAGCCATGGTACTAAGCCAGGATATATCTTTAATATTACTTTTAAAAAAAAGGTCGGTTACATAAAAGCACACCACAAGGATTAGAGATATAAAAAATAGATAGTCTGTTCTTTTTTTGCCAGAGCAAGAAGAGCTTTGAGAATTGCAGGTCATTTTGAGACTCCTTTACTTTTAGGGTTTGCTTAAAGCCTGATTTTGTGTATATTGTAAGTTATTTTTAATTTAAAGCAATTAATTAGTATCTAAAAACTTACCATATTTTAAAAAGTTTATAGTTTCTAGTATAGTTATTTTTTTGCGAGCAATACTAAAGTGTGAAGCACTAAGTGTTTTATAGGCGGTCATATTTTCTATTTTGGCACTTTCTAGTGATACCTTGCCATCATCTTCTCCTTTAATTAACAAAGATGAAAGAAGGTCTATGGAAAAATCACCAGCAAGCACACCAACTTCATAGTAAGGGCTACCAAGATTATCCTTAAAGTTTTTTTGGTTGGTAATAAGCTCATGTCCAGCAGGGCCTGTTACTTTATCATAAAGACATAATCCGTCAAAAAAATCAGCAACTTCACTGCCATGATTCGGGGTAGCAACTAAGACAACTCTACCAAGATTTTTTGGCCTGTATTTGTTTAAAATAGTTCTTGTAACAAGCCCGCCCATAGAGTAGCCAACAAAGTTGATTTTAGTATCTTTGTTAGTTTTAGTTTCAATTTCTTGCCATACCTGGTCAGCAATTTCAGATAAAGATTTTTTAGTAGATGGATAGCTAATATTTAGCACAGTGTAGCATTCTTTTGTAAGGTATTTTTCCATTCTTCTCATCTGACGGCTGTTTTTAAAAATACCATGCAAGAGAACAACATATTCATTTAAAGTAGTTTCAGGGCAGTTATTTTGCATATCTTTTGCCTTTAATGAAAATATGCCTAAAGAGAGAAAACAAACAAATAAAAACAATAATACTTTCAAGGCAAATTTAAACTGTTTAGTACATTGAAAATAATTGGCTTTTATTTTGTTATTCAACATTTATTTGTGTTCCACTAAGCTGTTTTTTGCCAACAGTACCATGGTAAAAACCATTAGAGAACTTTTCATTTTCAGGTAAGATTTTTAATAGCTTATCATTTGCTTCATTAGGGTCAAGCTTGTTTTGTAATACTTTTTTAAATGTATCTGCAATTGCAATCATGTCCATATAATGAGGAGAAAGCCTAAAAACATTTACATTGTTTTCTTGTAGTTCTTTTAGCTCTTGCGCCAAGTTAATATAGGTATTTGACATTGTTTGTGTGCCATTAATAGATAGAAAGCTTTCACCTGTAAGGGTTTTTAAAACTTTACCATTGTAGTCTTTTTCACATACATAACCGCATGATTTTTTACCAGTGCCGTGTATTCTTGCATGGTAGCACCTTGTTGCAATAGCCAAAGGGGCACGACCAAAAATCATAACTTCAGTTTCAGCCTTATTTTTTGCAGCAAGGGTAGATATTGTGTTTTTATCTAGCTCACATTGTAAAACAACTCTTGTAGCACCATTTTTAACCATAATATCAAGGGTACTTTCGTTGTATATATTAATGTTAGGGCCTATGATATGTTTTTTTCCTACAAGGCTTTTTAGTGCTGCAAAGTCGTTTGCTTCTATAAGGTAATCATCTTTTTTGTCTAAAAGTTCTTGAAGCTCTCTTAGCTCATTTTCTTCTACAATAAGTGTTAGTGTTGAGAGATGGACTTTTTTGCCCGCTTTTTGTAATCTTTGGGCAACTTTTTCTATATGGTCTTTAAAAAAAGGATATCTCTTAAAGCAAACAACTTCACCTAAATATACTTCATCTACTTCAGATTCGTCGGCAATTTTATAGTAAAAATCTATCCAGTCGTCTAACTTCCAGTTAAATAGACAAGGTCCTAAAGTTAATATGCTTTCTTTCATTTTTTATTTCCAGTTTTTTGTGTAAGCACCAGATGTACTTTTGCTACCTTCTGTTAAAAATCTTAGCTCATCAGAATCATAGTCTAACCCCTTATCTAGGCTATCAAGTGCTTTTCTAAAAGCTTTTACAATATTTTCAACATAAGATTTACTTCTTTGGCGACCTTCAATTTTTAAAGCAGAAACACCTGCTTTGTGTAGTTCAGGTAGCATATTAATAATGCTTAATGATGTAGGTTCTTCAAATAGATAAGACGGAATACCTTCTGCTATAAAGCGACCTTTACAAATTGTGGGGTAGCCAGGAGATTCTTCTTTGTTAAATACATTGATTGTTACATCATTTAATTCACTAATGATTTTACCTTGATCTTCTTTGTATTTAACATGGTGAGCAGGTGAGCAAACACCATCTTTGTTAGGCGATAAACCAGTTACATAAGAAGATAAAGAGCATCTACCTTCTGCCATTACACAAAGACCACCAAAAACAAATACTTCAGTTTCAGCTTTGGTTTCAGTTGTGATTTCTTTTATTTTGTCAATGCTCATAACTCTAGGTAAAACAACACGAGAAACACCAAATTGCTCTACATAGTAGTTTGCAGCTGGAATACTAGAAGAAGTAGCTTGTACTGAAAGATGTCTTCTTACTTGAGGGTGATTTTTATAGGCATATTCTAGCAGACCACAATCAGCCATAATTATTGCATAAGCACCACATTTACTAGCATCATCAATTGCTTTAAGCCAAAGAATTTCATTTCCTGCTTCTGGGTAGGTGTTTATAGCCACTAAGACTTTAGAGCCATGGTCGTTTGCAAATGAAACAGCATCTTTTAATTCTTGCTTAGAAAAGTTTAAACCAGGAAAGTTTCTTGCGTTTGTTTTGTTTCTAAAACCGCAATAAACGGAATGAGCGCCTGCTTTTACAGCAGCTTTTAATGCAGCAGGTGTTCCTGCTGGGCATACAAGTTCCATAAAACCTCTTTTATATTTTTACACTTTTTTCCTTAAAGGACCGCGTGTAGCTTTGATTATATCTCTTTTAGCATGGTATAAATCATGCTTTATTTCTTCAATATCTTTATTTTGCAGGTTGATTTTGTCTTCAATACTACCTGTTATAGACTGCTTGAGTATTTGTAGATAGCTATTAAGTGTTTGGTATTTTTTAAAACCAAGTATAGCAAGTGCCCTAATAGGTTTTTGTAAATGAGAGTGTAAAGGAGTTATAAGGTCTTCTAGTACATTTATTTCTACACTATCTAAAGCATTTCTAAGTGCAACTACATGTTCTGTTTTACCTTCTATATTTAGTTTTTTAGAAAAGAAAGCGGCATCACCATCTAGCTTGCCTTCAAGCATTAGTAAAAGGTCTTGCAATGAGCTTTTTATATAAGCATCGGGCTCTATATTATTTTCTTTATCAATAGCTAAAAGGATGGGATTTTCTAGGTTTGTTTTCATATAAAAGTCAAAAGGAAGGTCTTTTACTTGTATTATAAAGTCTAAAGAATCATTTTCACTATTTAGTCTTGTGAACAAATCTATATGGTTTTCAACCATTGTTTTCATACAGTATTTTAAAAATATCTGTATTAAAGAAAATGGAAGTGTATTTAAAAAAATGCCCAGAATATAAACTAGGTTTAAATCCGAGGCATTTTGTTTTTTATTATCGTTTTGCAATTTTTACTAACTCGCTGGTTGTTTAGTAGCTGCAGGTGTTTCACTTTCTTCAGCTTCAGTATTTTCTTCAGCTGTTTCACCTTCTTCAGTTCCTTCTATTGCTTCACCACCTTCTTCTGAAATACCTTCTATTTCTAGAGCTTCAGGAGACGCTTCTACATTGTAAACATCTTCAGGGTTAATTTTTGCATACGGTTTTGTGTTTGCAATAGTGTCTACAACTTTAAACAGAGTTTCTAAAGAAACAGCATAGTTTTGCCTTGTGGTGTCATTGTTTAAGTCATTTTTAATACGACCATACCAAACGCCTACAACCATATCGTTATATAAACCAATTGCGATATTCTGACCAGCTGTATAGTAAAGTATTCCTTGGTCTGAACCTATTTGTTTTTGAAGAAGCATTTTCTGTTTAATATCAGCAACAGCTGCTTCTGTCAAAATTTGTCTAGAAGGCAAAGGAGGAATATTGTTTAGCTTATCAGCAATGTATATAGAGTTATAATATTGGTAATTGTTATAAAAACCACCATTTATAAGCATACTATACATTTTTACAACATCTTGAAAGTTCATTGCAAAGTAACCTTCAAAAACACTTTCAGGAAGAACGAAAGGTAAGCTTATCTCCATAGAGTTAAAGTCTCTTTCTAGTCTTTGTAACTCAACTTCTGTTGAAACTTTTCTAAGTGCTTTACGGTAGCTTTCACTTGTTCTTGTACCTTTTGAGCTCTCTATTTGCTCATCAATAGTCATTTGTTGGTTTTCTATTGCAACCAAGTTTCTCATATCAGTAACAAGAGAATCTTTTAAGATTTGAGGTATTTCATAAGCATAACCTTCTACTATTGAGTAAACAATAGGTTTTATGATATAACCAGGTTTAGAAATGGGGTGACCATTGTGATACTTAATAGAGCCATCTTCTTTTCTTTGTGCTGTAAAGCTTGTTATCACATCATTTTGACCACTTAAAACAATAACAGAGGCTGTATTTGTAGCAGAAGTACTTTCTTGCGATGTAAGGCTTGAATCAACTATATTGAATATATTATTTTGTAAACCTTGGTAAAGGTTTGAATATATTCTAACATCGTTAATGCTTCCACCTGATGTGTTTAAAATATCAAAGATAGAAGAGAAGTTAACTTGACTTTCAAAATGAGAATAAAGATTGTTAGAACCTACAAAGAACTTATCCAGCTCTAGGTATTTTCTAAGGCCAACTAAGTTATCTTCTAAAACCTTACCATTTTCTATTAAATACATGCTTAAAGCCTCTTTAGAAGATATTTTGTAAACATTGTAAGGTATGTTTTGATATTGTCTTGCAGTGCTAATAAGTTCTAAAGACTCAATAACATTAAGGTCTTTCGGTTCTTTGTTGAAAAATACATTAGAAGCTTCTTTAATGCCGTATACATTTGCATTAAATCTTAAAGTATTTAAGTAGATTTCAATAGCTTCTACTTCTGAATACCTATAATAAAGAGCAGTTACTATAATAGCTTTAAACCAGTTTGGAGCATTGCTTTCTTCAAATATATTTGCTTCTGCAAGTCTGAATAAGAAAGAGTTACTGCAAAGTAGTTGACTACTAAAGTTGTAGTTGTATGATGAACATGTACCTGTTCCTCCAGCATCGTACTCTTTTTGCACAATGTTTATATATGCTTTTGTAGTTTCAATAACATCATGACTTATATCGTTGTATTTTACATAGTCTATACCTACATCATTATCTGTATTGTTAGCATGTACTGTAAAACCATCTGAATTTACCACAATTGCACTACTTAAAGGCGATGGTACTTTAATTTTTGAGAAAGGCTTGTACATGTAAATGATTGCTTGAAAGGAAACAATAACAGCAAGTACAAATAAAGCGACAGAGCTTATAAATATGATTCTTAGCTTTGCAACAGGGTTTACTTGGTTTTCTAGCATTGCATCTCTGTAACGCAAAATCTCTTCTTCTTCGTCTTCTTCCGAAGTTCCATCATCCCATGGGTTTTTCCCACCGCCTGAAGAAGCCCCTTCTTTATTTGGTTTACCTTCTGTTAAGCTGTCTGTAGCAGATGGTTCTTTGTTTTTGGAACCAAAAAGACCTAAAATGTTTTGTATGTAATCTTCTTTTTTAGCAACTACATAGCTACTTTCTTTGTTTAAAAAAAGTTTTGCAAAAGAATCTGCAATTTCATAAAAAAGATTGATTAGTGTATTTTCTTTGCTAGTTTTATAACTTAATGCATAAGCCATTAAGGTTACTCCTTCAAATAAAACTTGTTAACTAAAATGGTGTGCCCGAGAGGAATCGAACCCCTAACCTTCTGATTCGTAGTCAGACACTCTATCCAGTTGAGCTACGGGCACATTTAACAAAATCACTTACCCTTAAAGGCGCTGTGTTGAATTCACAACAACAATTAATATCCTAAGGCAGTAAATATTATAATATAATGTATCATATTATAACTAATAAAAAAATGCACAATGAAACTTTTGAAACTATTTGCCATATTTTTCTGTTTATTAATTTTTATTTCAGCGTGTTCTTATAAAAAAGATAGATATGTTATATACAATAATCATAATACAGAGCAAATAGGTTTACTTTTAGCTAATAAACCCACTAACTTCAATCATATAGCATTTTATAACGGTAGATTTGAACTTTATAGCTTTTTAATAGAGCTTGATGTAAAAATGCTAAATATAAATTATGTAGAAAAAAATAGTTTTACCAATTTTTTAAAGTCTTTATTTTCTTTTTCAGATTTTTATAATAAAGATTCATATATTGTTTTATCATTATTTTATAACGAAAAAAGTGCAAAGCAATACAAACAAGGTGATAATGACCTAAAGCTAATAGCTGAATACATAAGGCAAACAACGGGGTTTAAAAGTGTTTATTTAAACTCTTATGGGTTTTTAGCAGGCGATGATTATTATATATCAGTAGATGCAGTGCCTTGATTACAAACTATATTTATGAAAATAAGTAAAGTGCAGTTATATTTGACTTGTATAGCAAGTTTATATATTATTTTAATTGCTAATTTCAAACATATGTTTTGCAAACTAATCATTCTTAAGGAGATTAATTATGAAAAGAACATACCAACCTAGTAAACTAGTAAGAAAGCGTAGACATGGTTTTAGACTAAGATCTGCAACAAGAGGTGGTAGAGCTATATTAAACGCGAGAAGAGCTAAAGGCAGAAAGCGTTTATCAGCTTAAATTCAATGAGTAGTAATACTGTTTCATCTGTAACATCTAAAAATGACTTTAATAAGTTACATAATAGTGATGTTGTTTTTATTACCAAGTGCTTAGTAATAAAGCACTTAAGTAGTGAGTTAGATGCAGGTAGCTCTTTATATTTGGGTATGTGTATAAAAAAAAAGGGTCTTTAAATTCTGTTAGAAGAAACAAAATAAGAAGACAAATAAAACACATATTCAGGAATATAAATTTAGAAAACTGCAATAAGGGTTTTTACTTAGTTATTTTAAGACCAAAATGCCCTTGCATTACCTACAAAGAACTTAAGAATCAGTTAGAGTTTTCTTTGAGTAAAATCAAAAAAAAGGTTACAAAGTGAGTGTTATAGGCAAGCTTTTTGCTTTTATGGCTATATCTTTAATTAGATTTTACAGGTATTTTATATCTCCTCTTACAAGGTCATCTTGTCGTTTTACTCCAACATGTTCAGAATATTCTATAATTTGCATTAAAAACCACGGTGTAATAACAGGTGGTTTTTTAGCATTAAAAAGAATATTAAGGTGCAATCCTTTTGGTAGTTTTGGGTTAGACCCTGTGCCAAGCAAAAAAGATAAAAATAAATAGGATTTTAAATGGATATTGATTTTAAAAGAATAGCATTGGCTATTTTATTCTCTGTGGCTATTATAGTGACTTGGGAGTACTTTTTCCCTTCTAAAGTTGCAAGCAATCAGGTGGATGCAAACATTAATAGTGTTGCAGTATCGCAAGATATATCAAGCATTCAAACAGGCCAAGAAAATGCTTATAATATTATGCAAACCTACGAAGAAGCAATATCTACAACCGCTCGTGTTGTTATAGAAAATAGCAAGATAAAAGGCTCTATTAATTTAAAAGGTGCATTGCTTGATGACCTTAGTTTAATAAGCTACAAAGAAGAGCTTTCTTCAGAAGAAACTGTAAGGCTTTTAAAGCCAGAAGGTACAGAGAATCCTTATTTTGTGCAAACAGGTTGGAGTAGTAATCAAACTCAAACCCCAAGTATAAATTCAATTTGGAAAGCAAGCTCTAATACGCTTTCTAAAGATTCTCCTGTTGTTTTAACATGGGAGAATAACCAAGGTATAATTTTTAAAAAGACCTTTTCAATAGATGATAAATATATGGTTTTTGTTAAAGATGAAATAATAAACAACACAGATGCACAATTTGAGGTTTATGGCTATTCGGTAGTAAGAAGGCTAGAAGAGACAAACCCAAGAGCAGGTATGATTTTTCATGAAGGTCCTTTACTTGTAAATAATAGTGAGCTTGTAGATTTTAGCTATAAAGATATTAGAAAGAAAACAAGAGAAAACACTATTGAAGCAGGTTGGTTTGGTTTTTCAGACAAATACTGGCTTGTTGCAGTAAGCCCTAAAGATAATAATTTTAATACAAGATTCTTAAATATTACAAATGCTCAAAATCAAGAAAGATTTCAAGCTGATTCTTTAAGCAAGCCTCTTGTGCTTGCAGCAAATTCAAGTCTATCTAAAGAAAATCTAGTTTTTGTAGGGCCTAAAGAATCAAGAACACTAAAAGCATATGAAAAAGAATATGGTATAGAAAAGCTTGATGCAGCAATTGATTTTGGCATGTTCTTTTTTATAACAAAGCCACTGTTAAAATTGCTTTTATTGTTAAATGACAGCATTGACAACTTTGGTATTGCTATTATTGTGCTTACAATTCTTGTAAGACTTGCTTTAGTTCCTCTTTCACTTAAGTCGCATAAGTCTATGGCTGGGCTTAGGTTTTTACAACCAAGAATGAAAGAACTAAAAGAAAAATACGGCACAAATCCACAAAAATATAACAAAATGCTAATGGAAGAATACAAAAAAGAAGGTGTCAACCCTCTTTCAGGTTGTTTGCCTATCCTTGTACAAATTCCTATTTTCTTTGCTATTTATAAAGTTATTTTTATGAGCATAGAAATGAGACAAGCAGCATTTTTTGGTTATTTAAAAGACCTTTCAGTGCTTGACCCAACATCAGTATTCAACTTATTTGGTCTGTTGCCTTATTCTGTACCGCAAGCTTTAACAATAGGTTTTTTACCTTTACTTATGGGGATTACAATGTTTATACAGCAAAAAATCTCTATGAACTCAATAACAGACCCTATGCAAAAAAGAGTGTTTATGTTTTTACCTATTATATTCACATTCTTGCTTGCAAGCTTCCCTTCAGGGTTAGTATTATATTGGGTTTCAAGTAATACTATATCAATTGTGCAACAACTTATATTTAATAAGTTTTTCACACCACAGAAAGCAAAAAATATTTAAGTATGGATACTAATATTTTTAAAAGAGAATGTAGTTTTGTTGCTGCATTCTCTGATAATGAGCAAATACTTAATCATAATTCTTCAGATTACCTTCAGGTTGGTTTTATAGGTCGGTCTAATGTTGGTAAATCAAGCACTATTAATGCACTACTTGGGCGAAAAAACTTTGTTCGCTTTTCTAAGACACCTGGTAGAACACAAAATATTAATTTTTTTAACTTATGCGATGCTTTTATGCTTGTTGATATGCCAGGCTATGGCTATGCAAGTGTTTCTAAAACTGAAAAAGCAAGGATAGGAAAGTTAATATCAGATTATTTAAAAACATGTGTAAACCTGAAAAGAGTTTACTTAATAATTGATGCTAGATTTGGGATTAAAGATAACGATGCCCAAATGATGGTAATGCTAGATAGTTTAGGGGTTTCTTATCAGCTTGCATTAAATAAGTGTGATAAAGTTGCAAAAACAAAATTAGAAGAAATATTGCAAGGTATAGAAAAAGAAATAACAAAACACCCAGCATGTTATAACAGTGTTATTGCATATAGTGCACATAAAAAAACAGGTATTGAAGAGTTTCAGAAAGAAATAATAAAAGTTTTAAACTAAAAAGGGATATTAAAAGCATGGAAAATTTAGAAAGAGATATCAATAACTTTTGGGAAAACAGAGCAAACCTATCGGAAGGCGAAAAACAAGAGTTAAAAGGTCTTGTTAATAAAGTTATTAATTTACTAGACAGCGGCAAAATCAGAGTAAGTGAGCTTAAAAATGATGTTTGGCATACCAATCAGTGGGTTAAAAAAGCTATCTTACTCTCTTTTACGGTAAATGATATGAAACTTATAGAAAATGCCCCAGAGGGTTCTTTTTGGTATGATAAAGTTTCTTCTAAATTTTTAGATTGGAAAGAAGATGACTTTAAGCAGGCAGGCTTTAGAGCTGTTCCTGGTTGTTTTGTAAGAAAGTCTTCATATATTGCTAAAAGTGTTGTTTTAATGCCTTCTTTTGTAAATGTTGGTGCTTATGTTGATGAAGGCACAATGATAGATACATGGGTTACAGTAGGCTCATGTGCACAAATAGGTAAAAATTGCCATATTTCAGGTGGTGTTGGTATAGGTGGAGTTTTAGAGCCACTACAAGCAGGGCCTGTAATAATAGAAGATGATTGCTTTATTGGTGCAAGGTCAGAAATTGTAGAAGGTGTTGTGGTTGGTAAAGGTAGTGTAATATCTATGGGTGTTTATATAGGTATGTCTACTAAAATAATCAACAGAGAAACAGGAGAAATTCACTATGGTAAGGTTCCCCCTTATTCTGTTGTTGTACCAGGTTCGGTAGCTTGCCCAAAAAATAAAGATTTATCTTTGTACTGTGCTATAATAGTAAAGCAAGTAGATGCTAAAACTCGCGCTAAAACATCTATAAACGACTTATTAAGAGGTTAGTTATGGCTTTAAAATATCACTTTGTTGAGATTTTGGATAATAATTATGTTTGGATTCTTGAAGATGATAACAAAAATGCAGTTGTTTTTGACCCAGGAACTTTTAAAGAGCTTGATGTTTTTGTAAAAGAGCATGGCTTAACTGTAAAGCAAATTATTATTACTCATACGCATTATGACCACATAGGTGGGCTTGAAGAAGCACACAAAGCATACAATGCAAGTGTTTATGTTCCCAACGACCCGTTGTGTGAATACAATAACGACTACATAAAAGTTAAAGATGGCGATGTTATAGATATCCTAGGATTTAAGACAGATGTTTATGTAAGTGCATATCATAAAGACCCACATGCTTTTTATCATATTAAAGAGCAAAAGTATGCCTTTATGGGTGATTTACTTTTTCCTTATGGTGTTGGCAGAAGGTTTGGTACAGATGTAAAAGATTTAATATCTACAATTGAGGTTGTAATGGCTAATTTTGATGATGATACACTACTTTTTGCATCGCATGAGTATATAAGGCAAAATGTAGAGTTTATTATTAAGTATGGCTTTGCAGACAAAGAAGCAGAAGAAAAACTTGCTTTAATTAGAGATGGTAAATTAAGGCACTCTATTCCTTTTACTTTAGGTAGCCAAAAAAATAGCAATCCTTACTTTCATTATAATAATGAAGAATACTTAAAAAAGATTGATGCAAAAGATTCTGAGGAATATTTAACTCAACTAAGGTTAAAAAGAGACGTTTTTTAACGCTTTATGATAAACCAATTAGAAGAACTTGCTGTAAAATATGGTTTTGATGATATATCTTTCATAAAACCATATTTATCTTCACAAAGCCTTTTATACTACAACCATATAGTAGACAATAACCTTGTAGGTGATATGAAATACCTTGCAAGGAATAGTTTTTTTAGAAACAATCCATTATGTTTAGTTCCTTATGCTAAAAGTGTTATTGTTTTGGCTGTTAATTATTACCACGAAAGCAATAAAAACAAAGATTTCACAATAAGCAAATATGCATTTTTAAACCAAGATTATCATGTATGGTTTAAAAAAAAGCTAAAAGAGTATGCTAAAGAGATTCAAGAAAAATACATCTGTAATACAAGAATCTTTTTAGATACATCGCCAGTTATGGAAAAACTTTTAGCAGCAAATAGCTCAATTGGTTGGCAGGGTAAACACTCGTGCATTGTTTCAAGAAAGTTTTCAGGATGGATGTTTTTGGGCTTTGTTTTTACAGACCTTGAAATAGAAACACAAGAGCATTATAAAGACCATTGCGGTAAATGTAGTAAGTGTTTAGTTGCTTGCCCTACAAATGCTATAAAAAACTATAAGCTTGATATAGAAAAATGCATATCTTATTACAATATAGAGCATAAAGGCTTTATAAAAGAAGATATAGCTCTTAAAATGGGAGATAAGATATTTGGCTGTGATGATTGCTTAAATGCTTGTATATGGAATAAGTTTTCAAAACCTTTTGAAAGCGATTATTTTAGCATTAGCGATAAAATGGCAAACCTTAGCTTAAAAGATATACTAGTGCTTAATAATGAGAGTTTTTTACAAACATTTAACAAAACACCAATAAAAAGGCTAGGCATTGACCTTTTAAAAAGAAATGCAGTTATAGTAGCATTAAATACAAAAAACCAAGAGTGTTTAGAAGTTGTAAAAACATTAACAAATTCTAAGCACGATATACTTAGGCAAACAGCTATTTGGGCTTTAGAGAAAAGCAGCAACAAATAAAGGGTTAAATCAATGAAAGAAGTAAAAAATCTTAATGATATAAGAAATGCAATTGATGAAATTGATACACAAATAATTGATTTACTAAAAGAGCGTAGTCTCTATATTCCTTTTGTAAAAGAAATTAAAAAAGACTTAGAAGCAAAAATAGCCTTTGCAAGAGAGGGGCAGATGGGGCATAGCCTAATGCAAAGAGACTTTGGTAATTATAATAAACTTTATATGCAAAGAATTTGGCGAGAGCTTATAATGGCAACCTTATTTATTGAAGGTCCTTTCAATATTGCAATGCTAAAACCAAAAGATACAGAAAAGTATATTCAAATAAGAGAAACAGCACTAGCACAATTTAGCTTTAACACAAAAATAACAGGTTTTAAGAATGTGCAAGATGTATTTGAAAGTGTTTTGAGCAATAACTCAATAGTTGCTATTTTTGCCCATGAAAAAGAAGCTGAAGATAAATGGTGGGTTGTTCTTAAAGAAAATACAAAGTTTAACAATATAAAGCTAAGTTTAGCACTACCTTTTTTACCCACTACTTACAATAAAGATGTTAGTGTAACTTCATTTTGCTGCTCCAAGGCAAAAATTGAAGAAACAGGGCATGATTTATCATATTTTGTAGCAGATAGAGACCTGTTAAAAGATTTTAAAGAATCTTTTGAAATAATAGATAAATATAAAGACCAAGTTTTAATAACAGTAGATGGATTTACTAAAACTAAAGAAAACTTCTTTTTTGTTGGCACAAGCTCATTGCCTGTAAAAGAAAACATATAAGAAAGCAAGAATCTTAAAAAAGAAAAAACACAGCAAGTGAAAACAAATTTATTTTGAAAAACACTTGCTGTAAAGGAGTTTAGCTACTAGTCTTTGTTTTTAGCACCAACACCAAAAGAAGCAAATTTTTGGTTGAATTTTGCAAGTCTTCCTGTGTTGTCCATAAATCTCTGAACGCCTGTCCAAGCTGGGTGGCTTAATGGGTCAATATCAAGTCTTAAAACATCACCTTCTTTACCCCATGTAGAGCGAGTTTTGTATGTGCTACCGTCAGTTAATTGAACAGTGATTTCATGATATTTAGGATGTATATCTTTTTTCATTTTAGTTATTCCTTGTTTTTATAAAAACCTAAAAATGTACATTAATTTCTCTCAACGAAGAATTATACATAAAAAAGCAAGTTGTTTCAATTATTTATAACTGCTTTATTTTTTCTAATCCTATAACTTTATAAGCCATAAACACACAAGCAAGAGCTATTAAGGCACATATTATCCATATCATCTCTTGTGAGTGCACATAAATGTAGCCTAAAAATATAGGTACACTGGCACGCCCAATTGCCCCTAGGCTTTGGCTTAGACCAAAAATTGCTCCTTGTTCGTTTTGCTCTCCAGTATGTGAAAGAGAAGAATTAAGAGCAGGAAAAACAATTCCAAGACCAATTGCATTAAATATAACAACAATTGTTAAAATTGCAGGTGTTTTAGCAATTACATAAAATAATGTTGATATAGTAAATATTATAAGACCACTAAAAAGAGCCTTGTTTGAATTTTTTATAACAAGCGGAGAAATAACTTGAGTTACAGCTACAATTAAAGCAAAAAAGGTTATAAAGTAACCATTTGTTTTTGGTCCCCAGCCTAAAAAGTCCACATTCCAAACAATAATAAATGTTTCCATTCCTGCAAAAGTACCGCCTAGCAGTGCATTTATTATAAATAAAATGGCAATAGACCTACTAGCAAAGGTTTTTTTAATAGTAGTTAATGTGGTTTTTGCAATATCGCTTATGTTTGCTTTTGCTCTTGCTTCTTTTGGCAAGCTTTCTTTTAAGAGGAAAAAAGCTATTATAAAAGCTACAAAGCACGCAACTGTTGCAGCACCGTTGGCAAGTAAAAAGTTAGGGTTTTGTATATCATTACCTGCAAGTAAACCACCTAAACCAGGCCCTATAATAAAGCCAAGACCAAAGCTAGCACTTAAAACACCTATGTAAAAAGCTCTTTTTTCTTTGCTTGATATATCAGAAGCAATTGCAAAACCAACGCCAATATTACCAGCACCTATACCTGCAAGCATACGAGAGATTAAGATAGCTTCAAAAGATTGAGCAAATTCTAAAAGAACATAAGAAAAAGACATAAGCAAAAGGCTGTAAACAACAATTTTGCGTCTTCCTACAATGTCACTTAATATGCCAAACAATGTAGCTGAAATAAGCATAGAAAATGAAAAACTAGCACTTATAATACCAATATCTACCTCTGAAAACCCATGAGCCAAGCCTATTGCAGGCAAAAGAGGTAAAATTATTCCAAAACTTACCATGTCTACAAAAACAATTAAAAACAAAATAAGCATTTAAGATCCCTTTTAATCTATGGTTATTTCAGGCGGTATATATGTCTTGTCAGGGTTTTTTGAAAACTCTAAAACCTTTTTCTCTTCTTGCTCTAACTTTACAAAAAGAGAGCTTTTAATATTGCAATCTTCAGCCATTTCTTGAGTTCTATTTTTGTAGTAGTTAAACAAAAACTCCCTATTGCAAAACATGAATGTGTAACCATCTTCACTTTGGCTAAAAGTAGGCAGTGTATTGAAAACAATAGTAAATAAAATAATTATAAAAAAATATATTTTTTTACACATGTTTAAAATTACCTATCTTTATAGTAAATTACAATGGTTGCTTTGTTGCAAAACCCCTTGTTTGTTAAGTAATATTTTACTATCTAAAATATAAAAGCAATAGTTATATTTCAATATTGCCTAAAACAACTACATTGCCTACTTGTTTAACAGGTATTTTTGACTCTTCTATCAATAGCTTGCAATAAGAGTTTAAGCTATTTTCATAGCTTTGTTTACTTAGTACAACGCCTAAGATTCTTTTTGCACAAGCAAGGGCAACTTCAAGCTCTAAAGCAGTGCTTATTTCTAGCTTATGGTTATAAATTTGCTTTGTTTCTAGCTCTTGCAATACACTTTGTTCTACAACAACCTTGTTATAAGAGTTTTTTTCTAAAGCCAAGTGTCTTATTTTTTGGTTGTTATAAAGCAAACCAAAATCTTTTTCACATGCTATGGTTTCGTTTTTTACAGGGTTGTAAAGTATAGTGCTTATTATTTTTCCATCACGAGCTATTGATGCAGAAACAGTAAATTGATTACTCTTATAATAAATATTCTCTACACCTAAAGAGGCATCAACAATAAAGTAATTTGATATATCTTTACCTTCAATCTTTCCGCCTGTGGTGGTTTGATGAGAAAAATTCTTTTTTAAAGTCAAAAGGTTTTCTAAAACATTTTTTTCAATGTAGTAAACCATCTTACCTAAGTAAGATTTACTTTTTTCATATTCTCTAAAGTGTTTTGCTTCTTCAAAATCTCTAACAATGTTGTTATAAACTTTATTTAAAGAAGTGTTAAGTATTGTAAGGTTAGGGGTGTGAAAAAATTTCATTATAATTATTTAACCTTTTCTACATAACTGTTATCAGATGTGTTTACTACAATTTTCATTCCTGCATCTACATGAGGTGGAACAGTGGTTTTAACACCATTTTCAAGCACTGCTGGTTTGTATGACGTTGTTACAGTTTGCCCTTTTAAAACAGCTTCTGTTTCAATAACTTCTAAAATAACAGTATCAGGAAGCTTCATTCCTATAAGTTGCTCTTCAAATCTTTCAATACTTACATTCATGCCTTCTTTAAGGTAGGGAATGCTTTCAGGCTCTATTAAGCTTTTGTTTATTTCAATTTGCTCAAACGTTTCATTGTTCATAAAAACAAAGTTATCGCCATCTATATATAAATAGTTATATTCAGACTGCTCTAAAACAGCTCTTTCAACATTTTCAGAAGACCTAAATCTAGCGTTTGATTTTGACCCGTTTAAAATATCTTTAAGCTCAACTTGTAAGTAAGCACCACCTTTACCAGGTTGCGTGTGTTGAGTTTTAGTAACACGCCAAAGTTTATCATCTTTTATTATTACCATTCCTGTTTTTACAGAGTTGCCTGAAATCTTCATACTTTCTCGCTATCTAAATATTTTGTTAATTGTTTTAGGTTTTTAAAAAACTTTTGTTTTTTATTTAAAGTGTTTAGTTTGCTAAGCATAGCATCATTTACATCTACAATAATATAATCAAAATTATAGTCATTAGCAAGCAATGAGTTGCAAATATCTTCAGAGCAATCAGCTACTTTAACTGCTTTTTTATATTTTTGTAATTTGCTTGTAATGTAAGGAAAGCCAAAAAAACTTAAGTTATTTTGTGTGATGATAATTAAGTCACCTTCATTTTCTAAGTTGCTTGTAAAAGGTGATTGTAAGTAAACTAAGTTCATTTTTTTAACTAAAAAATAACCAAAGACAAGAAAATATCCTGCCTTTGGTTGTAAAGATACTAAAATTAAGAAGCTTTAAATAAAGCAACTGTTGTATCAAGCATACGGTTAGAGAAACCCCACTCGTTATCATACCAAGAAACAACACGAACTAGGTTGCCATCAACAACTTGTGTTTGTGTAGCGTCAAAAATAGAGCTTAGCATGTTGTGGTTAAAGTCTGAAGATACCAAAGGAGCTTCATTGTAACCAAGAACGCCGTTTAAATGACCTTCAGAAGCTTCTTTAAGAGCTTTGTTGATTTCTTCTACGCTTGTGTTTTTACCTGCTGTAAATGTTAAATCAACAACAGAAACATTAGGAGTAGGAACTCTTATTGCAGAACCATCAAGCTTGCCTTTAAGTTCAGGTAAAACTAAACCAACAGCTTTTGCAGCACCTGTTGATGTAGGAATCATAGATAACGCACCAGCACGAGCACGACGCATATCTTTTTTGTGGAATGTGTCAAGCATTGGTTGGTCGCCTGTGTAAGCGTGAATTGTGGTCATATAACCTTTTTCAATACCAACTAAGTTTTGCAACACAGAAGCAACAGGAGCAAGACAATTTGTTGTACAAGATGCATTTGAAATAACTTCATGAGAAGATTTTAGTTTATCGTGGTTAACGCCATAAACAACTGTTAGGTCAACATCTGTACCAGGAGCAGAAATAATCACTTTTTTTGCACCAGCTTGAATGTGAGCAGAAGCAGTATCTTTTGAAACAAAAATACCAGTACATTCGTGAACAACATCAACACCAACTTCACCCCAAGGAATATTTTTAGGGTCTCTTTCTGCAAATACTTTAATATCTTTACCATTAATTGTTAAAGTACTATCGTCTTTTGCTGAAACTTCACCAGGGAATACACCGTGAACACTATCATACTTTAAAAGGTGAGCGTTTACTTTTGCAGAACCAAGGTCATTAATTGCAACTACTTCAATATCATTGCGATTGTTTTCATAAGCAGCTCTTAAAACAAGTCTACCTATTCTACCAAAACCGTTTATAGCAACTTTAATTGTCATATTTTTTCTCCTTTATGTATCTTTGTGCATTGTTTTTTAAACAAGCCACCGATAATTGTAGCATAATATTACTTGTAGCTATGTTATAATTTTACTTTACAGCTAAACCCCCTTTTTATTTAAGTGTTTTAGTGGTTTGATTTATTTATAAAAAATAAAAGCAAAAAATTTAAATGTCAGATATTGCAAGTATTGCCAAAGTAAAAAAGCTTAAAGAAGAAGTAAGGCAAATAAGAAGCATTTTAGAAAAATCTTTTGAAAACACTAAAGAAAGTGTAGCTACTGAAAATAGTGCAGATATTTTGCAAGAAAATAAAGGCTTGAAATTAAAACTAGAAGAAAAAGAAAACAAAATAAACAAAGCTTTAGAAGAAATAGAAGAAATTAAAATTATTGTAAAAGATACAGTAAATAGTTTGTAAATCATGTTTAGTAAAATTGTTATAAAAGTTTGCGGTAAAGAATATTTAATAAGTTGTGAAGATGAAAGCAAGCAACGAGTTTATGATATTGCTTGCAAACTAAATAATAAAGTTATGCAACTTAAACACCAGCTGCTTGCAACGGCAAAAAATAAAGATTCTTCGTTTAATGTAAGTAATGAAAATTTACTTCTTTTAGAAAGCATAAATCTGCTAGATGAAAATATAAAGCTAAAAAAAGAGATAAACGATTTAAAATCAGGTAGCTCAGTAAAAGAAAACAATGCAAGTTTTGAAAAACCAAGCACTGATTTACACCAAGAAATAGCAGGGCTAGAGCAAGAAATTGATTTTTTAAAAGAGTATATATTATCTAAGCACCAAGTTAAGTAGATTTGCTTTTATTTAAATTTATTTTTTTAACTAAAATTATCATGTGTGCTAAAATTTTACATACTGAGGTGTTTGCGTTTTCAGTTATGCGGGGACCACATTATATTTTGGAAGGTTATCTGTTGTGTTTGCTTTCATTAGCAAGCCACAAGCTTTATTCGTTTACATAAAGTCCCTTTTCAAACTTAAGCGGCACCTTGGTACTTATTTCTTTTTTCTTGTTTTTTAATTTATAAAAATAATTATTAGTTTATTAATTTGAATTTTAACTTAAGTTATATAGAGGGAAAATGGCAGGACATTCGAAGTTTAAAAACATTATGCACAGAAAAGGTGCACAAGATAAAAAAAGAGCTAAAATCTTTACTAAGCTTATTAAAGAAATAACAGTTGCAGTAAAAGAAGGCTCGCCAGACCCTACAATGAACCCAAAGCTACGCCTTGCAATAGTTTCGGCAAAGTCTGCAAATATGCCAAATGACAATATAGAAAGAGCAATAGCAAAAGCAAGTGGCTCTGATAGTGGTCAAAATTATGAAGAAATAAGATACGAAGGCTACGGACCAGGTGGCATTGCTGTTATTGTTGAAACTTTAACAGATAATAAAAACAGAACAGCATCTAATGTTAGGTCTTATTTTACTAAAAGCGGTGGCTCTTTAGGTGAAACAGGAAGCGTTGCATATTTATTTGATAAATTAGGCGTTGTAAGAGTTTTAAAAGAAAACCTAGACTACGATAAAATTTTAGAGCTTGCTTTAGAAGCAGGCGCACAAGATGTTGTAGAAGAAGACGACCATTATGAAATAACCTGTGAAGTTGAAGATTACTCTAAAGTAATTACTTTTTTAGAAAAAGAACTAGGCGGGTTTACATATAACCAAATAGATTGGGTTTCGCAGTCGTTACTTGAAATTGACCAAGATAAACAAGAAAAGTTGTTAAAACTACTTGATAACCTAGAAGATGACGATGATGTGCAAAGCGTTTATTGTAACGCTAACTTTACATTATAGGTAAATAGCTTTTTATATGAATATACTAGGGATAGACCCAGGGTTTAGAAACACAGGTTGGGCTGTTGTTAAATTAAATGGCAATAGCCCTATTTTAGTTGGCAAGGGGGTTATATCTCCTTGTGTAAAAGAAGATACCCACTTAAGGCTTGCGGTTCTTTATAAAGAATTAAGTGCAATAATTAAAGAATATAGCCCTTTTAGTGTAGCTATTGAAGAAACCTTTGTTAACAAAAACCCTACTTCAACAATGCTTTTAAGCCAAGCAAGAGGGGTTTTGCTTTCTTGTGTAGGTGCTTTTGATTTAAACTTGCAAGAATACCCTGCAAATACCATTAAAAAACAAATTGTTGGTAAAGGGCATGCAAGCAAAGAGCAAGTGCTTTACATGGTTAAAGTACTTTTTCCTAAAGTTGAGATAAAAAAACAAGATGAAGCCGATGCAATTGCTATTGCACTTTGTCATTGCTATAAAAACAACCTAAAAGGAGGTTTGTAAAATTGATTGCTTCTTTAAATGGTAAAGTTATTGAAATAAGAGCAGATAGTATAGTGCTTGATGTTAACGGAGTTGGTTATTTAGTTTATGTTCCAAGCTCATTGCTTTTTGCTTTAGAAAATAATCAAGATTTATTTTTGCTTATTGAATCTATAACAAAAGATACAGGAACAACTCTTTATGGCTTTAAAGAAAAAGGCGAAAAAGATGTTTTTGAACTTTTAATAACCGTGCAAGGGGTAGGGCCTAAAATTGCAATTGCTGCTCTTTCTACTTTTGGGTATAGCCAAATTGTTAGCTATATTTCTCTTGCAAATAGCAAAGCATTGCAACAAATTTCAGGCGTGGGGGCAAAAGCAGCAAGCAGGCTTGTAAATGAGCTAAAAGATAAAGTGGCTAAGCTTAATATTGACTTTAACTTAAAAGATAAAAGCAGGGTAAAACACAAGACATCTTTAGAAGATGATTTATTTATTACCCTAACAAGTTTAGGTTATAAAGAAAACGAAGTACAAAAGGCAATAGAAAGCATTACAATAGAAGATTATAAAGAACATCAATTACAAGAAGCTGTTAAAGATGCTTTAAGGTATTTTGCAGATTAAACAAATGAAAAGTGATATTTTAAACCCTAACAAAAATGCAAATGAAGCAAGTGAAACAAGTACAAGACCAGCAAGTTTTGATGATTTTATAGGGCAAGATTCTTTAAAAGAAAACCTAAAGATTTTTATAAAATCTGCAAAAATAAGAGGCGATAGCTTAGACCATGTTTTGTTTTATGGTCCTCCTGGGCTTGGCAAAACAACTCTTTCACAAATTATTGCAAGTGAGCTTGATGCACAAATTAAAATCACTTCCGGTCCTGCTATTACTCGTTCAGGTGATTTAGCTGCAATTCTTACTAACCTTTCAGAAGGTGATGTTGTGTTTATAGATGAAATTCACAGGCTTTCAACAGCTGTTGAAGAAATTCTATATTCAGCTATGGAAGATTTTAAGATTGATATTGTAATAGGCGAAGGCGTTGGTGCCAGGTCTGTAAGAATAGATTTACCAAAGTTTACCCTAGTTGGTGCAACAACAAGATACGGAATGCTTTCAAACCCTTTGCGTGATAGGTTTGGTATTCCTTTACAGCTTGATTTTTACAATGTTGATGATTTACAAAAAATAGCTTTAAGAGCAGCAAGCATTATTGGTGCAAAAATAAGTGAAGATGGCTCATATGAGCTTGCTAAACGCTCACGCGGAACACCAAGAATAGTAAACAGAATACTAAAAAGAGTAAGAGATTACGCCTTAAGCCTTGATAGTGATATTATTGACCAAAAAATAGCTAACTATGCTCTTGATAAGTTAAAAATTGATAAGCTAGGGCTTGATAACCAAGATATTAAATACTTAAAGTATATTGCAAATTATTATCAAGGTGGTCCTGTTGGCATTGAAACAATAGCAGCTACACTTTCAGAGCAAAAAGATACAGTAGAAGATGTAATAGAGCCTTATCTTTTAAAAGAAGGCTTTATAGCAAGAACCCCAAGGGGAAGAAAGCTAACAAGCAAGGCTTGGCACCACTTAGGTTTAAAAGAAAACGCTACAAATAAAGAACCAACATTAATATAAACTTAATATTTTTCGTATAAGGTGTTTTATGAGTTTAAATATACTTGGCAAAATAGAAAACAAAAAACATATTTATGATTATTTTATAGATTATAAAGAAACCGATGCAGGTGGAATAGTCTACCATGCAAACTATGTAAGCATTGCTGAAAAAGCAAGAGGAGCTTTTTATAGGTTAATTAACTCTAAGCATAAAAAAGAAGTGTTTTTTGTAGTTAAAAAAATGTTTGTAGATTATTCTGCCCCAGCAAAGTTTGACCAATGTATTCAAGTTAGGTCAGAAATTGCAAGCGTTGGTAATGTTAAGCTTATTTTTGTGCAAAAGTTTTTTCATGAAGATATCTTGCTGTGTTCTTTAAAAGTAGAGCTTGCAAGTATTAATGAAAGTAACTTAAAGCTAAAGAAAATAAGCAATAGCTACCAAGAAGAATTATTGAAATATGTAGTAACTTAAAGATAACTAATTAAAAAGAAAATTAAAGGGTTTTTGATGCAAGAAAGTATTAGTATTTTAAATATTTTAATACAGGCTCCTTTGCCTGTTAAGTTTATAGTTGTTATTTTGTTTGCAATGTCTATTATTTCTTGGGCTATTATGCTACAAAAATTAAGACTTATTAAAAAAATTAAAGCAAGCTCTTTAGAAGCAGGCATTATATTAAATGATGCAAAATATGATTATAAAACTCTTAAAAGTATTTTAAGCAGTAAAGAAAATACAATCTATCATGATGCTTTTATAATGGGTGAGTATTTTTTAAGAGGCTCTGATTATTACTTTATTCAAGAAAAAATTCATGAGTTTTTACAACAAAATTTAAACCCTATTCATAGCAAAATGCCATTGCTTGCTGTTATTTCTTCATCTTCTCCTTTTGTAGGGCTTTTAGGAACAGTGCTTGGTATTATTAACAGCTTTCATAATATTGGACTTACAGGTTCAGCATCTTTAAATGTTGTAGCACCAGGCATTGCTGAGGCTTTGTATGTAACTGGAATTGGTCTTGCTGTTGCTATACCTGCTCTTATAGGTTACAACCTTATTAACAGCGGTATTGATAGTGTAGATGAAGTTTTAGCAAACAACTCAAATGATGTTTTATTCCGTTTATTAGTATTGCACGAAAAAGAAATGGAAGAATATGAAGAAGAGCTTGAAATGCAACATTCTCATGCTAATGAAGAGAAAAAAGACAAAAAGCAGAAAAAACCAAAAACAAAATCAAAAAAACAAAAAGAAGACTAAAAATAGACATGGCTCGTAGAAAAAAATATGGAAGAAAATCAGTTGCTGATATAAATATTACACCGCTTGTTGATGTTATATTGGTTCTTTTGATTATTTTTATGATATCTTCACCTATGCTGACAACAGGGTTTGATGTTTCTTTACCTAAGGCTTCTGCTTCTGCCTTAAGTGTTGAATCTAAACAAGTTGTTGTCAGTGTTAGGCAAAACGGCTCTTTATCAATAGATGGAAAAAGGGTAGCGAATTTAACCAAATATCTTCAAGATGGTGGTTATGATAGCAACACACAAATTTTTATAGGGGGAGATAAAAATGTTAAATACGGTAGTGTTGTTAGTGTAATGAGCTCTTTAAATTCTTCTGGTTACAAAAGTGTATCTTTAGTAACTGAAGATATTGATGATTAAATGCTTTTAGCTTAAGGGGTTTTCTTTGGGGTATTTTGTTAAATCTTTAATTCTTCATATTTTTGTTGGTATTGTTTTTTATACAGCTAGCTATATATCTTTTAAAAATAAAAGCACTTTAACTAATGTTTCTTTAATAAGTGCTAGTGAGCTTAAACAAAAGCAGGCAGAGTTAAAAAAACAAGAGCAAGAAATACAAAAACAAAAAGTAATAAAAGAGCAAGAAGAGAAAAAGGTAGAGCAAGAAAAAGCTAAGAAGCAACCTCAGCCTAAAAAAGAAAAACCAAAAGAAGAGCCTAAAAAGGCAAAAAAGGAAGAGAAAAAGCCAAAGCCAAGACAGGAAGCTAAAAGTAAAGAACCAGAAAAGCAGACTGAAAGCAGAAAGAGTGTTAAAGGTCCCAAAACTGCTGTAAGTGAGGAAGTTAACCCATTACCTGTTGTAAAGCCTACAGTTGTTAGTAAAACTCTATCGGGAGAAATTAGTGGCAATTTTGATTTTGATGCAATGGCAGCAACTCCTGAACCCCAAGTAGCTGAAGAGCCAAAACAAGAAGAAAAACCAATTGTGCAAGAAATAGAGCAAGAAGATGCAAGGCAAACTGAAGAGCTTAATGCTTATTTAGATAGCTGGGTAGAAGAAAGCAAAGCAAGTGCAAGCTCATCTTCTACATCTGCAATAAAAAAAGATGTTGGGCTTACAGCTGATGAATATAATCTTTTAGTCGCACAAATAAAATCTTGTTGGTTTTTTAGAGGAAACGCACAAACAGATGATACATCATTAAATGTACAGCTAAGGCTACAAATGAATAGAGATGCAACAGTAAGAGATGTAATGGTGATAGGCGACTACAAGACCGAAACAAAGCAGGTGCTTTTAAGACATGCAAGAAATGCTTTAGAAAACCCTAGTTGTATTCCTTTAAAATTACCTCTTAATAAATATGAAATATGGAAAGAAACAACAATTATTTTTTCTAACTAAGGAAATTATTAAAAAATGTACAAAGTTTTTATTTTGCTAGCTGCTTTGGTTTTACCAAGCTCTTTAAAAGCATTAGTAGTCAACATAGATTCAAGTGATTTTCAGGCTTTACCAATTGCTATTTTAGGTTTTGATAATGAAAAAGTTTCTGGCAAAGATACTAAAACAATAGAAAGTATTATTAAATCTGATTTAGATGCAAGTTTTGTATTTAGAGCTGTAAGAAAAACAAGCTTTTTAAAAAACACAAGCCTAACAGAAGAAAAGCAAAATCTTTTAAGTGAAGGTTTTTTGTTTGCAGTTACAGGAAGCACATACAGAACAAGAGGCTCTGATATTATTGTCAGGTTTGAGCTACACGACCTTGTAGAAGATAAAATTGTTTTATCTTATAGCTATACAGCTTCAAAGTCTGCTTTTAAAGAGCAACTAAGATACATAGCACATGATATTGCAAATGAAATATATAAAGACTTTACACTAGAAGATTCATTTTTTAGTTCTAAAATTCTTTATGTAGAAGATAGCAGTATTAAAATGGCAGACTTTGATTTTAAAAATGTAAAAACAGTTTATAAAAATAAAGATTCTATTTTAATTAATCCTAAAATCTCACCTGATGAGAAAAAAGTGGTGTTTTTAGAAATTAATAAAAATAGCGGGCTGTCTTCACTTTCTATCTACGATATGCAAACAGGCAAGATTGAAAACATAAAGCACGAAGCAGGAACAGTGCTTTCGCCAAGTTTTTCAGCAGATGGCAAAAAGTTACTTTTTAGTATCGCAAAAGACAGAAGTGCAAATATTTATGAGTTTAATTTTAATACCAGAGCTGTTTTAAAGGTAACTAATAGTTACTCTATTAATGTTTCACCAAGCTATTGGACAAAAGACCCAAAGCAAATTATCTTTACATCTGATAGACACGGTCAACCTCAACTTTTTACAATAAAAGCAGTAGGGGAATCTCCTGTTAGAATAACAAATATTTTAACAGGTTCTTACTCTACCCCTGCGTTTTCTCCAGATGGTAAATATATTGCTTTTACAAAAATTACACAAGGGCAGTTTTTTGTAGGTGTTATAAATTCAGCAACAAAAGAAGAAAAGCTACTTACTTCAGATAGATATGCAGAAGGCCCAACATGGTCTTACAACTCTAGGCAAATTGCCTACCAGGCAAAAAGAAATGGTATTTATCAAATTATGTTTGTTGATGTTGTAACAGGAAATAAAAGAAGCTTTACTAGCAAGAAAGGTTTTTCAAACCCTTATTGGTATAAAACAAAACACACATTAAAAGGTGTCATTAAGCGTAAAATAAATCAATAGATTCAATAAAAACAGTATATCAATTGGTAATTAGTAAATAATTCTTGTATAATATAGCCTGATAATAAGAAATCAAAGGTGTTTTTATGTTAAAAAGAATTAGTTATTTAGTTTCTGTTATATTTGTAGGTCTTTTTTTGGCTGGTTGTCAAAGCACCTCTACATCTTCAGTAGCTTACGATGACCAATCATCAAGTTCTTCTACTTCTGATAGTAATTTTAATGTTGTTTACTTTGACTTTGATTCAAGTGAAATTAGACAAGACCAAGTTTCAAAAATAGACGCACAAGTTGCAAATATTAAATCTTCTTCTGTTACTGTTGAAGGTCATACAGATGAAGTTGGTACTGTTGATTACAACATAGCTCTTGGCGAAAGAAGAGCAAGCATTGTTAAAGATGCTTTAGTAGAAAAAGGTGTTCAAGAAAGCCAAATTACAACTGTTACTTATGGTAAGTCTCGTCTTGCAGACAAAAGCGGTAGTGCTAATGCAAGAAGTGCTAACAGAAGAGCTGTAACAGTTATTCAAGAGTAAGCTAAGGTTTTATTGTTTTGTTTGCTCAATTGCTAAAAAAAGTTATCTTAACTAATATTTTTATTATAGTTTTTGCTGTTTTGTCTTTGCCTTTAAGTGCAAACAGCAGGCTTGAGCAGATAAAAACTATGGAAAAAGAGATACAGTCCCTTAGAACAACACTTGTTGACCTTGAATCAAGGCTTACTACAAGTGATTCTAAAGGGGCTGACCTTGCTAACAAGCTACAGACAGCTATTGATGAAAGAAAAATAGTTGTGCTAGCTTCTAGGGCTCGTTCTGCAATGCTTGAAATTGATAGACACGCAAAGCAGGAATATAAAAGAGCTTACTTATTACTTGCAAATGGCAAAGTTGCAGAATCGCAAAAAGCTTTTGAAGATTTCATTCAGAACAATATGGGCGAAAGCCATATTGTTAATGCTAAATATTGGCTAGGTGAAATTAAATACTATTTAGGCGATTACCAACAATCTAACCAAGACTTTATTTATGTTTATCGCAATAGCACTAATGATTTTTATAGGTCTTATGCTCTTTACAGAGTGTTGGAAGTATTTTCAGAGCTAAACAAATCAGAAGATGTTTGTAAAGTTGCAACTGTATTAAAAGATAAATATTCAGACAATTTTTTTAGTTTTGAGATTGCAAACATAAACTCTATTTCTGAAAAACATAAGTGCAACATTGTGCTTTCTAATGAAGAAGTAAAAGGAATAGATAAGCAAAATCCGTTTGCTCGTGATTCGAAAATATTACCTAGTTCACCATCTTCTTTAGAAGATACACTGACAGAGCAAGATAAACAAATTTTGCAAGATACTCTTAATGACCAAAATGGTCAAGATGCTGAGGGTTCTGATAGTGTGATGGATGGAAGCAACCAAAATAACACAGCAAGACCTTTAAATCCAAATGCTCGTAGTATTGAGGAAATTAAAATTCCTGATATTTCTCAAGACCATGTAAATAAAAACATACAAAGCAATTCTTTATACAATATGAGAGGTGGAGAAGACAGCAATACAGCTACACCTTCAGAAGAATTTAGCCCCGATTCTATTATATCAAGTACTCCATCAGTGCAAGGCAACACACAGTAGCACTTTAGTAGTGTATTTTTAAAGTATCTTCTAATGATTATAATTAGGTTGAGGTTATTATTGTGGTAATTACAGATTCTCTTTTTAAAAAGCAAATTGATAAATTCAAACCATTTGAGCATGATCCTGATTTTGCTGTTGCAGTTTCAGGTGGTGCAGATAGTACTTGCCTTGCACTTTTATTAAACTCTTATGCAATGCAAAATAATGCAAGTATTGTGGCTTTAATAGTTGACCATGGACTAAGAGAAGAATCAGCACAAGAGGCACAAACGGTTTTTAATCGTCTGCAAGATTTTGGCATTAAGGCTAAAGTACTAAAACTAAACCTAGAGAAAAAATCCTCATCTATTCAGCAAAGAGCAAGACAAGGAAGGTATGATGCACTTTTGTCTTATTGTAGGCAAAATAATATACTACATCTTTTTGTAGGGCATCATCTAAATGACCAGCAAGAAACAATAACAATGAGAATGAAAAGAGGTAAGTCTCTAGTTGGTTTAGCCGGTATGCCTGCTTTAAGTTATAAAGAAAATGTAAGAATTTTACGCCCTATGCTTGGCTTTAGTAAGCAAGATATTTACAAAACAATAGTAGAAAGGTTTAATGCAAAATGGGTGGAAGACCCATCAAACAATAATGACAAGTTTGAAAGAGTAAGGATAAGAAAAAGCCTAGATAAAGAGTTTTTAGATACTAGTTTTTTTAAAAAAGAAAGAAAGATATTTGAAGAAAGTGTAATAAGTGCCATACAAGATATTGATATAAGCATTGATAAGCTTGGGGTTTTTCGTTTTCCAAAAGATGATTTTTTAAAAATAAAAGACAAAAAGATAAAAGTATTTATTCTTTCAAGGGTTTTAATGGCTTTAAGTGCAAACAAATATCCTCCTTCTTATAGTTCTTGTTTGGCTGCTATTAATGCAATTAAAAACAATACAAAACATACACTTTTCAGTAATGCTATTTATACTCTAAATGGTTTTATAGTTATTCATCGTGAATTTAGAAACCTTCCTGATGCGATATCAGTTAAAGATTTGCACAAAAACGACCTTTGGGATAACAGATTTAATTTAAATATAAATAAAGAAAAATTAAGAGAAAAAGATGGTTGTGTGATTAAACCACTAGGTAAAGAAGGCTATAACATACTTAAAAAGGAAAATGCTTTTACTTATGCAGATAGTATAGGCAATGTAGACAAAAGTTTTTTTTATACACTTCCTTATATTTTTAATAAAAATAATATGGTCATATTGAATAATCAAGACTATATTAGTAATGTTGAGATAGTTTTAAGAAAATGTGCATTAATAAGTCATATTTTTAGTTAATGCATAAAGTTATGTTTAATTTAACCACAAGGATAGTATTTTGAAGTCAAAAAATAATAAGTTGTTTTTACTGGTTCTTGTTGTAACTGTTTTTTCAGTTGCTAACCTTTACTTTAGTGGTATGAGTAAAGAAAAAGCTAGTACATATACATATAGTGATTTTTTAAGCCATGTAGGCAATGGTCAGGTGCAAGAAGTTCAATTTTATAAAGATAAAGTTATAGCTAAAGATATAAATGGTTCTGTTTATGAAACTGTAGTTGTAAAAGATGCAGAACTTGTTAGCTTACTAAAAGAAAAAGATGTTCAAATTTCTGCTCGTAGTTCAGCAGAAGATTCTGGTTCTTTTGGCAATATGCTTATTGGTTGGCTTCCTTTTTTATTGTTTATTGGGGTTATTTTCTTTTTTATGCGTCGCTCTCAAGGAGGAAAAGGACCAAATTCAGGACCAGGGGCAGGCCCTTTTAGTTTTGGTAAATCTCGTGCTAAAACAATAAGCAACAAAGAAAATAAAGTTAGACTAAAAGATGTTGCAGGGGTTGAAGAAGCAAAAGAAGAAGTGGCTGAAATTGTTGATTTTTTAAAAAACCCAATGAGATATAGAAAAATAGGGGCAAAAATTCCTAAAGGTTGCTTGTTGGTAGGCCCTCCAGGAACAGGTAAAACATTACTTGCAAAGGCAGTAGCAGGTGAAGCAAATGTTCCTTTCTTTACTATTTCAGGTTCTGATTTTGTAGAGATGTTTGTAGGTGTTGGGGCTTCTCGTGTGCGTGATATGTTTGAGCAAGCTCGTAAAAAATCTCCTTGTATAGTTTTTATAGATGAAATTGATGCTGTTGGTCGCCACAGAGGTGCAGGCGTTGGTGGCGGTAACGATGAAAGAGAGCAAACACTAAACCAACTACTTGTAGAAATGGATGGTTTTTCAGAATCTGAAGGTATTATAATAATGGCTGCTACAAACAGACCAGATGTTTTAGACCCAGCTTTGTTAAGACCAGGTAGATTTGATAGACAAATAACAGTTACACTACCTGATGTCGAAGGTAGAGCGAAGATTTTAGATGTTCACATGGCTCGTGCTTTAATAGCAAATGATGTTGATTCTAAAACAATAGCAAGGTCTACCCCAGGTTTTTCAGGTGCAGATTTAGCTAACCTTGTAAACGAAGCAGCATTGCATGCAGCAAGAACAAACAAGACTAAGGTATCTATGGAAGATTTTGAAAATGCAAAAGATAAAATCTTTATGGGTCCTGAAAGAAGGTCTATGGTTATGAGTGATGAAGATAAGAAGCTAACAGCTTATCACGAAGCAGGGCATGCTTTAGTAGGGCTTCATGTTCCTTCTTACGACCCTTTGCACAAAGTAACAATAATACCTAGAGGAAGAGCTTTAGGCGTTACAATGTCATTACCTGAAAAAGATAAACTTAATTACAGTGAAGAGGGTTTAAAAAGCCAACTTGCAGTACTTTTTGGTGGTAGAATGGCAGAAGAGCTGATTTTTGGCAAAGAGCAAGTTACAACAGGTGCATCAAGCGATATTCAAAAAGCTACTGAAATCTCAAGAAGAATGGTAACAGAGTTTGGTTTTTCAGATAAACTTGGAAGAATAAGATATAACCAAAATCAAGACGAAGTATTTTTGGGTTACTCTGTTGGGCAACAAAAAAATATTTCTGAAGCAACTTCAAGCTTAATAGATGAGGAAGTTAGAAGACTTATTAATGAAGCAGAAGAAAAAGCAAGAGAGATACTTACTAAGTTTAGTAAGCAACTTGAAGATATAACTCAAGGTCTTTTAGAGTTTGAAACACTATCAGGCGAAGAAGTAATAGCTTTAACTAAAGGGGTTGCTGTAAAAGAGACAAGGGCTAAAAACAAAGAGTTTTTTGAAAACAAAGAAAAACAAGAACTTGAAGAAAAAGCTAAGCTTGCTTTAGATGATTCTAAAAAATCTCAAGATGATAAAGCTTTAAAAGAAGTAAGTGAAAACACTAATAATGAAGGTAGCAATACTTCTGATAGTGTTAGTAAAGAAAGTGAAAGCGATGGTGAAAGTAAAACTCAAGCCAAAGCAGAAACTGAAAGTGAAAGTAGGCCAAGCAAACCACCAAGGAAGAGAAAGACAATTCTTCCAAGTGATGATGCTTAA